>JAVRCH010000159.1:0-136680 GCA_034530795.1 Nostoc sp. DedQUE12a
TCATGTCAGCTTGATTGCTTGTTAAACAGCAAGAACCCCAAAGAGCCAAAGCTGCGCTTTGTCTCCCCTCCCCGCCTGCGGGGAGGGGATTAAGGGGTGGGGTGCAATCACCGTGGGAATCATAACTAATTAACCGGACATGATATAAAACCTTAAGTAAACATTAAGCATAACTACTTATATGTCTTCAGAAAGTAGTTTAGAAATTAGGAGAGCTATATTGTATAGATATAATAAATTTTTTTGACAAGTGAGACAAACTATGGGTCATAAGCAAGAAATACGCAACAAAGCTTATATTTGGGTGAATATTGATTTTGAGAAGGTAAAAGGCAGAATAAATGTGGTGACTTCCAAAATTGAGCAGGTTATCCAAAAGTATCAGTTTTCAAGAGGTAGTGACTCAGGCAAAAGGAACAATTAGGTTGTTAGCAAACCTATTTCAGTTGATGTTTTTTGCTTAAGAACGCCTTACATTTAAACAACACCATTCTTTGCGTTTCCACAGGGTAGCAACCACCCAGCCGTGTTTTTCTAAAGCGTCAGCGACAGCTTTAGATTGTTCGAGTAAAATACCGCTGAAGATAGCCCAAGTGTTAGGCTTAGCGATCGCACTCATTTCTGGAACCAACTCAATAATTACATTAGCCAAAATATTGCAAACAATACCGTCTACTGGCTTTTCCAGCAGTGTTGTCAAAACGTCTACACTTCCTAGCGCAGGTATTAAACGTTCTGCGCTAATCTCATTCAAGGTGCGATTGCTGATAGTTGATTGCACCGCCAAGGGGTCATTATCAACCGCGTAGACTTTCTCTGCTCCTAGTAGTAATGCTCCAATAGAAAGGATACCGGAACCACAGCCAATATCAGCAATTACCGTATGCTCTTGTTTATTACCACTACCCACAAATGATTGTGGTACCTCACTCAGACGCATTTCCAAAGATTCTAAACATAGCTGAGTTGTGGCATGGTTTCCCGTACCAAATGCTACACCAGGGTCGAGACGAATTACTAACCGTTGGTTTGTTTCTGGTAATGGTAGCCAAGCGGGGTTAATCAAAAAGCGATCGCCAATTTCTTGGGGATGCCAATATTGCTTCCAGCTAGTGGCCCAATCTTCTTCATCAATCAATTCCCAGCGCAGGGTGGGAGATGAAAGCCTTACACAGAGGGCATCTTGACGCAGCCGTAGCGATAGTGCGGCTAAATCTAATAGTTGTGTTTGAATTGTCGGCAAGTAACCCCTGATTAAAGAGGAATTTCCTTTGCTTTCACTAGCTGTGCCACGGCAGCCAAAATCTTCCAGTCGCCAAAAGATAGAATCTTCCAGGTCTGGTTCGCATAAAATTTGTAATTCCCACCAGGTGTTTGCCATGTTTCAGAATTCAGAATGGGCTACGCCCCGCTGCGCTAACAGAATTCAGAATTCAGGAGTCAGGAGGAGTTATTGCTTCTGACTCCTGGCTCCTGGCTTCTGAGTTCTAAAGTGTTACAGTATAAGCGTCCCGAATGCCAGGGACTTTAATAATCTCATCTAAAATGCCCTCAGGTAAAGGGTCGTCAATGCTGAGAGCCATGACTGCATCACCACGGACGATTTTTCTACCGACTTGCATACTGGCAATGTTCACATTGAAACTGCCAAGCAGCGAGCCGAGTTTACCGATAATTCCCGGCATATCGCGGTGTAGGGTAAACAGCATATATTTACTGGGTGGAACGTTAATCGGGAAACCATCAACGTCAGTGAGATGAATTTCTCGCTCACCCAACAAAGCGCCTGTGACAGAATGAGTACCCAAAGTACCAGTGGCTTCTAGATGCAGTGTGCCGGCATAATCTCTAACAGAAGCGTCGCGGGTTTCAATTACGCGAATTCCTCGTTCTTTGGCTTCGATGCTGGCATTTACGTAATTTACGCGTTCCCGCAAAGCTTGGTAAAGTAGTCCTTTGAGGGCAGCTACTACCAAAGGCTGGCTTTTGTTAGTTGCGAGTTCCCCTTGCAGTCGCACATTCAGAACTTCCACTCGTCCGCCAGCTAGCTGTCCTACTAAATTACCTAGAGTTTCTGCTAGTTGCATGTAGGGTTTGAGTTCTTCCAACACATCGGGGCCGAGTCCGGGAATGTTAACGGCGGAACGCGCTGGTAGTCCTAGAAGTACATCCCGAATTTGTTCAGCGACATCAATGGCTACATTTACTTGTGCTTCCGTGGTGGATGCTCCCAAGTGGGGGGTGAGGATGACTTCCTTGCCTAGCGATCGCAATTCCGATTCTCCCAGTGGTTCTGACTCGAACACATCCAGGGCTGCACCTGCGATTTTACCAGCTTTGATTGCTGCTGCTAAAGCATTTTCTTCAATGATCCCACCACGAGCGCAGTTAACAATCCGGGCTGTCGGTTTCATCTTTGCCAGGGTTACGGCATTGATTAAGTGGGTAGTTTCTGGAGTTTTAGGAATGTGTAGGGTGATATAATCTGCTTGCTGGAAGAGTAAATCCAGTTCTACTAACTGACAGCCAATTTGTTCGGCCCGTTCTGTGGAGATAAAGGGGTCATAAGCTAGTAATTTCATCCCCATTGCCTTAGCCACAGCAGCTACATGGGAGCCAATTTTACCCAAACCGACAATACCGAGAGTTTTTTTATAAACTTCTGCACCGATAAAGCTATTGCGATCCCATGCACCACGTTTCACCGAAGCGTTAGCATCGGGGATGTGGCGAGACAAAGCTAAAATCATTGCTATAGCATGTTCGGCAGCAGCAATGGTGTTTCCTTCTGGGGAATTAACTACGACAATTCCTCGGCGTGTGGCGGCGGGAACATCCACATTATCCACACCGACACCAGCGCGACCGATGATTTTTAGCTGGGTACCAGCTTCAATAATTTCTTGAGTGACGCGCGTACCAGAACGAATCATTAGTGCGTCGTACTCACCAATAATTTCTATCAGTTCTGCTGGTTTTAGACCTGTTTTGACATCAACAGTAGCAACTTGAGAAAGAATGTCAATTCCAGCTTGGTCAATAGAATCAGAGACAAGAACCTTAGACATGATTACTTTATTTAAAGCTACAGGTTTTGCTGCACAAGACTTTTTAGTGTAGTCTTTATCTGTCGCAATTCAGCAAAAATTATCAGTTTTAATATCAACTTAACCTTGAGTTACACTGCGTGCTGATGGTGTGCGGGCGCGAGTTGCTTGGTGGTGATGGCTGCTGCCTCCTAGTCTTTGAACATGAGTGAGTGTTTCCACTACCCTCTCGCTAAATATAAAGCATGAATGGCATCGAACTCGATATATTTATTAATAGTTAAGAGTTACCAAAAATTTTATCGGCTTCAGCAACTTTGCGGAATATCCCAGATTGGTCAGTTAAACTAACCGAGGCTTTTTGTTTACTCGCTGGAGATATTTTAAACGCTGCAAAGACAGCTTGTAGTTATAGGTTGCTTTTTTCAGCTTTTGCATGAGAGCGATCGCTCTCATATATTTCTTACAACACCTGTTCCACTAAAAATCGCTATAATTCTGGTGGCCCAAAAACAACCAAGTGCTATTTGAGTTTTCGGGAGACGAAGCCATGTTAGAGTACAACTTGCCAAGGTACTTGCCTTCAGCCGAAGAACTACCCGACTCTGATGAAACCCCTGTGGATAATGAACTACAAGAATTAATACCAGGTTTGCTCAAGTCGATACTGCTGATACTTTGGGCAGAACGTATGGACTGGTTTTTTGGGATAGATATGGGTATTTATTATCACCCAGATAAGCCGGCGATCGTGCCAGATGGGTTTTTGAGCTTAGGAGTAGAGCGGTTTTATGATGAGGAACTACGTCCCAGTTATGTGCTATGGGATGAAAACATTCTACCGATTTTGGTATTAGAAGTTGTTTCCCAAAATTATCGCAAAGAGTACAGCACTAAATTGGATGAATATGCGGCATTGGGTGTACTTTACTATGTGATTTATTCTTCTCGCCGCCGCCGCAAACCTCGATTAGAAGTGCATAAATTAGTTAATGGTAGGTATGAATTGCAAGAAGGAAACCCCGTTTGGTTACCAGAAATTGGTTTAGGAATTGGTTGCGAAAGGGGAAACTATAGCGGCGTAACGCGAGAATGGATGTATTGGTATGATGAGACTGGAAAACGCTATCCCACACCAGCAGAACAAATTAAACTAGAAGTCGAACGCGCCCAGCAAGAAGCACAACGCGCTCAACAAGAAGCACAACGCGCTCAACAAGAAGCACAACGCGCTCAACAAGAAGCACAACGCGCTCAACAAGAAGCACAACGCGCTCAACAAGAAGCACAACGCGCTGACATTGCAGAACAACGCGTTCAACAATTAGCAGAACAATTAAGAGCGCTGGGAATCGATCCAGATAATCTAGGTTAGGTAGATATTTGAAAAGATTTTCAACAAAATTTCAAGATAATCTAGTTTTGCTACTAAAAGCTGTTATGAAACAAAAATTGTTACTTTTTAGGAATAACGTTCCTGATTCCATTTTTGGGAGAAACAGTATCACCTTTGTAACGAGGGATGATATGAATACTGGCGTGCATAATATTTTGGCCTGCTTCTCGATTTATGTTCATTCCTACATTAAAACCATCAGGCTCAAATTCAGTCTTGAGAATTTCTTGCACTTTATTTACCATAAACCAACAAGCCGATTGTTCTTTAAATGGTAGTTTAAAATAGTTGCTAACATGACGTTTAGGAATAACTAAAACATGTCCTTTACTAATAGGATAGCCATCAAATATAGCGTAAGCTGTTGCTGATTCAGTTAAGAGTGTGAGATTTTTACGGGGATTACAAAATATACAATAATTAGATGAATTTTGCTGATGATTATAGTGAATATATTCATAAACCTCCCGATGCTCATCTAAATAAAGTGAAGGGAAAGGAAGCTTGGCAATACATTGATATGTAGGTTTTTTGTGAACATAATGTTCGCGAAAACCTTCTTTTTTAATATCCCTTCTCACAGCGTAGTAAGCTTTGCCTCCAGCTTTTAATAAGTGTGAGATTTGCATCAAAATATTAGCTTGTTCTTCAGCAAATAAAACATTTAAAACGTAAAAGCAAATTATTGTATCAAATTTATTCTGAGGATATTCTGGAAAATAATAAGGATCGTAACCTGTAATGTCACAGCCTTTTTGGCGTAATATTTGCACATCATTACCAAAGCCACAACCAAAGTCTAGTATTTTGCCTTGTAATAGGTTTTGATTTAATAAAAGCTGTGCTGGAAATGATAGATAAGTTCTTTCGATCGCAGTAAGATGACTGAATTGATTTTTTTGCTGTTTCATGGAATTTTGGTGCAGATGTCCCAAAATTATTATTCCCAGCATTTCTTAAGGTTATGCGATGTCTACGAAGGGCTGCGCCTACGCATCAGGATCAACACCTAATTCACGTAACCTAGCTGCTAATACATCAGCACGTTGGCGCTCCTGCTCAGCACGTTGACTTTCCTGTTCAGCACGTTGGCGTTCCTGCTCAGCGCGTTGGCGTTCCTGTTCAGCTTGTTCGCTACTCCAAAAAAGCAAATTTCCTTCTGTATCCCACCACCGCAGCCAATTTGTGGTTTGGCAAAGTCTTTCACCATACCAAATTCCTAGGAATAAATTTAACTCAGGAATCCAAAAGCGTCCATTGCTATCTGCTTGCTGCAAAATATATCGCCCATTTTGCAAGCAGCGTACTTCTAAATTAGGTTCGTAGGGGTCGTAGGTTACGTAGGTTGGAACCTTGAGAATTCGTTCGTAAAAATAAAGCTTACCGTAAGGTGGAGTTGAGCGAACCGAGAGTTCTCCACCTTCTGTGTCTGAGAGAAATTCCATCACCACAGCCACAGCAGCACCTTCTAAATTCTGAGTATAGCTACGCCGAATTACATCAGCGGCTACAGGGTGTACTTGAGGGACGTAAAACCAGTCTGGTGCTTTGACGACGATTTTTTTATTGACTGTGGCGACCAGTCCAAAATTAGAGCCAATTAGCATCTGTGGTTGGATGCGTTCTGCGGTTCCCAAAGCATCGGTAAGCGCCGCAGCCAGAGCTGGTTGTTGAATATTTTCCACTGGATCGTCAGGTAAAATGAAGTCAGCTGGGAGTGCTTCCCAAGTAACAATTGGTTCTTTTTGGGTGGGTTGAATTTGTAGAACCATAAAACGACTCCTAATATCAATTTCCAAGTTATCAGTTATTAGGGCTGTCTAACTCTTTAAGTTTGAGACTTTTGATTAAATCTACGTAAGTAGAACAATGTGAAAAAACCAAACTATGTTAAGAAAAATTAAATAGACTCAAATCCTCTTCCCTCCTGCCTCCTGCCTTCTGCCTCCTGCCTCATCCCAATGATAAATATTCACACCGACCTACTTATTCTTTCGCATTTGTTGACGCTGGATTGCAGAAATTTAGTAACAATCCGAGAAAAGACAATATTTTCTTTAAGAGCTTAACGTATATTATATTGCCTTTGTAAATTCAACCAAAACTGAGCGCTGTTACCAAAATAGCGAGATAAACGCAAAGCTGTATCTGCTGTAATAGTTTGTTTCTAGCTTTTCTAAACGATTACCAGGTGGAACCCGTAAATCGTTAATTGACGACAGTAAGCTCTCAAAATTGCTCAAGAACTTTTAAATATATTGAATGAATCATCTTCAGCAGATAGGCATGGTTTACTGTTACCCAAGCTGAAAATAGTAGTAAAGCGGCAAAAAGTAACAGAAGTCCAAAAAAGCGACCCGTTGACATCTACCCAAATAATCCTAAGTTATAGTTTGTTGCTTTAACTAACAATATTACGTATCAATCTGACTTTTCATAGTCAAAAAGTATCATAGACGACAAAATTTTTATCAATCATTGCACCCAAAAAAACTTATCTTCTTGATTCAACATTGATAAGATTAATCTAAAGACTTGTGGAATCTGCTCTTCGTAAACAGACTGGACTGGCATAAATTACTATCAACAACTTTCCACTCACATTATGAACCGCTTTGCCTCTATTTTTCTGGCAGGCTTGATAGCTTCTGCTTCAGCTTTGGCTATTTCTCCTAAAGCTGATGCCTCTTATCTTGCTGAATTAGATAGCTATAGCTATCATCACAATGATGATGGTAACTATGAGCTTCAGAGTCGTCACTACAGATATCGCGATTATGACCGCGATCGCGATTTTCGCAACATTCGTGACAATGACCGCCGCTACGATCGCCGTTATGACCGCGATAATCATCGCCGCTATGACCGCGACAATCATCGCCGTTATGACCGCGACAACTATCGCCGTTATGACAGGGATAACGACCTTCGCAATATTCGTAACGATCGCCGTCGTTATGAACGCGATCGCTATTGGTATCGTTATTAATCTCTACGCTTTGATTTATTAATTTAGTAGAGACGTTGTATTGCAACGTCTCTACAAAGATTTCCAGATCGTGCACAATCGATTTCATAGATGAAATCAGCAACGCCAAACATCACAAGATGTGCGTAGGTAAGTTTTTTGTAGACATCGCATCTACGTGTCTAGACGCCTGGAGGAGGATGATACTAAAAATCATCAACACCAAAAAAATCAACTTATTTTGACGCTTTCTTCTACCAAATTGGGAACTTTGACTTCTTGTTCAACTCCCAAGTCGAAGTCATACCACTCGTTACGCCATTGCAGGCGAAACTTCAAACGCTTCCAGTGAGGTGGAAGGTTGGGACAAGCCACTGGGCCAAATTGAGTCATGCGGATACCGCCAAAGCCAAAGACTACTGCTTGCCAAACTCCTCCAGCACTGGCGGCGTGAATTCCTTCACCTGCATTGAGTCGGACATCTTCTAAGTCTACCAAGGCCGATCGCATGAAATGTGTATAAGCTTCGGTTGGTTGATTCAGGTCGCAGGCTAAGACGGCATGAATGGCTGGGCCGAGTGATGAACCGTAGGTGTGATCTGTGCGTTGGTTGTAATAGTCCCAGTTAGCGGCGAGGGTGTTATAGTCATAACGCTCACGCATCAAATACAAAAGCATCAACACATCTGGCTGCTTGAGAATCTGCTTTTGGCTTGTGGCTTCAATTCCCAATAGACCTTGCAGAGATTTAGTACGTGGTTCGTAATCAGCAAAGTTAATATCTTCTAGCTGGAAAAACCCTTCAAACTGTTCAATTAAACCTGTTTTTGGATCTTGATTCACAAATAAATGCTCTGGGATTTCTGCCCAATGGTGCAGACGTTCTGTAGTTAAGTTGAGTTTTTGGGCTAATTGGGCTGAGGTTTCGGGGTATGCTTGCTTGAGCCAGTCCCACAGCGCCAAAGCTGATTGTAAGTGCCAGTCTACCATGAGATTGGTGAAGGCATTGTTATCGACGCGATCGTGATTTTCGTCAGGGCCAATTACATCCAGAATGTCATAGCTGTGCCGCTCTTGGTTCCAGTGCACGCGACTTTCCCAGAAAACCGCCGTATCTAAGATAATTTCGGCGCCATAATCCCGTATCCATTCATCATCGTTGGTGGTGTGCCAGTAGTGTAATACTGCATAAGCGATATCTGCGGTGATATGCACTTCAATGTCACCGCACCAAATACGGACTAATTCGCCGCTGGGAGTTGGCACCCAGCGCGGGGTGACTTCATCGCCGGTAGCAGCACTTTCCCAAGCAAACATCGCTCCTTGATAACCTGCTTCTTGGGCTTTGCGTCTAGCTCCTGGTAAAGTGTGATAGCGGTAGGTGAGCAAGTTCCGGGCTAGAGCTGGCTGAGTGTAGGTGAGCAAGGGAAGCATGAAAATTTCCGTATCCCAAAAGATGTGTCCGCTATAGGCAAAACCACAGAGGCTTTTGGGAGGAATGCTCACTCGGTCATCGTTACGCGGTGTGACAGCTAGTAATTGGAAGAGATTATAACGGACACTTAATTGAGCTTGGCGATCGCCTTCAATAATAATGTCACTGTCTTGCCACACTTGCTCCCATGCAGCAATGTGAGCAGCTAACAAAGTAGCATACCTGGGTTCTTTACCTAGCCTTTCTATGGCTGCGGCAATGGGGAGTTCTGTCTCCCGTGAAGTAAACACAGTGACAATCTTTTCCACTGTCACCGTTTTTCCTGGGTAAAACTCAAAGGAGGTTGCCAATGTCGGACGCTCCCGATTTTCTACGCCCACGGGTGTAGTGTCGTCATCTTCTATCACTAACTTAGCCGCCATCCCCAGTTGAATAGCTGAGTGCAGAGTTTGACTATTCAGCCAGATAATTCGATCTACACCGCCTTGGCTTATCGTTCGCCAATGTCTAACGCCTTGGGTATGGGGTTCGGCATCAAACCCCGCTTCCACGGTAACTTCACCCTCAAAGTCTATAGATGTGATTTGAGTACGAATTGCTAAAACATGTCCATCTGCTAAACTAGCGAACCGCTGAAAGTGAAAATCTAATGTATGACCACTAGGACTACGCCAGCGCACATCACGGCTAACTAAACCCAAACGCAAATCAAGCCGACGCTCATAGTTGAGAATTTCACCACTCTCCATACTAAAGCTTTCGCCTGCTACTTTGATTGTCAATGGCAGCCAGTTAGGACAATTCACAAGTTCAGTATGAGCAATTTTCACATCATCATAAACACCATGAATGAGCGTGGCGGAAGAATCTTGAGAATATCCTTCCTCGAAACTACCTCGCACTCCCAAATAGCCGTTAGCAAGGGTAAAAACTGTTTCTTTGTGATGCAATCGCGTCGGATCAAATTCCGTTTCAATAACGTTCCAATCAGTAGTATCAATCAATTGCTGATTTTGTTGAGAATTGTGAGTGGACACGTTGAGCATGAGTAATAAAACCTATATCTTGGGACTAGCTGTGGACGGAATGAAATACACCTTAGAGTAATATGGGAATCCGATTTGATTTGGAGAATCCCTCGTAAAGAGAGTGAATGGGTTTTGGGGAACGGGAAACAGGTAAAAAGGAATAAAGATGTACTAAGTTTTGTTCAACAATCAAGTATAAATCCCATATCAAATGATTCATTCCTTGTCTTTAGCGTCTACACTTGGAATATAGGCTAAACACAAAGAAGCCACATTCTTCCCAACAGTAACGTTTCAGATTTCATCTGTCTACAGTTAGATTTCCTTGATAATGCAAGTTACAACTAATAAATCTTCATCAGAGACAAATTGTTAGAGTTTTTCTTGAATTTATTGCATACATCAGAACTGAGGTTTAAAAGTGTCTTGAGTCTCAATACTTGTCGGGTTTTGGGGGAAACGGGAAAGAAAAAACCTTTACCCTTTACCCTTTACCCTTTACCCTTTACCCTTTACCCTCTAAATGCCGAGTTCTGAACTCTAAATGTCAAGCTTTTTTCTTGAAACTTTATAACTTTTTGTTCTTCTGCCAGAAGTGATATATTGGCACTTGAGCAGAAGAGGACAAGGGAAAGGGGAGAATTGAAAGGGAATAGCGAGAAAAAACCCTTGTGCCAAATTGTACAATCCCCCGTCTTGCCTACGGCACGCTCCCCGAACATATGTGAAATAATTTAAAAGGTTTGTGTCGAGATACGTGGTGCTATACATCAGGTGTTTATATTACAAGCCCTATCTTTAGATATGGGATTGTCCCTTTAAACTCCATGCTGGCGATCGCCAAAGCACTGCAAAATGAAGTATACGACCTTTTGAGCGAACAACAGCGCCTGTCTCTAAATAATCTCTAAAATAGCGCCAAGAATCTCTTGAAATTAATCAACCACATCCTCGACTTAACCGATATTGAATTTAACAAAATGGAACTACAACTAGCTTCGACTTCAATTGAAGAACTATGTGACTCTTGTCTGAACTTTGTTAAACCTCTGGCATTGCAAAAACATATCCAGTTGAGCGTACAAGCACCTGAAGAACTCCCACCCATCCAAGTTGATGAAGACCGCATTCGAGAAGCGTTCATCAATCTGTTAAGCAACGCTGTTAAATATACTCCAGAGGGAGGCAAAGTTTGGATTGAAATCCAACCACACCCCACAAAGCAATATATCTTTTTCAGCATCGTTGATACTGGCATTGGTATTCCTTCCGATGACCTGTTCCAATTATTTCAACCTTTAGACCCGGATGAAAGTTCATATTCCCGTCGTGCAAACACAGGTTTAGGATTACTAACTGTGCAAACAATTGTAGAGTCCCACGGTGGTAGTGTCCATGCTGAAAGTCAATTAGGCAAAGGCAGTAGATTCACAATCAAGCTTCCTTGGAAGAAGATGGGGGAGTAGGAGTGGGGGACGCGGGGACGCGGGGAAAATTTCGGAACTAAAAAATAGGCTTTGTGAAAAATCTACGCTTGTGAGGGAGTGGGGAAGTAGAGGAGAAGTTGGTAAGAGTCTTTCCCTAAATCTCCGTACTTCTGATGCTTCCACACAAAGAAATCTTCAATAAAGAAGCATACTTCAAAACAAGAAGCTGACCCTAAAACCTAGATACCAAAGGGCTTTTAACGCTGTTGCCTGTTGCCTATTGCCTATTGCCTACTATAAGTGATTGTTCGTATTTCATTTCAAGAAGATGCTCTGATGCAAAGATGCACAGAGATTTTAATAAGTGATTATCCGGAGTTCATATCAATTCCCGTTGAACAATTACAGTATTTTTCGATATTTACGTATTAAGAATAGTTTGCTAAATTCTATATTCAAATATTTACCAGTGGTAGAGCTTGCAAAGCTTCAAATAGGATTAAAAAATTTTTTCCGTGTTTGCACTGATATTATTTTCCATCATAAATCTGATGATTCTTAATACTAAAAAAATAGTAAAGAAATTGGGTTTATATGTAGAAATTAGATTAAAACTTCCCTTGAATCAAAACTAAACAAATGCAGAATATGTCGGATATAGTTACTAAAAAGTTGGGAAATTTTTTGCAAGAGATAGAACAGCGATCGCACTTTCACGCAGGCTATCCATACAATTTAACTTGCGATTACAGTGAGATAGTTAAATCTTTTAATTACATGTTAAATAATGCTGGGGATCCTTATGTAGAACCAGATTTTGGTCTGCATTCTCGTCAATTTGAACAAGAAGTTTTATCTTTTTTTGCCCAACTTTATAAGCTCCCCGAACATAAATTTTGGGGTTATGTCACTGCTGGAGGAACTGAAGGAAATTTATATGGAATGTTTTTAGCAAGAGAAATTTATCCAAATGGAATTCTTTATTCATCAGAAGACTCTCATTACTCAATTCCTAAAGCAGCCAGATTATTTCGCATCAAACATCAAGTTGTGGATTCGCAAATTAATGGTGAAATGGATTATCGCCATTTTGCACAGCTAATTAGCCAAAATCGTGAGTATCCAGCGATCATAAATTTAAATATTGGCACTACTGTTAAAGGTGCGATCGATAATCTAGACAAAGTTATCGAAATTTTAGAGCGTTATCAAATTAAAAATTACTACATTCATTGTGATGCCGCACTTTCAGGATTAATATTACCCTTTTTAGATGGCGCTCCTCAAGTTAACTTTCAAAAACCCATAGATAGCGTAGCTATTTCTGCTAAATTCATGGGTTCTCCATTACCTTGTGGCGTCGTCTTAACGAAGAAGAAATGGGTAGAAAGAGTGGAAACAATGATTGAATATATTGGTTCCAAAGATACAACTATTCTCGGTTCTAGAAACGGCCATGCTCCTCTAATTCTCTGGTATGCACTGCAAAGCAGAGGTTATAACGGCTTAGCCAGAGAAGCAAAGACCTGTATTCGGAATGCTCAATATCTTTTTCAACAACTTCAATTGAGAGAATACCCATGTATGCTGAATAATTTCTCTACTACTGTTGTGTTTAAGAAACCTTCTCAAAGGTTAATTAAAAAGTGGCAGTTAGCAAGTTTTGAGAATTGGGTACACATTGTAGTTATGCAGAATATCGATAAAGAGAAAATCGATACTTTTATTGATGAACTTGTTTTAGAACAAAGGTTGTTTGAGCAAGTACAAGATTTACAGCTACAGGCAGTAAGCTAAATTATTATAGGGCATTGGGCATTGGGCATGGGGAGATGAGGGAGAAATAACCAATGACTAATAACTAATGACTAATGACTAATGACTAATAACAATTTAGTTCCTTAAAAAGTCTTTGTAACAAAAGTTAGCAGCAAGTAATCTTTCTACTTCTCCACTTTGCATAGGTGGTAAAAAGAAATATCCTTGTCCATAATCACATTGCAATGCCTTAAGTTGTGCTAACTGCTCTACAGTTTCTATTCCTTCTGCTGTTACAGACATATTTAAATTATGAGCTAACGTAACAATTGCTCGTACAATTTCTAAATTTTCCCCTCGACTACCTATATTGTTGACAAAAGAACGGTCAATTTTAATAGTTTTTATTGGTAGCCGATGCAGATAATTCAAAGATGAATAGCCAGTACCAAAATCATCCATATGTAACTCAACATTCAGCGCAGTTAACTCAGAAAGCACGGTATTAGCTAATTCAAAATTATCCATCAACAAACTTTCAGTAATTTCTAATTTCAAACTACATGGCTCTAGTCCAGTTTGTTGTAAAGTCTGTTTAACTTGTTTAAAGATATCAGCTTGGGTAACCTGTTTACCAGAGAAATTGACGCTAATTGTCAAGTTTAATGAACTAGGAAATTGTTGATGCCATGTATGCATTTGTTGGCACGCTTGGTAAAGTACCCATTGTCCGATACTAACAATCATTCCAGTTTCTTCCGCCAAGGGAATAAAATCTTGAGGAGAAACAATTCCTCGTTCTGGATGATGCCAGCGTATCAATGCTTCAAATCCAATAATTTTGCCAGTTATGAGTGAAACAATTGGCTGGTAGTAAAGATGAAATTCCTCTTGCTTGAGCAGCAGTGCATGTCGCAGAGCAGTTTCTAATTCTAAGAGCAAAGATGCACCCTCGTGCATTTTTTGGTCAAACACCTCGTAACGTGCTTTACCAAGTGCTTTAGCAGAATACATTGCCACATCGGCATCGCGGATAATCTGCGCTGCTTGCTGATAATCTGCTTTACTCAAAGCAATACCAATACTAGCATTAGTGAACACCCTATGTTCATTCAATTGAAATGGTAAAGCTAGCACCTTTTTAATACGTTCAGCTATCTGTATGGCGGTGTTAACATTTTCAATTTCTTCAATTAAGATTGTGAACTCATCTCCACCAAAACGGGCAACTATATCTCCAGTTCGGACAACTGACTTGAGACGATGAGAAATTGCAATCAAAAGTTGATTTCCTAGTAGATGCCCCAGACTATCATTCACGACTTTAAAGCGGTCTAAGTCTAAAAAAAGTACAGCAAACAAATAATTTTTGTCCTGTTTAGTACGTTCTATGGACTGCTGCACTCGCTCGATAAATAAACGTTGATTGGGTAACCCAGTTAGCCCATCATGAAGTGTATTGTGTAGTAATTGCTCTTGTGCTTCTTGACGCTTGATAATGTCTTGTTGGAGTTGTTGATTAACTCGAATAAGTTCTATGGTGCGTTCTAAAACTAGTTGCTCAAGCTGGCAACGGTATTGGACTAATTCTTCCTCTGCTAGTTTACGTTGAGTGATGTCACGTACAATCACAACATACTCTCGTAGTTGGGGATTAAATGGCCGGGAAACAGTTGATTCAACAATTCGCAGACCTTGGTTGATTTTTAAAGTTTGCTCGCTCCTAATAGGCCATTGCTCAGGTTTGCCGTGATAGCACATTAAGATTTGATTCAAATTTTGCCCAAGTAATTGCTGAATACTCAATTCAAATAATTCTTCAGCAGATGCATTTGTTTGACAAATAATACCGTTTTCATCTAAGACTAAAACAGTATCTGGAACTGTATCGAGAGTAGTGATAAATAAGTTTTTTGCTTGTTTGCGTGCCTCATCAATAGCAACAATTTGTGGTAGAGTTGTCCAACAGGCGATCGCCACTCCTGCAAAAGAAAGCGTCACTAGTAAAATTGCTAATAAAGAGTTGTGGCTATTATTAGTAACTTTGCCTAATAAATCCCGGATAAACCAACTGCTTGTAGCAGTAATGCAAATTAATGATACTAAAACAATCACCTGTAATACAACAAAGTCTGGATTGTGTTTAGTAGGCTTTTTATCATAAATTTCTTTCCAAAATTTTGGATACGATGCCGCACAACTTACGCGGCTTAGCACTGTATCTCCTAACATTAAAAAAATCGGTAATAATAATCCAACTAAAAAATCTCTCCAATTCCAGGCTAAACCTCCCACTATTAGAACTATCGCTTCTATAAAGAAAAAACCAAGTGACCACCAAGGCCATAAAACCTCTGGTTGACTTCGAGACAACCATAATCCTAAATGTAGTCCCATAATCGACAAAAGATAACAAGTACCTGCCACCGTCACTAATTGAGATACATTTCCCAAATTTAAACAAAGTAGACTGAGGAGAAAGGCAACAAAAATCGCAGGGCCAAGAACACCTTGACGAGAAACTACTGTAAATATCTCAGAAACCTGACCGTCTAAGGCAAGTTGATATAATACGCGAGGAGAATTAGAAACTGCGGTAGCAGAACTTAGAAGGCAAGATACTGTAATTAAAAGTGTTACTAAAAAAGAGGCGTATTGACCCCAAAAAGGTAGAGAAGCTGCTAGCAAATTTAAAAAAGCATCGTCGCCTATTGCTTGATTTGGAGCCGAACACGTTAAGACCCAAGAACTGCCTAAAAATACCGGAGGAATTAACCAAGCAGCCACAGTTAAAAACTTCAAAGTTTTATCTGGATTGTGGCTATCAGCAACAAAAGAAGAAGTAGTTTCACAAGCATAAATTGAATAGCTGGCCAGAAAAAACCACTTTGCCCATTCTTGAAAGCTCAAGCTATGTATACTAATTGCAGGGAAGTTAAAACTAGTGTTTGAGAAGGTTAACCATATCAGACCTTGAATGCAAAATAAAAACAGTAATAAAATCGCTGGGAACACAAAAAATAAGTGCAGCAGTGCTAAAGCACGACTACCACTGAATGCCACAATAAAAGGAATTGCTGTAAATAGAAATTTTAAAAAAGTTTCTGGACAAACAATATCTAATGTTTGAAAATTGACTTTAATCAGGTTTGTCAAAATAATTGCGTACAGCGCTGGTGCTGCTGTCCAACTAAAAAAGTATCCTAAAGCTACGTAACGACCTAAGTAAGGAAAGTTTTTTAATAGCCTTGTGGTATAGTTCGGTGTTCCTCCTGCGACATCTGACCAATGTTTTCCTAAACTTTGTACCTGCAAATTAAGTAAAAAGGAGACAATGGTGCCAAACAACCAAACTAAGATAGCTTTAGACCCTAATGCTGCATGAATAATGGGCGCAGTACCAATCCATCCAACATGACCCGTCAACCCAAAGCCCCAGGTTTCTAGATAACTCAGAGTACACGGTAAACGCATTCGCAAGGGTTGATTTTTCTCTGCCTGTAGAGAATCGTTACTAGTCATTGTTTCTTAGCTAGATTTACTGGCCTTTTCACTCAATAACTGAATCTAGCTATTATAGCTTCAGTATAAGTACTGGATTTAGAAAATAACTAGCTTAATTATTAACAAATTTTATTTTTTTATATATTATTTTTCTATATAAAAATCGGCAATAAAAAATTCCCTAATTTTCAACGAATTAGGGAATTTTGTTGTTTATGAATGATTAACTAGGGCTATAGTTTTTGCAGCAACTCCTGAGTTAATTGAAAGAATGCTTTTGAGCCAGGTGATTGAGGGGCATTTAAAACAGCTGGCATAAAACTATCAACAGCCTTAGCAACATTCACATCAACTGGTATTTGTACCTTGCAAATTTTTTCAACACCGAAATCTTCAACAACACGGTGCATCACTTGTTTATAGTATCTCCCCGTTAGTAGGTTAGCACTGGACATACTAAAGACAATTCCTAACATTTTTATATCTATCTTTGTTTCATTTCCGTGACTATCTTTTAATTGGGCGATTCGTCTTTCTAGTAGTTGAATACCCACTACAGACAAGGGTTCTGGTTTAGCAGGAAGTATATAGAAATCGCTGGCAGCTAAAGCACTACGAGTCAAAAGATTATAACCGGGGGCACAATCAAGAAGGATAAAGTCATATTCTTGCCGCACAGGTTTTAAAATGTTGTTTATCAAAACTCTTTCAAAGCGATTCCAAATCGTTTCAAAGTCTTGTTCACCTAAAGCAGTCGCTTGTTGATGTAGCATCTCTGACACAACAAATTCATCGTACAAATCAATATCTCCAGGTAATAAATCCAGTCCGGGAAGATTACAAACCTGGGATTGAATGATATCTTGAATTGTCAGCTTTGCTTGTGGTTCTGGATTGATAACCTCGTCTATGAGATATCTAAATGTCTTACTTTGTTTACGACGTTTAGCAAAATCTAATGGTGACATCAGACTAAGCGTGGCACTAATTTGGCTATCCAAATCAAGAACAAGCACCCGCTTGCCATGGTTTTTAGCTAAACAGGTAGCTAAGTTCACAGTAAGGGTGGTTTTACCAACGCCGCCTTTCATATTTGCAGTTGCAATTACATATCCCATTGATTGAGTCCTTTGTTAACGCATTCCCATCTAGGTAGCGTACACCTCTGTGGATCTATGAAATCTTCCATTAAATTTAATATTTTGACACAAAAATACTAACTGTAGGTTGGGTTACCCTGGGGTATCTTGCTACGTTCCTCAACCCAACCTACGAAACTCCTCACTCAAACTTAACAGTTAACAATCAACAATCAGCATTGCCAATGCTCTTTTATTTTTTACCAAAACATTGATTCTGTGAGTTCAGAACCTCCTGCTTGACGCCCTAATAAATAGTGAATTACTGCAAATAAGATAACCATTGGTACTGAGGCAAAGTGAACAATTCGTAACGCTTGCCAACTACCAAAAAAATCTCCAATCCAATGAAATTGAGCAGGTTTATACATTCCTATTCCTGTAAATAATGCCAACAGCAAAATTGGAATAATTGCTGTATACGCGATACGATGCCAGGCATAAATAAGACGTTTGGAATTTTGAGTTTTTTGTAATGCTTTGAGGTCGTTAGCTCCTACAAACCGATGTCGCCAACGTCGGGTAATTAAAATGTAAATTCCATACCATAAGAGATTTAGTGAAAATAGCCACATTGCTGCAAAATGCCAATGTCTACCTCCTGCAAGCCAGCCTCCCAAGGTAAATATTGGCGGAATATGTAAACCCGAACGTCCACCAAAAACAGGGTTGGCGTTGTAAATTTGTAGTCCGCTGGTGAGCATGAGAAACAGACTAATGATGTTACACCAATGAAATATTTTTGCTGCGATCGCTTGGGTGGGTAACTTCCGAGGTTTGGTAGAAATGCTTGAAGTCATAGATTTTAATTGAAAATAGGGAATAAGGAGTGGGGAGTAGGGATAGAATTAGGTTTTTCGAGTTGTACTGGGTACGTAAGAAATGCAGTAATATTATATATAACCGTAACCGTATATTATTTTTGGGTATTAAAACTCATTATGCATAGCCACTGTGACGATGAAGAAGATATGCTGTGCTTATCCCTACGATGTCTTAGTACCCTGACAATCTAGTTATGGACAATACGGTTTTGTTAACAAATCGTTAATTGAGTTGATTAGACTGTAACTTAGATCTCAGATTATCAGCCCAGATCGTTAATTTTGATGTAATTTAGCAAAAACTAAACTGACAAATCTCACCTTTGTTGCGATCGCCTGAGCTATTTATGAAAAAAACAGTTAATTTGTCTGCATCTACATTCTAAAATATGTCTCAAAAAAGTAGATAAAATCACATAAAATTGAAAAAATAAGAAAAATTTGTCAAAAAAATTTATGATGAAATCACATCAAAAATCTGAGTATACCAAAAATTATCCAGACTGATAGCAATCTTAAATCATTCATGAAAAATTTATTGCCTATTGCCTGCCTCACAACTAATTTGACAACTCATTTAGGAATGATATATTTGTATCTTTTTGAAAATAGCTAGCTCTTACCCACACTCAACAAGCTACATGCACTTGCTAAGAATAATCCTGTGAGACAATTTTATGCTTAATTAGAGTCAATCAGTAATGACAATAGATGAAGTAGTACTCTTATTAAAAGCCAGTCAAGCTACCGGTTTAACAACACTCCAAGAAATTGTATTACGTTCTGCCTGGGAAGGAAAAACCTACACAAACGTAGCAGTTGAAAGCAATTATCCTGAGGATCGCATCAGGATAATTGCCGCTGATTTATGGCAAATTCTGAGTGATTTTTACAAAGAATCAATAAATCAATCCAATTTCCGCGAGACTCTAGAAAATCATCGTCTTGGCAAAGCACATCAGCAGTTACTTAGGGAATTTAACCAAGCTGCCACAGCCATATCCTTGGAATTTCCTAGTGGCCCTGTATCTCTAAATTCCAGATTCTACATTTGTCGTCCGCCAATTGAGGAACTCGCTTACGCAGAAATAGCTCAACCGGGGAGCGTCATCTGCATCAAAGCACCCAAGAAAATGGGGAAAAGCTCTTTAGTTTTGCGGTTGCTTGCACGCGCTAAAAAGCAAAACTTCCGCACCGTGAGTTTAGATTTTCAGCAAGCAGACAAAACAGTATTGGCCAATTTGGATAAATTTTTGCGTTGGTTTTGTGCCAATGTAAGTCGGGAATTACAGCTAGAACCAAAACTTAATGATTATTGGGATGAAGAGATGGGTAGCAAAGTCAGCTGCTCTATCTATTTCCAAAATTATTTGTTGTCTGCGTTGGAAACTCCTTTAGTTTTAGTTTTGAATGAAGCTGATTGGGTGTTTGATTATCAGGAAATTGCCCCAGAATTGTTATCATTAGTGCGTTCGTGGCACGAACAAGCTAAAGCAGTTGAAATTTGGCAAAAACTCCGCTTGGTTCTGGTTTATTCCACGGAAATTATTGTTCCTATAAAACTGACTCAATCACCATTTAATATTGGTTTGCCGATTAAGTTGCCTTTGTTTACAAAAGAACAAGTGCAAGATTTAGCACAGCGTCACGGTTTAGATTGGACAGATGGTAAAGACGCTGATAGTTTAATGGCAATGCTGGGGGGACATCCTTACTTGGTACGATTGGCTTTATATCATCTTGTAGGTAAAGGAGGATTACAAGGCAATTTAAAACAGCTATTGCAACAAGCACCTACAGAGTCAGGAATTTATCATGAGCATTTAAGGCAATATATATTAGCACTACGAAATAACCCAGATTTAGCAGCTGCTTTTTATCGAGTAATTAACGCTAAAAATTATGTGAAATTAGAACTAGGATTGGCATATAAATTACAGGGTATGGGGCTAATTAATTTAGAAGGCGATCGCTGTACTCCCACATGTGAATTATATAGTTTATATTTTCGCGGAAATTTAAAAATAAATGAAAGTTGTAACAATAATCATGTTGAACGTTTGCAACTAGAAAATCAACAATTATTTGTCTTTTCTAGCTTGGATGAACTAACTCAATTAGTAAATCGCCGCTATTTTCAAACTTCCCTACAAATTCAATGGCAGAACTCTGTTAGTCAACGCACCCCAATATCACTAATTTTATGCGATATTGACTATTTCAAAATTTATAATAAAACTTACGGCGTTGCCGCAGGAGATCGGTGTTTACAAGAAATCGCTAATACTATCTGTAACTGCGTAAAATGCTTGCTGGGTAATAGTAGTTTCTCATTTTCTAGGAAAATTGCTAATCCTCCTACTAATTCTTCTGCAACTTTCCCAAAAGGAGATTTCAGAGATGAAAACAGTGAGGTACTAGTGGCTCGTTATGGTGGTGAAGAATTTGTGATTCTTGCAAAAATAGATGTTGCTGCTGCAATGTACATCGCCGAATATATTCGAGAGGAAATAAAAGCTTTGGCAATTCAGTGTAAGTATCCTAGTATTGGTGGTTTGCCTGCTCCTGTTTTGACTGTGAGTTTAGGCGTAGCTAGTATTATTCCCGCAGTGGAAACTGAGCCTGCTAATTTAGTTAATGCTGCGGAAAAAGCACTTTATCACGCCAAAAGACAAGGACGCGATCGTGTTGTTTTAGGTTAAGTTTTTATCATTAAGAGCGATCGCCTGCTTATTTAGGCTTTAAAGTAAGGCGATCGCCATTCAAACAACAGCATAATCTAATCTTAAATCGTTATCAAAGTTTTGTTGGGTAACGCTTATATTCAACCTAACCTGCTATCTTCTAAGTTCTTCCTTAAGAAATCATTCTCTGAAGTTTCTTCCGCGATTTTTTCAAAAACCGATTCATTTGTGACATCACACTAGGAGCTTTCAATTCTTTTGGTTTTCGTTCTGGCTCTTTGAGAAATCGATAATATAAAAACTCATCTCTATAATCGATATTCACGTCTTCTCCCTGAGATAATCGGGTAAAGTCAATAGAAGAATAGCTCATGTAGTGAATGCGATGAATTGGTTTTAAACCATCTTGATTATAAAGAACATTATTAATATTAACGAACCTGTCTGCATTAGCACAGTTACCTGTTCTATCTTGAGGATTGGGGCTGAGGGTAAAGTTAAATATTCGGGGATCGCCGTATAAAGTTATATAAACGAATATGCCAGAACTAGACCACCAAGAACCTGGACGAATCCATTCAAATTCACGTTCTTCAATCCATTTTTGTTTAATTATATCTAAATCTTCGCCACCAAAAAGCAACCGCTTAGAACCAAAAAAACTATCACAATGAATTTTTGCACGCAATTGGGTTTCTGTTAGCTGGGTTACTTTTTCCAGTACTTCCAGATTTAATTGTGTTTTTTCTCTAGGTTTAGCATGTTCCCAATCGTTAAATATTAAGTCGTAATTATCGAGTTTTTCAAAAACATCATCTATTGGTTTCATGGCTAAACTATCAGCATCATAAAACACAAATCTCTCAAAATCACCATTAAAAGAAGCAAACTTTCGGTGTACAAAGCCTTTGTACCATCCGGGACGATTCAATTTGGAATCATTTGCTCTTGGATGAGCATCCCAAAGCTCATTGATGAAATTATCCCAGCGGTGAATTGCTTCCCAATCTTCAAAAAGTGTGACATTTTTTCTAGATTTGATTTCCTGTTTAACCAAGTCTAATTGCTGGTTATAGGGAATCACGCAAACAGGAATATTTTCTCCAACATTTACCTCAATGCTGTTTAGCAAAGCAACTAATTGGTCGTATACAGTATCATTGGCAAGCGTATAAATACCAAATGATTTCATTTTACTAAATCCTACTTAACTTCTAGACTAGTTTGTTCGCTCAGCACTTTGTCAGTGACAGTTACATACTGACTTATACTTGACTGTAAAAACAACAGCTGAGGTTGAACTATACAGTAAATTTACTATTACTACCTGTTAATGAGTAACTAGCTTTTTGTTTGCTTTAATTTATGAAAATTTTACAAATCATATATTAAGGGATACTTATGATGACATACAAGCATGAATCAGTCATGGTGTATGTATCACATTTGATGCATTACTTGTATGAACATTTTAATGGTATCTTGCACCTTTCCCTACCCGCCCACAAGGGGAGGAACCCAAGTCAGGACATTTTATTTACTTAAGTACTTAGCTCAAGAGCATAATGTTACCTTAGTTACTCAGCGCGAACGCGGCGTTACTGATGCGGAATTAGCAGGATTACGTGATTGTGTCGATCATTTGGTAGTTTTCGATCGCCCGCAAGAACCTGCAACTACAGCTAAAATGTTAAAAAAAATACAGCGTTTTAGTAAATTTTTGTTACACGGTACGCCGCCAAGCGTACTCAACCACTATTCAGTGGAGATGCAGACCTGGATTAATAACTGGGTAGAAGCGGGGAAATGTGATGCGATGACCTGCGAGCATAGCGTCAATGAAATTTATGTGCAGCCACATTTTCAGAAACAGCTAAAAACTATAGTTAATGTTCATAGTTCTGTTTATGCTACTTGTCGCAAACAACTAGCGATTGGTATTTCTCAAAACACAATTAGAGACAAAATCAATCTGCCACTTTTGCGCCGTTACGAACAAAATTACTGTGCTAAATTTTCGGAAATTGTTGTGACAACAGAAGAAGATAAACTGCAAATAGAAGAATTTAACCCTAATAGTAAAATTACAGTTATCCCCAACGGCGTAGATTTAGTTTCTTTTCCCTATCGTACCAGCGATCCAGGGGGACATCATTTAATTTTTATTGGTGCAATGGATTATTTAGCGAATGTTGATGCTGTCTGCTTTTTCAGCAATCAAGTATTGCCAGAAATCCAGAAAAAATATCCTGATACAACTTTTGATATTGTCGGTTCTCACCCTGCACCAGAAGTTTTAGCACTTGGTAAAAAACCAGGAATTAATGTTACTGGTCGCGTACCTTCAATGGTAGAATATTTACACAAAGCAACCATCTGCATTGTACCTATGCGGACTGGATTTGGCATTAAAAACAAGACCCTAGAAGCAATGGCAGCTGGTGTACCAGTAGTGGGAAGCGATCGCGGTTTAGAAGGATTAGCTGTAGACGGTGCTAGCGAACCATTACGTGCATTACGAGCCAATCAGCCTGCCGAGTACGTCAGTGCAATTAGTAAATTATTCGAGAATCCACAATTGCGATCGCAACTGTCCCAAAATGCCAGACAACTAGTAGAAGCAGAATTCACTTGGGATATTGCTGGCAAGAGGTATGAACAAATTTGTCTTGCCTAATTCCTAATTGTTTTGAATTGTGAATTATCTGCCCTTCGGGCAAGGCAGAAGGCAGAGGGCAGAGGGCAGAAGGGAAGAAAAAGTTTTAAGGTATGCCTTTTTACCTTGCCTAAACTGGATTTCAGACCCCCTCTAAATCTATGATTTAGAGGTTTTCAATTAGTGTGGTGCTGCGCCTCACTAATTGCCTTCAGCATAGCTGCCTTCTTCAAACAAATGTATATAGAGACGTTGTAATACAACGTCTCTATATAAACCATTGGTGATGCAAATTATCTTATCTAAACCGTTATTGGGTTTTAGTTATACCAAATTTAAATCAGGATTGTAATAGATGGAGTTACCAAAAATCTGCTGACTGAGTAACTCATTTTCTAGAAGATGCACGCCCGAACACAATCAAAAATCTCAAATCCAAAATGGTATTACTTTGTGAAAAGACGACTCAATTATTTTCAAAATTAGTCGCAGCCTTGAACACAAGTAATTTTTTATGCTTACGCTTATTCTTATTCTTGAGCATAGCCAAATAATTATCAACATAGCGAAAAGCAGATGCACAATCGTAAGCAGCGATCGATATAGCTTGCAAGAAAACCTTTGAGGGAATTTCAAACCCTAAAAATTTTTCTGTTAAAATTAATAAATCTCGATCTGTGGCAGGAAAAGTAATTTCTTGTGCCTCTTCTGAATCATTAAAGATATCTTCAATTAATGCTTTGGACATTTTGTACCTCCCCAAAAGCATAAGACGCAAAGCCAGTGATGAAATTGAGCTGCTGATCGCGAGTCCGTAAGTTATCTGGGAGTTCAGTACCAGGACATCCTATTTCCCGCAAAATTTCTAAACAATAAGCACCGAGTTTAGTATATGGAGCTTGCTCCAATTCTTGAGCTACCTCCAGAGCCATCTTTAAATTGACCTGGATAACCGTCGTTACAGGGCTGGTCATAAATAAACCCTAATCAACTGGATGCTCTCAGTTTTGATCGGAAAGACAAATTAAGTAACGGTGTTTTTGCGGAATTTATTAACAAGGCAAATTAAAGTATCAGGGCATTTGCGGTCAAGCATCCAAAACAGAAGACTGCAATCTTGGTAAAGTCAGCTTCTCAGTGGATTATACGATAATATGATGTCCGCTGAATTGCCCATAATCGGTACTTGTGCGGCTACTGTGCGAGAACGCCTCAAGGCTTTGGCGTTCACAACTTCAGTTACTGAGGACTACTGACGGTTTTTTGTTGTTGATAACGCTGTTTAAACTGCTGTTGTTGTCTTTTATGATCTACGATTGGTTCCGGATAACCAGCAGCATGGCGTTCTAAAGGTGGAATTTTACCAGTAACTAAATATTCTGTATCCACAGACCGCAATTCTGTCACCCATTGGCGAATATACTCCCCATCTGGATCGAATTTTTGCGCTTGACTGGCTGGGTTGAAAATTCGCACGGGTTTGGGATCCATCCCACTAGAAGCACTCCATTGCCAACCGCCATTATTAGCAGATAAATCAGCGTCAATCAGTTTCTGCATGAAGTATTTTTCTCCCAGTTGGGGATTAATTAGTAAGTCTTTGGTGAGAAAACTAGCAACAATCATCCGACAACGGTTGTGCATCCAACCGCTTTCATTCAACTGGCGCATTGCTGCATCCACAATGGGGTAACCAGTTCTTCCTTCGCACCAAGCTTGGAAATGTTCTTCGTTAGTTTCCCAAGGAAAATTTTTGAAGGTATCGCGGAAAGCACCATCAGCCAATTCGGGAAAGTTATACATTGCGTGTTGATAAAACTCGCGCCAGGCTAGTTCCTGTTGCCATGTGCGGATAGCGGCTGTTGCTTCCTCGCTACGACTATTTTCTAGTGCTTGCGTTGTGACTTGCCAAACAGTGCGAATGCCAATTACACCAAATTTTAAAGCTGCACTCAGTTGCGATGTTCCATCAACTGCGGGAAAATTGCGCTGTTCTTGGTATTCAGTAATAGCTTTAGTGCTAAATTCCTCTAGCCGTTCTTGTGCCGCCGCTTCTCCTGGTGAAAGAATTAATCCTCCATCCCAAATAAATCCTAAGTCTTTTGCAGAAGGTAATGCTATCGCTCCTGCTTGTTTTGCAATTTCTTGTTCAGTTTCCGTTAACCCCTCGGCATTTTGCAGAGTTTCTACTGGTTGACTCTTAGGTTTGTTAATCCAATTTTTCCAAAAGGGAGTATAAACCGTATAAGGTTGATTACTGCCCGACCGTATTTCTTCTGGAGAATGGAGAATTTGATCCCAGTTTTGGGTAAGAAACTGAATACTTTTTTCTTTAAGGGCATCTATAATAGTGCGATCGCGTTCTTGGGAATAAGGTTCTACATCCCAATTCCAAAAAACAGCTTTCGCTGATAACGCCTCAGCTAAAGCTGGTATCTTTTGCACAGGATTGCCATGAAGTATTAACAACTCGCTGCCAACTTCAGCATATCGCTGTTGTAATTTCTCCAAACAGCCAATCATATAAGTTACCCTCACCGGAGCAACATCATCTCGTTCCAAAATCAGGGGATCGAGGCAAAACACACCCACCACTTTCGGACTCTGCCGCCGTGCCGCAGCCAGTCCCGTATTATCACAAATGCGTAAATCCCGACGATGCCAAAACAGAATTAAGTCAGACATTCTATACTCAAGATAGTTCACCCGTACTAGCTTAGATGTTAATGGCACCAAACAGCATCATTCTATTGATAAATTTTATTCTGTGAATTGGGCATTGGGCATGGGGCATGGGGCAAGCAGGAAGTGTGGGAGGTGTGGGAGGATGGGGAAGAAATCTTTCCCACCTCTCTCCCCACACTCCCCTCTCTCCCCACACTCCCCACACTCCCCACACTCCCCACACTTCCCCATCTCCCTATAGCCATTCCCCGGTTTGTCAATCGGCAATAGTGGTTTTTGAGTAAAAAGTTGAGTATACTTTTGTTAATAGTTAATTAGTCTTTTTATCATGGCTAACCTCCTACTTGATGACGGCACAATTGAGAGCGATTTAGGCGAAATAGTTCGTGAACTTGCCCCTCTTGGTATTCAACTAAGACACTACGACCCAGGAACATCGCTCCTTTTCCCAAATCTGGTAGACCAAGAGGTTTTAACAGAGTCTGAAAAACTTTATATTCTAGAACTCCATAACAGCGTCTTTGAATTTATTCAGCAAGAAAACGAGGCTCTCTGGTCTGACTTACTGAATCTCCATCCAGGTTCCCCCAATCTTCATCAGTTGATAGCAACATACGGTCGTTACCACACTCACAATGCTGCTGAACCCCTCTACATGTTGGCAGGAGAAATGATCTATGGCTTCGTGCGACCCGATGGTAGCCAAGTACAGCTTTTAATTCAGCCACAAGACTATCTCTACATCAGAGCGGGTGTTGAGCATTGGTGTAGCCCAAATGCATCGTTGAATTTCAAAGCAGTACGCTATTTTGCAAATGCAGAAGGATGGGTTCCTAAGTATACAGGTACTCAAATGAGTGATTCCTTGAATAAACCGCGTTAAAATGATTAATCTTTTCAGGAGGCAGAAGGCACAAGGCAACCCACCCTTAAAAAAGTGAGAAAGTATAGGCACAAAAAACTCAAATAAAATGCCGAATTATGGTTATGAACTAGAAGTTAAACAGGCAAATTTAGTAGATACAACTCAGACAGACGAAAGATATTTTTAGTTCATTTCCCCCACTAAACTAAAGTGGGGGTTTTAAAATAGACCTCTTGCAAAAGTACTTTTTGCAAGAGGTGGGAAAAGGGACTCATGTTAAAGGGTAAAGGGAAAATACCAAACCTTTCCCCCTTTCCCCTTCCCCTTTTCCCGACTTCTGCAAGAAGTCTAATGTTCTACTGGTTACTAGAGTGAATTTGATTTACTTTCTTTTACGTTCTGCTTGGGGTATGGTAGCGATCGCGATCGTTACTGGATTCTTAAGTGGCGGTAGTAGTGCTGGCTTGATTGCTTTGATTAGCCGTGCTGCTAGTAGTGGTAGTCCTGAGCGTTTTACATCTATGGCTTGGGGTTTTGCAGGGCTGGCCATAGTTGCATTGATTACCAGTATTATTTCCCAAGTGATGCTGATTCGCCTTTCTCAAAATGCAGTTTTAAAGTTGCGAATGCATTTGAGTCGGCGAATTCTTGGTTCTGAGTTGAGTCATTTAGAAGATTTAGGGAACTCGCGATTATTGGCAACTTTAACTGAGGATATTCAAGCAGTTGCCAATGCTGTTTATCAGATGCCTTTTTTGTTTATTAATTTAGCGATTGTTGTGGGTTGCATTGCATATATAACCTGGCTTTCTTGGTTAGTACTGGTGATGGTTTGTGCTATTTCCATAGTAGCGATCGCTAGTTGCCAGTGGCTATTAACTGAGGGTAGAAAATTTCTCGCTCTGGCTCGTGATGATGAAGACCGACTGTTTAAGCATTTTCGCACTATTACCGAAGGAGTCAAAGAACTCAAGCTTAATTATCAGCGGCGTCAAGTTTTTTTAGAAGAAAAGCTACAAGCAACTGCTAATGAATTTCGCCATCATAATGTTAAGGGTTTAACTCTTTTTGCTACAACTTCTAGCTGGGGTCAACTTGTTTTCTTTTTTGCCATCGGTTTTGTCTTGTTTGTACTGCCTAATTTACTGGCTCTTGATGCCACAACTCTCTCTGGGTACATTTTGACTTTCACTTACTTGGTGTTACCAATGGATAACATCATCAGCAAACTTCCTCTATTAAGCAAAGCCGGTATTGCTTTACAAAAGATAGATTCATTGGGCTTATCTTTAGCTACTCGTTCTGAAGTGTCAACTATTCCACCTGCTATTAAAACTTCGTGGCAGAGTTTAAAATTCCAAAATATTACACACACTTACTACACAAATCAAGAAGACAATAGCTTTATCTTCGGGCCGATTGAACTAACATTATATCCTCAGGAATTAGTCTTCATTGTCGGCGGGAATGGTAGCGGTAAATCTACTTTAGCGAAACTAATTACTGGACTTTATATTCCAGCTAGCGGTGACATTTGGTTTGATAACGAGTTAATTAATCAAGAAAATCGCGAATGGTATCGCCAGCATTTTTCTGTGGTTTTTTCCGACTTTTATTTATTCGATGAACTTTTAGGATTAAAAAATTCAAACTTAGATAATCAAGCTACAAAATATATTAAACAACTGCAATTAGACCATAAAGTAAAAGTTGAAAATGGACAACTTTCTACTACTGCTCTTTCCCAAGGACAACGCAAACGCCTAGCTTTACTCACAGCATACTTGGAAGATAGACCAATTTATCTATTCGATGAATGGGCAGCGGATCAAGATCCAATATTCAAAGGAATATTTTATACTCAACTATTACCAGAACTGCGATCGCGTGGTAAAACAGTCTTGGTAATTAGCCATGACAATCGCTATTTTCATTTAGCAGACAGAATTATCAAACTTGATTATGGACAAATAGAGTATGACAAAACTTGACACCCTACTGCTTTAGGGAATTGGTAGCTGAAAATAGTGTTAACATCATGTAAAACAGCACTCTTAAAGTACTTTTGGCAACCTGTATAAGGATGAATTTATAATCTAACTTCCAACAGATTTTTAAAATTAACAACAGCAAATATTCTGGTAATGGAAAACTAGTTACTCGTTGCTTTTCCGAAAAAACCTATCAAACTAAATACTTGTTTAATTAAGGGTTTTGATAGCTTAGGAAAATCAAAGTAACCTTGTAATCATAGGTTTTGATAATGACTAATTTGATTCCTGAACGGAAAACATCTGAAGAAGAACGTTTTGAAGATGACTACTATTCTTACTTCCAAGCACCAGAAAATTTCACACGTTATACACCTACATCTAGTTTTCTAGATAAAATTTTTGAAGAAAAGCCCTTCTCTTTATTGGATTTAGGTTGCGGTAATGGCGCTTTATGCAAATATTTACCTGTCCGATGCGACTATCTGGGAGTCGATCACAGTGAATTAGCTATTGAAGAATGTTTAAAGCTTTACCCCAATAGAAAGTTTGTTGCCAAAGATTTATCACTTTTCTTATCTCAATTAGTTGAAAAAAAACAAAGATTTGATGCCGTCGTATTAGCAGGTTTGTTATTTCATAGCGTTGACAAGGAAACCGAAGAAAAAAAAGACGATGTAGAAATTATTCAATTCTGCTTGGATAAAATACTAAACGACAAAGGATATTTAGCGATCGTTGTACCTTTTGCTTATGGAAACCATCCATCTCACAACCTATTTGTTCGAGCAAAATGGCTGCAAAATTCAGTAGAAAAAATGCTAGAAATTAGCAAAGCAAAAATTGTTCACGAAAATATATCCTTACAAATCGGCTTAGATGAAAGAGTTCGCCAGCAAAAGGTAATTCCTGATTGGTTTATTTCTGACAGTAATGCTGATTATTCCAGCGCATTTGATGGAACATATATGGCAACTTGGACATTTATTGCCTGCCCCAGTACGTAAGCTCCGGAACAAAAAAAAGCACTATAGCAATCCTAAATCATTCGTGAAAAAATCTATTGCCCATTGCCTGCCTCCACAACTAATTTCACAACTCATTTAGGAATGCTATATAACGTTTAAACTTGTTCAAGGAACATTTGCACATTTGCCAAATAAAATTAATGTCTGAGCAAAAATCCCTCAATCCCTGGAACTACAAACCTTGGTGGTGTCAACCCTGGTCTATACTTCTCACAGGTGTGACACTGATTACTGGTAGCTGGTTATTATTTAAAACTATCTGGTTAACAGTTCTCGTTTCCATCCCTCTAGGAGCTTGGATGGGATTTTTTATATTAATTTGGCCGCAACTAATTATTCGCAGTGGGATTTTAGAGTCCTATAAGACTGATATTTGATTTTTGAAATACACGTAGTAGCGCATCACCTGAAGTTTTGGTGCGTTCTTTAGCCGAACGCACCGTACAAATTTTTTTGGAACATTTTAGTCTTACAACGCCACTACAATAATTTCCCCGAACTTTTCTCAGGGTCTAGTGGTTCGCCAAGGAAACTTGGCGGGGTAAAGGGTAAGGGGTAAAGGGAAAAGGTTTTAATTCCTTCCCCCTTCCCCTTTCCCCTTTTCCCAGTCCAAACCTAGCAATTTTGGGTTGGCAGACTACTAGGCGAGTTTATAGTATTAAAAATATCAAGCTTTGACGAAGAACTCTTACAATTTCATAAGTTTTGATAATTTTTAGCCAATATCGATCGTTTTCAACCTGGCTTTGGGCACAAGACTTTGTAAGCATTTACATACCCAGGGAATTTGCAGCTCAAAGCTAGAGTGAAATGAACAACACAGCAGACCGAAGGCATGAAGAACATAATAATGCAATAAAATATCTCTGTACAAGATTCAACCGAATTTTAATTTCCGTTGCAGAGATGTTTTTATCGTGCAGGTTTGAAGTTCGAGACAGAATGCTGCGATTATTGCAAAACTTCCAGCCTAGCGGACTTTGTTGCCTAAAGTTGAGACGCTCATCTGTGAAAACCCGACCTGCTCTTTTACCTGAAAATGAAGCAGAAAGGCTCAAAGCATTAGAGGATTATAATATTCTCGATACCCTGCCGGAACAAGGATTTGATGACCTGACTGCTCTTGCTGCCTACATTTGTAAGACTCCAATTGCTTTAATTAGCTTAATTGATAGCGATCGCCAATGGATTAAATCTAAAGTGGGGCTAAAAGTGAAGGAAATACCCAGAGAGTGGGCTTTTTGCTCCCATGCGATTCTGCAACCACAGAAGATATTAGTAGTTAATAACACCATCAAAGACGATCGCTTTGCAAACAATCCCTTAGTTAAAAATAATCCCAAAATTCGTTTTTATGCTGGTGTACCGCTAGTTACATCCAATGGATTTGCCATCGGGACATTGTGTGTCATCGATATGATTCCGCGTCAGTTAAATGACCGACAATTAGACGCGCTGCATCGCCTCAGCCGTCAAGCGTTCGCCCAGATGGAACTTATCCAGGAAATTCACAATCGCAAACAAGCAGAGATCGAAGGAAGACAGTTATCACTAACCGATGAACTAACAGGATTGCATAATCGGCGTGGCTTCTTCGTACTGGCTGAACAACAACTGAAAATCGCTCACCGGATGAAACTCGTATGCTGGGTGATCTTCATTGATTTAGACGGACTAAAACAGATTAACGACACCCTTGGTCACGATGTCGGAGATGCCTTGATTATTGATGCTGGTCGATTACTCAAGCAAAGTTTTCGTAAGTCCGATATTGTTGCTCGTTTAGGTGGAGATGAGTTCATTGTTTTCATTTCCAGCTATTTCAAAGATGCAGAAAATATCCAAACACATTTGCAAACAAACATTACCAATTTCAATCAACAGCAAAACCGTAGCTATGAAATTTCCATGAGTATGGGAATACAGCGTTACTCACCAGAGACGAATATGTCACTAGAACAACTCGTTGCCAGATCTGACGAGTTGATGTATGCTCACAAACGTCTCAAGCGGCAATCTGTTTTGTAAAGGGGCATGGGGCATGGGGCAAGGGGCAAAGGGCAAAGGGCAAAGGGCAAAGGGCAAAGGCTTTGCCGTACACTCCCTACACTTCCCTAGTACCCAGTCCCCAGTGCCTTGTCATATCTTTGACAATAGACCTCTTGTAAAAGTCCTTCTTTGCGTTCTCTTCTCTGCGCCTCTGCGCGACGCCAGTCGCTACAACGGAGGGAACCTCCGCAACGCGCTGGCTCCTCTGCGTGAGATAAAAACTTATTTATGCAAGAAGTCTAATCTCTGGTCTAAGTTTTCAAGCTTGGTTTCGATAATCTCAACCTTCCATTCTGACGAATAATCAGTCACCCTATAGCCACCACTCTTAATATGAGTCAACATCAATTCATCTCGTTGATGCCAAACTGCAAATATTTTTTGCCTACCATCATTTAGGGTTTCTGGATCGATTTGATAAAGTTCATTTACTTGCTTCAGCTTCAAACCTAACAAATTTAACAATCGGCTGAGTATTTTGATTCCCCGAAGTTGTTCTTTCTCCCCAAGCAAATTAATACCCAGCACTCTTTTAATGTGCTTGCTATGCTGAAAAGCAACATTTTTCAGCAACATTAAATCATCATTATTTTCCGTAAATCCTCGCCCTTTTTCTAAGAATTGCAGCATTCCTAACGCTCTCATAGCTTCAACTTTGAGAGTGTAAGTCTTTAAATCTGGGAGAAAAACTTTTCCTTCACCCCAAGATAATTGTTGATGCCATTCTTGCTGGTCTTTGATGTGAAAATACTCGCTTTCATGAGTCAGATAATAGTGAATTAATAATTGACTATAATATCCGCGATCGTCCTGCAATTTTAGACTAGGAGTAACTTCTATTCCATATTTTTGTCTGAGAACATATTTGTTAAGTTGATTACGTTCTTCATCAGTCAAAGAATGTTTAACTAATAGTTGTTGGTATTCTACATAATCGATATTTTTTGCATTAGCTACAGATGTTGCGACTGCTAATTGATTTTGTTGTTTAATTTCTTTGATTTTGCGTTTAATGTCTTTAGCTTTTTGACGGCTTTGTGCCCAATCTTTTTGGACTTTGACGATTTCTAAAATTAACCTTTTGCGGGTTGCTAAATCATTGCGATCGCTCGCTAAAAAAGCAAGGCGTAAATCTCGAATAATATTATTGTGAACAGCATTACTCCGCAGTTGAATTACATGCCCATCAGCAATTAAACCATCTTGCATTGATTGACGATAGAGGCGAATTGATGCATTTACCCTTGCCGATAATTTTGCCCAAGTTCGTAGATGAATTGGGTCATGAACTAAAGGTAAATCCACGTCTATTTTATGTAATGGACTGAGCAAAGCTAAATTTTCTTTTTGATTTTCCTGATACCAATCAGATAGCAAGCGATAATTTGTACTACCACTACCAATTAAACCAATACCTCGCTTAGCGCACCAGACAACACGCGGCACATCATCCCGCACCCTTGCTAATGCTTGTCGCGCTTCTGAATCAGGAATTACTCCTTGAAAAATGCCATAAACTCGGTCGAAATGTTGAACATCAATACTAATTCCCGTACCAAGACTAGGAGTAACAAAAACACCGTCATATTCAGATATTTTTTGATTAATAGCTGCAATAAAATCAACTGCTGCGTGTCCAGGTGTGTTTGTAGTGTGACTACTAACTACTAAAGTTTGGGGAAACTGTCGTCTTAATTTTTGTAATCGCTCTTTCAAATAACGTTCAATGGTTTCACAACTATAACGCCCAGCACGACTATCGGTAGTAACATAGCATTTTCGTCCGGCAAGTAAGTCTAATTCTAATTGATGAATTAACGGCGTTGGATTTGGTGAATCATAAAATGTCACGTCCCAACCTTGCTGGGGTTTCCATTCGTTAATCACTACCCAAGGTGTTAATTTAATTCCTGATAATCCCTGTAAATATTCAAGCGAAACGTCTGATAAATCGGCATCTTGAGCAATTACTAACCCCCCATTTGTTAGAACTGTAGCAATTAAGTCTTGGAATACTTTTAAGATTTTTACACGTTTATGTTTACAGGTATTACTGTTTAGTAAATGCCACAAAGATTGTTCGACTTCATCCAAAATTACTATCGCCCCATGCCAATCTTCTGGGTTCAATTTCCAAATCGAATCAATGCATAAACCGAAAGATTTGGGCATGGGGCATGGGGCATTGGGCAAGCAGGAGGTGTGGGAGGTGTGGGAGGATAGTGAAGAAATCTTTCCCCCCACACTCCCCACACTCCCCACACTCCCCACACTCCTCATCTCCCCATTCCCTACTCCCCATTGAATCCCAATTTTTTCACACAAAAATCGTCCTAATAAGATTCTATGAGTAATTAATAAAACAGGTTTATTGATCTTTTTAGCTTGCTGAACAACGCTTTGCAGTGCTGTGGTTTTACCTGTTCCTTTTGCTGATTTAACTCCTATTAATCCAGATGTGGGAAAAGGGATTTCACCTATATAAGGACGGTTAAAAGTTAGGGCAGCAGGAATGTTTAACTCGGTGTGGGGTTTGGTTTGGGCAAGATAAATTTCTAAATCAAGACTTTGGCGATAAAGTTTATCGAAGTTAGTTGCACCTTTGGCAACAATAAAATCATCAACGCCTTTTTCCCTTCCTGGAAGTTCGATGACTTTCACAGGACAATTTTTTTGCTGGAATAAACAACCAAGTTGGGAAATGGCATTATTAATAGCAGCAATTTTCTTAGGTTGAGTTTCAAAATCAAAGCAAATATAAAACCGACGCTTTGTCGTCGCAAACATCGCTAAGTCGGGTATCAATTGACGACGGGTAACTTTACCAAACTCATCTTTGACGACGCGATAACCACTGGTAATTCCAGGAACGCCAATAGCTACATATCCTTGTGTCAACAGTGTTGCTGCTTTCTTCACACCCTCGCAGATAATGACGGAAATATTCTTTTCCATCACCCATTGCCAAAAACCCCTAGCTTCGCCATCAGGGTTAATGGTGATATCATCGGGCATGGCTAAATTGTAACGCCCTGCAACTTGCTGCCAGATTTGCAATGTTACCCGCAAACAAAACACCCGCGTTGGCGTGCTGGGAGGATGTTCGTATTTGATGGATTTGCCTTTGTTATTTTGTCGCGGTTGGTTTGGCTTAAAGCACCCCCATTCCATCATTTGCCAATTATTCAAGGGGTCTAGTCCAGAACACCACCAACCACCTTCAGTGATATGAGCATAACGCTGCAACCAACTACTTTTTACCATTCCAGTATTGGTGCGCGGAAGTAGCTCAGAAATCAATAAATACTCATAAGCAGCTACATCTTGGAGCGACTGAAAATTAAGTTGCACTAAGTGTAAGTCTATACCACTACTCTTGACTAATTCTTCAAGGTGTTGGGGGTGTAAATAGTGCAGATGCATATCAAAAGGCGCTAAGGCAAGACGATGAGATTAAAACATTAACATGCATCTCTTAGTTTATTGTAAGCAAGATTGCGAGGATTTAATGATGCTTTTTTAACTACGTTTTGGGAGACACATCGGTTAAGGCTTTAATGGGTTATTCTGCCTAGTAGATGCCCGAAGTAATAATTTTGTATTGTGATATTTGTTTGCTAAAAATTTTCATTTATCAGTACATTTTTCCGTTAAGGAATGCGATCGCCACGATCCACAAGGTATAGTAGGGAACAGGCAATAGGCAATAGGCAATAGGCTTGAAACTCTGTTGGTGTTGGAATTTTAGGAGCGGTTTATGTCCTCAACTATGCTTCAACTGTTATAAAATCTTGCTTTGGCAGCATTCCTATAGGCATAAATAAATGTTAAGAATTAAGAATATTTTTCGGAAATTAGGGTTGGGAAAGTTTATTTTCTATTCATGAGTTGAATTTCCTTAGGTAAATAAAGAGATCTACTAGAACAAGGCAAAAGTCAAATGAAGAAATCCTGAATACTACAAGCTTTTAATGCCTTGTAAATGGTGAGTTTATTTTTGCGGTAACCTATTAGTTAGCTTGATTTTTGACTCTCCACTTATTGGAGAGACAGTTAGTTGACAAAAACTGTGGTTTATTTTTGTCTGACGTTAAATCCGAATTAACCTAGAAAAAGGCAATATATTTGTAAACGGTCAGATTATGTGGAAATCAAAGTTAATATTTAAATTGATCCTGTCGGTTGCGGCGATCGCAACTAGCTTCCAGCTTAGTGACAGAAGTGATTATGCTGTTGCTAAAAGTGCATCTTCTAATCTGACCGTCGAATCTGGACAACAAAATGACACTTTGGAAATTCCAAAGTTAGCTCTTACAGGCATTGGTATAGGAGCCATAACAGGCTTAATTGTTTCTGGTTTTTGGTATCAGAAATATCGTCACCGCCAACTGCACTCCACTATGAAAATAGACCGTTTTCGTGAAGAATTTGGTTGCGGTTCGTTAGCAGATTATTACTTATCTAAATCAACAAATTCTCCAAAAAGCTTAGCAAAACCAAATCAAGAAAAAATACCCGTTTATCCTAATTTTAAGGAAAATTTAGGAAATCCTAACTCTAGTTCTGAAACAGATAATCTAGCCGCAGAACCTAACCCAGACACAATACCTAATTCCTTATCTGATAGCTATCACAAATTAATAGAAGAAATTGTTACTACCACCCTTAAAGGTCAAATCCGCGCTAAAGAATATATATATCGCCAATTAATAGAAAATGTTGGCGCTGGTAATGGTGAAATATTTGAACGCTGTTTGAGCGATCGCTTGAATTCTACCGAATCTGAACTACATAAGGTGAGAATTTCCCCGGACTTGTTTCAAAGAGAAACTCCTGAGTTGAAAAAGGCTCGCTTAAATCGTACCTTGAAAGCATTACAAAGTATTGAAAGCGAATGGGAAAGAGTCCAAAAAGAAAAACGCAATCGAGCCGCAGTAACCGCAGCTGTGCAACAAATTCTCACAGCCTCAGAAGCTTATCGCTTATCAGTTTTGTTACAAATTATCGATCCCAACCAAAACGAAGTTTTCAGCCAAAGTCAATTACAACAACTAGCCCAAGAATTAAAAGCAGCGGTATCTGCTGATGAAGATTTTCAGCTAAAACAAGAAATAGAACAACTAGCGATCGCCATTGCTAGCGGTGTAGAATCCTATCAGCAATTAGAAGCTTCTCTTGTCAGTTGGATTTATGAACCAACGAAAAATTCATTAAAATTAACAGAGTTCCAAAAAAAACAAGAACCTTGGGCTTCATGGGCAGAAACAGTCAACAGTCCATTAACACAAATATTATTTTCGGCATTAGCTGAAGGCATATCTGCAACAGAAGTAGTTGTTTGCCAGCCTTATATCAACATCAAAGACTGGGTGGAGTTAACAATAATTGTCCAAAGAATGCAGCAAAGTTTGATAACTTGGTTTGAAAGACAGCCCTATGATTCCAAATGGGGTACATCTGCGTCCATTGCCACTTTTTTGAGTTTTGCTGTAGTTTGGTGTGAGTTATCTCATGGTTTTCGTGTCGCTACCAATATCGATCGCACTAAAGGCGAAGAATTAGCGAAAGCCTGTTTTCAAATCGTTTTACAAATTCTCAGAACTTTTGCCCATCGCCAATACTTTCCCCTTTACGGCGGAGTATTTGCCTTTTTTGGAAGAGATGCGTTGCACGATGCCATCGATTACTTAGATACACCACTCAAAGAAGTGGAAGGTACCCAAGAAAAAGCCAGGATACTAACGCTGTTGGGTTATTCTCAATTTATTTTAGGTAAATATCACCAAGCCAACTCATTCCACCAACAAGCTTTAGAAATTGCCCGCCAAGCGGGGGATCAACCCTGTGAAATTGCCAATCTCAACCACAGTAGCCGTGTTTGCGTTGCTCAAAAAGATTATTCTCAGGCAATTGATTATAGCCAGAGGGCATTAATTTTAGCTCGTCAAGCAGGCGATCGCTTTGGAGAAGCCCACGCCTTGGCGACTTTAGGCTATAGCGAAGTGTTTGCGGCGCAGCAGACAGAACGCATAGAAGCAGATATTTATCAACAATCAATAGAATACTTGCGCCGAGGTTTGGAATTGTCAGAAAAATTGCGTGATTCAGCATTTGGTGTTAACTTGGCTGCACACCAAACTCAAGCCCTTTGTTATATAAGTCTTGGTATTGCCCACGTCGCCTTAGAAAAACCCCAAGCTGCCATAGAATACTTAGAAAAATGTACTGAAGCTGTACAATTTTCTGGTGACAAATATCTCCAAGGGTTAAACTTTTTGTATTTAGCGGAAAGTCACTACAACTTGAATCATCTAGAAACAGCAGTATACAATAGCTGCCTGGGGATGTATTTATTAGAACAAATTACTGCGACGGAATGGCGACAAGCCGCTGGTTTATTGACAATTTTACAAAGTAAATTAGGAAATGAAGCTGTAGAACAAGTAATAGCGAATTCTCGAACTAATATCATTAAATTTATTGGTGTTGATGGCTACGATACCTTGCCGAAATTGCTCGAAGAATACAAGCGATCGCACTAATAACATTTTGAATTGTTTTTAAAGATGTAGCGATTGTAGAACTATCTCTACTTAGATTTTACTAATACTTTTATGTAAGATATTGAAATGATAGACCACGATCGCCTGTTTAAAGAACTTCTATCTAATTTTTTTCCAGAGTTTATTGAGCTATTTTTTCCTGATATTAGTGCCGAGTGGCAACGCGACTCGATAAAATTTTTACCATTGGAAGTTATTACCGATGTCACTGAGGGAGAAAAGAAAATCCTCGATATTGTTGTGCAAGCGTCATTGAAAAGCCAAGATACTTTATTTATCATTCACACCGAACATCAATCCTATTCGCAGACAGGCTTTAACCGACGAATGTTTACCTATTTTGCTCGGTTGCATGAAAAATATGCACTTCCTATTTATCCGATTGTCATTTATTCCCACGATAGCCCCAAAACGCCTGAACCAAATTCTTACAGGGTAGAGTTAGCAAACAAAATTATATTAGAGTTTAATTATGATGTTATCCAACTAAATCAATTGCATTGGCAGGATTTTGTCAATCAGCCAAATCCTGTGGCTAGTGCTTTAATGGCAAAAATGCGGATGAGTGCAAATGAACGTCCCCAAGTCAAATTGACATCATTACAGTTGTTAACAAGTCTTGGGCTTAACCCAGCACAAGTACAGCTAATTTCCGGCTTTATAGATACATATTTAGAATTGAATTCTCAAGAAGAAGTCGTGTTTCAAGAACAACTTGCTACCATTGAACCAAAAGAGCAGGAAAAAGTTATGCAGATAGTTACTAGTTGGATGCGACAAGGACTTGAACAAGGACTTGAACAAGGGAAAAAGCAAGGAGAATTAAAATTGCTAATGCGCCTACTTAATCGTCGCTTGGGAGAAATTAGTCCACAAATGAAGGCTAGGATTGAAAATCTGTCAACCTTTGAGCTAGAAAATCTGGGTGAGGCGTTGCTGGATTTTTCTTCTGTTGCAGATTTAGAAGCTTGGTTTGAAAATCTCAGCTAGTGGCCTCACTGCACTGGCTCCCTAATGCTCGTTTATTGTAATAATTCCTGAAACCGCTTTTGACTACGCACTTTGCTAAAGTCAGGGTCAGTTTTAGCTAATTTTTTGTACTTTGCAGGAACAAATTGAATCGCTCGATCTAGGTTTTCAATTGCTAATTGTACATTGCTTTGTAAAGCATAAGCACAAGCTTTGTTGTAATATGCTTGGTGCAAATCTTTTTTGATAGCGATCGCTCTATCATAGGATGCAATTGCTTCTTGATAGCGTTGCAATTTTGTTAAGGCAATGCCCCGGTTAGTTAAAGCTTCATATTTGTTAGGCTTGATGGCGATCGCTCTATCATACGATGCAAGAGCGTCTTTGTAGCGTTGCAGAGATGTTAAGGCTATGCCACGGTTATACCAGGCTTCATCTTTGTCAGCCTTGATGGCGATCGCTCTATCATAGGATGCAATCGCTTCTTGATAGCGGTGCAGTGATGTTAAAGCTATGCCACGGTTTACCCAAGCTTCAGAAATCTCAGCTTTCATGGCGATCGCTTTGTCGTATGCTTTGATTGCATCCTCGTAACGCTGACTATCTAATAAATTATTGCCTTGAGCAAACAAAACTTCTGCTTTTTGGCTAGCCTTTGCTTCTACAAAAAGCTGGTTTACATTAGTTTCCTGAACAACTTGTGTGGTATTTTCTGTCCACGAATTTGCCCCACTAGTACAACCAAAGCCAAAAAAAATTATTAAGCTAGATGCAACCAATCCGTACCTACAAACCATGCTTTATCTACAGAACTTATAATTCTGTTATTGCAATTTTGTTATTTTTTGAATATTATCAAATATTTACTTCTTTTGGCTCATTCATTTCGTGATTTTTTGACAAAAAGCTTTGCTGAAATTTTACAATTGTTTTTTTGATATTAAATTTACCCTATAATAACATATTCAATAGACATCAAGCAATTGCTTAATCTAGAGCTTATACCAATTCACTAAAATTTTGAAACAGATCCAAATCCAGAAACCCTTGTCAAATATGGATTTCTTAAGTTTGAATTGGTATTACTTTGGCTAAAAAAGGGTAATTTGTTTTGGTTTTGATTTTGCAAATTTCTGATTTATGTGAATTCTTTTGCAATGGGGATCGCACTTTTTTTATACAAGCATCAATAAAAACAGTCTAAAAAATTAAGTCAAGCTTCAGCCAAACCAATTAAGTACTCTAGATGGTGCAGTATGAAGAGATAACCAACTAATGGAGACTCACATTAAACCAGTACAATAGCGATCGCGACCCTGTTGTTTGGCATTGTACAGTGCTTTATCTGCTGAAGCGATGAGCGAATCTGGTTTGATGTCGCGAGTAGGTATGATACAACTAATACCCAAACTAACTGTAACGATATCCTTGATATCAGACTGTGCATGGGGAATAGCCCGATCGTAAATTGCTTGCTGAATATTTTCTGCTACGTTGACTGCTCCCGCTAAGTCAGTATTGGGAAGGAGTACCGAAAATTCTTCTCCGCCGTAACGCGCTAGTAAATCGGCAGGACGATGAACTATCTGTTGTACTGTTTGCGCTATTTTGATTAGACAATCATCGCCTCCAAGATGACCATAGTAGTCGTTGTAAGATTTGAATTGATCGACATCGAATAAAATCAATGACAGGGGTTGTTGTTCTCGTGCAAGGCGTTTCCATTCTGCTTGCAGTCGTTCATTGAAGCAGCGACGGTTAGCTACCTGAGTCAAACCATCTAGATTTACCAGTTGTTCTAGTTTCTGATTTACATCTTCCGCTTTTTCTTTAGCAATTATTAACTCTGCTGTTCTCTCTTCTACCCGTTGTTCCAAAGTTTCCAAAGATGTTTTTAATTGAAGTGCCATGTTGTTAAACGATTTCGCCAGTTGACCTATTTCGTCTTTTGAGTTAATTTTGGCGCGGATATCTAAGTTACCTTCGCTAAACTGGAAAACTATATTCGTAAGGTAAATTATTGGCTTTGTTAGCAGTTGCCCAATGGAAAAAGCGATGATTGTCACTACTGAAGCGATAATTGCAAATAGCAACATTGTGTGACGAATTTGCTTTTCTACAGGTGCTAGGGCAACAGCAAGAGGCTGTGCGAACAACACAGACCAAGGTTTATATTTTAAACGAGCGATCGCAATCAGATTCACCTGGTTACCTGTTGCTTGCAAAGGTGCAATTAAATACGACTGCTTATTATCCAATGCTTGCTTAAGTTTTAACTCATTAGTTGCCAATTTTTGAACAGGAGAATTAGGCAAACGCCCTTTTTGTTGTAGTTTAGTTACAACTTCCAAAGGCAGAGGTACAATTGATTTAAAAAGTAGTTTTGGTGCAGTGCTATGTGCCAGATAAATATTATTTTCATCTAAAAGAATAGCAAATGATTTTGCCCCAGCCCGTTCAGTTTGTCGAGTTACTAACTGTTGAACAACAGTAGCGTTGTATGAAACACGCAATACACCCAATATATCTCCCTTGGCATTGCGAACTGGACTACTAAAAAAGATGGTAACAAGGTCAGGAATTTTCGGCGATCGCTTCATGCTAGAAGCAAAAGATAACCCAGTTTCTAGTGGTTTTTTAAAATAATTTTCAACTGATTCATCTTTGCCAATGTTCGATGTTTGTGTATCCAATACATTTTTTCCGTTTAAGTCGAGCAAGGCATAGGAGAGAATATTGAGCATATCTTTGCGACTGAGACGGATTAATGTTTCTATCGCCAATTGCATTTGGGGGCTGTCATCTCGCTGTTTTGGAGTTAGGCTGAGGTAGCGTGCCAAACCTGGTAAAAATGCCTCTACGCGCACAGCATTCAGATTTCCATCAATAAAGGCATCTATTCTGTTAGTGGTTTCGTAAGCTGCCGCAGATAGCGCTTGCCGAGCGTTGTCAGTTAGTGCTTTTTCAGTTGTCTGTTTGTTGATAAATGCTAATAACAACAACGGAATCAAAGCAACAATGAGAAACGAAGCGATCAACTTTCTACGGATGCCGCCCAAAAAAGTCTGCTGCATGGCTTTAAACTAGGAGGGAGGGTTCAAAAAGGAAGGATTGAACAAACTTTGTAACTCAGGAATGCGCGTCATGTTTCCAGAACGAATAAAAAAGTCTGCATATATCTTCGCAGTTTTGTAGATGGAATTAGGGTTGCTAGATTGAAATAATTTTTGATTTTCAGCTAAATCAGTTAGATTTACTCCTTCCAGAGAAAGTGTATTGCTAGGAATTTTTAAGGCTTTGCTGACGATCGCGTTTCCTTCTTGAACATTTGCCCTCCAGTAGGCTGAAGCTTGTAGCCATGCTTGCACAAATGCACGAATGTCTTCAGGGCGATCGCGGATTGTATCACCGCGAAAGACAATCATATCTAAAATCAAGCCAGGGGTTTGTTTGCTGGTAAATAGGATTTGTCCCCCTAATTTAATAGCTTCAGAAAGATAGGGTTCCCAAGTGTGTCCGGCTTGAATAACATTATTTTTCAGACCTTGAGGAATTTCTAAAGCCTCTAATTTAACCAATTTCACATCATCGCTAGTTAAGTTGGAACTTTTCAACATCTCAGTCACAAAAAGTTCGCTAAAACCGCCTAGACTTGCACCTAGCTTTTTCCCTTTCAAGTCAGCGACGGTTTTAATTTGTGATTGGGCGACTACTACATCTGCTCCTGTTGATTCATCTATGACAATCACGCCTTGTATATCAGGATTTGTGGCACTCAAGATGATAAAACTTCCCAAGGAAGCTGTAATTCCATCATACTTACCCGCACTGAAATTTGCTCTTTCCAATTGCGTGTATCGTTTATACATTAGTTCCACATCTACTCCTTGGGCTTTGAAGAATCCTTTTTCTTGGGCAATGATGCCTGGATACTCTCCAACAAAAGATGTAAATATCACTTTCAAGGGAGGGCGTTTGAATTCGGTTGGTGTCCAAGCATTACAAGCAAATAGTAAACAGGTCGTAATCAGAAAAATAATAACGTATGTGAATAATTTAAACATATAGCAATCCTATTTGAGTTGTGAAATTATTTGTGGAGGCAGACAATAGGCAACAGATTTTTTCCTGACTAATTTATGACTGCTAGAGAATATTTGATATTTTTTAATCATTTTTGTTTGATGAAATATTCAAACAAATCAACTATTTGTTCAAATTCAAGTTTACGGGTAATTTTTATTAAAGATTAGATTCAAAGTTTTATGAATTTGGACGCTGGACAATAGCACAAACACTACCGACACCGTAGTGTTTTCAATTTTTTACTTAACTTAACATGAATTCGATAAACATCTCCCACCCAACCTCCTTTGCCTGCAAGGGAATGGAGGAGTAATGAAAGAATAAGGTTTTTAAGCTTCTTTTCTAGTAGGAAAGAGGTCAAATTCCAACTATCGAACTCACGTTAAACAAGCAGAAGCAGAAAATAAAATTCCCTCAGATCCAAAAAAATCTGAGGGTAAGTGAGCGTGATAAAATTATTCGATCTACATTGCGATTTAAATAATCCCAAATACTGACCCGACAGTAGACTTAATCGAATCTCTTGCATCCTTCAAAGTTTGGCTGATGGGATGCTTCGCTTGCAAAAATACACGCGCACAATTGCGTCCTGGCATTCCGGAAATGGAACCGCCTGGATGAGTTCCTGCACCAGTGAGAAATAAATTGTCAATTGGGGTTTTGTAATTTGCTATTTCTGGCAAGGGACGGAAAAATACCATTTGATCTAAGGTCATATCAATATGGTAATAATTCCCTTTGTATGCACCTAATCTTTCTCCTAGTTCTGCTGGACTTTCTACACGACGAGCGATAGTTGCATTTTTCACATTCGGCGCGTAATTAGCTAATTTATCAACCACCCTATCTGCAACTTTGTTTTTCAATTCATCTGTCCAGCCAGTGCCTTTCAAACCTGTACCTTCTGCACCGGCAATTTGATAAGGGGCGAAAAACTCAATCCACACAGTATGTTTGCCTGGTGGTGCTAATGTGGGATCTAAGTAGCTAGGCATGACCACATACATTGATGGGTCAGCATCAGGAATTTCTCCTAAGGTACATTTACTATGAGCCTGTTCTACATGAGCCACGGAATCTGAAATTAAGATAGATCCAACAAGATATTCGTCTTTGTGTTCGTGGTAGGGAAAGTGCAGTGGTTCATTCAAAGCCAAATCGATCTTGAGGATAGTTTCGTTATTGTTAACTATGCGGCGTTCTAATCTTTCCCATAGCTCAGGATCGACTCCATCAACTTCGCTTTTATCAGTCATTTGTAAAAACAACCGTTTAGCGTCAATATTAGAAATCACCCCATGTTTGGCACGATATTCTTTACCACCAGCGACTCGCACACCCACAGCTTTGCCATCATCAATTAAAACTTTTTCTACATGCTGGTCTGTAAGAATCACGCCACCCTTACTTTGGACTAAATTCACCAAAGCTTGCACAAGGGCACCAGTGCCACCGCGAGGTCTTGCCATCCCTGGATGATGACGCATTGCCATCATAATTGCACCGATCGCCAGGGTTTTTTGTGATGGCGGTGCGCCAAGTTCTGCCGCTAGCCTTGATAGTGGTGCTTTGAGAAATTCTGAATCAAACCACTCGTTGAGTAAATCTTCACCGCTGGTTAACATGGTGCGAATAAAGTCCAGCGTTTTGTTTGGCGAACCAATGACAGAAAATAAATCTTTCAGTTTTGTAATGTCATAGTTACCAAGGATGTCTATAATTGACTTCGGCGGCGCATTAAACATGGGAATCATTGCACCCAAAGCCCTTTGCCAAAAGTCTACAAATTCTGCGTATTTTTTAGCATCGCGATCGCTATAACGAGCGATTTCTGCACAAGTCTTTTCTACTGACTTATGTCCTAAGAAATATTTGCCATCAGGATGGGGACAGAAAACAACTGGATCGCACTCTAAATAATGCAAGCCATATTTTTCTAGTTCTAATTCTTCAACTACTGGCCCTAAATGAATAAACTCATGGTCAATAGCACACAAATTAAATTTAAATCCAGGAGCTTCTTCTGGTAAACATTCTTCAGTTGTTGCTGCACCGCCTGGAACGGAACGCTTTTCTAGTAACAGGACACTATAACCAGCTTTCAATAAATAAGCTGCACAAACTAGTCCATTATGTCCAGCACCAATCAGCACAACATCATACTCTTGCATAGTTGTTAGTTTTAAATTATGTAGCTTTATAGAGCTTAAAAAACTTTTGGGAAATTTAAATCACCCATCAGTAACAAAAATTATCTTTAATTAGTGTCAATCCTACTAAAGAGGTAGTACATCTGATGAGGGTATTTGCTTTACCTGAGCTTCTACCATAAGTATTAAATTACCAATTTCTACTTTTAGATCTTTGATACTAAATACGATATCGTTCCATTTAAAATATGGTATACTAATCAATTCTTTAGCTTTGTGCATTAATGCTGTAATGAATTCTATTGAAACACCCTCTCCCTTAGTACAGTTAAAACTCTCCAACATTACGGGTTGTGAGTGAGTACGTGGACGAGCGATCGCAGTGAAAGCTAAAGGTCGAGTATTTCCCTTTTCATTTAACAACACTTTTCCTCTAAATTCTATTTTGCCAGCACCAGGTAAAAATACCTGAATTTCTTGCGGCTCCAAACTCACAATTTCGCCATCTACATCCAACTCTAAGTTTGGCATCTGGTTGCGAATAAACTCTGACGACAAAGCGCGGTTCATATCGGCTTGTGTCAGTGTAATCTTAGCGATAGTATTGACTGGTTGATCGAGTTTTATATCACCGAAAATAGCACTCAAAGGATTGATGGCAATACCATCTGTTTGCAGTTTTATTTCTTGTACGCGAATGTCTTTTTGAATAACTAATCCTTCACCTGCAACCGAAACCCCATCCGCTTGTCCCTGGATTATTTTCAACAGATCGGTTTGTACATCTATTTCTATTTGTTCTACTTCATCGAAATTTTCGGATATCCTTCTTTCAGCTTCCTGGGATAATAATTTCTCTTCCAATTTATGCTCATCAGCCATGAATTAATAATCTCCTAAATATCCTCTTATTAGCTACTGTAAAGGCTGGATACTCAAGAGCGAATCTGTATTGCGGTATATGCAAGTGGGAAGACTGATACTATTTTGGATTTTGGATTTTGGATTTTGGATTGAAAAAAGGTAAAATGGCGAGTCAAAAGACATCGCCTTTTTCTATCAACTTATCGACTGTTAATTTTTACCATTCGGTCGCTGAATAATTGTCTCTAAAACCCGCCGTTTGGCTTTTGGATCGATCGCTACCAAACGTATATACTCACCGCTATATTCTGCCAGAGATGATTCCAAATTTGAGATTGCATCCGATTCGGCATCAATGTGGCTGTTAACACAACTTTGCCAAGAACCTGTACGGAAGCGGCGTTCGTCTACGTGTTCGATACTAATTTTGTAACCTTGAGCCAGTATTTCCCGGATTTGTGCTTGTGTTTCCAAACTCAAATGTGGACTCGATGATTCTTTTTTCGGGAATCCATTTGTAGTTGCACCATTAGTTGACGGTTGACTAGTTGGCGTCACAGCAGGTGGTGGTGCTGGTTGATAACTTTTACCTCGATTTAGTCGGTTATACTCATCAACTAATTGGGAATTTTCCACTCGTTTTTGTTCGCCAACCATCAAGTGACCAGACTCGATTAAGTGAGACAGGCTAAAATCTGGTTTTTTAAATTCTGGTGGCCCTTCAGTGCTGTTAACCACACGCAAGGATACACGTTCAAAACCGATTTGATGGATGAAGTTGCGGATTTGTTCGTCATAAATCCGCGATCGCAATGCGCTAAAAAAGTCAATAGATTGATTGGCAAAAGTATCAACTAGCTGTTCAACTTGCCGTTGCGAAAGTCCATCCGGTTCAAAAATCCCAGCGACGATTCCCACTTTATCGTCTCGGTCTGGTTCCCAATAAAATTTTTCCATCCGTCCATCCCGAATTAACGGTGCATAGAGGGTAGAAAAATCATTCCCTGTGACAATAATCGGTACGCGATTTAAAGGCGTAGAATCATAGCTTCCCGGTAACTGCACATCTGTGGGGTTATCCGCAATATTCATCAGTGTGGCATTCACCAACTGGGTGTTGACAGTATATTGAGTGCCTTCATCGAAGCGTCCAGCACCGGCATCTAAATCGTTAATCATCAGCACGCACATTTTACCGCGTACTTTGATCAGTTCTGCTGTTTCCCGATAGCGCAGCCGAATCAACCGCGCTGGATCTCCCGCATCTGGACTTTCCAATTCCCCGCCAGAGATGTGAGTCACCTCGATACCCATTTTCTCGAAGACTAACTCGCATTGAAAAGACTTGCCTTCACCTTTACGTCCATGAATACCCAAAATCAAAGGTACTCTGACACCAGGAAGCTTCAAGAAATTTTTGGTGATGTGGACAGCAAGTTTGTCCAAAAATCGCGGAGCAATGTAGTAACCCATGAATCTATTTTATAAAGATTTAGCCCTTCTAAAGTTAATGTTAAGTTTTTTTGGGGATAGCGATCGCTTTTCGTTGATTATTGATGGCGATCGGTTTTTTAACACAATTTAAAACACAGAGATAGGTTTTCTCTCTGTCGGTGCGAATTCTATTCCCCAAGGCTGATTATGAATATACAGCAGTTTGCAACTAAATGAGGTACACAATTAGAGAAGTAAAGATAAAAATTCTTCTTCTCCCTCCTGCCTCCTGCCTCCTGCCTCCTGCCTCAAAACCAGTCAATTTGTACCTCATGCAAATGAAATCTGCTGTAATTACCAACCTAGAGAGGTAGGTTTTGTCTGTGTAGCCATGAATTCCATTAGCCAGGGCTTCTATGCTAAACTTTGCACAAACTCTGCGTGTTCTTCACTACTCAATCCTTGTTGCAACACAGTTAAAACTTGTGCCATTTCTCCTGTACGTAACCCCTGTACGTCCAACCATAAGCCAGGAAAAATACGACTTTTAATCACATTATTTATATCAGGTTCTAGTGATATGTATTCACCATTTTCCAAACAGAACCAATCTAGTTGATTTTCTAAAATTCGCCAGACAATATATTCTTTGACACCGTTGCGACGGTAAACTTTTTTCTTATCATGTAAATCATTAGCAGCGCTGCTGGCTGCTACTTCAGCAATTAATTCTGGCGCACCTTCAATATAATCATCTTCACTAATACGTGCTTGTCCGCCTAGCTTTTCATCTATTAATAGCACCACATCAGGCTGGGGTTCATTATCTAAATCTAGACGAACTGTAACGTTATCACCTAACTCAACCCCAGGAGTCGCAACTTTATAAGTGCCTAACCAGATGATTAAGTCTCCATGCGGTTTTCCATGACTATTAAAACGTAAAGGTGATGCCACGTATACAATTCCTTCTATTAATTCTGCTTTTTTGATATTTGGCATTGCTGAGTATCGACGCTCAAATTCGTGGCGAGAGAGTCTGTCTCCACTTTCTAACGGGGGAATGCGGATACTTTTGTCGAAGTTTTGTTCTATCGATGCTGCCATGAGCAGATTCCTCAAAAGAGTGTCGCTGCATTTAGTATAGGAAATTTAACTTAGAGTAAACCAATTTAACCAAGCGTCCCAATTTTCTACGATTTTGGCAAATTCTGTATAACCTCCTGCTCTAGGATGAGCGCCATCATTAGCTCTTGCTTCATCTATCCAAATATTAGATTTTTCCAGAATTGAAAAGACATCTAAATAAGGTACGTTTAACTCTTGACAAATTAAAGCTAAATTTTGGGTTAAATCGCTGGTTCTTTTCCTTCTTTCAAGGTCTTCTCGTTCTGCGTATGGTGCTGGGCCAATCATTAAAACAGGATATAACTGTTGCGCTTTCCTTAAAATTTCCTGAGCATTTTTGATTGAATCTGCTAAGTCTACACGAGTTTTACCATTTTCTATTGTTGTGTCATTTAATCCAAAAGAAAACACAACTCTGCCATCATATTCCTTTGGCAAACGCAGTGATACTTCTTGTAACCAACGCTTTGCTATATCCCTACTCGTATCGCGCCTAATTCCTAAATTATAGTAAGTAATGTCATAACCTTTTTTATTAGCATTAGCACATACTCTCCCCGTCCAACCCAGACATTCAGGGTCGCCAGTCCCGTTAACAAAGGAGTCACCAACAAAACAAATTCTGAGTTCACGTAACTGTGTTGAATTCATGGAATAAATATTTCTGTAACTTTACAATAGCCCTTGATTCTGAATTCTGACTCCTGAATTCTGTTTTCATAAAAACAAGAGAGGCAAATAATTTTACCTCTCTGAATAAATCAATTTCAAAGGTACTAAGCTTTAGCTTTTACCTTTTAATTTTTTAGTATCTGCTGGGTTTGTGAACGATAAAGCTGAGAATTTGGCACTGCTTGATGTTGTCAAAACCCACAACGCGGATGTAGTTGTTGGAATATTGAGAACGGCAAGATTGAACTTCGTTCAACACTTCTTGAGTAGATTTAGCACCGAACAAAGGCAGCTTCCACAGTGTCCAGTATAATTCTGTTGGCTCAGAGGTTTCGTTGAACTCAACAGCTGGAATGTAACCTTGATTCAAAATGTACTGGATCTGCTTGGCAATTTGAGCGTCAGACAGAGGAGGCAGATAAGAAAGGGTTTCGTAACGACGCTCTTTTGGTAGAGTTTGCATAGCTTTAGTATTAAAGGATTGCGGTTGACTTCGGTTATCAGTTATCAGTGATGATAACTGCTAACTGTTCACTGTTCGTTCTTTGGATCTGAAGTTGTTTGCTGTTCTTTATTCAGACTGGGGTTTGATGTATCTATTTGTGTAATGCGTTCTAGGTGCTGGCGACGTTGTTCCATGTTGCCTTGCTGAATACCAGTGCGAACCATTTCCGGTAAGAAATCAGTGACTTCCTCGGCAATATGTTCTCTAACAGTCATAATCCGCAATGCCAAATCTGGCTTTTCTCGAAACAGTTGCTTGATGTAAGTTTCTCCATCTTGAACTTTATCCACAGAAAAGTTATGCAGCCACAGTGCCAATGGAGGATTAGTTTCGCCCAGCTGTGCCAACACTGTCCTTAGCGCCTGATATGTCAGGTAGCTTTGGAGAGTCTTGGCTGTGTCTTTCGCAATTTGCTTGAGATTCATGCTTGACCCCAGCCCTTAAGAGTTATGAGTTATGAGTTATGAGTTATGAGTTATGAATTAATGGAACTCTTAACTCCTAACTTCTAACTCGTAACTTTGGATCAGACGGTATCCATAGCTTCAAACTCAAACTTGATTTCTTTCCAGAGTTCGCAAGCAACAGCTAGTTCAGGAGACCACTTAGCAGCTTCGCGGATAATGTCGTTACCTTCACGAGCCAAGTTGCGACCTTCGTTACGAGCTTGGACGCAAGCTTCTAAAGCGACGCGGTTAGCTGTAGCACCAGGAGCGTTACCCCAAGGGTGACCAAGGGTTCCACCACCGAATTGTAGTACGGAGTCATCACCAAAGATTTCTACGAGTGCAGGCATGTGCCAGATGTGAATACCACCAGAAGCAACTGCCATTACACCAGGTAGAGAAGCCCAGTCTTGGGTAAAGTAAATACCACGAGACTTGTCTTGCTCGATATAGTTTTCACGCAACAGGTCAACGAAGCCCATTGTGATACCGCGCTCACCTTCCAACTTACCAACTACGGTGCCGGTGTGGATGTGGTCACCACCAGACAAGCGCAGGGCTTTAGCTAATACACGGAAGTGAATACCGTGGTTCTTTTGACGGTCGATAACAGCGTGCATAGCGCGGTGGATGTGCAACAGAATACCGTTGTCACGACACCAACGAGCCAATGTGGTGTTAGCGGTGAAACCTGCTGTCAGGTAGTCGTGCATGATGATGGGCTGTTTGAGTTCTTTAGCGTACTCAGCCCGCTTCAGCATTTCTTCGCAGGTAGGAGCAGTAACGTTGAGGTAGTGACCTTTGATTTCACCGGTTTCTGCTTGGGCTTTGGCAATAGCTTCAGATACGAACAAGAAGCGATCGCGCCATCTTTGGAATGGTGCTGAGTTGATGTTTTCGTCGTCTTTGGTGAAGTCCAAACCACCGCGCAAGCACTCATATACAGCGCGTCCGTAGTTCTTAGCTGACAAACCTAATTTTGGTTTGATGGTACAACCCAACAAAGGACGACCGTATTTGTTTAATTTGTCACGCTCAACTTGGATACCGTGGGGAGGGCCTTGGAAGGTCTTGATGTAAGCTACTGGAAAGCGGATGTCTTCCAAACGCAGTGCCCGCAAAGCTTTAAAACCAAATACGTTACCTACAATTGAGGTCAACACATTGGTTACAGAACCTTCTTCAAACAGATCCAGAGGATAGGCAACATAGCAAATAAATTGGTTGTCTTCGCCGGGAACTGGTTCGATGTCATAGCAACGACCTTTGTAGCGATCGAGGTCGGTGAGCAAGTCAGTCCACACAGTTGTCCAAGTACCAGTGGAAGACTCAGCCGCTACAGCCGCGCCTGCTTCTTCGGGAGGAACTCCAGGCTGGGGCGTAACGCGGAATGCTGCTAGAAGGTCTGTATCTTTAGGTGTGTAATCGGGGGTGTAATAAGTTAGTCTGTAATCCTTAACCCCGGCTTGATACCCAGATTTGCTCTGAGTCTTCGTTTGAGCGTAAGACATATTTTATCCTTCCCAGAAGTCACTCTTTTTACTTATCAAATCACGTATTGTGCAACTTTCCCACACCCCGCTCTTTCCCCCTTGAGCGGGGAGAAGATCGGGAAAAATTTTTGTTATGGGTTGCCTTCGGCAGAGTTTAGCACTTTTTTTGCGGCCTATACTTTGGTAGCGGAGGTAACCTTCATTACCAGTGTTCTCCCGTGCTTGGGCAGACGACCTAGCGCTTCTACTCCTTCCTCTACCTACACATCAAAATTCTTTTTTATCTGTTTCTCTTCTCGCACCCAACTAAACCTTCTCAATTTCACCAAAACTTCCGCACTTTGCGGTCAGCATTTAGATAATTCTCCCATAAGCTGGCATATTCAGGGGATTGGCCTGGCCGGCACACATTCCCGCCTCCATACTCCTTTTATCTTCTCCTTACTTGGGAAAGATACCAGAAAAGAATTTACTTGACAGAGATTTAGCAGAGTGGTAAGCAAAAGATAAAAGAATTGCACACCACGAAAATTTGTAGCTTGTTTCACAATATATCAAGAATTCAATAAGTTATTCTTTGAAAGTTTTTAACTTATTTATTTAAATTTGTTATTACATAAAGATTTAAACATTTTGTTAAGAAGAGTTTACAAAATGTCATTAATGGTGTTGGGGACTGGGGAGCAGAGGAGAGATGGGGAAGTGTGGGGAGTGTGGGGAGAAAGGGGGGAAAGATTTTTTCCCTATCCTCCCACCCCTCCCACCCCTCCCACACTTCCTGCTTGCCCCATGCCCAATGCCCAATGCCCAATTTTCAATGTTTAAAAAATCCAAGCGAGGGGAACACTGAAGTTAACCAAAAGCCTGTTTAGACAACGGCTATGGGTAGTGTCTCCAAAGGAAATGTCATCGTGGTATTGTTTTGCAAGCGTACTAGTTTATTGATTTCTTCTATCTTGCTGGGGTTAATAATGCCGAGTATGGGATGGGCACAAAAAACCCCTGATATTAATTCATCGGATTTAGCTCCTGCTTACCCGTCTTCACCACCGCCTCCGCGAGTAGATCCTTTACCCGACGAACGGGGAGTGCAAGAAAATTCGCCAGAAACGGATTATCGTGTCGCCAATTTACTGGCAGATGTTACAGGTAATCTTTGGATAGGTTCTTGGCGGGGGCTATCGCGCATTGACCCGAAAACTGGCAAGATTGTTTCTCGTGTAAGTTTACCTAATGTTGCCATTGGTGCTTTAGCCCAAGACAAAGTAGGACGCTTATGGGTGGGAAGTTATGGCGGACTGATGCGAGTAGATCCCCGCACGAGCGAAATTACCGCACAGAATTTATTTTTGCCTTCTAAACGGGTGTTGTCGCTGTTAGTTGACAAGCGCGGTTATTTGTGGGCTGGAACTGACAATGGTTTAGCCCTAATTAGTCCCGACCAAGGCCTGATTATGACAACATTAAAAAATCTGCCTGGTGTGAGCGCCAACACTTTAACTTTAGATGCTGAAGGTCACTTGTGGGTTGGTACCCTTGATGGGGTAGTGCGGGTTAATACTGCTAGTGCTGAGATTATGAAGCGAATCGCAGATTTACCAGGAACCACAGTCCAAGCTTTAGCTATTAGTCCAGAAGGGTTGATTTGGGCGGGAATGCCGAATAACTTGCTAGTTATTAACCCGAAAACTGGGGCAGTGTTGCGATCTGTAACGCGGTTGCGTGGGCGTAACGTTACAGCAGTGCGTTTTGCTAAAGATGGTAGTGTCTGGGTCGGTACTCACGATGGTTTGTTACGATTAAATCCAAATACCGGAGCTGTGTTAGACGCTGAAGTTGCTGGACTTCCTTCTAGTCGGATTCTTGCCCTTGCACCTGACATCGGCAATAAATTGTGGATCGGTACTAGTGAAGGTCTAGCTTGGTTAATGCCGAAAATGACTAGTGCAAAACCCCATCTTGCTTTCAGTCGTGCCGTGAAATAACAAGTTAGGAGATAAGAGTTAGGAGTTAGGAGTTAGAAGTTATGAATTAAATTAAACTTTCAACTATTAACTTCTAATTTCTATCTTTGTCCGTAGTTCTTCACTCTTAACTCCTAACTCCTAACTCAGCACTCAGCACTAAAAAAATATGGCAATCACTACCCAGCAATTAATTCAATGGAAACAACAGGGACGTTCAATTGTGGCGTTGACCGCCTGGGATTATGCGATCGCCCAACTCCTCGACGCAGCTGGTGTAGACTTAATCCTCGTGGGTGACTCGATGGCAGTAGTTTTAGGCCACCAAACAACTCTGCCAATAACTCTAGATGAGATGATTTACCACGCCAAAGCTGTACGTCGAGGAGTTAAACGCGCTTTTTTACTGGTTGATTTACCGTTTTTGAGCTACCAGGAAAGTATCCAACAAGCGATACATTCAGCTGGTAGGGTATTGAAAGAAACTGGAGCGCAAGGTGTCAAGTTAGAGGGTGGTTATCCAGAAATGGTGGAAACTGTGGCTCGTTTGGTGCAAGCCGGAATTCCAGTTATGGGTCATGTGGGTTTGACGCCGCAATCAGTACATCAACTGGGTTTGCGACAACAGGGTAAAACGCAACAAGCAAGTGAGAGAATTTTAAATGAAGCGATCGCTCTCGAACAAGCTGGTGCTTTTGCCATGTTGTTAGAGCATATACCCGCAGATTTGGCAATGCAAATTACACAAAAACTTACCATCCCGACAATTGGTATTGGGGCAGGGCCTCACTGTGATGGTCAAGTTTTAGTGACCTCAGATGTACTTGGTCTTGCAGAAAAGAGTCCACCATTTGCCAAAGTTTATACAAATTTACGCGAGACAATTACTAAAGCTGTGCAAGATTATGCTTTAGAAGTGCGAGAACGGAAGTTTCCTTAAGCAATACTTAGCTAAATCGAAAACCGCCTGGATTGGACTCAATTCTGACGCCGGAATTCTGTTTTGATAAAAGTCAAACCCTCTGTTTTCCTAAGCATTCATTAATTAAATGTTTCTTAACAATTTTGAAAACATTGTTTGACAATTCTCAACGGTTGTCTAATAATAAATTACTACGCTAATAGCTAAAGTCTACTGAACTAGACTAAAGATTTTTGGAGATATTTTAGTCATCTTCAGATGAATTTTGCTATTAGCAAAGAACTTCAGCTACTTACATGATTTAAGTATAGGTCTATAAACAATGGGCTTTCCCCCCAGGATTTAGCTATATCTACCATCAAAAAAAGTTGTGCCATTAATTTTTTGCGACAACTTAATAAGTTTATAAACTAAGCTCTAAAATTTACCTACCATGTGAGTGAGTTATCATTCTCATAAATGTTAAGAAGAATTACGGTATCAATAACCGATAACGGAAGATATTCAAAGAGAGCTTTTCCAGACACAAATGAAAAGTTAGATTGAATTTAAGTATTAAAGCGTAGACAACACGATCGAAGTGCGGAATTTCCGCAATTGCCACCAAGACAATTGTAGAAACCCAGTGTAGTCTTTAACTAGAAAAACAGTGTCAGGCGGTTACTAGACAAAAGGTCAACTATTCCCACTAAACTTTTTAATATTTATCGTTCTTATGACTCCAAAAGACATCAAAATTAAATTTCCTCTTTGGCAATATCTGAACCAGCCCTTATTTAGTGCTGATAGTAAATTAGTATGGAATCCCCATCGTTTTGCATTGGCTTGGCGTCTTCAGATGCTAGAACGCTGCTGGACTAAAGAATGTGATGCGAAAGGGCCCCAACAGCATTAGCCATAGCAGGCAATAGGCTGGAAAATATTCTTGTGTGCGAGTTTTATGCTAGGTTAATGTCCTAATCTACCTGGTAAGTGCCATATTATATATCAAAAAAAGGCAAACTAAGCCTCGTCTAAAGTACGGGGCTTTTTGCCGTCAAGTAAAGTACTAACAGTCATGTCTCCCATGACATTAATCGCAGTGCGACAACGATCCAAAAACCAGTCTACAGTCACTAGCAAAGCTATGTACTGGGTAGGCAAACCTACAGAAGTAAATACCAGCGTCATTGTTACTAGTCCAGCATTGGGAATATTCGCTGCACCCACGGACGCAAAAATCGAAGTGAGGATGACAATTACTTGTTGTCCTAAGCTTAGGTGTTGCCCAATTAGTTGGGAAATATACAATGCAGACATCGCTTCATAAAGGGCAGTGCCATCATTGTTGAAATTTGCTCCTACTAACGCCCCCAACGCAGCAGAGGATTCCCTTAAACCAACTTTTGTTTGCAAAACCTCGAAGGTTACGGGCATTGCCGCCGCAGAGGAAGAAGTAGAGAAAGCCGTTAAAAAGGCATCAGAACCACCAGCTAGAAATTTCAATGGGTCTACCCAAGAACCGAATTTGACTCTGGTGAGGTAGTAACACGCTTGTAATAATAGTGCTACCAGCACCGCGATGATGAATGCGCCTAAAGATTGAAAGGGGGCAAAACCTTCTTTGGCAACAGTTTTAGCCACAATCCCAAAAACTGCCAAGGGTACCAAGGCAATTACCCAATTGAGGATGCGGACTACCGCTTCAAACAAAATTCCGATGACATCTTCAATGGGTTGGTATCCGTTTTTTCCTTGGGCGATTTGCTCGGATTTTAATCCCCGCAGTACAATGCCAAAACTCAAGGCAATGACAATCAATTGAATGACGTTATTATCAACTAATGGCTTGAGGACTGCTTCTGGTACTGCATCTTTGAGCAGTCCCCAAGGGTCAAGGTTTTGAGATGTGATTTGTGTATTTGTTGAGGTGACTACATTGCCCCAAGTTCCCGGACGCAGGACGTTGGCGACAAAAAGTCCGACTAAAATAGCTACAGAGGTATTGGTTAAAAGTAGTACAAATAGCCGTCGTCCAGTCGTACCAGGGATATTTGTAGTCATTAAAGTATGCAGCACCGCTACCAAAATCAGCGGGGTAGCTAAGGCACGGAGAGCCTTTAGTACTAACTCAGCTGGAATTGCTAAATTGTTAATTAGGGTGGCATTGCTGGGGCTGGGATTTCCTGCACCAAGGGCAATTCCGACGCTAACGGCGGCTACCAGGGCGATTACAATTTGTAACGTTAGAGGAATACGCTGCCACCAAGGCCTAGCTTTGGTTTCAGGCGAAGTAGTAGTGTCTGGATGGCTCATTGGTTAGATGCGGATTAACTGCTGTAACTATTAAAACAACACTTGTGACAGTGGCAAATCCGGAAAAACAAAAGCTTTATTTTTGGGTAAAAACTGCTAATCTAAGATCCCATTGCTTTGCAAAATCCGGCTTGAAAGGGTCAGCCCCTGAGAGATATTTTTGGCTTGTGCTTGGAGACGCTTATGTCCTTTGTGCCTTTGCATATTCACAGTGACTACAGTTTGCTTGATGGAGCAAGTCAGCTACCAGAGTTGGTGGAAAGAGCGATCGCATTGGGGATGAAAGCGATCGCCCTTACAGATCATGGTGTCATGTATGGTGCGGTTGAATTGATTAAAATTTGCCGCAGTCAAAATATTAAGCCGATTATCGGTAACGAAATGTATATCATTAACGGCGATATTGAGAAACAGGAACGCCGTCCCAAATATCATCAAGTTGTTTTAGCTAAAAATACAAAAGGTTACAAAAATTTAGTCAAATTAACTAGTATTTCTAATCTCAAAGGTGTTCAAGGCAAAGGAATTTTTTCTCGTCCTTGTATTAATAAAGATTTACTCAAACAATATCATGAAGGCTTGATTGTTACTAGTGCTTGTTTGGGTGGAGAAATTCCCCAAGCAATTCTCAGTGGTAGACCAGATGCAGCGCGGAAAGTTGCTCAGTGGTATAAAGATGTATTTGGTGATGATTATTATTTAGAAATTCAAGACCACGGTTCCCAAGAAGACCGGATTGTGAATGTCGAAATAGTCAAAATTGCGCGGGAATTAGGTATTAAATTTGTTGCTACCAATGATTCGCATTTTATTTCTTGTTTTGACGTTGAAGCCCACGACGCCTTGCTGTGTATTCAGACTGGCAAGCTAATTATTGAAGATAAACGGATGCGTTATAGCGGCACAGAATATCTCAAATCTGCCCAAGAGATGAAGCTACTATTTCGCGACCATTTACCAGATGATGTAATTGAAGAAGCTGTAGCCACCACTGAAGAAGTCGCCGATAAAGTCGAGCCTTACCATATTATGGGTGAGCCTCAAATTCCTACTCCTCCTATTCCGTCTGGTCATACTGCTGATACTTACGCTGAAGAAGTTGCATGGATTGGACTTTTAGAAAGATTAAATCGCAAATCACGAAATGAAGTAGATCCCGTCTATAAAGAAAGATTGGAATACGAACTGAAAATGATTCAGCAGATGGGTTTTTCCAAATACTTTTTAGTTGTATGGGACTACATTAAATTTGCCAGAGATAATAATATTCCCGTTGGCCCTGGTAGAGGTTCGGCTGCTGGTTCGTTAGTTGCCTATGCAATGCGAATAACTAACATTGACCCCGTACATCATGGGCTATTATTTGAGCGGTTTTTGAACCCAGAACGGAAATCCATGCCTGATATTGATACGGATTTCTGTATTGAACAACGCGATAAAGTTATTGATTACGTAACAGAGAAATATGGTGCAGATAGAGTTGCCCAAATTATTACCTTTAACCGCTTAACTTCTAAAGCCGTTTTGAAAGATGTCGCCAGAGTATTAAATATCCCTTATGGTGAAGCCGACAAAATGGCAAAATTAATTCCTGTGGTGCGGGGTAAACCAACTAAACTCAAGGTGATGATTTCTGATGCAACTCCAGAACCAGAGTTTAAAGAGAAATATGATAAAGACCCAAGAGTTCGCCATTGGATTGATATGGCGATGCGAATTGAAGGAACTAACAAAACCTTTGGTGTCCATGCAGCTGGTGTAGTGATTTCAGACGAACCACTAGATGAAATTGTACCGCTACAAAAGAATAATGATGGTTCTGTGATTACTCAGTATTTCATGGAAGACCTGGAATCATTGGGTTTGTTGAAAATGGACTTTTTGGGTTTACGTAACCTGACATTAATTCAAAAAACCCTCGATTTAATTGAAGAAACTAGAGGATTTAGTGTTGATCCTGATGAAATCACCTACCAAGAAAGAAGAGCACAGAAGATATTAGCTAAAGGTGAACATAGCGCCCTACCTAATGAAGTGAGAAAAACTTATGAATTATTAGAAGCAGGTAACTTAGAAGGGATATTTCAATTAGAATCTTCTGGGATGCGTCAAATCGTGGAAGATTTGAAGCCTTCTAATATAGAAGATATTTCTTCGATTTTGGCACTTTATCGACCGGGGCCATTAGATGCAGGACTGATTCCTAAATTTATTAACCGGAAACACGGTCGAGAAAATATTGATTACGAACACAATATTTTAGAACCAATATTAGACGAAACTTATGGAATCATGGTCTATCAAGAGCAAATTATGAAAATTGCTCAAGATATGGCTGGATATTCCTTAGGTCAAGCTGATTTGCTGCGTCGGGCGATGGGTAAAAAGAAAGTTTCGGAGATGCAAAAGCAGCGAGAAAAATTCGTCGATGGTGCGGCAAAAAATGGTGTGAAAAAACAAGTAGCTGATGAATTATTCGAGCAAATGTTGAAGTTTGCTGAATATTGTTTAAGCTATGATACGGAAATTTTGACGGTAGAATATGGCTTTTTGCCGATTGGGGAAATTGTAGAAAAAAACATTGAATGTAGTGTATATAGTGTTGATAAAAATGGAAATATTTATAGTCAACCTATTGCACAGTGGCACGATCGCGGACAGCAAGAAGTGTTTGAATATTGCTTAGAAGACGGTTCAGTAATTCGGGCAACAAAAGACCATAAATTTATGACTGTTAATGGTCAAATGTTGCCCATTGATGAAATATTTGAACGCGAATTAGATTTGATGCGGGTGGAGGGTTTGCCAGAGTAGGGGATGAGGGAGATGGGGAGACACGGGGACGCGGGGACGCGGGGAAAAACAAATGACTAATGACTAATGACTAATGACTAATGACTTATGCTAGATTGAAATTTTCAACAGTTCACAAGACTGCCATGACCTCTGAAATTACTTACCCTCACATAGAAAAGCTACAGAGTCAGGCTGCTCGCTTACAAAGACTGCCTCGCATTCGAGTTGCTCAACTTGTAATGGATTACATAGCCTATGGCTGGTCGGTTGAAGAGATGTGCCGCCAGCATCCATACTTACAACCTGCTGAAGCCTACGCAGCGATGGGGTATTACTTTGACCACCAAGATGAGATTGACAATGAAATTCGCGCTGAATGGGAAGAAGCACAACAAGCGAAATCTCAAGCTCCAAGTTCTCCTTTTGCTATACGGATGAGGGCTAGAGGACTTTTATAAGTGACAATTAAGTTGTACATGGATGTTCATGTTCCTCAAGCTATTACCGATCAACTTCGTCGCCGTAATGTAGATGTTCTCACCGCGATCGAGGATAATGCAGATGAATTACCCGACGATGAACTTTTAGAACGTGTTCGATTACTGGGGCGAGTAATTTTTACACAAGATATTCGCTTCAAGGTAATGGCCCAGGATTGGCAACGCCAAGGTAAATCCTTTGCAGAACTGATTTTTGGACATCAATTAGGAGGTACGATTGGGCAATACGTCAAAGATTTAGAGCTAATTGCACAAGCCTCTGAGCAGGATGAGTGGTTGAACACTATTGAATACTTGCCTTTATAGGCAGCAGTCTCATAAGCGTAATTATGCCACCTAAGTAAGTTGGTGTGAAAAAACCAAACTATGTTAAGAAAGGTTAATTTAGCTCAAACCCTCTTTCCTTCTGCCTCCTGCCTTCTGCCTTATCCTGACGATAAATATTCACAACCACCTACTTATGTTTCTATAGTTTAAGCAACTGCTGGCTCTAAACTATAGATAATTAAACATCAGCTATAAAACTACTTAGAATATTTTTCAATAAAACGGCATCTCAAGAGCGATCGCTTTCTTTCTACCCGCTAAAGTTCCGTTTGCCCCTAGTTCCGACTTCCTGATGACTAAATCTTGATTGTCCCCGTATCGCCTATGCCAAAGGCAGTTGTGGCAGTAGCGAATTTTTAGAAGATTGGATAAAAGTTATGTGTTAAAATTTTACAGCCGTTTCTAACTTAAAAAAATGGGAGAAAATACACTTTTAATCCAAAAAAATGGTTTTAATTTTAAAGTTGTTAAAAGCAAATATCAGGATTTTTGGGAAAAAGTTAATGACGAGCAATGGGAACCCCAAACTTTCAAAGTATTCGATCGCTTCATATCTAAAGATGTCACATATATAGATGTAGGAACATGGATAGGCCCAACCTTGCTTTATGCAGCCCAACTAGCTAAACAAGCATTTGGTTTTGAACCCGATCCTGTAGCATATCAGGAAATGTTGGCTAATGTTAATTTAAATCCAAAAATTTCTAATATTAAAACTTATCAAGCTTTGATAGGAATTGAATCTGGTGAAGCTCGACTAGGAAGTAGAGAAGAAGGAGGAGATTCCATGAGTAGCGTTTTGTTTTCAGATATGAAAACAAGTTGGCTAGTTAAATCTATGAATCTCCAAGAATTTGTAAAGAAAGAAGGTTTACAGCCACCTCTATTTATTAAAGTGGATATTGAAGGTGGAGAATATTCGCTGATTCCAACATTAGCTGGCTTCTTTAAAGACTATCAACCAATAGTACTTTATTTATCACTTCATCCAGAATTTCTGGCAATGAGTACATCTTCTAATAATACAGTTGTAGGAAAACTGAACAAATGGATTAAATTAATTACGGCTCATATAAATTTAGCTAAGAGTCTCGGCAGCTTTAAGTTTATATATGATATTCATGGCGATCGCACCAGTATATGGGCAGGACTACTCAAAGCCCTAAGCAGTAAAAATTTAGTAGCTGAAAACGCTATTATTGCAACGAACGAAGTCTGGGAAAAAGCTGGAAATGAAAATTCAAAATCCAGAATGCAATCAGTTAGAAATTGAAATCTTTACTAACTCAAGATTAAAAAATTTCAAACCGTTGATTGATTCTTGATTCGCTCAATATTAATCTGAATTATGGCGATTCAATGCTTTATTGTTTACTATTAAATTCACATTGAACAATCTATATAAAGACTAATGATTAGTATAAATTTTACTCCCATTCCCGAAATCACAGTAATATTAAGTACGTACAACCGGGAAAATTATTTAAATAATTGTATCGATAGTGTCATTAATCAAACGTTTAATGATTGGGAACTAATCGTAGTTGATGATGGCAGCCAAGATAACACTTTTACAGTCGTCAATCCTTATTTGCAAAAATTTAATAATATCCGTTATCTAAAACATCAAAATCGCAAGGCCGCTTATTCGAGAAATTCTGGTATTCAAGCATCCTTCGGAAACTACATCACCTTTATAGATAGCGATGACACATACAAAACAAATCATCTAGAGTCCCGCTTGGAATATATGAAAGCTAATCCCGAAATTGATTTAATCGAAGGAGGATGGGAAATCGAAGAAGAGTTTTTCGTTGCCGATTTTTTTAAACCAGGTGAAAAAATTAGCATTCGAGAATGTGTTGTAGGCGGAACATTTTTCGGCAAAAGAAAAGTATTCTGGGAGTTGAAAGGATTTAATAATATTCATTATGGAGAAGATGCAGATTTGTGGTCTCGCGCCGAAAAAATCTTTAAGATTCAAAAAATTAAAGAGCCGGAAACCTATATTTATAGTAGAGCAGAAACTAGTACTACCAGGATTTTTATGGATAATGTCTCATAAATATGGCTAAATACTTGGTATGAAAATCAACTTTTCTCTATTGTCAATAAAAAATATATTTCATCAGCATACTAGCTATAAATGGGGAAGCTTATTTTTAGGGATTATCCTAATATCTCTACTATTTTTATCTAGTTGTCAAAGTACAACACCAAAAAATAATGGTGCAATTCATGTGACACTCTGGCACAGTATGAATCCACCGGGGAATCGGGAAATATTCAATAAACTAATAAATAAATTTAATCAAACTCATTCTGACATTTATGTAGAATCTATCTATGTAGGAGTAGACGGAATATTACCGAAAATATTGACAGCAGTGATTGGCAATGCATCTCCAGATATGTTGTCATTTTCTCCACAAATGACAGGTCAGTTTGTAGAACTAGAAGCAATTCGACCTCTGGAAGATTGGCTTGCAAAATTGCCACAAAAGTCGGAAATTTTTCCTAATTTATTTGAGGAATTGGAATTTGATGGTCACATGTGGTCAATTCCTCTGACTACTGCTAATATGGGCATTTTTTACCGTCCTAAACTTTTCCAAGCAGCAGGAATTACGCAAACACCTAAAACTTGGGAAGAATTGAGAGCCGTTGCCAAAAAGTTAACTATAGACCGCAATGGCGACAATCGACCCGAACAGTATGGAATCTTATTGCCTTTAGGAAAAGGAGAATGGACTGTCTTTAGTTGGTTCGGCTTTTTATTAAGTGCTAACGGAGAGATTGTCACCAATAATCGCCCAAATTTGATGAATCCGGGAGCGATCGCTGCGTTAAAATTTTGGCAAGATCTATTAAAAGATGGTTCAGCCACCCTTTCTCCCCCAGAACGAGGTTATGAGGAAGACGCTTTTATTTCAGGCCGTGTAGCGATGCAAATTACAGGCCCCTGGACTTTCATCATGAAGTCTAATGTGGATTTTCAAGTTTTTCCCATACCTGCCAATGTCCAGCAAGCCTCAGTTAAAGGCACTGGAAATTTGTTTTTGATGAAAACTACACCAGAAAAAGAACAAGCCGCACTCAAATTTTTTGAATATATTTTGAGTGAAGAATTCCAAACAGAATGGAGTATTAAATCGGGCTTTTTACCAACAAATATTAAATCAGCACAAAGTCAAGCTTATCAAGAATTGCTCAAGCAAAAACCTGTTTTGAAAACTTTTCTTGACCTCATGCCTGTATCAGGTTACAGACCAATTATTCCCGGCTATAGTCGTTTATCTGATGCTCTTGGTCGAGCCATTGAAGCCACCGTCCTTGGTGCATCTCCAGAAACAGCACTTGAAAAAGCCCAAGCCAACCTCGATTCAATTTGGGATTCCATACAACCTCAATGAAATCTAAAATCCTGCCAGCACCCCTCAAACCTGGTGACTTGCTGCGAGTCATTGCTCCTAGCGGTGCTTTACGAGAATTTGAGGCATTTGGACGAAGTATAGAAATTTGGCGATCGCGTGGCTATCAAGTTGAAAACAGTCCTAAGATAGATGACCGATGGGGATATTTAGCAGGTAAAGATGAAAATCGCCGCAATCAGCTAGCAGCAGCATGGCAAGACCCAAATTGTCGCGGTATTCTCTGCACCAGAGGTGGTTTTGGTAGCACCCGCATCTTAGAAAATTGGCATTGGCAACAAAATTCAGAACTTCCCAAGTGGTTGATTGGCTTTTCTGACATTACTGCACTCCTATGGAGTCTTTATAACGTGGGCATTTCTGGTGTTCACGGCCCTGTACTGACAACTCTTGCTGATGAGCCAGATTGGTCAATCCAGCGATTGTTTGATTGGGTGGAAGGTCGTTGTGTTGCTTCTATTCAAGGTTGTGGTTGGGGCGGTGGGATTGCAACAGGGGTTTTGTTACCAGGAAACTTGACAGTAGCAACTCATCTTTTAAGTACACCAATCCAGCCAAATTTTGATGGTGTGATTTTGGCACTGGAGGATGTCACAGAAGCACCTTATCGTATCGACAGAATGCTTACGCAGTGGCGTTTAAGTGGTGCTTTGGCAAAAGTGCGCGGCATTGCTTTGGGCGGTTTTACTCGTTGTGAAGCCCCGCCAAATGTGCCTAGCTTTAGTGTAGAAGAAGTATTACGCGATCGCTTGGGTGATTTGGGCATTCCTGTTGTCTCTGATTTGCCTTTTGGTCACGGTAGCCCCAATGCAACGTTACCAGTGGGCGTAAAAGCAACTTTGAACGCAGATGCAGGGACATTAGCGATTAATGATTGATAAATCTCACATCATAGCAATGTTTAAAACTTGCTGGTAAAAAGTTTGGAAATACAGAATTAAAAAACAAAGGAATTTATGGAAAAAAATTTAATAATTGATGTTGGCGTTCATACAGGCCAAGATACAGAATTTTATTTAAAAAAAGGCTTTCGAGTTGTTGGTATAGAAGCCGATCCTCAGATTTACAAATCAGTAAAAGAGCGGCTAAATCACTACATTGAAAATGGTCAGCTTACCCTCCTAAATATTGCTGTATCAACCAAAGATGAGCCAGTCACATTTTATACTAATTCAGACAGAAGTTTTTGGGGTACAACTTCACTAGATAGGGTGAAAAATAAAGAAATTACCTTTAGTACGCCTTTTGTTGAGATGACTGTAGAAGGATGCAGATTTGAAAAAATCCTGGAACAGTTTGGCATTCCCTACTATCTCAAAGTTGATATTGAAGGTACTGAAATATTGTGCGTACAAGCATTAAGACAGTTTGAAAGTAAACCAAAATTCATCTCTATAGAATCTACAAAAACTTCTTGGAATGCTTTGCTTAATGAGTTCGCAGTATTTAAAGAACTTGGTTATCAGAAATTCAAAGCCATCAATCAAGCGGAAGTACCGAACCAAGTTTGTCCCTCACCAGCACTAGAAGGGCAGTATATTCCATATCAATTTGAATATGGTGCTAGCGGACTTTTTGGAGAAGAAACACCAGGTAATTGGCTCTCGGAGAGTGAAATAATCAAGGTATACAAAGATATTTTTTGGAGTTCGAGAATACTTGGAGTAAACGGGATTATTTCCCAATTACCAGGTGGAAAGATGTTGCTAGATACGCTCAACATCAAGGAACCCTGGTATGATACTCATGCCAGCTTATAGTTGAAGAATTATCACAACAAAACTCATCGAGGAATTTCACTTTGGCGAGGTGAATTTCTTTTTAAAGTACACAAGCCAATTGCTGGTATAGCTCCGAGAACAATTGCTGTAAATCCTTGTCCACTCCAATATAAAATAAAATTACGGTTTGATTCTGGAATTAAATTTTGCCCAATAAAAAGCAACCAAATCAAAATAGTAATTAACAAGAAAGAGATTGAAGGTAAAAAATTCCACCACCAAGCGCTTGCTGTATATCTTCTTAATACCAGCCATTGACAAATTCCTAGCCAAATACCAGAAATAACATAAGCGATCGCTCCTAGAAATCCCAAAAGAAAAGTCTGTTCGGGGGATAAAGCTTCATTGAACGATGAGGCAATGGATGAAATATAGTTAATCCAAGCTGTAGAAACACCGTTGGCAATTAACCAACCAACACTAGTAGCAAATATCCATTGCCAACCAGATAAATATCGAGAAACGACAAGGGCTTGATCGGCGGCAAAAATCAGCGCAAACGCAACGTTGCTCAGACATCTAACCACAATGCTCCAAATTTGCGAGTCTAGTGATACATTTTCGAGAATAAGTTTTTCTAAAGCGATACTGGCAACGCCACCGACAACCCATCCGATGAGGGTCATTAAGGTAAACTGAAAAAAGAATTTTTGTCGCTGCGATCGCGGAATCAAAAATTTTCCTGGCTTAGGCTCGTTATTAGCAGATGTAAAGCGATCGGGACTGTTGGAGTCAGATTGCATAAGAGGTTAGGGAGTAGGGAGTGGGAGATGAGGGAGATGAGTCAGGTAAGGGAAAAGGTTAAAGGGTAAAAGGTAAAGGGATAAATTTAACCTTGCCCCCTTTCCCCCTTTCCCTTTCCCCATTTCCCTTTCCCCCATGCCCAATTCAATATTGATTTCTGTTTTATCCTATTTCCCAGTCGCCAGTCCCTAATCCCCAGTCCCCTGAATTCTGAAAAAGCGTAATCCCGGAATGATAAGCTAAACAGTGGCATAAAAAAGTGACTTAGGATGAAGTGATAAATGGGTGTTTCGTTAACAACTCCTCATCTCTTACGGGCTGCTCGTGGTGAAGTAGTAGATCGTCCCCCTGTATGGATGATGCGACAAGCGGGACGATATATGAAAGCATATCGAGACTTAAGAGATAAGTATCCTTCGTTTCGCGATCGCTCGGAAATTCCAGAAGTCGCAATTGAAGTTTCCTTGCAACCGTGGAAAGCTTTCCAGCCAGATGGAGTAATTTTATTTTCTGATATTGTCACCCCATTACCTGGTTTGGGCATTGATATGGACATTGCCGAAGGTAAAGGGCCAATCATTCACTCGCCTCTCCGCACTCAAGAACAAATTGATAACCTGCGTCCCCTAGAACCAGAAGTAGCTTTACCATTCATCAAAACAATTTTGCAGGCGCTACGCTCGGAAGTAGGCGATAAATCAACGGTGTTGGGCTTTGTGGGTGCGCCGTGGACGTTAGCAGCTTACGCGGTGGAAGGAAAAGGTTCTAAAACCTATTCCATCATCAAAAACATGGCATTTTCTGACCCGACGATATTGCATCAATTGTTAACAAAATTAGCAGATGCGATCGCCATCTATGCCCGCTATCAAATTGACTCTGGCGCTCAAGTTGTGCAAATGTTCGATTCTTGGGCGGGTCAATTAAGCCCCCAAGATTATGACACCTTTGCTCTGCCTTATCAGCAGAGAGTTTTTCAGCAAATCAAGCAAACCCACCCCGATACACCGTTAATTTTGCTAGTTAGCGGTAGCGCAGGTGTGTTGGAAAGAATGGGCAAATCCGGTGCAGATATCATCACTGTAGACTGGGCAGTGGATATGGCAGATGCACGGGCAAGATTGGGCAAACAAATTAAAGTCCAAGGAAATCTTGACCCAGGTGTGCTATTTGGCTCGAAAGAATTTATCCGCGATCGCATTTATGATACCGTTCGCAAAGCCGGCAATTGGGGTCACATTCTCAATCTCGGTCACGGTGTCTTACCAGAAACTCCAGAAGAAAATGTTGCTTTCTTCTTTGAAACTGCAAAGCAACTGAATCTGGCAGGAGTTAAAGGTTAGGAGTTATGAGTTATGAGTTAGGAGTTAGAGGTAGAGACGCGATTCATCGCGTCTGTACAACAGTTATAAGTTATAAAGTGTTAACTTATCAGTTGCGAGGTGTAAAGTTATTTTTTCTTCTTAACTCCTCACTCCTCATTCCTAACTTTATTTTTAACTCCTCACTCCTAACTCCTAACTTCACTTGTTACTCTCGTTCGGAACTTTTAACTTTATTCCTAACTCTTAACTCCTAACTCCTAACTTTGAATCGATTATTTATGAGCCAGAAACGGATTTTAGTGACTGGTGCAAGTGGTTGTGTAGGTCATTATTTAACAGAAGCCTTAATTCAAGAAACAGATTACGAACTATTTCTGCTAGTTAGAAACCCCACTAAACTGCAAGTTGATACTCAGGCACGTCCAGGAATAAATATTTTGCAAGGCGATATGCAAAATATTAGCCAATTTGCTGATTTATTATCGACAATTGATATAGCGGTACTCACTGCTACAGCTTGGGGTGGTGAGCAGACATTTGATATAAATGTCAACAAAACAATAGAGTTGATGAAGCTGTTAGATCCCAATAAATGCCAACAGGTAATTTATTTTTCCACAGCTAGCGTTTTGGATAGCCACAATCAACCATTAAAAGAAGCTGGGGAAATCGGTACAGATTATATCCGTTCTAAATATGAGTGCTTACATCAAAAAGAAAAACTAGAAATAGCACCCAAAATCATCACGGTTTTTCCAACTTTAGTTTTGGGTGGCAATGCTAATAAACCCTATTCTGCTGTTTCATCTGGTATTGCAGAAGTTACCAAATATATTAATTTGATTCGCTTTTTGAATGCAGATGGTAGTTTTCATTTTATCCACGGTCGAGACATTGCTACTGTAGTGCGCTATTTAATAGATCATCCTCCTCAAAAGGATCAACCACGTCAGTTTGTTTTAGGTCAAGCAAAATTAACTGCTAACCAAGCAGTGGAAGAAGTTTGTGCTTATTTTGGCAAAAAGATTTACTTTCGCATTCCCGTATCTATAGCTTTAGCAAATTTGATTATTGTTTTGTTTCGCATTCGCATGGCTGCTTGGGATAGGTTTTGCATGAATTATCGGCACTTCACTTATGAAAATGCAGTTAATCCTAGCAGTTATGGTTTGCCAAATTACTGTGCAACTATGAGTGATGTTTTGAAAATAAGTTGAGGCTAGGATAATATTAAAGATATATTAGCTTATCAACAGACGCTCAAGTGCAGCAATTTAACGGCAAGCCTCTTGTATTTCTAGATACGAATGTTGTGGTATCTTACCTGCGTGGTGAGCCATCTAGTTCGCATCTATTTTCTAATGAAATACTTGGTAAAGTACGTCTTGCAATAAACTCAATAGTACTTCAAGAACTTTTTTTCCTGGCAGAGACTCGGAAACGTCCTGAAATACTTGACCAACTTCAACAAGAAGCTAGTTTGTTACCCTTGAATATTGAAAAAGCTGAAGAGTATCTTAAACACGCTGTAAATCTTCGTAACCAGATAGCTCATTCTAATGATATCTTAATCCTCAGTAGCGCAGTAGACTGTGACTATCTTGTTACTTACGATCAAGCATTAAAGAAAACATTAAGTTCTCTATCTACAGATAAGCCACAGGTAGTTACACCTGAACAACTGATATCTCAACTTGAAAGTAAGGTGTAAAGGTCTACAAAGTGTGAAAGTTTATATTGATACGGGTGTTTTTATTGATTACCTTAGTCCACAGGCAATAGCTGGCTCAACTTTACGGTCTACAGTTCGTCGTGGTCGTACACCTCAGAAGCTATTTCAGGATGCAGAAAGCGTTCTTAAAATGATAGCTTCTTCACATACAGGAGCTACATCAAGCCTCACCTACTACGAAGTTGAAGAAGCTTTGTTCAAGCAGCTGACATCGATCGCGACAGGAATGCCTAATGCAAGTACGCTTCGAGCAATCATAGCTCGTTCTATTGTGCCCCAGACTGTTACCGCAATACGATTGTTTGGTATTGAAGTGCTTGATCTCACAGCTGCAACAGTGGAAGCGCAGTTAAATAGCGTGGAACTGCATATTAGAGGTATACGGGCGGCTGATGCACTTCATGTTGCAAGTGCCATCAACTTTGATTCAGAAGTTCTTATTTCTGTAGATGAGGATATACTTAAACTCGATGGTGCTATTAAAAACAAAAGCGGTACTGCTATCAAATTCTGTGATACAGATATGGCTGTGACAATCTTGTAGTTTTCCTGAGCTGATCGAGAAGTCGCTCCAGGGATTCTTAGAATTCTGACGAAAAAGTTGCCATTGTGCATTTATTATGGGAGCGCTAACAAGCATTTAACTGAGTATAATCATTTTTCGAGAACGATCTCGGAAAGTAATTGTTGTGACGTTATCTGAATTTTCATTAAATGGAAAAGTTGCTCTAGTAACGGGAGCAGGACGAGGTTTAGGGCTGGAAATTGCCAAACTACTTGCCAAAGCCGGCGCGTGCGTCATCCTCAACGGAAGAAACCTTGAACGCCTCAATCAGGCAGTTGCAATTATTGAGTCAATCGGTGGTTCAGTCTCTTCATTACCGTTTGATGTGACGGATGAAGTCGCGGTTCAAAAGGCATTTGTTGAAATTCAAGAAAAGCATGGCTGTTTGGATATTCTCGTCAATAATGTTGGGATGCGCGATCGCCGCGGGTTTTTCGAGTTTGAAATGGATGCAGTCCGTCGGCTGATTAACGCTGATTTGATTGCACCTTTCAATCTGTCACGCGAAGCTGCACGGTTGATGATTCCTAAAGGTGAGGGACGAATCATCAACATTACATCGATCGCGGGACAAATTGCAGATGCGGGAGATGCAGTTTATACCACAGCGAAAGGAGGACTTGAAGCCCTGACGCGCACTCTCGCCGCCGAACTAGGGGTATTTGGTATCACCGTTAATGCGGTTGCTCCAGGCTTCTTTGCGACGGAGACTAATGCAGATGCAGCTGCCGATCCTGAAGTTGCCCAATGGTTGAAAAATCGAACTTCTCTCGGTCGTTGGGGAAATCCACAAGAAATTGCAGGTGCAGTTGTGTTTTTCGCTTCTCCAGCTGCATCCTACATCACGGGTCAAGTTTTAGCAGTTGATGGTGGCTATCTTGCCCATTTTTAATCCTAATCTGCTGGGTTTGAGATTAATTTTTGAGAGCGATCGCTTACTTGAAAAGTATTACTATTACGTGCAATGGTTTAGACAGGTTACATCAATAAACTGAGATTTTCTCTGGTTTCTGCCGCAGCGATAATTTTCAAAATACGCTATTAATTCAAATTTAATTATTAAAAATATATTTATTTCTTAAATTAAAATGTTTTTAATAAATTAATTTCATTAAATATTAATAATTTCAGGCAGTTTTTAAAAGTAAATTTAAACGCAAATTAACTTCATATTCATCTATCGTTAAACTAATTTTAACCACAAGAAATGTACCTTAAGGTTGTGATTACAGCAGTAAAATATTCCTTGAGTCAGAGGTAATATGATTTTTTCGGCCACCATCTTGAATCGTGTCGTTGCTACTTCATTGGTGACAACTTCTGTTGCACTAAGTCCAATGTTTGGTGCGATTGCACAAGCTCAAACCATCAACGGTGCAGGAGCAACTTTTCCGGCTCCACTTTACGAACGGTATGCTCGTGAAGTTAAGAAAAAATATCCAGACTTGAAAGTTAACTACCAAGGAATTGGTAGTGGTGGCGGTATCCGTCAAGTCACTGCTGGAACCGTTGACTTTGGTGGTAGTGATGCTGCAATGAAAGATGATGAAATCGCTAAAGTCAAGAACGGTGTAATCTTAGTACCCACAGCGGGTGGTGCAGTCTCTGTAGTTTATAATCTTCCAGGCGTTAACGAACTCAAATTGTCCCGCACTACACTACCAGCAATATTTTCAGGCCAAATTACTAATTGGAATGATGCGAAAATTAAAGCTGATAATCCTGGCGTAAATCTACCAAATCAACCAATTAAATTTGCTGTTCGCGCCGATAGTAGCGGTACAACTTTCATTTTCACTAATCATTTGAGTTCAATCAATGGTTATTTTAAAGGTAGAGTAGGAGCTAATACTGCACCAAAATGGACTCTTCCAAACGTCCTTAAAGGTAAAGGTAATCCTGGCGTCGCAGCTTTAGTAGCTCGTACTCCTGGTTCTATTGGTTATGTTGAATATGCCTACGCTCTCAAAAATAACCTGAAATCAGCACAGATCCAAAATAAGGCAGGAGAATTTGTTGCTCCTTCTTTACAATCTGCAAACGCAGCTTTAGCTACTGTGAAATTTCCAGATAACTACCGCGTTTTTGTAGGAGATCCAGCACAAGGTTATCCCATTGTTGGTCTTACTTGGATAATGGTTTATAAACAGTATGCTGATGCTACCAAATCTGATGCAATCAAGAAATGGGTAAATTGGGTTTTGAAAGATGGTCAACAGTATAATGATGACCTCAACTACACCAAGATTCCATCTGATGTGGTAAATCGCGTACTTCAGACAGTGAATAGCACTGTCAAACCTTAATCGCTAATCTCTCCTAAGAATTCAAAAGTCAGAATAGTTAAAAAATCAAGATAAAAATTAATGGATGAATCTACTCATCATAATATACTCTTGATAAATAATGACTTCTGACTCTTGTGAATCTTGTTAGTAAATCTCGTTTCCAGGTTCTACCTGGAAATGATTTTTATTAGGACTATGCTGGTTGAAAGAGAGTTTTAGAATTCATCATGAGACAACATATTAAAGCTTGGTTTAGCCTAGTAAAATATCGATGAAATAAATCTATTATGTGAAACAAACTACAAAAATAGACTTATTTCTATTTACTATTGCCTATTGCCTTGTTTCACTATACTCACATACAAAAATATATTTGATTTGTCATGGCAAATTCATCAGAACCAGCCGACAAAAATTCATCATATCAATCGAATTTAGATGATGAAAATATCGATTTGACAGGTATCAGCGGTAAAAATTTCTGGTTTGACCAAGGATTTACACGGCTAGTATACTTTTTTGCCCTGGTTACTTTTGCTGTGTTATTTTTAATGAGTTGGGTAATTTACCAAGAAGCTCTACCAGCGATTAAACAGTTTGGAGTCGGGTTTTTATGGGGTCAAGATTGGGATACAGGTAATGGAATTTTTGGTGCATTACCTTATATTTATGGAACTTTAGTAAGTAGTGCGATCGCTATTTTATTAGCTGTACCAGTGGGAATAGCAGTCGCCTTAGTAACAAGTGAAAATTTCTTACCCACATCGGTGCGAACAACCTTAGCATTTGTTGTGGAATTAATCGCAGCAATTCCCAGTGTAATTATTGGTTTATGGGCTATTTTTAGCTTTATTCCAGTTTTAGAACCTTTTGAAAAATGGCTCGGTAGCACTTTAAAAGTGATACCACTATTTAATACACAAGACCCTGTGGGCACAAATATGTTGACTGCTGGAATTATTCTAGCAATCATGATTTTGCCAACAATGGCAGCAATTACTCGTGATGTATTACTGGCTATACCCAAAGAATTACGTAGCGCATCTATGGCTTTAGGTGGTACTCGTTGGGAAACAATTTTTCGAGTTTTGCTACCAGCTGGATTTTCGGGAATAGTCAGTGCAGCAATGCTGGCCTTAGGACGTGCTTTGGGTGAAACAATGGCTGTCACTATGGTAATTGGTAATTCTGCTCAAATTAGTGCTTCTTTACTCGATCCAGCTTATACAATTCCCTCTGTATTAGCGAATGAATTTGCTGAAGCTGAGCCAGGATTACATATTGGTGCTTTAAGCTATTTGGGATTAATTTTATTTGGCTTAACTCTAGCAGTAAATATTGGCGCTGTATTATTAGTCAGGTGGTTTGGTAGAAAAAATAATTGAAGAAGAATTCCAAATTCATAATTAATTGTGATGTGTGATTGGTAATTGCTATGGGGCAAGAGTTTTTTTATTGATTAAAAATTGGGAAAAATATGAGTGATTATATCGAAGCTGAAAATGATGAATCTATCACAGCAGAATTATGCAGTCCCCTACCAAAAGAGCGAGTCATATTTACTTATTTAATGAATGCGATCGCCTTTGGTTTCACAGGTCTAGCACTCATTCCTTTATTATCAATTTTATGGGAAATTTTTATCCGGGGAATATCGGGAATTAAAGGGGAAGTTTTTGTTAAAACAGTAATTGATAATGGGTTTGGCAATGCCATTTTGGGAACCATAACTATGGTAGCCATTGGTGCTTTTTTGAGCATTCCCACAGGCGTAATGACAGGAATTTTCTTGGCAGAATTTGGTCAAAATCCAATTGCTAATATCGTTCGTTTTATCACTAGTATTCTCACAGGTGTACCTTCAATTGTTGTAGGAATATTTGCTTACGGTATAATCGTTTTGACAACTAAAGGATTTAGTGCGATCGCAGGTGGTTTTGCCTTAGCTGTGATTATGCTACCAGTGATTATATTAACAACAGAAGAATCTTTAAAACTTATTCCTACATCTCAACGTCTCGCCTCTGCTGCTTTAGGCGGAACTCGTTTTCAAACTACCTTTCGCATCGTTGTCACTGCGGCAATTCCTGGAATTACTACAGGCGTTTTATTAGCGGTAGCTCGTGCTGCTGGTGAAACAGCACCCTTAATTTTTACTGCATTATTTAGTCTAGATTGGTCAGAAGGTTTGTTAAGCCCAACAGCTTCCTTGCCAGTATTAATTTTTAACCTCTACAACGACCCAGACCCACAAAAAAATCAATTAGTATGGACTACTTCGATAATTTTATTAGGCTTAATTTTATGTGTCAGTATTATTTCTCGCGTAGTTATTAGCAAAAGAAAAATTAAATAAATAGAATTCTATTTTGATAAATTTTTATTTTCCACCTTGGCAATTTATGAATAAACTAATTCCAGCTATCAAAGTAAAAAATATTAGTTTTTATTATGGCACAATCAAAGCGATCGAAAAGATATCAATAGATATTTATCGAAATCAAGTAACAGCAATTATCGGTCCTAGTGGTTGCGGTAAATCTACCTTCATCAAAATTCTGAATCGCATTAGTGAATTAGAAGGGCCTGTAAAAGTTGAAGGTGAGGTAGAATTTTTTGGCCAAAATATTTATGCTCCTCGTGTCAACATCAATAGATTACGTCGCCAAATTGGTATGGTGTTCCAAAAACCGAATCCTTTTCCTATCAGCATATATGAAAATGTTGCCTACGGAATGAGAATAGCAGGTAGGTATCCAAAAGTAGAACTAGATGAAATTGTCGAGTCTGCCCTTAAAAATGCTGCTCTTTGGGATGAAGTTAAAGATAAGCTAGATAAATCGGCTTTAGGACTTTCTGGTGGTCAACAACAGAGATTATGTATTGCCCGTGCTTTAGCAGTCAAACCGAAAGTTCTGTTGATGGATGAGCCTTGCTCGGCTCTTGACCCCATCGCCACGATGAAAGTTGAAGAACTAATCCATAGTTTGCGGTCTCAGTTAACCATCGCGATCGTTACCCATAACATGCAGCAAGCTGCTCGTGTCTCTGATTTTACCGCTTTCTTCACCACCGATGAAAGCCGAATTGGTCAAATGATTGAATTTGGCGCCACAGAGCAAATCTTTAACAACCCACTCGACCCCCGCACCCGCGACTACATTTCAGGACGTTTTGGGTAAAAAGTTATTGGGCATAGGGCATGGCATTGGTTATTAATTCTTATCCTTCACTTTCTCATCTCCTTTTAAATTTTCTCAACAATGATTTTTGCGACATAACTTAATATAAACATTTACTAACGGTATATTTGCTATATATCTACCGTATACTTACGTATTTTCCATGAAGTTCTCCTTTTAGGAGTAACATAGTGAAACAGCACTGCTGATTTGTAATACCTTACTTAGTCAAGTATTGTTTCACACGTTTTGGGAATATGAGTAAACTAATTCCAGCCATCAGAGTCAAAAATTTCAGCTTTTATTACGAGACTCAAAAGATAGTTGAAGGCGTGTCAATGGATATTTACCAAAACCAAATCACGGCAATTATTGGTTCTAGTGGTTGTGGCAAGTCTACTTTTCTTAAATCGTTAAATCGGATGAATGAATTAGAAGCAGAAGTAAATGTTGAAGGAAGAGTAGAATTTTATGGACAGAATATTTATGAGCGCCGTGTGAATTTGAGTAGGTTACGTCGCCAAATTAGTATGGTTTTTCCCAAGCCAAATCTTTTCCCCATGAGCGTTTATGATAATGTTGCCTATGGTGTGAAATTAGTTGGATGGCATCCGAAAGTAGAATTAGATGCAATTGTCGAATCTGCCATTAAAGCTGCCGAACTTTGGGATGAACTGAAAAATAAGCTGCACAAATCTGCTTTAGAACTTTCTGGCGGACAACAACAAAGACTATGTATTGCCCGCGCTTTAGCAGTTAAACCAAAAGTTTTACTGATGGATGAACCTTGTTCGGGTCTCGATCCTATTGGTAGTATGCAAATTGAAAATCTGATTCATAACTTGCGTTCAGAGTTGACAATTGCGATTGTTACCCATAACTTGCAGCAAGTTACTCGCCTATCTGATTTTACGGCTTTCTTTCACAGTAATGAAAATCGCATCACTCAAATGGTTGAATTTGGTACTACAAATAAAATTTTTACTAATCCCCTTGATTCTCGTACCCGCGATTACATTTTTGCCCGCGTCGGTTAAAATCTTGCTTAAATTTTGGCTTTTGAGAAGACTGTGAGTAGGAATTATATCACTCAGTACAACAGGACAAGTCTGATTTTCTACTCCCTAGCTACCTAAATAAGTTGAAAAATTAAAACAGATTAGTGTAATTTAATTTCTACGAGCTTTGAGTTTTTCTTGTGTTGGGCAATACTAATCTAAGTTGACACAATTTTTTATACTATAAACTTAAGAAGAGTATTTGCTTTAGACCACCTAAATAGAAAATGAAATGTCCCCGGTGCGAGTCTACTTCATATCGTAAAAATGGTCGTCGGAATGGCAAGCAGAATTACCTGTGCAAAAACTGTGGTAAACAATTCCTTGAGCCGACACCTCCTTTGCTGGAAACTGACTTAATTGCCAACAGCAACGGGCACAGTAAACAAACTATGGCTGAAGCTACAGAAATTGCTTTAGCAGAGAAACTACCAGTAGAAAAATTTACTGAAATAAATCTTAGCTCTTTTAGTTCTATCTTAGCTGAAGAACTACGGAGAATTTTATTATCGCCTGATTGGCTAGAATCTGATACTTTAAACCAATTTATTCAAAGATTTCAGCAAAAACATAAAATAAAACATCACTTAGAAACAAAAAGTTCTCTTTTACTTTTAGATGCAGAAAATTTAAAATTAGATATTAATTGTGAATTATTTTTAGCGAGTATATGTGAGTATCCTCTGCAAGTTAAATTAGCATTTGCTAACTGGAGAAATTCCAGTATTGGGAAACAGGATATTGAACTTTATAAGCGTGGCTATCAACTTATTCATGTACCTGGAGGCAAGGATAGTGCTGATGCCAAAATGATTGGATTTGGTGCTTCTGTATTACGGTCTTATCCAACAGTTAAAGAAATTTTTGTCTGTTCTGGCGATGGAATTTTAATCCACCTCTGCAACGAACTCCAAAATCAAGGATTGATTGTCTATTGGGTGCGTAGACAAGGACAAACTTTGCATGTAGAAAACAGAAATACTGGCAACTTAACTCATTATTCCATAACAATGGCTAGAGAAATTCCATCTTTAGAACAAGTAGTTGAAGAAATTCAAGATTTAATTAAAAATGAACAAAACTCAATTAATATTAGATTACAAAGCTTAGCGACTATTGCCACTTTATTTGAAGAAAGGCGCAACCTCAATACCAACATTCATCAAAATCAGGTAGAAATCGAAGAAGTAGTTTCTCCTACAGATGATTCATCTATACAATCGATTAACGTTAAACAGGAAGACAAAGAAAATTTTATTCAAATTGACGATCGCGAAACGTTAGATAAATTTTTATTAAAAATAATTCGAGATTTTCAAATAAATTCTCCTAAAACTAAATTATCTGTATCTAAACTAGGTACAGAGATACAGAAAATAACTGGAGAATCTCCTACTTCAATTGTCAAAAAATTAAAGTTAGGTTCTAGTTTGACCAAATATTTAGAATCATCCCCCACATTTATATTAAAACCAAGCGGCAATGAATATGAGGTAATGCCGCGATCGCTGGAGTAGATACAGCAGTTTTCTTTTGCATGAAGTACAAAGTCACTGGTTTTGAGGCAGGAGGCAGAAGGCAGTGTTTCGACTACGCTCAACAATCAGGCAGGAGCCAGAAGAATAATTTGATTTGTGAATTCTTGGTTCTGTACCTCATTTAGTTGCAAACTGCTGTATTTTCTGCACATTTATAGCAGGGAACAGAGAATAAGCAACAACCAACAGGCTTAAAAGTATTTTGCTGTCCGGGTTTGACCATAGCTCTATATCCTAACCTGCCTGGTAACTGCTATAGCTATAACTTGAGTCCATAATTCAGTATTATGTAAACAGATGTAAAGAAATGTAAATATAAAAATGCAGGATAAAGTCGTTGTTATTGTCGGTGCTACCGGCGGTATTGGTTCAGCCTTAACACGTAAACTTGCGCCTACCGGAGTGAGGTTTGTATTGGCTGCGAGAGATGCGGTGCGTTTAACTACACTGGCTGCTGATTTACCAGGACAAGTTTTGACCGTTCCCACCGATATCACCGATCCTCAACAGGTAAACACTTTGATCGAAAAAACTGTTGCTGAGTTTGGTCAAATCGATATTTTGGTGAATGCTGCTGGTGCTGGTATACTCAAGCCTTACAATAGCTTAGAACCCGCTGATTTAGACAAGATGTTAGATATCAACTTAAAAGGCAGCTTTTACACTACTCAGGCAGCTGCCCAAGAGATGCAAAAACGCAAGTCTGGTCACATCTGTAACGTGGTGGGAATTCTTGGCAAGCATTCGATGGGGATGGCCGCGGCTTATTCTGCTTCAAAGTTTGGTGTTGTGGGTTTCAGCAAGTGCATGGCAGAGGAACTCAAGCGCTTTGGTATCAAGTTCACGCTATTCTACTTTGGTGGGGTAGATTCTCCTTTTTGGGATAACGTCAGCTTAAAAGTAGACCGGAAAAAAATGCTCAGTGCTGAAACTGCGGCGAATGCGATTTTCTTTGCTCTTTGTGCCGAACCGCAAGCTGTACCAATGGAAATCAACATTCAACCTGATAGTCATTTGTTTTTTTAGGTCTGGGGACGTTGTAGTTCGCCTACATAATTCTTGCTTGGGAAAGACGTGAAAATTTAGCAAAAAAAGCAAAATTTAGAAATATATAAGCTGTTATGCTGGATTTTCAGTATCTATGAAAATTGATCGCGTTCATTTCTATGTAGAAGACGCCAAAATGTGGCGGGATTGGTTTGTACACCATCTTGGTTTTCAAGCAGTAGCCCGCACTAGTTCATTTCATACTTGCACAGAAGTAGTCAAAAGTGGTAACGTCTGCTTTTTGCTATCTTCACCACTGTTACCCACAAGTCCGGTGGCAGATTTTCTGCGTCAATATCCTCCTGGTGTAGCTGATGTTGCCTTTGCTGTGGAGGACGTAGAAGCAGCGATGGCCCATGCTAAAATGCACGGTGCCACAGTTCTACAACCCATACTCGAACAAAATGTAGGCGGAACATCCCTTAAGTGGAGCAAAATTGCCGCTTGGGGTGGACTAACTCATACGCTGATAGAAAGAGAAGTCAAAGAAGACGCGGAGACTGGGAGACGCGGGGACGCGGAGAATTCTGTCACCGTGTCACCGCGTCCTCGCGTCCCCGCGTCCTCTTTAATTACTGCTATAGACCACATCGTACTCAATGTAGAAATTGGGGATCTAGAACGTGCCGTTACTTGGTATGAAAACATCCTCGATTTTCAACCCCAACAGGTATTTAAAATTAAAACCGATCGGTCTGCTTTACATAGTCAAGTAATGGTTTCGCGTAACGGCAATGTACAATTGCCAATTAATGAACCAGCTACCAAGAATTCCCAAATACAGGAATTTTTAGATGTTAATCGGGGGCCGGGTATTCAACATATTGCTTTGCGAACAACAAACCTTGTGAGTGCGATCGCTAAATTTCGTGCCAGTGGTTTATCCTTACTATCAGTTCCTCAAAGCTATTACACCCAGCTAAAAAAGCGTCCAGGATTTCCATTATCAAATTTAGAAATTGAGGCGATCGCCCAACAACAAATTCTCGTAGACTGGCAAGAATATACTTCTTTAGAGGCAGAAAATAACGCGCCTTTATTACTACAAATTTTTACCCAGCCAATATTTGAACAGCCAACATTTTTCTTTGAATTTATTGAGCGTCGTTTTCAAGCTCAAGGTTTCGGCGAAGGAAACTTTCGTGCCTTATTTGAAGCCATTGAAAGCGAACAAATCAAACGCGGTACTTTACAATAGACCTCTTGCAAAAGTCCTTCTTTGCGTTCTCTTCTCTGCGCCTCCGCGCCTCTGCGTGATACAAATTCATATTTATGCAAGAGGTCTAATAACTACTGAAGATCTGAAAAATATTCAATTTGCATTCACATGCTTGAGTACAAAATATCAATTGAAAGTCAGCCAGACTCCAAAGAAGTTGACTTTATAAACAAGCAACTTCATGAGTTCAATGTAGGCAAGATTGGTGATTACCAATATACACCGTTGTTTTTGCTGCTTCATGATTCCCAGAAAAAGGTAGTAGGTGGCTTGGAGGGTTTTATCGGCTTGGGATGGTTCCATATCGCTACTCTCTGGGTTGCACAAGAGCTAAGAAATGATGGATATGGAAAAGCACTTCTTTTGACCGCAGAACAAGAGGCTGCTAATCGTGGCTGCTTACATGCGTATGTTTTTACTTACAGCTTCCAAGCCCCTGGATTTTATCAGCATTTAGGTTATGAAGTGTTTGGAGAGTTGGAAGATTTTCCTCCAGGTCATCGTCGATACTTTCTGAAAAAGTCTTTACAAAAAAACACTTAGTTAAATTCAACAGTGCAGATTCGCGATCGCAAAATACCCACACAACTGCGATAATTTTAATAAAAATTAATATTTTGCGGCAATGCTAAGACTAATTACTGACTTCGACGGCCCAATTATCGATGTTTCCGAACGCTACTACCAAGTTTATCAATTTTGCTTGGAAAAAACCCGTCACCCAGACCAACCAGTAAAAGAACTTCCCAAACCAGAGTTTTGGGAGTTAAAGCGTAAGCGTGTTCCCGAAAAACAAATTGCCTTAAATTCTGGCTTAGACGAAGCCCAAGCACAAGAATTCGCCCAATTGCGGCGGCAAACAGTACATACACAACCTTACTTCGACTATGACACTCTTGCACCGGGCGCTGTGGATGCACTATTAAAAATTCAACAAGCTGGAGTTGATTTGGCAGTTATGACTATGCGCCGAGTCAGGGAACTAGATTATGCCTTCCAAAAGCACGATTTAGGCAGATTTTTTCCAGAAAATCGTTGTTATTGCCTGAGTAACGACTACGTTAAAACTCGTGACATCGAAGATAAACCCTTGTTGATGGCCAGGGCATTGAAAGAACTACCTCCCGCCGCTGATACCTGGATGGTGGGAGATACAGAAGCCGACATCACCGCAGCGAAAAATCACGGTATAAAAGCGATTGCTGTGGAATGTGGTATTCGCGATCGTACTCAATTAGAACTTTACCATCCCGACTTAATCGTTAAAGACTTAAGCGCGGCTGTAGATTTAATCCTAGAGCCTAAAAGTTTTACCTAGATTCGTCGGAATCGCTCCAAACCTGAGCGTGACAGATGAAAACTAAATATTTTTACTGAGGCTTTACTGTATAAATTGGGTAAACTTGGGACGTTAATACCAAACTGACTCGGTGATTTTGTGTCCGCGAAAGCCTCAGACAGTAAGTTTATAAAGTGTAAAAATAAATTGGTAAGTTATGAGACTAAGCGATTTAAACTATCCTTAATAAATCACCTCATGCTGACTTCACTGTTACTGCTAGCTGTAATCCCAATGCATCCAGTAATTGACTCAGACAATAAAATTCAATTTTTCCTTGCTCAGATAACATCAAGTAAAGTTGCTCATAACATTGCTTAACTTGCGCTGGAAACCGATCGATTCCACCTTGTGCTTCAATCACATTTGCGAGCGCCTTCCCTAACATTTTAGGGTCACCATCTTCTAGAACTACTTCGATATAAGATGCTGCTTCTAGTGGGTCTTGGAGATGCTTAATTAGTCCTTCATGATAGCTTACACTTCTAGGCATTATCTCGACTCCTATAGTCTTTCCAATATTCCTGAGCTTTAACAATATCTTGTTCCTGAGTGCTTTTATCTCCACCACACAAAAGAATAATAACTGTTATCCCTTCTTGTCCAAAGTATATGCGGTAGCCTGGGCCATAGTCGATTCTTAATTCAAAAACACCTTCTCCAATCGGCTTAAAATCACCTAAATTACCATCTTCAACCCGGTCAAGTCTGGCTCTTATTTTAGCTTTTGTTCTTGTATCTCGCAGAGAATCAAGCCACTCATCAAAAATATTTTTACCGTCTACTGTCAGGTAATTCCTAATTTCTCTTGGTTGCACTTCCATGATTCTCTGTACAAGTCTATTTATAAATCATGAAATAATTCATAGTTTTACCGCCGCCATCCTTTGACTAACCAACTCAGCCGCTAAATCTATCGCCGCCTTCATACTTGTAGCATCAGCAATTCCCTTACCCGCAATATCAAACGCTGTTCCATGATCTGGTGAAGTCCGCACAAAAGGAAGCCCAATAGAAGTATTAACTGCGCGATCGAACGCCATCAACTTTACAGGAATTAAGCCTTGGTCGTGGTAAAGTGCTAAGTAGGCATCAGCAGGATTTTGAATCTGAGAATTTCCGTACCAAGCTTGACCAGGCTTAACCCACATCGTATCTGGCGGTATCGGCCCGTCTAATTGCAATTGCGACCTATTTTGCCGTTCTCGCTCCAACCAGGGAATTAACCAATCTTGTTCTTCACGTCCCAATTGTCCCTGTTCGCCACTGTGGGGATTTAAACCTGCGATCGCAATTCTCCCTTTCTCTATCCCAAAGTCTTGCTTTAAGCACTCCACCAACAAATCCAATTTCTCTGTCAACAACTGCGGTGTCAATCTTTCATGGACTTGACACAGAGGAATATGTGTGGTAGCAAGTAAAGCTCGGAGTGTCCAATTAGTATGAGGCGATCGCGCTACGAATAACATCCCAAAGCGCTTAACACCAGACTTTTCTGCTAAGAGTTCTGTTTGTCCTGGGTAATTATACCCTGCGGCCTTCCAAGCAGATTTAGCGATCGGCCCAGTGACGATAGCATCAAATTTACCAGCAAGTGTTTGGGCGATCGCATATTCCATATAAGCAAAACTAGCCGCACCACTAGCCGCATTACCTATTCCTGGAATAATTTCACCTTTAATTCCCTCGTTTAACTCCACATCAATTACTGACAACAGATCTGGATTGACCAAAGGTACTAAATTTTGAGTTAAATTCAGTTTTTCATAAGTCTGTGCCAGCAGATTTCGGTTACCCACCACAGTAATGTCATATTTTTGACTGATTGCCGGATCTGCTAAAGCTTTCAAAATCACCTCTGGCCCAATTCCCGCCGGATCTCCCATCGTCAGCGCCAAACGCGGGCGATTCACTTTCTCAAAATTTTGTAAACTACCTTGATTATTCTGATACATAAGACTTCTTCATAGTTAATGTCAGATTCTCCCTTGTCTTCCATCCTGCGGCAAGCTAAAGGCTAAAGCTAGATCCCCCTCATCCCCTCTCCATAGTAGAGATTGCCTCCAAAAGCAGTAGGGATTACCTGCTAAACTAGTTTAGAATTATTTACACAGGTCTAATACCGCAGCAACTATCAAAAAGCTTCTGGTAGACCTAATTTTTTGCACACACCAACTCAAAGACCAACTTATATTAAGGAGAATCACACCAATGGGCGGCGAAATTTTGAATGCAGCTCTATTGTCCTTCGGTTTAATCTTCGTCGGCTGGGGCTTAGGCGCGTTGCTACTAAAAATTCAAGGCGGAGAAGAATAGTTGACTGTTGACTGTTGAAGTTAGGAGTTAAGAGTTAGAAGTTAAGAATTATTCTCCTTGTCCTCCTTGTCCCCTTGTCCCTTCATCTCCCCCACTCCCCACCTCTTTTTCCACCGCTAACTGAGAAAAAAGCTTGTCCGGTAACCGGACAGCAAATTTCTCATAAGCCTCTTTAATTCAATTTATTTTCTGAAAAAAATGTAAATTTTTGTTTACATTAGGTTATTCTGATAAGATTCTTTTCATAAAACATTAAGATATATTACAACCCTCATGACATTATTAATTGTCGGTGCCACTGGCACCTTAGGAAGACAAGTGGCTCGTCGTGCTATCGATGAGGGATATAAAGTACGCTGTTTAGTCCGTAGCAGTAAAAAAGCAGCTTTTCTTAAAGAATGGGGTGCAGAACTTGTGTCGGGAAGTTTGCGTTACCCGGACACACTACCAGAAGCCTTAGAAGGGGTAACCCAAGTCATTGATGCCTCAACATCCCGCCCTACAGATTCACTAAGTATCAAACAAGTGGACTGGGACGGGAAAGTAGCATTAATTCAAGCTGCAAAGGCAGCAGGTGTAAAGCGTTTTATATTCTTTTCGATTTTAGATGCTGATAAATACCCAGAAGTGCCGCTAATGGAAATCAAGCGGTGTACAGAACTCTTCTTGGCTGAGTCTGGCTTGAATTACACCATCTTGCGGCTAGCTGGCTTTATGCAAGGGTTAATTGGTCAATACGGAATTCCGATTTTGGAAGGACAACCAGTTTGGGTAACTGGTGAATCTTCTCCCATTGCCTACATGGACACCCAAGACGTTGCTAAATTTGCTATCCGCGCCTTGAGTGTGCCAGAAACAGAAAACCAGGCTTTTCCCGTAGTAGGTACTCGTGCATGGAGCGCAGAAGAAATCATTAGCCTGTGCGAACGCCTATCTGGAAAAGAAGCCAGAGTAACACGGATGCCCATAAATTTACTGCGTGCTGTGCGCGGCTTTATGCGCTTCTTTCAGTGGGGATGGAATGTTGCAGACAGGCTGGCATTTACAGAAGTCTTAGCTAGTGGTAAACAGTTAAATGCTCCAATGGATGAAGTCTACAGAGTATTTGGCTTAGAGCGAGAACAAACTACAACTCTAGAAAGTTATCTGCAAGAGTACTTCAGCAGAATTATGAAGAAGCTTAAAGAGTTAGACTACGAAAAAAATAAGACTAAAAAGCAGAAATCTAAAAAAACTCCTTTTAAACAATCTTCAAAAGCCAATAGCCAATAGCCATTAGACTCCGGAATGTAGACATTTAACTGCGAACTATCCAGCGCTGACCGTTTGCGGTACAGCGCAGGCTTTTCCCGGATTTAGCTAAATTAATGACTACATGGTCAAAAATGTGTAACGATTACATAATACAGAGCATTGCCTAAACTTGGATATTTGAGTGTGCCGAAAGCAGGCATTATCTACAACGACGTTAAACCGATAGCGGGTCGTGTCGCTATCGAGTTAAAAGACAAGCTAACCGCAGCCGGTTGGAATGTGTGTGTCACATCGAGTATCGGTGGCATATTGGGCTACTCTAACCCTGAGAGTCCTGTATGTCACACCCCTTTAGACGGTCTGACACCGCCTGGTTTTGACTCAGATATGAAATTTGCAGTGGTGTTAGGAGGAGATGGCACTGTTTTAGCAGCATCTCGTCAGGTAGCGCCCTGTGGTATTCCCCTGTTAACAGTGAATACCGGTCATATGGGATTTTTGACAGAAACTTTTCTCAATCAATTGCCCCAAGCACTAGAGCAGGCGATGGCAGGTGAGTATGAAATTGAAGAACGAGCCATGCTCACCGTCAAAGTGTTTCGCGGAGATTCAGTACTGTGGGAAGCTCTGTGCTTGAATGAAATGGTGCTGCATCGCGAACCTTTGACCTCTATGTGCCATTTTGAAATTGCCATCGGGCGTCATGCGCCAGTAGATATTGCAGCAGATGGTGTAATTGTTTCTACACCAACTGGTTCCACAGCTTACTCATTAAGTGCTGGCGGCCCGGTGGTGACTCCCGGCGTACCTGCTCTACAGCTAGTACCCATTTGCCCACATTCCCTAGCTTCTAGAGCATTAGTATTTCCAGACACAGAATCAGTCAATATCTACCCAGTCAATATTCCTCGGTTGGTGATGGTGGTGGATGGGAATGGCGGATGCTATGTATTACCAGAGGATCGAGTATATATTGAACGATCGCAATATACTGTCCGATTTATTCGCCTGCAACCACCAGAGTTTTTCCGAATTTTGCGAGAAAAATTAGGTTGGGGTTTGCCACATATCGCCAAACCAACTTCTGTAGAATTACCATAATCATGGGACATAGGGCATAAGGTATAGGGCATGGGGCATGGGGCATAGGGCTTTCCAGGAAGTGTGGGAGGTGTGGGAGGATGGGGAAGAAATCTTTCCCCCCACACTCCCCACGCTCCCCCATCTCCCCATCTCCCATGCCCAATGCCCCACGCCCCATGCCCATATCGTAAATTCTTATGACAGTTGCTCAAAGTCCGTGTGTTTTGGTGATTGAAACTGATGAAAACTTAGCAAATCAGCTGGCTTGCGATTTGCTAGAAGCAGGCTATGAATCAATTTTGGCTCATGATGCAACTAGTGGTTTGCAACACTGTCGCGATCGCCAACCTGCTTTAATTGTTTTAGACCGGATGCTAGCAGGAGAATCAGGACTCTCATTGTGCAAAAATCTGAGAAGCATTGGTACGCGATCGCCTGTGTTAATTTTAATGGCAAGGGACACAGTTGACGATCGCGTAGCTTGTCTAGAAGCTGGAGCTGATGATTACATCCTCAAGCCTTACCGTTCAGAAGACTTTTTGAAGTTAATTCGCCTCTACTTAAAACCCGATGTCGATACCACGGAGCAATTACGCTTTGGGGATCTAATTTTAGACATAGCAACTCGCCGTGCCATACACAACGGACGGGCAATTGACTTGACAATGAAGGAATTTGAACTTTTAAAATTCTTAATGGAACATCCCCGTGAGGTGTTAACCCGCGAACAAATTCTAGAAAATGTTTGGGGTTACGACTTTTTGGGTGAATCGAATGTAATTGAAGTCTACATTCGCTACTTGCGCCTGAAAATTGAAGATGAAGGTCAAAAGCGCCTCATACAAACGGTGCGAGGTGTCGGCTACGTTTTAAGAGAATCTTAGTACTTAGTTTTATTAGTGGTAATTCATGAGTCTGTAGGGATGTTTCACCAAAAGTCTCTAGAATATGCCCTATTAAAATCCAAATTGCTATAAATTCTGTAAAATTGAAATCTAAATTACAGAATCAAAAAACTATATGACTCGTTGGCTAAGCTTGCTCTCCATATTGCTGGGTATTTTCCTGATGGGTTGTTCTGACCCAACAACAGCTATACCTTCTACCACCACATCTGGTTCTCCAACTCCAGCACCACAGAGTTTAGGTCAAAAACTACCAATTTCTGCTAAAGCCATTGTTCCCAATGGCACAACTATTCAGCTAGAAGTAGCAAAGACACCACAACAGCAAGCGATGGGCTTGATGTATCGACCAGCTTTACCAGATGACCGAGGAATGCTGTTTCCCTTTCCTTCAGCACAACCAGTCAGCTTTTGGATGAAGAATGTACCTGTATCCTTGGATATGGTATTTCTACAGAATGGTGTAGTCAAATATATACAACCTGCTGCGCCTCCTTGTGCTAGTGAGCCTTGCCCCACCTATGGCCCGAACACACTAATCGACAAAGTAATTGAACTTCGCTCTGGACGAGCTGCGGAATTAAATTTAAAAGTCGGCGATGTTATCAAAATCGAGTTTTGAGGCTCTGGTGCTTTCTTTTGAGCTAAAGCTATCAAAATCTATGTTTTTTTTGTAAAAAATGTCACTTTATGTGGTAAAACAGTCAGTTGTGAGGCTACTATTTAAAAACTGTGGTAATAATGTGAAATCCTACCGTCTTTAAGCTGAAATCGCAGTTTTAAGGTTTGGTTGCAAAAATATTCCCTTAGGCGTAAGTGTAAATAGTCGTCAATAGGTGAGTATAGGCTATGGAATCTTTGTTACTACATGTGTAATTAACTTAAAGCACACAGTAGACAAGATGGAGTCAATTTAACTAAGTAAAAATACTGCTTGAAATTCGAGCAGATAATTTGTAGAAAAATTTTTATTTTCCAGACCCTCTATGAGAAGCCTGTTTTTAGGCAGACAAAGAAAACTGGGTCTAGATGCATCATCGATAGGGACACAGTGACAGATCAAATATTGGCTACTAGCTAGCAATTAATGGTGAACTGATATATGACAATACACTCTGCACAAGGAGGTGAGATACAAATGTCACCATCAAAATATTCTCGACTGATTCATTTTTTGCAAGAAGATTTGGCAATTTCCACAGCTTCACTAGCGGTGGCACTTCGTCATCGGGAGCAAGACCCAGGCCCTTTGCCAATGATTCTTTGGCAGTATGGGTTGATTACTCTAGAGCAGCTAGAGCAAATTTATGATTGGCTAGAGACAGCATAATTAAGAAATTTCAAATTCAAAAGGAGGAAATGTGATCGTGTTAGCTTGCTGTTTATTAACTGGATGTTTATTAAAGTCAGGGTAGTTTTATGAATAGCTTATTCAAAAGAATTGAGGCATATCATATCCACTCTAACTTATGCAAAGGTTAATATATGGATAAATTGTCTCTAGCGGTTTTTACTCATTTGCATACAAATCAAAAGAGCGAGCTGATGATTCTACTCGCTCTTTTGATTTGTTATTAGTCATTAGTCATCAGTGATTTATTTAGACTGATGCCCAATGCCCAATGCGTAATGACTATTCTGTAAACACTTTAGCTGCTGCTGCTACACCAGCTCCTGGGGTGAAGTCTTCATAGCCAAGTTCTCTTAAGGTAACTTCTAAGGATGCTATACAGCTGAGGATATCGCGATCGCTCACAAAACCCAAGTGACCAATACGGAAAATTTTATTGCTCAGATGGTCTTGGCCGCCTGCTAAAGCAATATCAAAGCGCTTTTTCATAAATGAACGAATCTTATCCGATTCAATTCCCTGTGGCGCTACAGCTGTAATGGCTGGACTAGCGTAATTATCTGCTGCAAACAAGGGCAAGTTTAATCCTTTAATGGCAGCGCGGGTAGCATTTTTCAGCCGTTCGTGTCTACCAAATATTGACTCTAAGCCTTCTTCTTTCATGATTCGCAACGTGGTGTGCAGCGCTACAATCATGTTCACAGGAGGAGTAAATGGGGTTGTATTTTTGGCTGCGGATTTACGATATTTGCCTAAATCCAGATAATATTTCGGTAATTTTGCGGTTTTGTAAGCTTCCCAAGCTTTAGGGCTAACAGAGACAAAACCTAATCCTGGTGGGATCATATAACCTTTTTGGGAACCAGAGGCGACTATATCCAAACCCCAAGCATCCACAGGCAAATTGAACGCACCTAAGCTAGTTACAGCATCAACGATAATTAAAGCTTCACCGTGTTCTTTGACGTGGCGGTTAATGGTTTCTAGGTCATTCAACACACCTGTTGAAGTTTCGCTGTGGGTAATGATGACAGCCTTGATTTCCTTTTGGGTATCTGCTTGGAGTTTTTGGGCAAACACTTCTGGATCTAAAGGTTTTCCCCATTCCACCTTAACTTCTTCTACATTTAAACCGTAGGCTTGACCGATTTCTACCCAACGTTCGCCAAATTTACCATTAGAGCCAACTAAAATGCGATCGCCTGGAGAAAGAAAATTAATTATACCGGCTTCTACTGCACCCGTACCGCTGACATTCAGCATTAGCACATCATTTTGAGTTTGGTGCAGCCACTTGAGGTTTTCTGTCACCTCTGCCAAGATGTTGCTAAATTCACTTGTACGGTGTCCAATCGGATGCTTGGCTAATGCCAGTAAGGCAGCTTCTGGCACTGGGGTGGGGCCAGGAATCATCAGCATCAGCTTATCGTTCATGTGTCTATCCTAAAGTCAAATAAAAGTCAAAATTGTGGGAAGTTAGCTAAGCCTGGTAGCAAATTCTAGATATTTCTCTACAAAATACACTCAGTTCGTCACCAGTCTCGTTGTGTATTTTCCAAGTCTATAGTCAAACTATCGTCGGAGTTAATCAAGGTTCAGCTTAACCTTTGCAATTTCTTTGCAATTTATTTATATGAGACTTGAACTCAGATAATACTTCTGTTCCAGGAAATTAATCTTACCACATACTTAGAACGTCGATTCAGTATTCAAAAATTGTTTGTATTGGTATTGGGAGTATTGACTGTTGACTGAGGTGTAATTATTCTCTCCATCTCCGCACTCCGTACAGACAAGGGTTAATGAGCCAGCACGTTGCGGGGGTTCCCACGGCAGCCGCACCCCTGCTCTTAAGCAAGCTAGATGAGGGAAACCCGTCCAACGCAGTGGCTCCCCTACGTACCCGTCACTAGCTCCCCAAGACCACGCGGCCTCACCGTGGTAGCGACTGGCGTTGCGTCTCTACCTACTCCTGAATAATGATTTCTTACGGGTGGTTTAAACTACATTTTTCCTATAAATTGAGGTAGTTTATTTGCACTCGGACTGAGGCGATCGCCAATAAATTATCAGTTTTTATAATATATTCACCAATTCGTTACATTATTAAGCAGTATTTTTAGCTACTCTTCACAGTGAGTCGTTTTTGACTAGTGTCAGTTGAAAAACTGTCACTCATCAGAACCTTGCTTTGATTGCAGAAGAGATATTCTTAGTTAGTGCAAGGAGTGATACCATTTCACCACATGTTTGTCACAAGTTATCCCCGCAATCCTCCTTCCTAAGGGGGTATTGCAGGTTACAGATGTTGCATCAAACTAGTGAGTTGGTACAAAGTTATACGGGGAAGCGCTTGGGTGAGCAAAACTCTCAAGTGCTTTTTCGTGTATAAATAAAATACTGGAATTATCTGTACAGTACTATCAAAGTTTTTGAGCGCGTATATATAGAAAGATAAGTTTATAGTATTAAGACTCTTATTTGATTGCGTGAAAAAAAAATGCCCTCAACAGGAAAACTTACTGGGGGCTTTTTACTAGAAAAGAATTTATACAGCAGATTGCAAGTTGGTGAGGTACAGATCGTAGTAGGGGCAATACGGTTCCGATAAGCATTTTTCATCTCTGATGTGGGCTGGGAAAAGGGTAAGGGAAAAGGGAAAAGGCTTGAAATTACCCTTTTCCCTTTTCCCTTTCCCCTTTAACCGAACCGTATTGATAGTAGAGGCGCACAGCTGTCATTGGTGTTAACTTAACGTGAAACCCGCTTTGTGGCAAGGTTTTGCCCTCTCCCGTTGGGAGAGGGGAGTCAGAAATTATATTCCCTTTCTCCTGTGGGAGAAGGGGTTAGGGGATGAGGGCGTGAGGGATTTGCAAAACGCCTGTCGGATATACCTTTGGGCTTAAGTTGACACAGGTGACAGCTGTAAAGCCCCTACCCGTATACTTTAATTTAGCTGAAAAAGGCTGTATTTTTTAATACTAGTAACGATCGCAGTAGTCTAAATTGTATTTGCGTCAAGATTTAGCTACCGCAATTTTGCTACCAAACATTGTCTTTTTCAACTTCCTGTTGTGCTTTTTGTTCTAAGCATTCTAGCGTTTATTCTTACGATACTAATCAACTACTCCTGACTCTGGTTCTCGGACTACTAAATCAGACATTAAATCCGGCAAAAATGGTTGTTGCTCATCTTTTGATGTCTGAATTTTCTCTTCAGCAGCGGGTAACCAACTGATAAATGGTAGAGGTAACAGCCTACTGAGGTTAGTAATTAGCACCAACACCCAAAGCAAATCGAAGTTTGTTGCTGTGATTCCCAGCCAATGAGTGATTAGTGCCCCAAATGCGTAGGAAACGCTTCCCCCTAAATTGAAAATTGACATTATCAAAGCAAATAATGTTGCTTCTACTCCAAAAGGACAAAGCCTTGCTGCTAGCACCATCACTGGCATAAAGGCAATTTTTCCGATCACAGAGAGAATAAGACTATCACCCAAACTAAACCAGTGGTCATCTATACCCAACAACCGATTAGTATGAGTTACTAATAAAATCATTGTCATCCCCAAAACTGAGGAAAGCACAGCACTCCAAGCAAAAACTACACGAAAAGGTATGCCTTTAAGAAAACGTTGAAAAATCCAAACACCAGCCAAAGAAGCAAAACTTGTCACCAAATGTACCCGTCCCAAGAATTCTGGTTCAAAGTGTAGTTCGTTGGTGGTGAAGTAGAAAAAGGCAGAGTCAGCACTTGGGGTAGCTTGCCAAATGAAGATAAATGCTGTTGGTAGCCAAATATTTTTTTGGCTGAGGACTTGGCTAAGCTGCCCCAGTTGATCTTTGATTGTTAAGGAGCTAGTGCGATCGCTATTTTTAGCATCTTTGCTAATAGGAGACTCAGCAATCAACCAAGCTGCTCCTGAGACAATCAGAGGAAATAAGGCGGTAATCCAAAAGAGGGTATGGGTACTAAAGTATTGCAGTAGCAGGCCGCTCAAGTATGCTGTTATCAAACCTCCGATGGCAGAACTACCCCAACACAGTGATTGTAGTGAACCTGCTTTTGCTTGTGACTCGCCTCTGGCTCGTTCCACAACCAATGAGTCAACTATGACATCACTCATAGCAACGGAGAGAGAACTAAGAGCGATCGCGATCGCAGCTGCCCAGCTAGTATGAACTATGGTTGCCATACTTACCCAGGAAATAGTCCCCAGTATCCCCGATAAAATCAAATAAGGACGCCTACGATAGCCAAATATCGGCAAGCCATCAGAGATAAAACCAAACACTGGCTTAATCATCCAAGGTAGAAAGGCAGCTCCCAATAAAGCCGACACCTGGACTGGACTTAATAGCAATTCATCTTTGAGGAAAAAGCTGACAGCTAAACGCGATAGCCCTAAAATTCCTTGGACAAAGTAAACTGCGAGAATTGCTATTAACTCGGCATTTGGTTGATTGCCCAAAAAGATTTTTTCTGTGACTGAATCTTTTACCTTGGACAAGCCAGATGATTGAATCAGCATTTGATAAATATTTTTGAAGTTTTATCTACTTTTCTATCATATCGACTTCTCCCCATGAAGCTGACCGTTTTTCCATAAAAACCAGCAGATGAATAGCAAATAAAAGGTTGAAGTCAGCATGAAGGACAGATAATATCTGAATGTAATGAACATTTTCAGCTTTCTACTCTCTTGGAGATGCTATCAGTGCCCTGAACACTAGTAACTCTTAACTGTTAAACTACCGTTATTAATCTAAAAAAGAATATTTGTCAATGCATCCGAATGAAAAAGCTGCTATCCCTACTCGTGTTATTGGTTTAATTAGTGGCACATCTGTAGATGGCATAGACGCGGCCTTGGTAGAGATTTCCGGTCAAGAATTGGATCTCAAAATTGAGCTGCTAGCTGGAGAAACATACCCATATCCAGCTGAACTTAGAGAAAGAATATTAGCCCTTTGTGCAGGTGCAGCCATATCAATGGCAGAATTGGCTCTAATAGATGATGCGATCGCCTTTAGCTTTGCCCAAGCTGCCCAAAATATTCAAAACGGTCACCAAGCGGCTAATTTGATTGGCTCCCACGGTCAGACAGTTTATCATCGACCACCGAAAAAGGACGCGGGGACGGGAGGATATGGCGAAAAAAATTTCCGCGTCTCCCACTCGCCATTGGGCTACAGCCTCCAACTAGGGCGCGGTGCCTTAATTGCTCATCTAACGGGTATTACAACTGTGAGTAATTTCCGTGCTGCTGATATCGCTATTGGTGGTCACGGTGCGCCTCTGGTTCCTAGAGTTGATGCCTATTTACTCAGCCATCCCCAAGAAGGACGTTGTATTCAAAACATTGGTGGTATTGGTAATGTAGCTTATATTCCGCCTCGGCATGGGAACTGGCTGTCAAAAATCCGTGGTTGGGATACTGGCCCAGGAAATAGTCTATTAGATCTGGCGGTGCAGCATTTAAGCGCTGGTGCTAAAACTTACGACGAAAATGGCAATTGGGCAGCGAGTGGTACTCCTTGCTATCCATTGGTAGACCAATGGCTCAAGCAAGAATACTTTCATCTGCCACCGCCTAAATCCACTGGTCGAGAGTTATTCGGTGTGACATATTTGGAACAGTGTTTACAAGATACCCAAGCCTACCAACTCAATTCTGCTGACATATTGGCAACTCTCACCGAACTGACAGCTGCTTCAATTGCTCATAGTTACCAAACTTTTTTGCCAGAAATGCCACAACGTGTATTGTTATGCGGCGGCGGTAGTCGTAATCTTTATTTGAAACAAAGATTGCAGTTATTATTAGCATCAATACCAGTCTTAACTACAGATGAAGTCGGCTTGAGTGCAGATTTTAAAGAAGCGATCGCCTTTGCAGTTTTAGCCTACTGGCGACATTTGGGTATTCCTGGCAACCTACCTACTGCCACCGGAGCACCTGGTGAAGTTCTTTTAGGGGAAATTCATCAATCGGGAGTGGGGAGTGGGAAGTAGGGAGTGTGGGGGATAGGGAGACAAATCAATTCAAAATTCTTGTATTAAAGAACTTCTGCCTCCTGCCTCCTGCCTCCAATGCCCCACTTAGCACTGCTATAACTGTAGTTTTGGCGGCACTTGATCGAGACAGGAAATATAAAAGGTGGCTCATACTTTTTTATTGGAATCAGGACGCTGGACAATACAAGGGAATTGGCTAGAACGTAATGGTATGCCAATCAGTGTCAAGGGTATGACCTTGGTAGCTTGGAATCGAGATAACTGGTTTACTATGGCCACAAAGCTAATATTCCCAGGCAGCGATCGCTCGGAAATTTCTCTACAATACAAGGGACGCTTGCACGAAGGAGAGCGTCAGTATACTTTTTTACTACAACATAATATTTTGGGGCAGGTTGAAGGCGAGGGCTGGATTGGTTTAGATACTATTGTGCAGCGTTACTGGGTGCTGGGCGATCGTCAACGTCGTAGTGGCTTTGAAACCCTATACAGGATTTCAGAAGATACATACCACCTAAGTAGCGGTATCTTAACTGGTCATTTTTTAACTAACACAATGGAAGCTAGCCTAGAACGTCAGGTAATTTAAGTTATAAAAGGTTATTTGTAGCATTTAAAACACATTTATACTACATAAGCTGGGTGTAAAAGTGCTATATAAAGTAAAAATAAAATTCCTGTCGGGGAGCCAGTGCGTTGGGCGGGTTCCCCGACTTGTACCGCTAACACGGAACCCGTAGGGTAGGAACTGGCGTCGTGTTAAGCGCATATCTTCGATGTGATTTGTCACGAAAAATATGATTAAAGCGCTTAAATGCACATCAATGCGATAGCTTTAGCCTAACGCAATGGCAGTTATGAGCCAATACAGTTCAGTTAAGCATTTCTACTCTTTCTTCTCTCTGTGTTCTCTGCCCCTCTGCGGTTCGTAAAACAAGAGTTTTGCCCTTAAGTGAACCGTATTGAGTTATGAGCAGCAGTTACCGCCGCTTATCCTGCCTCCCCTATTTAAGATTTACTTTATAAATTGTCTCTAAACAACTAGTTACAAACAAAACAAATTATTATATTAAAGAATGTAAACTGGTGATTTTTTACATCAGTCACTACAAATCTGCTTAGGTTGACACTACCTCCTGCAACTAAGGGAGCCTACTTGTGAGTGAGCTATTCTCTTCTACAAGAGGAAATGGCATGAATTCTCCGTATAAAAACGGACTGCTCACAAGCCCTTTACGTTTTCCAACTCGCTTATAGCGATGGACTTCTAAAGGTGTAGTGGTTACAAATGTCCAAAATTCTGGGCTTGACCTCAAAAATTCACGGCTAATTTTATTAGCATATTGTAACGTGCATAGTAAAAAAGAAATAATTTAGTTATCCTCAGGACTTTAGTATTTTTACGTAATGGTGTCGTTAGGAGAGCAATATTCGTGAATCCCAAAGTATCTGTCATTATTCCTGCTTACAATACTGAGGCTTATATTGAGAAAGCAATAAAGTCAGCCTTAGACCAAACACTTAATGATATTGAAGTGATTGTAGTCGATGATGCTTCCAGCGATAAAACTGTAGAAGTCGCTAAAAGTTTTGTTGACCAACGTCTTAAAGTGATAGTTAATCAACAAAATCTTGGGGCTGCTGCTGCGCGTAATCGTGCCCTCAAAGCAGCCCAAGGCGAATGGATTGCTGTGCTGGATTCAGATGATTGGTATGCTCTTGAAAGATTAGAAAAGCTGGTATCGCTAGCAAATGAAAAAAATGCAGATATGATTGCTGACGATATTTATTTTATCAACGATAATGAAACATCTCCTTGGAGTACATTAATTCAAGAAAGTGGAGAAGGTATAGATAAAATTTTCCAAGTAGATATCATTTATTTTGTAGAGAGTGATATTTTTGGAGAACCAGGTTTGCATCTTGGTTTAAGTAAGCCTTTATTCAAGCGAGAATTTCTACTTCAGCATGGTATTGAGTACGATGAAGATATCAGAATGGGTCAAGATTATTGGCTTGATATGAAATGTCTAATCAAAGGAGCTCGCTTTTTCATTGAGCCAAAACCCTATTATTTTTACCGCTCGCGCCCCGGTTCGCTTGTACATCAAAGCCGATTGCCACGTCTAAATCAAAGCTGCAAAGCCACTGATTCTTTCATGCAACAAGAAGCTGTGAAAAAAAATACAGCTTTAATGCGTGCTTTATCTCGTAATCTTGCAATTTATAAAAAAAATCTAGCTTACTTTCGAGTTGTAGAGCCTCTCAAGCAAGGGAAATGGTTAACAGCATTGGCACAAATGTCCAAAAATCCTGATTTCTTTTTTCATTTTATTTCGCGAATTAATAGTATAATTGGACGCCGATTTCAATATTATATGACTGGAGATAAATCGGTTTTTCACATGTCTTACAACATAGACAAAAAACGAAAAATCACAAATTAGTCCATTAATAATACTAAATTACTTACCATGAAAAATATCCCTGACTTCTTTCAGAAGCCAGGGATATATGTTTTGAAATTTTGATAAAGTATAGTATTTTAAATTTAAGATTTTGTGGCAAGTCTGTAGTCTACTTTTTCTAAGGTGCATCGATTTTTTTTAATTAAAACTAAACGCAAAAGCAAGGCAGTGCAAAAGTAATTTCCCTTATGAGCCACTCCCAGATAAATAAGATGGCGAAAGTAAGGAATTTTGCAAAGAAATCAAATTAATAAAGCTATCAGTCGTCAGAATTAGGCAGAAGTTAAAGGAGCAGTTAGGCAATCTGGTCTTTAGGTTTCCCTTAAGTTTGGATGTCTGTTGTATTTACGGTTCCCATACCCCCGTTCTTTAAGCTTGCTAGATGCGTTCCCCAAGGAAAGAGAAGCTCTATCCCAGGAACCTACAAGCTTCCATTTTTGCCATTACAGTTTTTGGCATATCTGAGAGTTATTTATTTAGTCAAAATTGGGCAAACTAAAACTACATCATAATCAAAACAAAATCTGGAATAGTATAAAACGTCAGTATACATTTACCTTTTTTGCTTGTTTGGTCTAGCATGTTGCGCCAGTTGTAATAACTGTCTTAGTTGCCAACTTCCAGATTATAGTTTCAGCGCTATTTGAAAAGACTGAAAAAAGCTAGTCCACTGATGGACTTTAACTACTAGCCTGGAAAGTGATTTCTGGGCACAACAATCAGATACAGCAGTTTGTAACTGAGTCAGGTAGAGAATTTAAGTTTGGTAGCCAGAAATGAAGGCTGTTTGACTTCTGAATTCTCTGTTCTGAGTTCAGCAATTATGTTGTATAAATTTGAACGCAATTTTGAACCCAAATACTTACAACTTGCTTTTAGAGTCGAATTTTCTATGTCAGACCCCAACATTGGTCGCTTACTCAGCAAACGCTACCAACTCCAGGAGTTAATCGGTACTGGAGCGATGGGTCGAGTTTATCGTGCTAAGGATATTTTGTTGGGTGGTGTACCTGTTGCTGTGAAGTTCCTCGCTCTATCAATCCAAAATGAAAAGATGCGACTGCAAGACCGCTTTGAGCGAGAAGCGAAAACTTGTGCTTTACTGGGGCAAAAAAGCATCCATATAGTTCGAGTCATGGACTATGGCGTAGATGACAATAATACTCCGTTCTACGTCATGGAATACCTACAAGGACAAAGTTTAAACAATATTATTCGCAAGCAACGACTTCCTTTAGCAAGATTTCTCAGCATGGCGCGTCAACTGAGCTTGGGTTTACAGTGCGCTCATGATGGTATTCCAGTTGAAGGTACAATTTGCCCAATTATCCATCGTGATGTCAAGCCAAGCAATATGTTGGTGATTCAAGATCCGAGTTTTGGAGAATTGGTCAAGGTTTTAGATTTTGGGATTGCTAAATTATTACAGTCAGACAGCGACCATACAAAATTTTATTTGGGAACATTGGCTTATTCTTCTCCCGAACAGATGGAGGGTAAGGAATTAGACAACCGTTCTGATATTTATAGTTTGGGCGTGATGATGTTTGAGATGCTTACAGGCAAAATGCCATTGCTAGCACCGACTCATTCTTTTGGAGCATGGTATAAAACACATCACTATCAAAAACCACGTTCTTTTACTGAGGTTTCGCCGGGGTTAGAACTACCGAAAGAAATAGAAAATTTGGTGATGAGTTGTCTAGCTAAGATACCACGCGATCGCCCCCAAAGCATCAGCGAAATTCTGAAAGTTTTAGCATCCGTAGAACAACCCGACCACACACGCAAAATTAAACAGAACAATTATGCGCTAGTTCCTGCTACATTGACACTTAGCCCTGAGGTTGAGCAAAAGACGAAAGCCGATTTGCGGATATCCTCGTCAAATGATGAAATTGCTAACACCATTTCTTGGCCTCAAAATAAACCGATTGCTGATATTGCCTTTCCCCAAGCCGTACATATAAACGGTGAGGTTTTACCAGCCTTGTGGGTAATGCTACCCCAACTAGAAATTCAAAAGCGGCTAGTTTGTACCCGCTACAATCAATTTCTTTTCATCTCGGTTCCCCACCCGATGCTGTTGTGGATTACCGTCATTTACAACCGCAAACACGGTGCTAAATGGTTACATTACTACCTCGACCTCAAAACCAGTCTTGGTCAAGAAATTGCCCGCTTGCTACACCAAACAGGTTATTACCGTCTGTTATTTTTCGCACGAGAAACCCCCAGCCGCTGTACTCATATCCTGCTTTCGAGTGTGGCCTCTGCCCAACGTCAACGACTGCAAGAGTGGGTCAAAATCAGCAATACGTCCATGTCTTCTGCTGACCCGCAAATTAGTAAAAACTTACTCAAAAGCGAATATGAAAAGATTAAGCCCCAAATCCTGGCAAAACTCGAAAGTATTGATACAGACTCTCCATACGATCTTTCCAATTAAGAATAATTTATGAATATTACATGTTTAGTGTGTAACAAAGAGCATCCAATCAAAAATTGTAAATTTTTATAAACAAAATATATATAATGCTCTAACTTCTAGTTATATGTATAAATAGTGAAAGTACTAGCTGCAAAAGTTAGGCTCTCTGATTGCTGTGTACATAATTATAGTTGTGTATAAATTTACGCAGGTGTGATTTTCACACTGTTAAGATACAAGAAGAAGTTCGGCTAAAGTACACACTAGATTTGAACAAAAATGTCAAGTTAACTTTAGAATCTAGCAAGTCAGCCTTAGAATAGTTTAGTCATTGGTTGTTGACTAATTTCCTGAGTTTGAATTTTGCCACAGCCTAGTAGAGTTTTTTTTATCGGAGTTGACGCCCCGGCATCCCCAGCTCTTTTCCTCCGTGGGAACCAAGCAAGAGAAGGAGGTCGCCCACTGCGACATCAGAACGATTCTATGCCATAGTGGAACCAGAATCTAAGCCCCACTGGTGTTTCAGAAGTTCTTGATAAGTTGCCTCGCGGACTACCATTTGCTCGTACAGCTTGACCAAAAAGTCTTTAGCCTGTTCGTGGCTCATGTGCTGCACTTGAGTGGCAAACGAGCAGATGCTGAATTGCTGTTCTAAGGATAATTTCATTGGTTCGTTCATAAGTAACTCCGAAAAAACAACGCGTAAATGGTGATATCGTTCACAGAAGTCCAAATGGGATAATACTTGGACTTGTATCTGTCCCGCATTTGTTCCTCCGTATTAAGAAAGATAACAAGTGTTTGACAGATTGCCCACATCCTAAGTGTGGAATTTTTCTGCTCTGATATCTTGCACCTAATCCCACTGATATACCACCCAAGTCGGCCGAGTCATATTCCAGAAAATATGCTCTGCTTTGTCCTAGAAAGGTAAATTTACCTTCTTTACTCCTTTCTCTTTCGATAATCTAGTCCTTGCCTAATCACCGATAGTTTTCCTAGTTGAAAAAACGCCAGATGGCGTCTTCCTATCTATGGAAAAACTTTCCAAGCTGGGGAGTTGGAGGAGGTCGGGGAATAAATGGTAATAAGCGTGAATTATAATCGCTTTACCTCATTACGTGCAAGATGTCAATTTACTAATTTATGGAAATTTAGCCTCCTTAGGTAACTTTGGAGGCTAAGAGTATTAGTATCAAATTGTCAAAAGCAAAAATGCTCAGGCTGAACAAATTGATGGGTATATTTACCGGATTAGTCATTGGTCATTAGTCATTAGTCAGTTACCAATGCCGAATGCGCCATACTTCTCTACGAGAGGCTGCACCAACGGCTACGCTCAGCACAAGTGCCCCATGCCTAATGATGATTAGGGATTATTTTCTTCGAGTGAGACAAGGACAACAGTAATGTTATCGTGCCCTCCTTGCTCCTTAGCAGCGTCAACTAGAGAGATGGCGGCTTTATCTAGCCAAGGAGTGTCTTGGAGGCAGCTAGCAATCTTTTGCTCGACAAGTTCTTCTGTAAGACCATCACTACATAGGAGTAAGCGATCGCCAATTCTAACATCCAGTGGTTGCACGTCAATCTGATGGAGGTCTTCCCGCCCCAGACAGCGGGATAATACATGACGAAAAGGATGTAATCGTGCTTCATCTGGGGTGATGTCACCGATTTTGATTGCTCGTGCTACCCAAGTGTGGTCTTCCGTTACTTGTTCTAATTGTGATTCTCGGAAGCGATACAGGCGGGAATCGCCAACATGAGCGCACCAAGGCGGTTCTGGAGAGCGAAAAATTACCGCTACAACAGTTGTACCCATATCAGCGCGTTCGGGATGATTTTGCTGATCTTGCAAAATTGCTTGATTGGCATCCCACAAAGCTTGTTCTAGCAATTCTTGAGAAGACTTTGGAGATTCCCAATTTGCTACTAAATAGCCTTGAATTTCCTTAGTGGCAATGCGACTTGCTTCTTCTCCTCCCGCATGACCACCCATACCGTCAGCAACAACAAAAAATCGTCCTTGTGGGTCGATATAGTAAGCATCCTGATTATTAGAACGAATAAGTCCCGGATCGCTAAGACCGGTGAAATTAATTTTCATAAATTTTTTCAACAATTAATACATACGGTCATAACGGTCGAGGCGTAGAAGTAGTCTGATCAAAATCACTGAAATTCCTGCTGCGATTAAAGTAGGCAGCAGTGCCAACCATACAAAATTATTGACTACTAAAATAGTAGCTGAAAGCGTGAAACCACTAATTAACAGAGCATAGCTCATTGAGAGTTGAATATTACTCTGCCGGCGTAGCAAACGTTCAGTTTCTATAGACCGAACGCGCAGGCGCATGTCTCCCCGTTCTAACTTTTCTAGGGTATCCTCTAACCTACGTGGTAGACCCAACGCAGTACTACTTACTTGAGCTGCTTGACGACTCAATTCGTTAAGAAAGCTATTCCCTTCAGAACCATTCATATCGGTCATAAGCTGCATTGCATATGGTTTGGCAACTTCCATAAAGTTAAACTCTGGATCTAAACCCTTGCCTACCCCCTCTAGGGTAGAAAAGGCTCGCATCACAAAAGTGAAAGTTGCTGGAAATCTAAACGGTTGATTATAAGCTATTTCGTAAAGATCGTCGCTAATTGACGCTACTGATTGGTTTTCAAAGGGCTTATCCATGAAATTGTCCAGCATATACTGGACGGAACGCCGGACTGGCCCCATGTCATCTACTGGGGCGATCGCACCTAAATCGATCAGAGATTGTACTACGCGATCGCCGTCTTTTTGGGCAATGCCAAACAGCGTTTCCATCAGTCCTTGGCGAATGTTGGACTTAATTTGCCCCATCATCCCAAAATCGTAGAATATCAAAGCACCATCGGGGCTGATGGCAATGTTGCCTGGGTGGGGGTCGGCGTGGAAAAAGCCGCTATTGAGTAACTGTAACAAATACGCTTGAGCGCCTTGACGAGCGATGGTTTTTCGATCTAAACCAGCTGCTTCCAAAGCTTCGTATTGGCTAATTTTAATTCCAGGGACATATTCCAATGTCAGTACGCGAGAGGTAGTGTACCGCCAGTAAATTTTTGGGACTTTTACCCAGTCATACCCACGAAAGTTACGGCGAAAAGTATCAGCGTTACGGCCTTCATTGAGATAATCAATTTCTTCCCAAAGAATGCGACAACATTCTTCATAAATCCCAAGCCAATCTCGTCCCTTTCCCCATTTGGGATGGTTTTGAAAGTAGCGGGTAATTCCTTTAAGAATTTGTAAATCTATTTCAAATAACTTTTTTAATCCCGGACGTTGCACTTTAACTACCACTGCTTCGCCACTATGCAGCACAGCTTTGTGTACTTGCCCCAAGCTGGCAGCAGCTAAAGGAATAGGTTCAAAATTTTGAAAAAGTTCAGGAATTTTTTTGCCTAGTTCTTGCTCGATAATCAATTCTACTTGTTCATAGCTAAATGCTGGTACTTTGTCTTGTAACTTTGCTAGTTCTTCTACATATTCAACAGGGAATATATCAGCACGGGTAGAAAACAATTGCCCAACTTTAATGAACGTTGGGCCTAAGTCCAGCAGAGTATTACGAATCCAAAGCGCTTGGGTTTTGCGTCTTGTAGTTTGCTTGGCTTCAGTCACACCACCTGGATAACTCCAAGATTTGTTATATAGCCAAAGTTTGAACAATAAGGTCAAGACGAAAGACCAAATGTCCACAAAACGCCGTCTGCTGGAGTATTTTTCCCTATTCCAACGGTATGCCTTATCTGAATAACCTTGTTCCATATACTCCATTTACCGTTGGTTTGCAACCGAATTATCTGCAAGAAAAGACACTCTGATTCCTAAACTGTTTTTATATGTCCTTTGTCGTTTGTGGTTTGTATAAAACCAATGCCCAATGCCTAAATTATGCAGAAGCTCTGCGATGATGTTGTAGTTCTGTTCGCAATAGGGCGATTTCAGCTCGCAATTCATCAATCTCTGCTTGCACGTCTACTGGCTCTGAACCGGGTTGCCTAGTGCTTGTGCTACCTTGACCGGTATTAGCGGCTTCGGCTGCTCGATTTGCCCGCTCTAGGACTTCTTCTGTAAATTGGCGCAACTGCTCTCTAGCTTCAGCATCAAATTTGCCCACTTCGCTCAAAGCATCGGTCAAGGCGACCTCTAAACGCTCGTTAACTACTTCAGCTACCGCTCTGCCTACAAAAAAGGCTTGTACAAGGGGGTTAGTCATAAATTTTTGTTACGTTCATCCGCAAAAGAATTATAACTTGACTGTATGCTTTGCGGCTTCTGTTCGAGAGTTAGAGATTTTGCCAACAGCCGATCGCTACACTAGTTTAGACCTCTTGCAAAAGTGTTTTTTGCAAGAGGTGGGAAAAGGGACTCATGTTAAAGGGGAAAGGAAAATACCAAACCTTTCCCCCTTTCCCCGACTTCTGCAAGAAGTCTTTTGTTTAGCTAGTGGTTGGAGTCGTAACAGGCCATGTATGTTAACAGTCGAGTCAATTGTCAGACTATATCCATCGAAGGCAATACTTTGCTAATAACTCTTCACAAGTAGTGCGATCGCACTATTTTTTATGTTACCAAGCTATTGATGACATTCGAGTAATTCTCGATAATATTGCTCAGGTGTACTTGGTAAATAAGTTGTCATTTGTAAAACTTGTTCTTCCAATTTGAAACTTTGAGTAATATTAATTCGACTGAGGAAATCTAAATCGTGGGAAATTACCCAAATAGCTCCTTGATAGTCATTGATACCTACTACCATTTGTTTTACGGTTTCAATATCTAAGTTATTAGTTGGTTCGTCGAGAATCAGTAGGTCAATTTCAGAGATACTAATCATGGCGATCGCCAATCTTGCCAACTCGCCACCACTGAGTACAGATGCGCTTTTATTAACCTCGTCGTATTTAAACAGAAAATGTCCAAGTTGTTGCCGTAAATGCTGATAGCTGAGATTTGGATTGGCTGCTTGCATATTTTCCAAAATTGTGTATTGCCTATTGACCAATTCATAGGTTTGATCAAGATATATAGCTTTCATCGTTGGTGCAAGTAAAACATCGCCTGATTCCAAAACCGCAACTTGGTTTTCCATTCCCAAAATTGCCTTTACCAAACTTGATTTACCAGAACCATTGGCGCCGACAATGGCAATGCGATCGCCAGAAGAAACATGCAACTGAATATTATGTAAAAGTACCCGTTCTGATACCCTAAGATTCGCACCTTGAATATCAATTAAATTTTTACGCTTTTGGCTTTTTTCTTCTAGTTGAATACTTGTTACTTTGCTTGTTTTTACCTTAGTATCTGCAACTTTTTGATTAGCTTTATCTACTGCTGCTTCATGTTTCTTTTTGGCAGTTCCGGCTGATGTTTCGGCTTTAGTTTTAATCAGTCCGGCTGCCATTCTGTCGATGCTACCATTGAGAAACTTAGCACGACCATTGCGTTGAACTTGGGCTGCACGCTGTTGTTCCTGCATAGCCGCAGTTTGAGTGCGTTTGAGTTCTTTTCTGGCAACTTCGTGCGAGCGCAATGCCGCTTCTAACTCAATTTCTTTTTGTTCTCGATAATGAGAAAAATTCCCTCCATACACTTTCAAACCAGCAGGTGTAAGTTCCCAAGTAATATCTGTTACCTGGTCTAAGAAAAAAGGCTTGTGCGAGACAATTACATATGCGCCAGTGAAATTGCCAAGAAACTCTTTTAAACTTTCTAACGCTTGCAAATCCATGTGGTTAGTTGGCTCATCCAGCAACAACAAATTTGGTTCTTGAGCCAAACCAATTGCTAAAAATAATTTTGTCAATTCTCCACCACTCAAGTTATCCATAGGTAGAGAAAGGTCAAGATTTGTATTAAATTGTGCAAGCAAAATTTCCTCAATTTTCCACCATTCATCCGAGATAGAAATCAAAAAATTTAGTACTGTATCTGACTTGATTTCTTGCCTAATAGTGCTGATTTGAGGCAAATAATAAACAACACCATGATGCCAAACTGAACCTGCGCTGGGTGTAATTTGGCCTGCAAGAATCTTGAGTAGGGTTGATTTTCCTACGCCGTTATTACCGACTAAAGCAATGGAATTGCCCGCTTCAATACTAACCTGAACTTTTTCAAACAAAGTTCTTTCTAAGCTGAGTTCATAGCTTAAATTCTCAGCTAATAATATTGGTTTTTTCTGCATTCTTTGTCAAACCTCAATTGGCAAACTTCGACCCGCGTGTTCACAACGATTTCGGGTAGATTAGACACAAAACAAACTCAGCCGCAGACTGTTGTTAAGCGGTTGAATGTAGATAGTAGTGATGACAATATCTTTAGTACATGACTATGTGAAGTAACCCTGTCAAACTAGTTGCGTTTATTCTTTGTTGACATTTGTTGCTTTGGTGCAACAGGTGTTTGGTACTACTTCATTTGTGCTATCTCGTTAGAGTTGTGATGAGGTTTGATATTGACTACAGTGTAGCATAAACGAATTCCGGAAATGCAAAGCGTATACCCTTTTTTCTTCTCTGTGACCTCTGCGCCTCTGCGGTGAATAAAGATTTTTAACCGCAGAGGCGCAGAGAACGCAGAGGCTTGTTTGAGAAATCAGGTATCTTGTATTGTTTACAGAGGCTTAATCCCCCACCAGTGTCAGATAAACTGCGCCAACTACGAATTGCAAGACAAGCTAAACAACAAGTATGACACAAATAATTTTACCCTTTTAACTTCAAAGTTTTACCAACTGTTGACTAAAATAAAGACGATATAATTCACACATAACACAAGCTTGATTGCCATTGAGTTGCACTAAACCCATGCTTTCTAATTTATAAGCAGCGATCGCATCTAATTCTACCTTCTCATTGCTGGCCATTACCTGTTGCATCGCAGACATTAATTCTGGTTCTTTTTGCAGCAAGTTTAACAGTTCTCGCAAATGCTGGGTGTAAATTCCCATCGGTGTTGATGCTGTTTCTAATAACATTTCTAGGGTCATTTTTTCCCCAGATAAATGATAGAGTGCAAGGCTTATCAAATAAGGATGTCCTCCAACCATTGCTTGTAGAGATTCTAAGCGTTTTATCCCTTGGGAATCTGCCGCCCATTCTAGCCCATAACGCAATGCTAAATCCTGCACCTGGCTGAGGGTAAATGGTGGCAGAGTAATTGTAATTCCCACATTAAAAGGCGATTGATTCAGCTTCAGGGGAACATAAATTTCTGTGGTGTGAACTACCACCATTCTGAGTTTTTGCCATGTCTGGTCTTGCTTTGCTTGTTCGTGCCAAAATCGCAGCATTGGCAAAAAGTCTTGGGCAATATTTGGATGTTCAAAAACTCGCTGCACTTCATTCAAAGCTAAAATCACGGGATTTGATGCAATGTATTGTAATAAATACGCTTCAAAATAAATTTTGCAGCTGACTTTGCTGCCCATATCTGTATCCCAAAAATCATCGAGACAGGGAAAGAGGTTTAACTGCCTGGTGGCATATATACAAAACCAACGTAAAAATTTATCCAGAGAAGCAAAAACTTCTTCGTCAGCTTCTTGAAAGTCCAAATAGATAATTTGATAACCCTGTTCTTTAGCATAAGCAATCATCTGGTTGAGCAGCGAACTTTTTCCCATTTTCTTGGGTGCTTTAATTCTGATTAAGCAACCAGGTTGTATCAATTCGCTACAAATAAGTTCTTCTAATGGAGGACGGTTGATGTATAAAGTAGAGCCTGCTGGCAAAGGGCCACTAGGAAATTCCATCTTGCCAGCTGAAAATAAGTTTGGATGAAGGCTTGTGAATCTAAATTTTTTGTTGAACTGTTGTTCTTGTGGTTGATTTTGCTGTTTACTAATCCCTTGCAAGTATTTGCTCAACACTAGATGCAGATTCTTTTTTGTTATTCTCTCTCCAGCTGCTTCGGACAAGTCTTGCCACAGCTGAGAGCCAATTTGCTTTATGTAGTTGCGACCATAACCTGTTCCCTGTGCCATCTCATCGTAAGTTTTACCCAACCACGACTGATACAGCACAAACCACTGAATGGAATCGAGAGGCCTGTTTTCTAGAATTCTTTCTACAGCGTCTAGCAATTCTTCCACGGTTATTAAAAGTTAAACATTTAGTAAAATTACAGATTTCCTTTGGCTTAGTAATAATATACAACCGAAAAAATACTTGGATATAGAAAAATCTATGAGTTTGATTATGTTCTTAAAATTATCAGTATAAAATACTTATTTACGTATAATTAGTATTTAAGTATAAAATTTTGACTTGGGCGATCGCACCCTAATTATTACGATAGCTTCATTGTTACCAGTGCCGTCACAAACTAGATAAGTATTTTTACGCAAATAAGTATGTAAAATTCTGATCGTGAATGCTTGTTTGCAGAAAAATATATGCATTATCTAGTAAGTTATGTTAGCTAACGCGCCGGAAAATTTGAGTATTAGTCAGATGTCAACTTTGTTTGCTCAGGCTGCTGAGGTAGAATTCGTTGCGCCAGCCTTTGAAAACAAAGACAAAGTTATGTTTAATGATTCTCATATAGGACTTACGCAAAAACTCAAGCAAAGACCAGCTATAAGATTTCGTTGTGTCGGTGGAAGTGTCAAAATAGATATGTAAACTTTATTTACAAAATCACTTATGCCAAAAGCAATTTGGAATGGCGCAGTTTTAGCCGAAAGCGATGATACCGTAGTTGTGGAAGGCAACCATTATTTTCCGGCTGACACAATTAACAAAGAGTACTTCAGTGAAAGTAACACGCATACGACTTGCCCTTGGAAAGGTGTCGCTAGCTACTACAGCATCGAAGTTGATGGACAAGTCAATAAAGATGCTGCTTGGTACTATCCCAGCGCAAAGGAGAAAGCTAAAAATATTGAGGGCTACGTCGCTTTTTGGAAAGGTGTAAAAGTTGAGGCTTAATAAAAGTTCCTGGAAGTATTTTATTTCCAGAGAATTGATTCAGTATTTACAGCAATCATCAAAGTAACTTTTGTGGAGGTTGGCTTGTGCTAATCTCCACAGTCTTAAACTATTTAGCGATCGCAGGCAGTTTTTCAAGGTTTCAAACCACTCACCAAACAACAAGCAAATGAACGCTGACCATCTGACACAATGCTTTGTTGATTGATAAGTTTTGCTTAATATTTACTTATAAAGACATAAGTTTTGTCGCAAATAGATAAGCATTCTGAACGAAACAAGTTGTGTTGTGAACCAACGGACAAGCTTTCGTTCACAACGGATAACTGTTCTGAACCAAACAACTTGTGTTGTGAACCAACGGACAAGCTTTCGTTCACAAGGGATAAGTGTTCTGAACCAAACAACTTGTGTTGTGAACCAACGGACAAGCTTTCGTTCACAAGGGATAAGCATTCTGAACCAAACAACTTGTGTTGTGAACCAACGGACAAGCTGTGGTGACGACAACAACTTTATTGTTAACGTCCGCTTCTGTATTGGTAACAAACGGACAAAGGGACTTCCAAGTAAAAAAATATTCCATCGTTGTGTAGACAGGGTACAGGGAGCATGGGAGAAAAACAGTTGTGTTGAGCCTAAGTAAATGTAAAATTCAAACCAGCAAAATCGGTTACTGTTGAGAGTTTTACCTTCTGCCTCCTGCCTCCTGCCTTCTATAAAAGGTCAGATAATAGAAAAAATGAACATAGTTATTTCTAATTCCTGAATCTAATAACCTCAAATAGCGAGACAACAACCATGCAAAATCTCACGAGAATTACCCGCAATCCAGAAGTGATGGGTGGTAAACCCTGCATTCGAGGAATGCGTGTCACTGTCGGTACTATTGTTGGGTTAATGGCATCTGGACACAGCAATAGCGATATTCTCAAAGCATATCCCTACCTCGAAGAAGCTGATATTTATGAGGCACTTGCCTATGCTGCGTGGCGAGTTGAAGAAATTGAAGTTCCTCTAAAAAGTGCATGAAAATTTTGATTGATATGAACCTTTCTCCTGATTGGGTTGCGGTTTTTCAGAGGTACAATATTTCGTCTGTCCACTGGTCTACCATTGGCGACCCCCGCGAGAAAGATGCAATCATTATGGAGTGGGCAAGAACTAACGGTTATATTGTCTTTACTCACGATTTAGACTTCGGTACTTTGTTAGCTGCAACAGGTGCTAATACTCCCAGTGTAATTCAAGTTCGCGCTCAGGATATTTTGCCAAATAGTATCGAAAATCTAGTCATTTCAGCCCTGAATCAGTTTGAGTCCTTACTGGAGTCAGGTGCATTGGTTACTATTGACCAAGCTCAATCTAGGGCGCGTATTTTACCAATTCGTAAATAGCTTGCAGCTTTGATTTAAGCTTTTACCACAAATATAACGAAGTTCGTTACTAACGCAAGTTTATTTGTCACGTCGCTGCTGCAAAAGCACTCAAATTCTTGTGAAGAGAATTTTCTTTAAGCTTTGCATGGCACGAGTTGCAAAATTATGCTGATGCCAAGCTTGATAGAAATCTGGGTAAGGCATATTCTGGGCACATTTCCAGGCTAAATTGTAGTACTCATCATTTAATTGCCAATAACCACTTAAAGCTTTGACTACCTCAAAGCGATGCTTATTAACCTGTAGAATTTTGCCTAAACTTGATGCTGCCTGCCTACGGGTGTAGTAATCCACAGTAATTGATTGCAGCAGTTGCACCAAGGCGGCGATCGCTTTTGTACAGTCTTTCTGTTGCAGTGCTAACTTAGCTTCCTCTTTAATTACATAGATAAATTCTATCCACTCCTGTTTTTTGGTGTTGAAATAAGCAAAGCCCCACTTGACAATTTGCGCTAATATTTCATCTGCTCTAGAATTACCCCTAAACTCTGCAATTCCTGCAACAGCTAAAAAATAGGCGCGATATTCATAAAATCCTTTATCTACATCTTCCCTATCCCACTTACCACATCCGTCTTTAAAGTTCACTAAAGCATCGATAAATTGTTGCTGTTGCGGTTTGAGATTTTCTTCTTCTCGCCCTAACCAAAGTAATATTGTTTGCTTCCATTGTGGTTCAAAGATGCGATAAGTTCCTTGACTGGGATTTTTGGGAACGTGGTTGAGAAAGAAATGCCAGTCATCAATTGCTTTAGCAGCAAAGTACTCTTGAAATGAGGCATGAAAGAAAGCGTAAACAGGTTTTCTATTTGTATCTATCCCGACACAGTTCAGCCAGCCGCGATTTAGTACCAATTTCAGCAGTGAATTTTCATCCTCAGCATCTCCCAAAAACTGACTAACAAAATCCTGCCGCAAGCGAAAACGGGTTGCTTCTTTGTCTATTGCTGCTTTAGCTAATTCGCCCAATTGTACATTGAGTTGCTGACGTTGGTCAGAGTTTGTAGCAAATTCATCTTTTTTCCACTTGTAGAAGTCATCTACAAATTGCTGATAGAGTCCCGCTTGAGTATCCGGTAATTTACCTTCTCCCGATTGCCAATTCAAGCACAGCAGAGTCAACCGCAGAGGATTTTTCACTAAATCCTGAATCCGTTCCTTACCTGATTGTTTCAACGCAGTACATAACTGCTCCCCTTTTTCTCGATTAGCAGCGAACCAATTGTGAATAAATCTCTCTACCTGTTGTGGATAAGAAAAATCTAAAGTGCGATAGGTATCAAAATCATCAAGTGCATTAATGCTGCCATCCCAGAGATTAACCCGACAGGTCAGCACAATTCGCGCTTGAGAAATTAACCTTACTTCACGCAATTGTCGTGCAATTTCTGTGAGAGGATTACCTGAAGATACCGACATTTCATCTAACCCATCTAGCAGCAGCCAGACATTATTTTGATTAAACTGAGTAACAAAATCATTCTTTAGTTGCTTAGTGGCTTCAGCTTTACCTGTTTTCTCAGCTACCTGAGTTAACCAAGTCTCGAACAGATAAGCTTTTAGTTCCTGACCTCGCAAATCTGCTAAAGATACCCAAATGACAATCGACTGGTGAATCTCACGAGATACCCAATCAGCAATTTGCTGTAATAGTGTTGTCTTTCCTGCACCTGGTTCGCCAATAATAGCAATTCGCTTACCTTGACTTTTAGGCGTGTTCTGCTGTTTGAGAACTTCATCTAGAAAAACATCATGCTCAAATGTTTTGGTGATTTCTGTCTCCTTGTACAGTTCTGACCCTTGTTCTGGAGAAATATCACCCTGACGCTTAGATGGTTTTTTGCGCTCAACTAATCCCAGTGGTACATAAACATCATCAACTTGCAGCGCGACTCCTTCAGTTGATGTTAGAGGGTTTGTAGTCAGCTTTCGCCGTTTTACCAGTATTTCATGGCAGATTTCACGCCAGCCATCGGGAGTTAACTTTGTCCCATCCTCTCCTGGGGACGACTCTAGTCAAAAGGTGAAGTTATTAGTTTGGTTATTTATCTGTCCTTGATTTACAACCCCAATTTTTTCTGCTAGCTGCGTCAGATTTTGAATAGTTGGCTGTTGCGACTTGAGAGTATTTTCGATTTCTTGAATTTTTTGAGTGAGTTTTGGTTCTGCTTTTGCTGCTGCTTCAACTTTTACAACAGCTTTAGCAATTTCTTCATCTGCGTCTGCTGCTGCTTTCAGTTCCAGCACTGCTTGACCATAATCTAATCGCTGCGGTTCATCTCCCTCTACAGCACTGGTGAGTAATGGCGATTTCTTCTTCTGGCGGAGTAATTCGATTAACTTACCAGCTAGCGTCCATGTAGCATCCCCAATGTTTTCGCCGATTTTCTCTTGTGCTTTAGTCCAAAGCGTAGCGGCGATCGCACTAGCAACAGCCGTCAGTGTTACAGTTACCATAAATTCATTACAAATTGAATTAAATAATACAAATAGTATTACGCAAAACCTTGGCGATTATTACTGACATAACTCAGCCTTTTAACCCGCGCAGGCGGGTTTTGTCTGTATAGCCGCGACTTCTAGTCGCCAAGGCATTATAAGTCAAAACAAGCGGTGCGTTAGCCTTTGGCGTAACGCACCCTACGAAAATCTTTAAAATCTAATTATGAATTATCAATTTTTAATTAGACGCTGCCTTTTCTGCAACATTACTAATTATTTCTTCCAACGTTTGGAGTAATTCTTGCTCGTTATAAGGTTTAGAAAAGTAGGCTCTAGCACCCAATTGCATAGCCAATTGTCGATGTTTATTACTACTACGAGAAGTGAGCATCGCAACTGGGATATTTTTTGTATCAACGTCGGAATTTACCCGGCCTAAAAATCCATAGCCATCAAGACGAGGCATTTCAATATCACAAATGACTGCTTCAACTCTCAATCCACTTTGGAGTTTTTCTAAAGCGTCTTGACCGTCTTTCGCTTGTTCCACTTGATACCCTCCTTTTTCCAGGGTTAAAGCTAAGAAGCGGCGAACATTAATTGAGTCATCCACAATCAAAATTGTGCCTTTAAATTTAGTAGACGCTGCTGATATTTTCTCTTCGTCAAATATCAAAAACGGTGTCTTTAATCTTGCTGATGGTAATTGAGTACCTCTAGGAGTCCGTTGATTACTAGCAATCCAATACAGCAATTCATTGATATTAACTAATGGTACTACTCGACCATCTCCGAGAATTGTACAGTTGGTAAAGCCTTGAGGTAAAGGTATATTTCCTTCGATTTGGCGAATAGCAACTTCTTGTTCGCCCCAACAACGGTCTATTTGTATCGCTACCGATTGGTTATTACCTTTAACTACTAACACGCTGTTAACATTAATTGCTGCTGGAGTTTCTAATTCTGCGCTATCGTAACGCAGGCAATTAAATTGTAAGTAGCGACTCAAACGAATTAATGGCAACATAGTTCCTTGCCAATTGAGGACTTCGCTACCCGCCATTTGGAAGACTCGCTCGTTTTGGAGTAGCGATATTTCGGAAATAACATCTGTGGGAAATGCCAATAGCATTTTGTTAATTTCTACTAGCAATACTCGTCCTACAGAAAGTGTAAATGGTACTGAGAGGGTGAAGGTTGTACCAACTCCCGGTTCGGTATCAACTTTAATATCTCCTCGAACCAATTTAAGATTGTTGCGAACTACATCCATACCAACACCGCGACCAGATAATGTTGTCACTTGGTCGGAAGTGCTAAAACCTGGTTCAAAAATTAGTGATAGCAGTTCTTCATCACTAGCATTAGTGATAAGAGAACCATCTAATCCCATAGCTAAGGCGCGGGTGCGAATTTTCTCTAGAGAAATGCCCCAACCATCATCGCGTATACTAATATGTGTGCGATTACTATGGTGAGTTGCTTTAATTTCAATTAATCCTTGTTCTGGTTTACCAAGGAGGCGACGAGTTGCAGCATCTTCGATACCATGATCGAAGGCGTTCCTTAATAGGTGCATTAAAGGCTCGTTCAATGCTTCTAAAATGCTGCGTTCAATTAAAGTATTGCCGCCTTCAATTTTCAGGTGTACACTCTTTCCATACTCTACATTTAAGTCGCGCAAAGCTCTCGGAAAACGGTCAACTAAATCGGACAGCGGCCGCATTCGGATATGATTGAGTTTTGTTTGTAATTGTTTTGATGTTTTGTTAATTTTGCGGGCAATTTGGTCTGTATCATCAACACTTAATTGCACGTCGGTTGTGACTTCTTGCAGCTGAACAATGGTTTCCATAACTTCCTGCGATCGCAGGCTTAAATCGTTATAGCGATCCATCTCTAAACTGTCTGCGTCTGGTGTATAATTGCCATTTTCAACTGGTAATTGCCCACCAGCAGCCACGGCAAATTGAGTTGAAACTTTCGCGTAAGCTGTACGTAGTTCTTGATTTTCTCTATCGAGAACTTGCACTCGCTGGTTGAGACTCCGGACGAGTTTGCGTAATCTTTCTAGTTGGGCATTTAAACCATTGCGTTGAACAATCAGTTCCCCAAATAAATCATTAATGTTTTCTAGTTGTTTGCTGGGAACTCGAACGGTATTGTCTTGAATTTCTCGTTCTTTACCAACAGTTAATTTGCCATCTGGAGCATGACTTTCTCTAGCAAATATTGTATTTTGCTCTGTAATATTTACAGCATTGACATCATCGGTAAATTCTGCATCTAAAAATGTAAAATTGGCAGCAACTGTTTCATCTTTATTTTCATTTTCTGTAGATGGGGACAGGATTTCTGTTTCCAGAATATCTGTGTCAGTTGCATCTGTGGCAATAAACTGTGGTATTACTTCTGTTTTTAATATTGGCTCGGATTGGGTAGAATTACTAAATTGAATTTCTGTAGGTAAATTATCTAATTGATTTGTTAGTACCAAAGCTTGCGATCGCCGCCATGCTTGCAATGCTAACTGAGCAATTTCATAAATGCGATGGCTGCTTGCAGTAGCTAATTGCTGGGTTACTGACTCACAAAGTTTGCTAAAAGCTGGCAGTTGCAGCATTTCCCCCAAGCCGCCTAATTCCCCTGCCATCACGGCAAATTCTTCTTGTAAATTAGACTCCTGGCTATTTGCCAACGCAGATTCTAAGCGCTGCAAACATTCCTCTACTTCTGTTTCAAATAGCAAAGGAATAACATCTTGCCCATCTTCTGGAGATAACATGCTTGTCGCATCTTCAGGGCTAGGGTCACCCAAGCGTTCGTGCAACTCATCAAAAATTGGGTAACAAAAAGTTGCTAACCACTGTTCTTCAACCAGATTTCCCTGTGCCAGCAAGTCAACAATTTGACGTAACCAATCAACACCAGAAAGCAATAAACTTTGTAACTGAGTATCAATTTCTAAAGAATTTTTTCGAGTTTTTAAAACTTTAAAAGAATCTTCTAAACGATGAGATAAATCACTGAGGGATTTAAATCCCATCATCGCTGCGCCGCCTTTAATAGAATGAGCAGCCCTGAGTGCAGCATTAATTTTATCTAAATCGATGCGGTTACTAGTATCGATTTCCAGCAATACCCCTTCCAAGGTATTCAAATAATCAGTTGCTTCTTCCAGAAACTGCATCTGGATTTCTAATTCTTTATCATTTAGCATGGTTTTTATTTTTGGGCATAGGGCATAGAGCATAGGGCATTGGGCATTGGTTATTAACTAATGACCAATGACCAATGACTAATCGCAAAACTTAACTAACTTTGAAAGTTCCGACAGTCTCTTGCAATTGCTGGGAAATCTCCACAGTTTCTTGCAGAGATTGGGAAATTTGCACAGAAGAATCGCTGGTACGTTGTGATATGGCAGCGATGTCTTTCATCAATTGGCTGACGCTTTGTGATGTTTCTACTTGAGATGCAGTTGCGGTAGAAATTGACTGCACTAAGAAGTCAATTTGACGCGATACATCTAAAATCTGACTTAGACTTTCCTTGGCCTCCTCTACAATTCGAGTACCTTCCGCCACTTGGGTAGTGCCGATTTCCATCGCCTGCACCACTTCGCTAGTTTCTCGTTGAATATTCCCCACAATTTCTTCAATTTCCTGGGTTGCAGCGGCACTCCGAATCGCTAGTTCGCCGACTTCTTCTGCAACTACAGCAAAACCCTGACCTTCTTCACCCGCGCGGGCTGCTTCAATACCGGCGTTAATGGCAAGCAAGTTAGTTTGGATGGCGATTTGATTAATTAACGAAACCACGCGAGAAATTTGTTGTGAAGATTCGCCAAGACGCTTAACTTTTTTGGCAGTTTCCCCAACTGTTTCTCGCATAGATAAAATGTTTTGTACTGTCAAATCCATCGCGTGCCCACTCTGAGTAGCGTTGTGAGCAGCATGATTGGCAACAAAAGCTGCTTTTTCGGCACTTTCGGCTACAGCTTGCATAGATTGGGTCATTTGGTCAACAGCATCGAGAGTGCGGTTGATTTGAGCAGCTTGGGTGAGTGCTTCCTCTGCTAATTGGCGGATAGCTCCTTCATTAGAGCCGATGGCAGTATTTACTTGAGTAGCGGCTTGTTTGACTTGGGTAACAATATCACGCAGACTTTCCACAATGGAGTTGAAAAAGTCGGCAACAGTACCTATTTCTCCGGCAGTCACGTCTGCACGCACTGTCAAGTCGCCTGTGGCTGCACCTTCGATGTCATTAAGTAGTTCTAAAAGTTGTTGTTGCAGTGCTTCTTTTTCTTGCCTTTCTTCATCAGAACCTTTGACTGCAACATTTTTGGCTTGTTCTATTTCCTCTAGTAACTTCGCTTCTTCTAATGCATAACCGATTTGAGTTGCTATGTGTTGAAACAAGTTAATTTCTGGCTGTTGCCAAACACGAGAAGTTTGACAATTATGAGCAATTAATAAGCCGAAAAATTGTTCTTGGATAACAATCGGTGTAATCAGATAACCTTTGACAGCAAATTTGTTTAATAGTTGAATGTAACTCTCGGCATTTTTCAAATTTTGGTCTAGATAAATGTTGGCAACTGCTTGCACTCGGTTATCTTGATAATTTTCTATATGGTGTTCCCAAAAATAGCGATCGTCGATTCGCACTCCCATCGCTTCTGGCCAATTGCCATTTAATGATTCAGCGACAACGATACCATCTTTAGTCTCTGGATTCAAACGATAAACAATTACCCGGTCTGTTTTAATCGCTCGGTGAACTTCTTTAACTGCTGCTTGATAAATATCTTCTGTTTTGAGACTTCTGCGAATCTTTAGGGTAATATCTGCTAGTAATTTTGCCCCTTCAACATCTAGTTCTTGTTCTTTGGACAAAACCTCTAATTGTTCGGCCATTTGGTTAATGTTTGCACTCAATACCCCTAATTCATCTTCTCTTCCAGTGTCCAAACGGGTATTTAATTTGCCTTGATTTAGCTTTGTTAATGCCGCAGTTGCATTGAGAATTGGCTGTGCAGTTAGTTTCGCTAACCAAGATGCGATCGCTGCCACAATCAAAGCTGTCAGTCCAGTGCCTATACCTATAATCCACAACAATTGTCGTTGCGGTTCAAATACAATTGCCGTATCTGTAGATAACAGTACCTGCCAATTTAAATCTGGCAAGCCAGCTAACTTGGTCGATGGAACGTAACTAACTAATTGTTGTTTTTTATAATTTTTGGGAACTTCGATAAAACTATCTACTTTTTTTGCTGTTAGCAGTTTAGCTAAACTCCGATATTCTGCCTTTGCTTGTTTACCCAAGAATTTTTGTTGCGGGCTTAAAAAAATTGTTCCCGCAGCATCAAGTAAATGATATTTTTGTCCATTGGCTGCGTAGTTTTTGATGACTTCATCTAAAGATTTACCGGGTATCCGCGCTCTAACTATGCCAATTGTTTGACCCGTATATGTATTTTTAATCGGTGCAGCTATGTAAATATTCACTACACCAGTATTTGTTACTGCTTCTGGATTACTAATAACAGGGGCATCTTTCTGTAGAACCTCTTGAAAATAGCTCTCGTCTTTTTGGTTTTCCAGAACTTCGCCTGTAGATTGAACAATTAAGTTACCAAGGCGATCGAAAATGGCGACACTATCATAAGCTTTGTAAGCTTCAACAACACGATTTAATACTGCTTGCTTTTCTTCGTTACTTGTGCTGTTGCTAAGTTGAGAATTTGTCAAAAATGGCAAACTAGATATTACTTGGATGTCTCCATAACGTCCCAACATGAAACGGTTGATTTTATCGCTTAAACCAGTGGCTTGGGCTTGTTGAGACTGGGTGATTTGCTTAGTAATGGATTTGTTGGCAAAGCCAAAAGCGATCGCACCTATGGCCAATACTGGTACCGTACCAATGGCGATCGCTAAAATTGTCGCTTTCGTAACTAAACTCAGCCTTGTAAAATACCCAAAAGCTTGATTTATAGAAGAATTTTTAGCAGTTTCAGCACTCACCTTACTTGGCAGCATTACTACACTTCCAGTTACTTTTTGAGATGAAATTAGCGATGCCCGATTTTGAGGACTACTACCATTGTTTGTACCAGTTTTATTAAACATAAGATTATTTCTCCAATATGTGAATAAGCAAACTAAAAATTATTTTTTAAAAAGAATTCTGACTCCTGAATTATTTTTAGTAAACCCTAATCACTGCGGAGAATAGAGGACTGCACAATAGCTTGAGAATCTAACACTAGTAATATTTCTTTTTCTTGCACTACACACCCACATAGATAAGGAACTAAACTCGATGCTACTTGTCCTATGGGAGAATGAATTTCATCAGCAACAAACCTAATAGTACCTTTGATTTCTTGTACAACTAAGCCTAACAAAAGTGATTCTACTCGGATAACGATCGCACTATACTGCCGCACCCGATAATCCAGAGATTCTAAATTTAGCATTCTTGGCAAATCAACTACCCAAATTATCCGACTACGCCAATTCATTAACCCTAATATGCAAGTAGGCATATTAGGCATCGAAGTAACAGAATCAACAGGAACAAGAATTGCTTCTTGAGTATGTTTCATTGATAAAACAGCAGCAGTCTGTTGATTTAACTGAAATTTTAAATAACCGTCTGCTAAATTTTTTTCGGTTGGTTTTGGGGAAAGTGTAATGTTTGTACTAGTCATTGATTCAAATTACCACTGATTTAATAGTGCGTAAGAGATGTTCGCGGGTGTAAGGTTTAGTTATATAAGCATCTGCACCTTGTCTCATCGCCCACAAACGGTCAATTTCTTGATTTTTAGAACTACAAATTATAATCGGGACTTTTGCGGTAATTGGATTTCTTCTGAGGGAACGGCACAACTCAAATCCACTCATTTCGGGCATCACAACATCAGTAACAATTACATCTAGTTTTTCTAACACAGCTTTTTCTAAAGCTTCTTTCGCACCAGTAGTTTTAATTACGTTGTAACCACTTTCTTTAAGATAATGGCTCATTAATTCCAATTCACTGGGAGAATCTTCTACAATTAGAATTGTGCCAAGTAAAGTCAGGCTCACTATAAATCTCCTAAAAGTAAATTAAGGCGATTAAATTTTACTAAATTAATCAAGATATTTAAAAACCATTTTTAGCAATTCTGACTGGGTAAAAGGCTTGGTCAAATATCCTGATGACCTGACCATTTTAGCCTTTGCCCTATCAATAAACCCTGTTCTACCAGTTACCATAATGATAGGTATATTTTTAAAAGCTGAATGTTTCCTTAACAAAGAACATAGCTCGTAGCCATCTAAAGAAGGCATTTCCACATCTAGTAAAATCAGATCTGGCTTACTCCGAAGAATTTGCATTAAAGCTTTCACTGGATCGTTAATCATTACCACTGAAAATGTGTTTTCATCCAAAAAGTGCTTAATGGAATTCAACACTGTTTGACTATCATCAATGCAGGCAATTGTATATGTATTTTTGCCAACAGGTAACTGAGTCGTGAGATTATTATTCTCAGAAATCTCAAAATTGATTTGTCTGGAAGATTTTTGTCCAAGTTTGATTTGCAAATTTGGCAAAACTTGAGAACTGGCACTAGCAGGAATTGATGATTGGATATTTTGCCGATTTCTTAACTGCTTTTGACAATGTTCCACAAGTAATCGCAAATCCAGACGACAGAACTTTGGTAGCTCATCCAAAGAGTTCTCCGGACTAAATTCATAGCTACCTTCTTTTAAGCACAGAAATGATTCCAGTACTTCTTTTGCTAATTCGTCTATCAGGTTTCCTGCTTGCACAGGAGTAATTAAATCTTGATTAACTAACCAGCAAATAGCTTGATAATCTGCGTTTGGTATTGATTGATGTTCATTTTTCGTCTCAAACATCAGCCGCATCTGGATGCGAGTAGCGCTGTTGAGAGCAGGAATTTGCTGACTCAAGCGCCGCAAGTGACTATCAAGTCGCTCAAACAGTTTATCTGAATAGGAGGCATAAGTAAGTTTACCGTCCTCTAGATAAATTGACCAATAAACTATCCCAGTAAATACGCTTAAGCAACCTGTAGCACGTCGACTAGTTAATTGTGCCAACAGAGATAGCGGATGTAGTTTTTGGAACAACCTGTAGCTACCTATAGGAGTTGTGCTCATTTTGCTTTTACTCAGCTAAATTCAGTAGGTGTAAGCTAAATTCGTGCAGAGTTTTTCCACAATTCAAATTAAGTAAAAGGCTTCAAAAGTTTGTATTTTAAAGTACACAAATTTGTCCTCTAGGATTTGTGGTGAAACTCAACGAAAGCGGCGTTATTCTCAAATGCTCAAATCTCAGTAAATTCGTAAATTTTGATTAATTTACTTCTTGTTACTGAGATTTATAGACATTCTTGAAAAATAAGACATAGGAATGTCAAGACTAGATGAAGCCACTTTCCATTGAGTAACCCCATTCTGACCACAGGAATAATACTGATTTTCTTAAAACAATATCTTTGAACTACTGTATTTACACTTAAGCAAAATTAAACTTTTAAATAAGTAAGTACCAAATAAAGCCACTTTTAATTAAGTAGTACCGTTGTGACCACAGAGATAATACTGATTTTTCTTAAAAAAAGAAAACACAATTCAGAAGTTAGAATACAGGAGTCAGAATAATATAAGTAAAATTTTATATTTTAGAAAAATTTACTGATTTGGAAGAGTTGGTTGTCCAAAAAATTTGTGCGATGGCACGGAGTACCCGCCAACGGCGATCGCACAGCTATTAATTACATAATAATGACTTTAGGATGGCAAGGAGAAGAACGAGTTCATGGTTGTATTATCCATATTGAAATTATTAATGGAAAAGTTTGGATTCAGCGCGATGGAACTGAATATGGTATTGCCAATGAACTCGTAGCCGCAGGAATTCCTAAAGATAAAATTGTTTTAGCTTTTCATCCGGAAGATGTTAGACAATACACTGATTTTGCGATCGCTTGATTTTCAAAAAGATGCGATGGCCTTCTTTTAGTTGTTTAGCAGTTGTCTCTATCCACAGATAAAAATCTTGCTTGTCAAGATGAATTAACTCATAGAGTTTATTCATGAGCCAAAACGCTCATACAGTTTTTGGCAATTTATTAAAAATGCGGATGAAAGGACTTGAACCTTCACTCCTTTCGGAACTAGAACCTAAATCTAGCGCGTCTGCCAATTCCGCCACATCCGCATAGGTAACTATCTTACCATAAGAAATTATTTTTGGGAATAGGGAGATGGCTTCGCCAAGGGGAAAGGGCAAGGGGCAAAGGGGAAACGAAAGATCCTTCCTTTTCCCTTTCCCCTTTTCCCTACCCAAAGGGTTTTGCCCCATGCCCCCTTCCGAATTACATAACCGCAACACGAGGCAGACGATGTTTGAAGCCGCAGAGAATTTCCCAAGAAATAGTGTTTAATTCTTCTGCCCAATCGTGTGCGGAAATTTTTTCTTTTCCCTGTTCTCCAAGTAAGGTGACTACTTCTCCTTCTTGGATATTAGGTATAGCACTCACATCCAGCATTAACTGATCCATTGTAATTGTCCCGATTTGTGGCACTCGCTGACCGCGAATTAACACCTGAATTTTGTTGGAAAGATTACGAGGAACACCGTCAGCATAGCCAATTCCTACGACAGCTAGGCGAAGTTCGCGCGGGGCAATAAATTTATGCCCGTAGCTGACAGCGGTTCCTGGGGCGATTGTTTTGACTTGGGTAACTCGTGCCTTAAGTTGTAAAACGGGCTTGAGGTCGATCGCATTCTGTAAATGCGGTGCTGGGTAAAGTCCGTAAACTGCTAAACCTACTCGCACAATATCGTAGTGTAATGCTCGGTCTGTAAGTGCAGCTGCTGAGTTTGCCAAGTGCAAGCAAGGTGGTTGGATTCCCATTGCTTTGATTTGAGCGATCGCTTCCTCAAATCGTCTATGCTGTTCCTTCATCGCAGTAGTATCAGGATCATCTGCCGTTGCCAAATGAGAATAAATGCTGGCAATAGAAAGATGTGGTAACCGCTGTACTAATTGCACAAATTCACCAGCTTGCTGCCAATTAGTTCCCAACCTAGACATTCCCGTGTCTAATTTGATGTGTACGGGTATGGGAGAACTATAGTTCATCGATTCTAGAGTATCAGAAAATACTAGTGCTTGTTTCGGGCTGCATAGTGTCGGCTGGAGTTTCCACTGAGCGATGGCATGAATCTGCTCTGGTGTATGGGTCGCCCCTAAAACCAAAATCGGGGCTTGAATCCCGCCTTCTCGCAATTGAATTGCCTCTGGAACCGTAGCAACTCCCAGCCAACTAGCTCCCGATTGAATTGCAGTTTGGGCCACCGTTACCGCTCCATGTCCATAGGCATCAGCTTTCACCACTGCCATCAATTGAGTACCCGGCGATAAAAACTGCACTAGTTGTTGTATATTATGCGACAACGCCTCTAAATCAATTTCTACCCAAGCTCGTTGCGAAAACCACGCGTAGGTATCGCACTGCTCATTAGGAACTACACCGGGAATTTCCTTGCGACTTAACATTTGTACTGACTCCTATCCACCGTAGCTCAACTTCCAAATTATCTATACACGCTCTTAAAAGCGATATCAGATTAAACAGGAAGTTTAACTCTGACTTGGAATTGATACAAGATGCTGGTGATGGAGTGGGGAGATGGGGAGCAGAAGGGCAAAGGGGCAGGGGGAGATAGGGAAGTGTGGGGAGTGTGGGGAGATGGGGGAGTGTGGGAAGTGTGGCCCCCGTCTCTTCCCACACCTCCCACACTCACTGTTTGCCCTATGCCCTATGCCCAAGTTTTAACTTAATTTCCGAATTATTCCCGAAAGTATAATTTCTTATCATCTCCCTAGAAGAGTATATTTGTGTTAATATATGTAAAACTAATACCCTAAACGCAGATCAATGGGGAAGGTTTTAGTCTTAAACGCCTCTTACGAACCTCTCAATATAACGAGTTGGCGTCGCGCTGCGGTTCTGTTAATTAAGGGCAAGGCAGAACGCGTGGAACACAACGGTAAATTCCTGTATTCGGATTTTCCGCTGCCAACCGTAATTAGGTTGCGTCATTATGTCCGCGTTCCTTATAAAGAAATTCCTCTCACTCGCCGAAATATATTGCATCGTGACGGTCATGCCTGTCAATACTGTGGTTACACAGGAGACGAATTGACTTTAGACCATGTGATACCGCGATCGCGCGGCGGAGGGGATAGTTGGGAGAACATTGTCACAGCTTGTGTCCGTTGCAATGTTAAAAAAGGTAGTCGCACTCCCCACGAAGCTCATATGCCTTTGCGCCATCTTCCTCGCCAACCTTATAGCAGCCTTTATTTTGAGGTCAGTAAACATCTCAAAAGTGGACTGCACACAGAGTGGCAAAAATATGTTATAGGACTTTGATATGACATAGCCCAGTAGCCCGAAAACCATATAGCAATAGTCAGAGCTTTGCCTTTGTAGTTGGTTTTGAAATAAGGCTAAAGCCGACGTGCACACATTTGCCTTTGACAAATTGTGTGTTGAATTAGTTATGTCCATTGATTGTGAGGGACATTGTTCGGCAGAAGCTAACATACAAGTTTGATCGAATGCAAGCAAAAAAGACAACAGCCTCTTACTATACCGCATAAAATTGCAAATAGCTAGGATGCAATGAAAAATGTAGCAGGGAATAGGCAATAGGCTTGAAACGCTCTTTGTGTCTGAGTTTTAACGTTAGCTTGTGTTTTAAACTAGGCATCGACCACTATATTGAAATTTTGAACTGACGGTATTGTCAATGAACCCTTACTTGCCAGAGTTTTCTAGCATTCCTTGAGATTACTAGAGTGATTGACTATGGCCAAACAAGGAGTGTTGACTGTTGAGTGCTGAGTTAGGAATTTCCCGTTCTGCTCCTGTGCCCCTTTGCTCCCTGCCCCCATCCCCGGATTCCCCAGTCCCGAATCTCTAGTCCCTTTTACACAAAAAACAAAACATGCCCTGTTGCTTGAAGATATAATTATTAATTGCTCAATAGTCAAAATAATGAGACTATTGAACATAAGATTAATTTAAATATCAAAAACTAACTCTAAAGTATTAGATGGAAAGTATACCCTAAGTAAGATAAATTTTAAAGTTCGGTTATCAAACTTGAATAAAAATCCTTGCCTTTGAAATTACAGAGAAGAAAAAAGGTCATAAAAGACTTTTATGCTCCAACATAAAGCCAGATATACAAAACATGCTTTTTTCCAGCACCTATATTAGATGTTCTAATAAAATTTAGTTCATTGCTGGGCGCTGTTACTGACAAAAAATATACTTAGGTATATAGTGCGATGTTTTGATATTTTTGCGAAGATCGAAATAATGTGGCCAAATTCAGGAAATCGCTGATTGTAGTATTTCTGAATTAATTGAGCCTCACACTTTAAAAAAAGTTCCCTATGTACTTAAATTCTCCCGTTAATGAGTTTGAGAGTTTGTCATTGACCACAGAGCCAAACCCAGAGGAAGCTGAAATAGAGAAAGACCCAGTGGAAGTTGCACTTAAAAGTCCATCATTACAACCATCGCTAAGTGAAGGAGCTATCTTTCTTAGTCAGCGTGGTAATTCCTTGACACAACAAAAGTCAGAAGAACTGCAAAAAACTCTGCTAGCGCACCGACACGATCGCCAACTAGTAATTTTGCAAGATTTTCCCGACCCAGACGCTCTTTCTTGTGCTTGGACTTATCAATTAATTGCCCAGCAATACGATATCAAATGTGAAATAATTTATGCTGGTGCTCTGAGTCACCAAGAAAATATTGCCTTGGTTAGACTCACTAATTTACCTATCCAACGCTGGACGCAGCAAACCTTGAAAACAAAAGATTTGTCATCTTATCAAGGTTTTGTATTAATTGATAACCAAGGAACTACTTCACAGTTAATATCAGCGGTTCAGCAGGCAGGAATTCCATTAGTTGCGCTGATTGACCATCACAGTTTACAAGGTGAACTCGAATCAGAGTTCATGGATGTTCGTCCTTATGTACGAGCGACGGCAACGATTTTCACTCAATATCTGCAAGCGGGATTACTAGCATTAGATAGCAGCATCAATCAACACGTAAAATGTGCTACTGCCTTGATGCATGGCTTACGTTCGGATACAAATCGCCTGATGCAAGCGCAAGAAGAAGATTTCATGGCAGCTGCATATTTAAGCCGATTTTATGACGCGCAACTGCTGAATGCTATTTTACAGGCGAATCGTTCCAAGCGGGTGATGGACGTGATTGAGCGATCGCTAAAAAACCGCATCGTCCAAAATAACTTTTCCATTGCTGGTGTCGGTTACCTACGCTATGACGACCGCGACGCCATCCCCCAAGCAGCTGATTTTCTCGTCACCGAAGAAAACGTGCATACTGCTGTAGTTTATGGCATTGTTCACGATGAAGACGAAGAATTAGAAATAGTTATTGGTTCCTTGAGAACCACCAAACTCACCCTAGATCCTGATGAATTTATCAAAGAAGCCTTTGGGCAAGATAGCACAGGGCGGTTTTTTGGTGGTGGAAGGACAAGCGCAGGCGGCTTTGAAATCCCTATGGGTTTCTTATCTGGCAGTAACGAAAATTCTGCATACGCGAAGATGAAATGGGAAGTCTTCGACGCTCAAATTAAGCAAAAACTACTGAGGTTAGTTAACCCCAAAGATAACCCGATTCAATCGGAGTAGAGGAAGGAGAAGGAGATGGGGAAAACTCCTAACTCATGTACTAACCAAAGTGTGTTTCGTTACATAACATCCCTTCCCGACTTTTTTAAGAGTCGGGAATTTGTTTTTTATTAATTAATTGGAAATGTAGTTCATGCCTAATCTAAAGTAAGTCGATACAAATAAAGTTAACTCGTGCTTACCTATTTCTTTACCAAAAAGGAGCGCCATGAAGTCTACAGAACTTCAAATGTTAAAAACTCTGTACGAGCAAGATTTTTTTGCTTGGGTAGAACAGACCGCAGCACTTTTACAATCGCATCAGTGGGAGGCGTTGGATTTAGAACACCTAATTGAGGAAGTGGTGGACTTGGGTAAGAGTCAACAACGGGCGTTGCAAAGTGCTTTGCGGTTAGTGTTGTCGCATTTGTTGAAGTGGAAATATCAATCTGAACGTCGCAGTCACAGTTGGCAAGTAACTATTACTCGCGAGCGACTGAATATAGATGAATTGCTGCAAGAAAGTCCGAGCTTGCGCCGTATTTTAAACGATGCTGAATGGATAAATACTACTTATCAAAGAGCAGGGCGAGAGGCAATGGTGGAAACTGGTTTATCAGAAGAAAATTTTGCGATCGCCTGTCCCTTTTCTGTTGATGAGATATTAGACTTAGACTTTTATCCTAACGTTGAGGAATAACCTTAAGGTTATTTACGCTATAACGACGCAAACCGTAACTAAAATTAAGTAAGTATACGACTTATGTATGAAGGTACATACAGCAGTTTTCTTTTGCATGAAGTACAAAATCACTGGTTTTGAGGCAGGAGGCAGGAGGCAGAAGGCAGAAGGCAGGAGGGCGAAGAATAATTTGATTTGTCAATCCTTGGTTCTGTACCTCATTTAGTTGCAAACTGCTGTATTTTACCTATTCTCAAAAGAACTGAATATAAAACAATTGATGGTAAAGAATTACAAGTACCAAAAGATTAAATGTGCCGTCCCAACCAACAATTTTTGAAAACGAGATTTGAGCAGTGTGAATGATGTCAAAATATTTAGCCTAAATAAATTCAGTTATTTTAGTTAGAAGTCCTTGTATATTGAAGTTAGAGAATGACAAGCTTGATTTACCTAGATTATGAGTACCCTAAAGGAAGTAGAACTCGCTATTAGTCAACTTTCACCAGAGGATCTCGCCGCTTTTCGTGCCTGGTTTGCAGAATTCGATGCAGCAGCCTGGGATAAACAGATTGAAAAAGATGTGGCTGAAGGTCGGTGTGCATTGGCACAGAAATCACTTAAACATCTGCGAGAAGGGCGTTGTACTGACCTGTGAAACATCGACCAACCCCAGATTTTTGGTATTACTATCGTCAGTTACTATAGGATAGATAAATAAACAATAAGCGTAACTAAATAACTCAGCATTAAGGTACGCTAATAAAATTCAAAATATGGAACTGTATCTATTTCGTCATGGCATCGCCGAAGATAAAGATTTAGGCATCAAAGATGAGGAGCGCAGTCTTACCAAAGAAGGAAGGCAAAAAACTGAAAAAGTTGCCCAAAAACTTGTGAAATTGGATTTAAACTTTGATTTGATTCTGACCAGCCCCTTAGTGCGTGCCCGCCAAACGGCTGAAATCCTCATAGAAACAGGATTAAGTTCGCAGCTAGAGGAATCTAGCCACCTCGCCCCTGGAGGTGAAATTTCTAGTTGGTTGGTAGATTGGTTAGAGCCAAGAAATTATTCCCAAAATACCCAACTGGCCTTAGTTGGACATGAACCGGGTTTAACCAATTGGGCAGAAATTCTGCTATGGGGAGAAATCAAAGCCAGTCTAGTCTTGAAAAAAGCAGGTATGATTGGGATAAAACTACCAGAAACAGGTTCTCCTTTGGGGCGTAGTCAGATGTTTTGGTTGACACCACCCAAGTACCTGCTGTAACAGTTTTTCAACATTTCCAATTGTTGTTAGGATGGCTACTGTTATGGCGACAATAAATTTCTGGTAAGTTAACTTGATCGGATATTTCAAAAAGTAAATGGTGTTGCCATGATGGTGTGCGAATACAAGCCTGGTTTAGAAGGCATTCCCGCCGCCCAATCGAGTATCAGTTATGTTGATGGGCAAAAGGGAATACTAGAATATCGTGGCATCCGGATTGAGGAATTAGCAGAAAAAAGTACATTTCTAGAAACTGCTTATCTCTTAATCTGGGGTGAACTGCCCAGTAAACAAGAACTCCAAGCATTTGAACATGAAATTCGCCACCACAGGCGAATAAAATACCGCATTCGCGACATGATGAAATGCTTTCCAGAAAGCGGTCACCCAATGGACGCCCTACAAGCCTCTGCTGCTGCTTTAGGGTTGTTTTATTCGCTCCGGGATTTACATAATCCAGCCTACATTCGAGATTCTGTGGTGCGCTTGATAGCAACCATTCCCACAATGGTGGCGGCATTTCAACTGATGCGAAAAGGCAATGACCCCGTGCGTCCCCGCGATGACTTAGACTACTCTGCCAATTTCCTATACATGCTCAATGAGCAAGAACCGGATGCTTTGGCAGCGAGAATTTTTGATGTCTGCTTGATATTACATGTCGAGCATACAATGAATGCTTCCACCTTCAGCGCTAGGGTAACAGCTTCTACCTTGACTGATCCTTATGCTGTGGTTGCTAGTGCTGTGGGAACCTTGGGAGGCCCGCTACATGGTGGAGCCAATGAAGAAGTAATTCAGATGTTAGAAGACATCGGCTCTGTGGAAAATGTCCGCCCCTACATCGAGGACTGTCTGCAACGTAAATCTAAGATTATGGGTTTTGGACATCGCGTCTATAAAGTCAAAGACCCACGAGCCACGATTTTACAAAGGTTAGCTGAACAGTTGTTTGACAAGTTTGGGTACGACAAGTACTATGACATTGCCCAAGAAATGGAACGAGTGGTAGAGGAAAAACTCGGTGCCAAGGGGATTTATCCCAATGTTGACTTTTATTCGGGTTTGGTGTATAGAAAAATGGGAATTCCCACTGACTTGTTTACACCAATATTTGCGATCGCCCGCGTTGCCGGTTGGCTAGCCCACTGGAAAGAACAGCTAGCAGAAAACCGCATTTTCCGTCCTACCCAAGTTTACAACGGTCATCACGAAGTATCTTATATCCCCATTGACCAACGTTAATTGGTATTGGCAAAACCCTTCGGGTAGGGAAAAGGGAAAAGGAGGGATCTTTCCTTTCCCCTTTGCCCCTTGCCCCTTTCCCCATTCTCTTCACTCAATAGCCAATGTAAATGCCAACCATAAGTAGAAGTTCTTATCTCGCTTCAGGGTGGTAAAACCATCCAACGATATACTAAACATGGGAATTGGCAACAAATCTTCAATCAGACCTGATCTAGGCAAAATTTATCAATGAGTGAATTTACAGATATTAACTCAGTAATATTTGTAACTAACTCTGACTCATGTCTTAAAGAGCGGAAACATGAATTCAGGAATTGACCTCCAAGGAACTTTTATTGAATCCCTCACGGATTTAGGTGTACCAGCAGGAACAGCCAAAGCAATTTGGATGCCACTGCCAATGGTACTAATGCTGATTGGGGCAACAGTGGGGGTATTAGTCGCCACCTGGCTAGAAAGAAAAATTTCCGCCGCCGCACAGCAACGAATTGGCCCAGAATACCAAGGGCCTTTTGGGTTACTGGTGCCTGTAGCGGATGGTCTAAAGCTGGTGTTTAAAGAAGATATCGTGCCAGCTCAATCTGATCGTTGGCTGTTTACCCTCGGCCCAATTATTGTTGTGATTCCGGTGTTTCTGTCGTTCCTGATTGTCCCCTTTGGGCAGAACATCGTGATTAGCAATGTGGGCATGGGTGTATTTTTATGGATTGCTTTGTCAAGCATTCAGCCCATTGGCTTGTTGATGGCTGGCTACGCATCTAATAACAAATATTCACTTTTAGGGGGCTTGCGGGCAGCAGCGCAATCTATTAGTTATGAAATTCCATTGGCGCTGGCAGTATTAGCGATCGCTATGATGTCTAATAGCCTCAGCACCATCGACATTGTTAATCAACAATCTGGCTACGGCATCCTGGGCTGGAACATTTGGCGTCAACCAGTCGGTTTCCTGATTTTTTGGATAGCCGCCCTAGCTGAGTGCGAACGATTGCCCTTTGACTTACCCGAAGCAGAAGAAGAACTAGTAGCAGGTTATCAGACTGAATACGCAGGCATGAAATTTGGTCTGTTTTACCTGGGTTCCTACGTTAACTTAATACTTTCTTCCCTACTAGTAGCAATTCTCTACCTGGGCGGTTGGGACTTTCCCATTCCCCTCAACATCATAGCTGGTTGGCTGGGAATCAGTGAAGCCGATCCCGTGTTGCAAATAGTAACTGCTGCTTTGGGTATCACTATGACCGTACTCAAAGCCTATCTACTAGTGTTTGTCGCCATTTTGTTGCGCTGGACAGTGCCACGGGTAAGGATTGACCAATTGTTAGATTTAGGATGGAAGTTTTTGTTGCCAGTTGGCTTGGTTAACCTGCTATTAACCGCCGCCCTAAAACTAGCCTTTCCTTTCGCCTTTGGTGGGTGATGAAATAGTTAGGAGTTAGGAGTTATGAGTTATGAGTTATGAGTTATGAGTTTTTAATTAACTCTTCACTCCTAACTACTCACTTCTAACTCCTCACCCCTAACTCCTCGCTGCTAACTTCTAATTTCGATCGCGTGAAGAGAGAGTGAAACACGATGCTAAAGTTCCTGAAACAAGTTGGTGATTACGCCAAAGAAACAGTACAAGCTGCGCGTTACATTGGTCAGGGACTTTCTGTTACCTTCGACCACATGCGGCGGCGTCCAATTACCGTACAGTACCCTTACGAAAAACTCATTCCTGGGGAACGGTTTCGCGGTAGAATTCACTTTGAGTTTGATAAGTGTATCGCCTGCGAAGTTTGTGTTCGCGTTTGTCCGATAAATCTGCCTGTAGTAGATTGGGAATTCGACAAAGCTAGCAAAAAGAAAAAACTCAAGCACTACAGTATTGATTTTGGAGTTTGTATCTTTTGCGGTAATTGTGTGGAATTTTGCCCCACTAACTGTCTATCCATGACAGAAGAGTATGAACTTTCCACTTACGATCGCCATGAATTGAACTATGACAACGTAGCGTTAGGTCGTCTGCCCTATAAGGTAACAAATGACCCAATGGTAACACCACTACGCGAACTAGTTTACCTACCCAAGGGCGTCCTCGAACCCCACGGACTGCCTGCGGATGCGCCGCTTCCAGGTGCGCGTGCAGAAGACCTAGTGGAACAAACCGAAAAATAAATTTCATTTGTCATTTGTTATTCGTCCTTTGTGATTTGTCCAAAGCAAATGACTAATGACTAATGACTAATGACCAATGACCAATGACCAATGACAATTGACTGAGGACAAAAAACAGTGAATCTAGCGGAAGGAGTACAGATTGTATCCCTTGGCGTACTGGCTGTGATGATGATTGGGGCAGCCCTTGGCGTGGTACTGTCGCCTAGCATCGTCTATTCTGCCTTTATGCTAGGGGGCGTGTTCATCAGCATCGCGGGACTCTACCTGTTGCTGAATGGTGATTTTGTTGCAGCCGCACAAGTGCTGATTTATGTTGGGGCGGTTAACGTGCTGATTTTGTTTGCCATTATGTTGGTGAACAAACGGCAGAATTTTGCGCCATTTCCCAACTCTTGGATACGGAAGGCATTAACAGGCATAGTTAGTCTGGGATTGTTTGGCCTTTTGAGTACGATGGTGCTGGCCACTCCTTGGGGTTACTCCACTACTCCTGCGAGTAGTCAAGGTTCTATAGTTTTAATCGGCGAACATTTCTTCAGTGACTTTTTACTACCCTTTGAACTAGCTTCGATTTTGCTGTTGATGGCAATGGTAGGAGCGATTATTTTGGCACGTCGCGAGTATTTGCCAGACCTGACACCATCTGAACTACCACAAACCGTTTTGACTTTGCCAGAACGCCCCAGAGAACTAGTATCAACCAGCAGCGAAATAAGAGAGTAAAATTTGCGACTTTAGTTGCTTTCTAAAAGTGGTGTTTTTTCAGAAGGAATACTCAGATTCATGCAACTCCAGTACTTTTTATTATTAGCAGCGGCTTTATTCTGCATCGGCATCTACGGTTTAATTACCAGCCGTAACGCTGTGCGGGTGCTGATGTCGATTGAGTTGCTGCTCAATGCTGTTAATCTCAATTTAATGGCATTTTCCAACTTCCTCGACTCAACATTAATTAAGGGTCAGGTTTTCACCGTGTTTGTGATTACCGTGGCCGCAGCCGAGGCGGCGGTGGGTTTAGCGATCGTGCTTGCCATTTATCGCAACCGTGATACCGTCGATATGGAGCAGTTTAATCTCCTGAAGTGGTAACTGTGCGTGCAACTCAAGCAGGTAATTATTGCTTATAAAGCGCGGGATGCCCGAAGTAAAGAATGGGCAGAAATGTGCGCTAAACAACTCGAAAATCGCCAGTGCCAGGTGTTAATGGGGCCTAGCGGGCCAAAAGACAACCCCTATCCAGTCTTTTTGGCTTCAGCAGGCCAACCAATCGATCTCGCTTTGGTACTTGGCGGTGATGGCACTGTTTTGACTGGTGCTAGACATTTAGCCCCAGCTGGCATCCCAATTCTGGGAGTGAATGTGGGAGGTCATCTGGGGTTTTTAACTGAGTCAGTGGATGAGTTTCAGGATACGGAGAAAGTTTGGGATCGGCTGTTTGAGGATCGCTATGCTATCCAACGGCGGATGATGTTACAAGCTGCGGTGTATGAGGGTCATGGGTCTAATTTGCAGGCAGTCAGCGAACGTTACCTGGCTTTGAATGAATTTTGCGTCAAACCGGCTTCCGCTGACCGGATGATTACCTCGATTCTAGAAATGGAAATTGATGGTGAGGTAGTCGATCAATACGTCGGAGACGGGTTGATTATTTCCACTCCCACTGGTTCTACTGGTTACACCGTTTCTGCTAATGGCCCAATTATGCACGATGGTATGGAGGCGATTACCGTTACTCCGATTTGTGCAATGAGTCTTTCTAGTCGTCCCCTCGTTTTACCCCCTGGTTCTGTGGTCAGTATTTGGCCTTTGGGGGATTACGATTTGAGTACCAAGTTGTGGACAGATGGAGTGTTAGGGACTTCGATTTGGCCTGGACACCGCGTTGATGTGCGGATAGCGGATTGTCGAGCTAAGTTTATCATTTTGCGCGAGAACAACTCTTACTATCAAACACTGCGGGAGAAGCTGCTGTGGGCAGGTACAAGGGTTCGTTACAGCAATAATCACCGTAATTGATAAAGTATTTGAGAGCGCTTTTGTGATAAATGTCGTTCCCCGAAGGGGTTGTCGTTGGCGAAGCCTCTCGAAGAGAAGACATCGCTACGCCGTACCCAGACATCATAATTAACATTATCCCAGCCCCTAGATGAATCTAGGGGCTTTTTGCCCTAACCAATTTATCTCTTGCAAAGATTTTTGCAAATAGTATTACTTGCATTTATACCCTATATCAAAGGAAAATTTTGTATCTTATTGCCAGATTTTTCTGGCATTAATGTCCATAATAAAAACACTATATTGCTAATCACAATGAAAAAAGCTCTCTAGGCAATTTTTTATCGAAAACTGTCTCAATGACACTTCGAGGCATTAATGCATAATGCTTAAATTCTAGTAGGATATTTTCGCAAAATCCAAAATGTTATCAGTAGGAAGACAGATGGAAATTCCTGGACGCAACATCAATTACCCACTGAATCCTCCTTCTCTTCAAGATTTTCCTGTCGTTCAGACTAAAAAATATATCCTACGGCTTGCCTCAACTGAAGAAGAATTAAAATCAATTTTTCGATTGCGTTTTGAAGTTTTTAATCTGGAACTAGGCTTGGGATTATCTACTTCTAGTTTTACTCAGAGGGATGAAGATAAGTTTGATGAAGTTTGCCATCATTTAATTCTTATCTGTAAACAGACGGGTAAAACCATTGGAACTTATCGGATGCAAACTTATGAAATGGCTTCTCAAAGACTAGGTTTTGATGCTGCCGATATATTTAATCTGAATGCAATTCCTGATTCTGTACTTCAAGCATCAGTAGAAGTTGGGCGTGCATGTATAGCTAAAGAATACCGCAGTGGTCAAACACTGTTGCTACTCTGGGAAGGTCTAGCAAATTATCTCATCTGGACTAAAAATCAGTATTTCTTTGGCTGTGCATCATTACTAACACAATCTCCTTGGCAAGCTAGTTGCGTTTATAATTATTTTTGCCAGAATAACTTGATGCATCCAAGTATTTTAGTTTATCCAAATTCCGAATATTGTCTAGAATTGCCTCAAAATTGTTCGGATTTATGTGATGTAGAAATTCCAAAAATTTTGCAGGCCTATTTGAATATTGGTGCTAAAATCTGTAGTTTTCCAGCTATTGATCGCCAGTTTAAAACTATTGATTTTTTAACTATATCTAATAGTAAAGATTTTGTTAGATGGGGTTATCAAATTTTTTAAAATTATATTTTGTTTTAGCGATAGTCAGTCGTGGCTACGCCGACTAAAAAAATGAATGTTGACCGAAGTTAGTTTTGCAAGATTTGATACAACCTTATCCAATTATTTTCACAGTTAATAGAGGAGGGTGTTTATTACCAATCTGGCAAATTAACCGATTCTCAATTAGGTTGGCGATATCTGACGAACAGTTACCCTTGAGAACGAGTTTAATAAACCTCCTTGCCTTCAGCCTCCCCCTGCTAATAGGATACTGCTCGTTATTCAGGCATGTTACCCCTCACGCCACCATTAATTTTTTAGGGTTAAATCTAGCATATCTCAAAGGTTATTTCACGAGAAAATGAGAGATGTACCAAATGAGGGGTGTGACCCCCTAATGTATCGCTGTATCCTACCACGAGAGGATTTTAAGGCTCTCCCCTAGAAGAAGAGAGGTTTGAAGAAGGAAAAGTTTGAGTGGAGGTTTTATTTATGACAGCTTTTTGAGAGAGAGGCCAAATCACCTTGCTCGAACTCACATGAGCCGATGTTTCGGTAATGTCTTTGATGAGCTACCCCTGGAAACCTCATCTAACCAAACCTGAATTCGATGTACAGGATTTTGACCTCACCCCCAGCCCCTCTCCTTGAAGGAGCTACGGTGTACACACAAGTACTATCTGCAAGGGTTTCAGGCGTTATAGACCCCTTAAATTGTCATTACGAGCGCAGCGATAGCCCAGCGAAGTAATCACATAATCCCGTGGTTAAAGCGATTGCTTGTCTGCGAC
>JAVRCH010000160.1:0-35491 GCA_034530795.1 Nostoc sp. DedQUE12a
TATACAGCAGTTTTCATTTGCATGAGGTACAAATTGATTGGTTTTGAGGCAGGAGGCAGGGGGCAGGAGGCAGGAGGGAGAAAAAGAATTTTTATATTTAATTCTCTAGTTGTGTACCTCATTTGGTTGCAAACTGCTGTAAAATTAACAAGAAACTTCAAAAGTAAAGCGATCGCCCCGAAAATGGGTGACTGTATACTCAAATAAGAAGTTATGCTGATCGCGAACTTGGCTCTTAGTTGTCAGCAATGGGGCACCGGGGGAAATGTTTAAAAGTTTGGCTTCTTCTTTATAAGCCGCCTGAGTTTCAATTTGTGTACGAGTACGACGTGGCTCAACTCCATATTGGTTTCGCAGCAAACTGTAAAGAGATTGAGACTTATAAATCAATATCGGTAAGTCAGGAAATCTTTCCGAAAGTAAGTAAGAAATACTGATACATAAAGGATTCCATTGCGGTACAGTAGTATCCGTCATTGTCAGCGATGCGACGCGGAGAAATTTTACTTGGAACACAGAACTGCCAATATTAGTTTCTAATAAATTGGCAAGTTGTTCGCTAGCAGTAATTAATTTGCTACTAAGTATTTGCACACAGGGAAGATAACCGAAATTGAGCAAGCTCTGAGTAAAGTTAGTTTTAAAGTTGAGAGAATAATCAATCCTTTGCTCTTTGATAAAAGCACCACGCCCTTGTATTCTATAGGCTAAATCCTGAGTAACTAAAGATGTAATTGCCATGCGAGCTGTAAAGCGATGAACGCCATATTGCAAGGCTAATTCATTTTCTGAAGGCAGGCGATCGCCAGGAAGATAATTCCCTGCGCGAATATCTGCAATTAGCTTTTCAGCTATTTGATGGTAGAGCGATTTACCTTTTTCCTGTATAGATTTCATAAATATCCTACTCTAATTCAACAATCAAAGTTTATACTAGTTCACCGGAAATTTTTTAGCCTATACCTTTGCCCAGGTCTAGGTTTTGAGAACAGCTAAAGCCTAACTGTTGTACTTTTTATTAGCTAAAATATTTTATACAGATTTCTTGATGCCAAATGAATTAAAATCAAACTAAAAACTTTAGCTTTTGAGGTTTATATTTCTATTTCAATTAAAATCTTTACAAAGAACTATTAAAGCTTTTAAAAGCTATATAGTCTAAAGTTACTAGTAATTGGATTGATACTCAAAATAACAAAAAAATGTTAAAAAATAGATAAAATTAAATTAAACTTTGTTTAACTTATGAAAACTATCTTTGGTAGCAATTTAAGGAAGCTGACAAAAGAAATTATCCCATAACCAATAACGATAATGATATTTGGGAAAACTATACTGAACAATACAAAGGAATCGTTGCAATAGCAAAGCTTCATGCTCTTTGACAAATAATTTATTAAATAACAATGCTGATGTGGGCTATTGGAGTGATGGGATGTTGGTGAGAAATCTGGCGCGAAGATTCCGTTTGGGAGGTTTTGCGTTAGAGAAGCTACTGGCTTTGACATTTTTGTGAGACAGGTTTTTGGGAGTTGCGAACGCTAGGGGAATTAATTTATTTCCCCTTCTCCTGTGGGAGAAGGGGTTAGGGGATGAGGGCGTGAGGGATGTGCAAAACGCCTGTCCGATATAGCTTTGAGATTAAGTTGACACCAATGCACAGCTGTGCTCCCCTACAACGATCTGTACCTCACCAACTTGCAACCTGCTGTAAGTGATTAGCCTGACATGATATGACTAATCAGCTCTTGACATTTTTAACTAGTACATTTAACCTAGTGGTTAATTAACTAATTGGTTAAATACTTCCATCCTAAATGTCTAGCGATCGATTGAGCCTCACCTTTGCGGCCCTTGCCGATCCTACCCGGCGGGCAATCCTGGCTCATCTTGCTAAGGGCGAAGCATCGGTGACTGAACTAGCCCAACCCTTTGAGATGAGCCTACCTGCCATTTCCAAACATCTCAAGGTGCTAGAACGTGCTGGATTGATCGCACGGAGTCGAGAGGCTCAGTGGCGTCCCTGTCGGTTAGAGGCTCAAGCGCTTAAGGACGTAGCAGATTGGATCGAGCAATATCGCCAGTTCTGGGAACAGAATTTAGATCGCTTAGACGAGTATCTACAGGAATTGCAAGCAGAGGAAAAGAAATCCGATCGCGAACCCTAATGTGCGATCGTTCCATTCTTAAGGAGAAACAAGATGTTGAAACAAAATGGCTCCGATTCTACTGAATCCGAACGCAAGATCGTTATTACCCGTGTCTTTAACGCACCACGAGAACTTGTATTTAAGGCATGGACAGAGCCACAACACATCGCACAATGGTGGGGGCCAAAAGGCTTCACAACCCGCGTGACCGAACTGGATTTGCGTCTGGGGGGTCGATGGCGCTATGTCATGATTAGTCCAGATGGCACGGAGTACCCAGCCAAAGGTGTTTTCCGCGAAATCGTGCCTCCAGAACGGATTGTCACCACAGATGAATTTGACGAGGGGTTTGAACAAGTCATCAACGCTGAACTACCACAGGGAATGGTGATGACAGCAATATTCGAGGATGTGGATGGCAAAACCAAACTCACACTTGAGATTGTGCATGAATCTGCTAGCGATCGCCGCAAGCATGAAGAGATGGGCGTTGTTGCAGGCTGGAATTCCAGTTTCGATTGCCTCGACGAATTCCTGGCCAAACAAGTCGAACAGCAGCACAATGGTTTCACGCTAACCTTGCCATCAGATCGGGAAATCATAATAACTCGCGTCTTCAATGCCCCGCGCCGCCTCGTCTTTGAGGCATGGACTCAGCCCGAACACGTTAAGCGCTGGTTTGGGGGTTGCAGCAGCATGACAATGACCGTCTGTGAAATCGACCTGCGCGTGGGGGGCAGCTGGCGCTATGTCTTGCATGACTCCAGCAACGGCACTGACCACGGGTTCTCAGGAGAATACCGTGAGATTGTGCCATCAGAAAGATTGGTGTCCACAGAACGCTATGAACCAGTTCCCAACAGCGATCGTTTGAACACACTGACCCTGGCTGAAGAAGATGGAAAAACAACGCTACATATCCATATCCAACACCAGTCTAGGGAGCAGCGGGATGGACATCTGCAATCGGGTATGGAGGTAGGCCTGCGCCAGACTCTAAACCGTCTCGAAGAACTCCTGCAATCTATGTCAAGCTTTTCGGGAAATTAAAAATTAACATTCCCATAAATAAGTTTAGGGGTTTGTATGCTTTTTTAATTTTCCATTTTTCATTTGAGCAAAGGGATGCGTAATTAAGTTAACAAAAGGAGAAAGTATGGCTAAGAAAATTTTTGTGAACCTCCCTGTAAAAAATCTCAATCAATCTGTGGATTTTTTTACGAAACTGGGCTTTAATTTCAATCCTCAGTTTACTGACGAGAGTGCCACTTCCATGATTGTGAGTGAAGATATTTTTGTCATGCTCTTGACTCAAGACAAGTTTAAGATGTTTACTCCCAAAGCCATTTGTGATGCCACAAAGAACACTGAAGTATTGGTGTGTTTGTCTTCTGAAAGCCGAGAAGCCGTTGATGACATGGTGAGCAAGGCGATCGCTGCTGGTGGCAAAACTTACAATGACCCACAAGATAGCGGTTTTATGTATGTACATGGGTTTGAGGATTTAGATGGACACATTTGGGAAATCATGTACATGGAACCCAGTGCAGTGAATCAAAGTTAGAAGTAAGAGAACTCCAAGAAATAAAAACAACTAGTAGAAGTTGATGGCTGTTGACTGTCAACAGTAGGATATTTTTTGGAATTCTTTAACGCCGTGGAATTTTTAAGTTGACAGTAGACTTCTTGCAGAAGTCGGGGAAAGGGGAAAAGGTTTGGTATTTTCCTTTCCCCTTTAACATGAGTCCCTTTTCCCACAAGAGTGCAAAAAACACTTTTCCAAGAGGTCTAAGTAGAACGATGTGAAAAAACCAAACTATGTTAAGAAAAATTAAATAGACTCAAATCCTCTTCCCTCCTGCCTCCTGCCTTCTGCCTCCTGCCTCATCCCAATGATAAATATTCACACCGACCTACTTAGTTTGTAAGCTTTATATTTCTGCAAACTGTCAATTTTAGCATCACTCTAGAGGTGCAACCTTGAATTAAAAAGAAGCAACAGCATCAGTAACAAAGCCTGTTTCTTGGAGTAGCAATTGTAGTTTTGTACTATCAAATTTCGTGTTCTTGTTGTTATTTACCTGCATCTCAGAATAAAAGTTGTGCATTAGTGCAATGATGCTACGGTACTTAACGATGCTGGCAACATAGAAATCATCTAACTTCATTACCCCATGACTATGTATTTGCTCGATATTGTTGAGTAATATGGGTAGCAGTTCACGATGTTGAAAGCTCTCTTGGATGCCATATTTTTCCATCATCCTACGTTTATCATTTTCGGGACATAAATCATAGGACGAGCGAATAAGGTAGCTAAGACTCCACAGGACTTCGCCGTAGTCGTAAAATGTGTTCTGCTCAAAGAAAGACTCTTCATCTTTAGTTAACGCAAAACTCTTGTCCAGTACCAAACCAAAATCGGTTAAATATATCTGTTCGCCATCGGTAAGGATGTTGTGAAAATGCGCGTCGAAATGGATGATTCCCTTCTTCCTCAAAAAAGCAATCGTCATACGCAAGTCATCTAGGGGTTTCTGGAGTAACTTGGGGTTTTCCCATAGCCATGTTTTTAGAATATGCGGTATGTATTCTATGAACAGAACTAACTCATAGTTGGCGTTTGCTCTATCTAACAGATAATTCCCAATGTTGGCACTATTTCCCCAGTATTCGACAAAGCTTTTATGTTCCTCCATATCCACATCTGCACGCCGCCCTTCCAAGGGAATAATCCGATAATGGTACATGAGAGGGAAGTTAGCGATCGCTCCTTCTAATACCCAGTTGGTGGTTTTGATATGTGTCACAAGTTCGCGGAAGACACCTAAACCAACAGAACCAACACCATAATTAAAGTAAGTTGGTAGGTCATAGAGGTTTTTGGTAGAGAATAAGTTGTCATATTCGATGTTTGTAACTGGAACGCGTTTGACAAAGACCTTGGATTCCCCAAGAATTATGGTGTGATTTCGCCCCCACCTCGAACTTTCACTATCATCAAACAGACAATGCAATTGTGCATTATCCAACTGAGCGATTTGCGAACTAAGCTTGAAGTACCTCTTTCTTCTCAGCTCCATATGGTTATTAGCCATTTTTCCCGTCCAGCCACAGCATAAAAAATTGATTATTCAACCGTATATTTTTTGCTGTTCTCCACATTAAATACCCTTAAATTTGTCCTCACTGTAAAGCTAGTAAGAGAGTTGCACAAAAGATATTTTAAGTAAATCTGTACAATGAGTGAGTTGCTTTTAGTCTCTATGGTGGATGTCACAGTCTGCGATCGCGAGTTAAATTTTTAAGCTTAAAAGCTTTAATCAATAAACTTGTTAAATAATTTATGAACCCTCTAGATAGAGAGTTTTTGAGTGCTTATTTAAACTTAAAATTTAAATATATCTACTGAAAGCACTTACTTGTGACACGTTGGGCTTTGTCATTAACACCAAAAATTAGTTATTGGAACTTTACTTATGTATGTAGCTGTATGGCCAGGAAATGTATATCCTTTAGGTGCTACTTGGGATGGGAAAGGCACAAACTTTGCTTTGTTTTCAGAGAATGCAACCGCTGTAGAACTTTGTTTATTTGATACAGATGAGAAAGAGATCCGCTTACCTTTGACAGAAAAAAACAATTTTGTTTGGCACGCTTATCTACCAGGAGTAGGGCCAGGGCAACGTTATGGGTTTAGAGTACATGGCCCTTGGGCACCAGAAGTCGGTCATCGCTTTAACCCGAATAAACTACTAATCGATCCTTATGCCAAAGCAATTGATGGTGAAATTAATGATACCTCAGCTATCTTTGGCTATAGTTTGGATGCTCCCGAACAAGACCTAGCTTTCTCCGATTTAGATAATGCCGAGACAATGCCGAAGTGTATTGTCATCGATGAATCCTTTGATTGGGGAGATGACCAACTACTGCGTAGACCGTGGCACGAAACCATTATTTACGAAACTCACGTTAAAGGCTTTACTAAGCTACATCCAGAGATCCCAGAAGAATTACGCGGTACTTATGCTGGACTAGCACATCCAGCTGCAATTCAATATCTCCAACAACTAGGAATCACAGCTGTAGAATTGATGCCTGTACATCAGTTTTTATCTCGTCCAGGATTTTTAGTAGATAAAGGACTGAAAAACTATTGGGGTTACGATTCCATCAATTATTTCACACCCCACTGTGGTTATAGTGCTAGTGGAAATCTAGGGCAACAAGTAACTGAATTCAAGCAGATGGTCAAAGATTTGCACTTTGCTGGAATTGAGGTAATTTTAGATGTAGTCTACAACCATACTGGTGAAGGCAATCATTTAGGCCCTACATTGTCACTGCGAGGCATTGACAATAGCGTTTACTACCGCTTGGTCAAAGACGATCCCCGCTACTACATGGATTTTACAGGCTGTGGTAATTCTCTTAACGTGCGTCATGCCCAAGTTCTGAAGTTAATCATGGATAGCCTACGCTATTGGGTAACAGAAATGCATGTTGATGGCTTTCGCTTTGATTTGGCTTCAGCATTAGCGCGAGAACTATATGAGGTAGATAGTCTTGCAGCTTTCTTTGATATTATTCATCAAGACCCAATATTAGCTGATGTTAAGCTAATTGCTGAACCTTGGGACTTGGGAGAGGGAGGCTATCAGGTAGGTAATTTTCCCTTACGCTGGTCTGAATGGAATGGCAGATATCGTGATACTGTGCGAGATTTTTGGCGTGGTGAAGATAATAGTCTCGGACAATTTGCTTACTGTTTTACTGGCAGTCCCGATTTGTATCAAGCAAACGGACGCAATCCTAGTGCAAGTATTAATTTTATCACTGCTCATGATGGCTTCACCCTCAATGATTTGGTCAGTTACAACCAAAAGCATAACGAGGCTAATGGAGAAGATAGCCGAGATGGAGAAAGCCACAACAGATCTTGGAATTGCGGTGTCGAAGGGGAAACTGATGATTTAGAGGTGATAAAATTGCGATCGCGCCAGCAACGAAACTTTTTAGCAACTCTTATGCTGTCTCAGGGTATTCCTATGTTGCTAGGAGGGGATGAAATTGGCTGTACTCAAAACGGCAACAATAATGTATACTGCCAGGACAATGAACTTTCCTGGCGTGACTGGAGTTTACAAAAGTCAAATGCGGAACTTTTAGACTTTACTCGCGAACTTATCAATTTCCGTCATCAGCATCCAGTATTTAGACGGCGTAAGTGGTTTCAAGGTAGGCCTATTCACGGTTATGGCATCAGTGATATCGGTTGGTTCAATGCTGATGGTACTGAGATGACCGAAAAGCAATGGCTAATTAGTTATGCTAAAGTAATGCAAATCTTCTTGAATGGCGAGGGGATTGTCACTCCAAGTCCCCGTGGTGAACGTATTATTGATGAAAGTTTTCTGCTATTTTTTAACGCTCACTACGAGATGATTGAGTTTACCTTACCCAATGTTTTCAAGGGTAGAGAATGGGAAATGGTGATTAATACTGACGAACCTCGCTTTATTCAACCAGGAAAGTTTATTATCGGCGAACAAACTATACCAGTTACAGAGCGCTCAATTGTAGTCTTACGCCGTTTAATTTAACGTGAGTTCGACAGACCTCACCCACCCAGCCTCCCTCTCCTACGATGAGAGGGAGGAGTAACGAAAAATTTAGAACTTACGCATTTAGGACTTACGCAGCAATACGAAAAAATTATCGAAATAATTCTTCGGCAGGCTTCATTTGGTCGAGGATTTCCCAGATTTGCTGTAACATTGGTTCTAAGCCAGTGCGGGTAACTGCTGAAATCAAAAAAACTGGGGCGTAGGAGAGATGATTTAGTTGGGTAGCTAATGCTTCTAAATCGACAGTTTCGCGATCGACTGCATCAATTTTATTTAACGCCAAAATTTGCGATCGCTCTGCTAAACCTCTTCCATAAGCTTTTAATTCTTGCTGAATCGTGTTGTAATCTCCAATCACATCATCGCTGGTGGCATCAATTAAATGGAGTAGCACCCGTGTGCGCTCGATATGACGTAAAAAATCATGTCCTAGTCCAGCCCCTCCGGCAGCTCCTTCAATTAGTCCGGGAATGTCAGCGAAAACAGTACCATCACCAGTAGGTTTTCGCACTACACCCAAATTAGGAATCAAAGTGGTAAAGGGGTAGTCTGCGATTTTTGGACGTGCAGCTGATAAAGATGAAATTAAAGTCGATTTACCAGCATTTGGTAAGCCAATAATCCCGACTTCTGCCAAAAGTTTCAACTCTAGGCGCAACTGCTTGATTTCCCCTGGTAATCCTGGGAGAGCGTATTCTGGGGCGCGGTTACGGTTGCTCAAAAAATGCTGATTTCCCAGTCCACCTTTACCACCTTGGGCAATACGTAAAGTCTGCTGAGGCTCAGTTAAATCCCCCAACAATTCCCCAGTTTCGGCATCATAAACAGCTGTACCGCAGGGAACTTCAATAATCAAATCTTTCCCATTAGCCCCAGTGCAATTATTCGGGCCTCCACGACTACCGTTTTCGGCTTGAAAGCGATGATTGTATCTGAAATCCAGCAAGGTTTGTAGGTTTTGATCGGCAACGAAAATTACCGAACCACCCCGCCCTCCGTTACCACCAGAGGGGCCGCCAGCCGGCACATATTTCTCCCGCCGGAAGGCGACAATACCGTCGCCGCCTTTGCCAGCTGCAACTTCAATTTCTGCTTGATCGATAAATTGCATAATTAGTCATTAGTCATTGGTCATTAGTCATTGGTCATTAGTGCAGACAAGGATTAGCCCAAGTCTTTCCAATGGTCATTGGTCATTTGGAATATTGCCAATTGACTTTAGGTATGCGTTTAATTGGGGTGCAAGGTCATTAATGATTAGTTTGAGTGCATCTACCTGTCGATCTGTTAACAGGTTACGGCTATATGCTCGTCTTAGCCAGTGTTGAGTTTCATATAAAGACCCCCTCGCTATTCTGACGAATCGCCGATTCTCTTGATAACTCCCTCGTCCCATTCCTTCTGCTATGTTGGCACTAATGCTATCCGCTGAACGGATAATCTGTTTACCTACTGTATCTTGCGGTAATGACTCCCATCCATTAACGATTTTCCAGATGTCGTCAGCTAATCTTTGTGCCAATTGATAAACCCGTAAATCTTGAAACCTCCTACTTGACATTATGCTGCCTAATTAATGACTAATGTACAGACGCGATTAATCGCGTCTCTACTAATGACTAAATATATGGCGAAACATCTTCACCGCATTTATCTGCTAAATAGGAGAGGGCACGGAAACGTAAGCCCACCAGTTGTTCGTACAATGGGTTAATTTTACACATCGGTGGAATATGGACAATTTTATGTCCAAATAAAGTGACATCCCGCTCAAAGGGACACTGGGAGGGAATCATTTTACACAAAAAGCGGGCTACTCTTGGGTCTTGGATATCTAGTCCATCAAGCCACTCGCGCAGGGGATGTAGTGCGTCAATTTGACGTTTTGTAAGTCCAGTTGCAGCGATAGTGGGGGTAATTTGCTCTGGATGTTCTAGGGTGTGGCGGAGGGCTTCGAGTATATCCTGTGGTTGTTCTAAGGCTTGGCAGAACTGTTGCAAAACCTCATCTTCACTGGGAGAATAAGTACCATCTGCGATCGCTACCATCACCGCTGTCCGCAAGAAATTTTCTGCTGCTGGGGTACCTTTGCCCAACACTGCGGCTAGTTCCTCAGGCGAAATGATTTCTGGCGAGTTGTCCCATTGAATCTTAGGAGCTAATTCATCTTTAGTGATGCTGGCAATTATTTGTTGTTCGTGTTCGTCAAAATTGCCATCAGCCCAAGCAATAGTAAGAAGTCCACGCAACCAAGCGGCAATTTGTTCGCTGCTGTAAGGAGATTGAACAGTACTTGTCATAAACTTATGCTTCACGCTTTCCTCGATCAATACTAAGCTACCGTGAAGGTGGTTAAATTGTTATGCTGTTTTACTTTAATGTTCGTACAAAAATCTGACTTGATTCGTGAACTCACTTGTATGGGTAGGGAAGAGGCAAGAGGCAAGAAGCAATAGGAAAGAAGACAGCTCAATGTGTACTTAGCGAGAGCAAAAATCAAGTACTAGTATTCTAGAAATAGATGGCTGTTTTGGTAGACATCTTTAAGAGCAAAATTAAAATCCAGAGATCCGATTTGATTGCTAACAAAAATTTATACACGTGTAGTTATCTACTTTCCTATTCTCTAGTACTTGCATATACAAATAAGTTCAAAAATCAACCAAATTACTATTCTATGAAGGGATTGTTGATAGTAACGTAAATCGAGTGGGTTGCTAAGGAACTATGCATTTCATCAATGTCATGAAAGCGAGAGATGAGATTGCCTTTGCAACGCCATTGCGGCTGACGAAGCTGATGCAGAAGTTTTGAGGTGTGTGGCTCTATATGTGCATACTTATCTAAAACACTTCTTACTTCTGCTATAAGTACTCGCTCATCCACCAAGCCTCCCACGCCAAAGGCATTAATTAGCCCCAACAAATGATTGTTGAAAAAGTAGTAACCCAGACGTTCGTCAGCAGCAATAGCATCTTTGGATACCGTATGGCTTCTGTTAGTAAAGCCAGGGAGGATACTATCTAAATACTCCCTAAAAGCTGGATGACAATAATAATCTTGATTATCGCGGAAAAAGAAGCGGCAAGGATAACCGGATTGTAGTTCCAAAACACTATTTTGTTGATGCGCTTCTAGCCCTATCCCATAGGTAAAGTAAAGCCAAAGAATCGGCTCTAGGGAGAGTGTGAGGTAACGACGAAACCAATCACAGCTAACCTCATCTGTAGCCCGTTGTTCGCGCTCGGCTAGCAAGTTGATAATATTTGCTAAGCGCGAACCATCATTAAACATAGCATCCTGACATAACGATATTAAACAGGTTGCATCAGCCGTAGGATTGCCTAAGAAAACATTTTCTCGCAATAGTGAAGCGAAGCCAGTACTTGGTTCGCCATCTATTTTTAAAGTGATGTAGGCAGGTTCGCGGATAATATTAAATTGTGGGAAGCGATCGCACAGTTTTTTCCCAACTTCAGTATTCAATAATTGATATAGTTCTACCGCCCGTTTTAACTCTTTATAGGAAATAGCTCGCATCGAGTTAGTAATCTTGACGTTCAAGGAAACTTTGAACATGAACGTTGCATCAGGATGATAAACTGTACGAATTGAAGAAGTAGGCATAAAAGCTCGCCCTTGTAAACCCAAATCTTCAAGTAATCCCTGATTTATTAACTGCTGTACTATTGGTTGACGCAGCAAAAAATTTGCCTGCCAAGGATGCACGGGTAACAAAGCATATTCATCTGTGCGGCAATGATTCATCTTGAAGTTTTCATCCACTTCAGCATCTGTCAAAAGTTCGGTTTTGATCAGTTCTATAGCTGTTTGTGGCAATGCTGAACCAGACTCCACTATCGACTGATGGGCGCGAAAATAGTGCAGAGGAAAACGCCCTTTCAATTCAGGAGAATAAGCTGCTAATTCACTCTCAGCAAAACCTTGATGGCTTTTCGGTGTTGGGTGTAAAGGATGCCCAAAAACTAATGCTTGTTCGGTTTCAATAAAATTACTTTTGAAAGCATAAAGAATATCAGCATCCTGTCGCCGCTGGCCAACAAACTGTTCTATATTGCAGCAACTTTCTACTACTCGCCGCAGCAATTCCTCTTCATCCCCATTGTTACCATCAGCCAGCGCCAACTCTTTTGTCAGCAGAGTAACTAGGGTAAGGTAATCAATTTCTAAAACACCAGTTTTGTCAGCTGGCTGATAATAAATTGGAAAGTGAAACAAATGCCGTCCGCTTTGTGAATAATAGCGTAAACCAGCTAATATTTGTATATTTTGATGCTCCAAGTCACAGAGGATTAATACCTGAGCTTTGGTACGAGTAAATACCTCATTTATAGTATCGTCGATCGCTTCAGAATTAGCTTTTATGCTTTTGCCAGTGCCAGTTTCTCGCAGGTAACAATTGAAAAAGCTTTGAATTGTTGCTTGTTCAGCGATTTCCTTGTTGCTGCGATTGATAATCAGTTGTGGCGTTGCAGTGGTAATGATGGTTTGGTCTATCATTTGAGTTTTGGGTCTAAAAATTGAGGATTTTTGAGTGAATGACTGATAACAATTGAAAAATATTCGCGACAAATATATTCTGATACAGAATCATCGCTTTGCAAACCAAAATTTAAACACCCATTGAAAAAGTAGATACATTGCATTGCAACGTATCTACCCAATCCCTAGTCCCCAGTTACTTTTACACAATTCCTCCATCCTGGTGCGATGCCTGCGGCGGCAAGCTACGCAATTGTGTCTCTGTTGAGCCAGCAGCGAAAGTTCTATGCCCATCCGAAGTTGTATTTGGAGAATCTGGAGGATTTGAGCCTCCCCCTCGCTGACGAGAAAATATAGCCTCAGCCAAGGTCTTAACCAGAATATAGAGAATTGGCACTAAGAACAAACTCAAGAACGTCGAAAGCAGCAGCCCGCCAAACAGCGCTGTGCCCAAAGACCAACGGCTACTTGCTCCAGCGCCTTCAGAAATCACCAAAGGCAAAAATCCTAACAGCGCTGCGAAGGAAGTCATTAAAATCGGTCGCAAACGTTCTTGTCCGGCTTTCACCGCCGCCCGCGTGTAGCTCATGCCCTGCTCGTGCAGTTGATTGGCAAATTCCACGACTAAAATTGCGTTTTTCGCGGCTAAACCAATCAAAGTTACCAGACCTACTTGGCAATAAATATCATCTACTACTTTGGGAAACAGGCTACCTGCCATGAAAATATTCGATCGCAACCAAATCGCTGTCATTGCTCCCAAAACCGCCAGAGGAACTGTCAGCAGAATAATAATTGGGTCGATGTAGCTTTCATATTGAGCCGCCAGCACCAAAAATACAATCACGATCGCTAAAGCAAAAATCAGCCCAGTGGCTCCTCCAGATGTCTTCTCTTGCAAATAAGTCCCTGTCCACTCATAACCAAATCCTTGGGGTAAGACCTCTGCTGCGACTTCTTCCATCGCTTTAATCGCCTGTCCAGAACTCGCACCAGGAGCCGGAGCGCCTTGAACTTTGATTGAGCGATATAAGTTATAGTGGGAGATTGTTTTTGGCCCCACAAAGGGGGTAACTTTCACCAAACTGCCCAAAGGAATCATCGCCCCGGTTGTTGAGCGAACATACAACTTGTTAATATCATCAGGATTTGCGCGGTAAACCCCATCTGCTTGGACGTATACGCGGTACTGTCGCTGTCCCTGGACGAAGTTATTCACATATTGCGATCCCAAGTAAGATTGCAATGCGCCAAAGACATCATTAATCTCGACATTGAGAGCTTTGGCTTGATTGCGGTTTACCTGGATGTCAAATTGCGGAGTGTTTGCGGTGAACTGAGTGAAGACTCGTTGCAGAACTGGTTTTTTATTTGCTGCGGCAATGAACTTTTGAGTGGTTTCAACCAGACTTTCAATCGGCGCACTGCCGGTGCGGTCTTGAATGATAAACTCAAAACCACCTGTAGTACTTAACCCTCTCACAGGTGGAGCATTCACAGCGATCGCTCTAGCTTCGGTAATAGCAGCCAGGTTTTTGTTCAGTCTCTGAAGTATGCCATAAACAGATTGAGATTGTTCAGTTCTTTCTTTCCAAGGTTTCAGGTTTGCAAAGGCAATGCCTAAATTAGAAGCATTGCCATCGAAACCAAAGCCACTAATCATAAAACTAGCTCTGACTTCTGGAAGCGCCGTAACTTCCTTGGCAACCCTTTCCATCACCGATTCTGTGTATTTTAAAGAAACTCCGTCAGGCCCCTGGACAATTACAAAGAAGTAGCCTTGGTCTTCCTCTGGAATAAATCCGGTGGGTACTGTTGTGTACATGAAACCCGTTGCCAATAAACCAGCGATGAAAACTCCAATTACAACCACTTTAATATGGGTAAGGAAGCTAACAAACCTGACGTATCGGCGCGTGAACCAGCTAAATCCCCGATTAAACTGCGTAAAAAACCAGCCCAAAGGGCCGCGTGGAGTCTGGGCTGGGCGCATGAGTATCGCTGCCATACTCGGAGAGAAGGTTAAGGCATTGAAAGTTGAAATCGCGATGGAACAAGCAATGGTTAACGCAAATTGTTTGTAAACAATCCCAGTGGTGCCGGGAATGAATGCAACAGGAATGAATACCGCCATCAGTACAAGGGAAGTGGCGATGATTGCCCCGGTCAACTCCTTCATGGCTTCCACGGCTGCCTGAAAGGGCTTCATCCCCTGTTCGAGTTTGACTGCAACGGCTTCCACCACAATGATTGCATCATCGACGACAATACCGATCGCCAGTACGAAACCAAATAAGGTCAGTGTATTAATTTGAAATCCTAAAACCAAAAGAGCCGCACATGTCCCAATCAAGGACACGGGGATCGCAACGGTGGGAATGATTGTGGTGCGCCAGTCTTGCAAAAAAACAAAAATTACCAACACCACCAGTGCGATCGCCTCAACCAGCGTGTGTAGCACCTCTTCTAAGGAAATTTCCACAAATGGAGTAGTATCAAATGCTAACTGTGCTTTCAGCCCTGGTGGAAAATTCTTTGCTAGGGTTTCGATTTCGTCTTCGACGGCATGGGCAACTTGCAAGGCATTACTACCAGGAAGTTGATATATCCCTAAACCCACAGCCGGCTTGGGAGCATTTCCTGGGATAGTAAATCTGGCATCAGCAAGATAATTCTCTGCCCCTAGTTCAACTCGACCGACATCTTTGACTTTAACTAGGGTGTTAGCAGTGTCGCCTTGACCCACCTTTAACACCATCTCCCCAAATTCAGCCGCATCTTTGAACCGACTGGTTGCCCGTAAAGCAAACTCAAAGCTTTGATTATCTGGCGCTGGTTCCTTACCAATTGCCCCTGCACCCACCTGAATATTTTGTTCTTGCAGGGCAGTTGTCACATCTTGAGGAGTTAGCTGATGTTGAGCAAGCTTGTTGGGATCGAGCCAAAGACGCATCGCATATTTGCGTTCTCCAAAAATCGTAGCTTTTCCCACACCAGGAATGCGTTTAATTTGATCGAGAACGAATAAATCAACATAGTTACTAATAAAAATGTTGTCATATTCATTATTCTCTGAGTAGAACCCATAGACGAGAAGCAAACTACTTGATGCCGTTTCAATAGTCACACCTGTTCGTTGAACAGTATCTGGCAATTGAGGTTCAGAGAGAGCTTCTTTATTTTGAACGTTTACTTGAGCAATATCGCTATTAACACTAGTTGGAAAGGAAACAGTTATATTGCTCGAACCATCATTACCTGTATTAGAAGATATGTAAGATACATTTTTAACACCATTAATTTGTCGCTCAATAATATTAGTAACAGTGCTTTCTGTTGTTTGAGCATCCGCACCAATATTGTTAGAACTAACAGTGATTTGCACCGGAGCGAGATCTGGTAGCTGAGAAATCGGCAGGATAGGAATACAAATGCTTCCCAGCAACAAAATGATGAATGTACAGACGGTCGTCAGAACTGGACGCCTGATGAAAGTATTGACAAACATAAGTTAGGGATTGGGCATGGGGCATTGGGCATTGGGCATAGGGAGGGGGGGAGACAAGGGAGAGGGAGGAGACAAGGAGCAATTTTTCTCCCTTGTCTGCCTTGTCCTCCTTGTCTACCTTGTCCCCGCATATTTTCATCTCCCAATGCCCTATGCCCATTAAAAGTTTTTATCGCAAACTGCCTTAAAAGTCCAAGATATACTGCTATAACCAAAAGGAATAGATAAAAACTACCAAACAGCATGGATGCAGACTTACGCTTGCTTCGTTACTTTGTTGCAGTAGCCCAAGAGTTAAACTTCACCCGTGCTGCTGAGCGGTTATATATATCACAACCAGCATTATCTAAGCAAATTCGCCAACTAGAGCGAGAATTGGGCATTGAACTACTACGCCGTAATAGTCGAGAAGTGAAGCTGACTGTTGCTGGTGAAACACTCTTGCCTTTAGCTCAAGGACTGATTGAGGATTGGCAGTTTACCTTGTTAACGTTGCGAGAAGCAGCAGCAAGGGAAACGCAGACATTACGTGTTGGTTTTATTTGTAGGATTGGCAGCGAATTAACCAAATCTATCCTTTCACGGTTTCAAGCCCTACAACCAGGATGGAAGATAGCAATTCGCTTCTTTGAGTTTTCAGATCCCACAGCTGGACTACTCTCTGGTAATACTGATGTTGCCCTATTACGGTTACCAGTTCCCAAACAAGAAAAATTATTCACTGAAATCTTATTAGTTGAACCAAGATGGGTTGCTTTATCATCTGACCATCCGCTAGCGCAGCGGGAAGTTTTGCAGATAGCTGATTTGGTTAATGAACCATTTATTACGGTACCTCCTGAAGCAGGAATCTGGCGAGATCACTGGCTAGCAAAAAATGAACGTGACGGCCATCCAATCGTCTTTGGCACGGAAGTAAACAATACTAATGAAGCAATGGAAGCAGTGATTAATGGTCAAGGAATAGCACTAGTTTCGGAAACCACTACACAAGTTTACGCCCTGTCTGGACAAACTTTCCGCCGAGTTCAGGATGTCAGTCCCAGTGTGTTAGCTGTGGCGTGGCGACGAGATTCTGTAAACAACGTAGTTGAAGATTTTGTGCAAGCTTGTCTTAATGCGATTCAGTCCAGTAGGTGACCAGAAGAGGACTTGCTTTTTGAATTTGTATGTGATAATTTCTGTTTTTAGAATTATACACTTAGTCGACCGAATTACCGTACTTTAAAATTAATACTACAGCTCAATGGGCAATAGAGACGAGTTGGATTTTACACTCTCATTATTATCGTGCGTTTAATAAAAGGGGTAATACAACACAATGAGATGAATCAAGTGTTATTTGCCCTTATTGGTACTAACTTTATCTGTCAGGAATTTAATACATGAGCAAAGTTCTAATTCTCGATTCCAACCAACAACCTTTATACCCGGTACGTATCAGCCGTGCTAGGTTACTATTGTCGCAAGGGAAGGCTACTGTATTCCAGCGATATCCCTTTACTATTATTCTCAAGGAGTCGTTTTCCCATTTAAAACTTGAGCAACTTGGGTTCAAAATTCACCCCAATGTCAAAACTAAAAGGGAAATACAGGCTAGTGGTCTGCCAACCTAAAAATGCGCTTGTGAGGGCTGGGGAAAGGGGAAGGGGTAAAGGGGAAGGGATTTAAAACTTTTCCCCTTTCCCCTTTACCCTTTACCCCGCCAAGTGAACTTGGCGAACTACTAGGGAGTAGGGAATCAGCCTTTTTAACTTGTATGGAGTTTTACGCCAAAGATAAAAAACTTAGCGAGTAGGTTGGCACAATAAAACGAAAGTATTTAAATAAAGATTAACTAAGTTACGAGGAATATTTAAGCCGACTTACTTAGATTAATGAGGAATATAGATGACGAATGATACTATTTTAGAACCATTGCCTGAAGACCAATGGTTTATTGACAGCCAAGAGTTGCGATCGCTAGTAGCAACAGTACGTGAAATTACTGCTAACACTACGAAAAATCGCATACAACAGCTAGCTAAATTAGAACCTTATTTTCAAGAGCTACTTGCCCAAGAGCAATGGTTACCCGAAAAGTTTGCCAAAGTCAACCCCGAAAGTAAAATGGGTGGTGGTATCGGCCAATGGCTACTTTATCGGGCTAAAGACCGTTCTTTATCAGTCTTTAGCTTGGTGATTCCACCAGGTTCCACTACTCCTGTCCACGACCATTTAGCTTGGGGATTGATTGGTTTATACAAAGGCAATCAAGAAGAGACAGTCTATCGGCGTGTAGATAGCGGCAATGCCGAAGGACACGCACAATTACAAATAACTGAAGTGCGTAGGCTTCAAAGGGGGGATATTTACCGCCTCCTACCTCCAGATGGCGATATCCACGCCGTCAAAACCACATCCGAGAGCGAATCTGTATCTATTCATCTTCTCGGTAATGACACTGGTTGCATCTGGCGTCACCAATTCATTCCAGAATCTCACAGCGTCAAATCTTTTCGCTCCGGATATTCTAATGCTCCCTGCAAAGAGGAGGAGGATAAAGCACATGTCCAAGTTTTATAGACCGCAACCCCCTGTATTCGAGCGAGTTGAAGATGAACGTCTGCACCGCAAACAACGTCTAGCTGCTGCTTTTCGCCTGTTTGGTCGCTTTGGCTTCAGCGAAGGCATTGCAGGGCATATTACAGCCCGCGATCCGGAGTTTACAGACCATTTTTGGGTGAATCCCTTGGGAGTATACTTCGGCCATATTCGAGTTTCTGACCTGATTTTGGTTAATAAAGACGGTGAGGTGGTCAAAGGTGATGCTCAAGTAAATCAAGCTGCTTTCGCCATCCATTCTCAAATTCATGAGGCTCGACCTGATGTAGTTGCAGCTGCACACGCTCATTCAATTTATGGCAAAGCTTGGTCGAGTTTGGGTCGTCTGCTTGACCCCTTGACTCAAGATTCTTGCGCTTTTTACGAAGACCATGCACTGTTTGAAGATTATACAGGTGTCGTATTAGATACATCTGAAGGGAAGCGACTTGCGGAGGCTTTGGGCGAAACTAAAGCCATAATTCTACGTAACCACGGCATTTTAACTGTGGGACATACGGTAGATGAAGCTGCTTTTTGGTACATTAGCTTAGAGCGATCGTGCCAAGCACAACTCTTGGCACAAGCCGCAGGTAGACCTAATATTATCAAACACGAAACAGCCCGTTTAACACACAGTCAAGTAGGAGCGCCTAAAAGTGGATGGTTTAGCTTCCAGCCACTTTACGAAAGGATTGTCCGCGAAGAACCTGATTTGCTGGATTAGTCATTAGTCATTAGTCATTTGGCCAATGCCCAATCCCCAAATACTTGGTGTATTAACTTTTTCAAAGCAGATTTTGCGATTTTCATTAGCATCCTTCATACTTAAAATCAGTAATCTTACGTAAGATTTAAGGAAGGGATGCTAATGACATCTCTATTAGAGCGACTAAGCGCAGAAAGAAATCGCAGATTCGTGGGACGCGTGCGAGAACTAAAGCTATTTGAAAAAACGATCGCTTCCCCAGAATTGCCTTTTCACATTTTGCACGTTTTTGGTGCTGGTGGTGTAGGTAAAACCACCCTGATGCAGCAGTTTTTACGAGTTGCTAAACAGTTAAAAATACCTATTATTTACGTAGAAGCACGCAATATAGAAGCGACGCCAGAATCTTTGATTGGGACTTTGCACTCATTAATGGGATTGAATAAATCAGATTCTCTGCTGAATGTGCTGGCTACTAGACAAGAACGTAATGTAATTTTAATTGATACTTACGAAGCGATCGCCGAACTAGATGAATGGTTGCGCGAAGTATTTCTACCACACCTTTCTATTAATACTTTAATTGTTGTTGCCGGACGCAATCCTCCCTCTTCTCCTTGGCGCAGCGATCCAGGTTGGCAAGCTTTGATTCACACTTTACCTTTACACAACCTGACTCCAGAAGAAAGCCAAATTTATCTCACTACACAAGAGATCCCTACCACACAACACCAAGCAATTCTGGATTTTACTCACGGACATCCTCTAGCATTGTCCTTAGTTGCTGACTTATTTGCTCAGGGGCAAGAAATATCCTTTCAAGTAGAATCTGCACCCAATATTGTGAAGACACTGTTGGAAAGATTTGTCCAAGAAGTACCAACATCCGCGCACCGCATAGCCTTAGAAGCTTGTGCTGTGGTGCGGGTAACCACCGAAGCATTACTAGCTCAAATATTGGCTGTGCCTGAAAACTCGGAAATCCCGCAAACCTCTGACGTTTCTCTAACCTCTCTTCAAAGGAGAGACAGTAATTTAGTTGATGTTCACAATTTATTTGAGTGGTTACGCGGACTTTCGTTTATTGAATCAGGACAGCTGGGTTTATTTCCTCACGATTTGGCGCGAGAAGTCTTAATTGCTGACTTACGTTGGCGAAATCCTGAATTTTACGCCCAATTACACCACCGGGCGCGTCAATATTACAATACACACTTAGGACAAATTCAACAAGCAGAAAAGCATCGAGTTTTATTTGATTATATTTACTTGCATCGGGATAACCCAGCAATTCGATCGCGTTTCACTTGGGGCGAGCATAGCAGTTTATTTGCTGATTGGCTACAAGAAACTGACAAAGCTCCACTTTTGCAGATGGTGGCACAATATGAAGGCGAAGAATCAGCAAAAATAGCCAATCACTGGTTGCAGCGACAACCGCAGAATGTAGTGGTGTTTCGAGATTCACGCCCCGAACCTGCCGGATTTGCGATGATGGTGGCATTACACACAGCCACTCAAGAGGATTTGAATGCCGATCCAGGGGCGATGGCATCTTGGCAATATCTCCAAACCAATGCACCATTACGCTCTAACGAAGGTGCAACTATCTTCCGCTTTTGGATGGCGCGGGATACTTATCAAGCTGTTTCCCCCACCCAAAGCCAGATTTTCATCAATTTTGTCCAGTATTTTCAAAAAACGCCAGGTTTAGCATACACCTTTCTACCCTGCGCTCAAGCCGATGCTTGGGCATCAATGTTAACTTACTTCGATTTAGCGCGACTGGCTAAAGCTGACTTTACCATCGGAGGACGGCACTACGGGGTTTACGGACATGACTGGCGAGTGGTGTCACCCACAGCATGGCAGCAACTTTTGGCAACTAGAGAGGTGGGAATTTCCGTAGAATCAGTAGATCGTACCCCAATTAGCCAACCCCTGTTAGTTCTCAGTCAGCCGGAATTTGTCGAGGCGGTACAGGATGCATTACGTAACTTTACTCGTCTTGATGCATTGCAAAATAATCCCTTAGTGCGATCGCATTTAGTAGAAAAACAAGTTGCAATTAACAAAAGTGTAAGCGATCGCACCGCTGCCTTACGAACTTTGGTCAAAGAAGTTGCGGAATCTTTACAGTCATCACCTCGCGATGAAAAACTCTACCGGGCTGTGTATCGCACCTATCTAAATCCCGCCCCCACTCAAGAACAAGCCGCAGAGTTACTCGATTTACCTTTCAGTACATATCGTCGCCATCTCAAAGCAGGGATAACGCGGATAGTAGAAATCCTCTGGCAACAAGAAATTAACTGAAATTAATTGTCAGAAAAATAATTGGAATAGCAGTTGAAGCCTAGTTTAGAACATCAATTCATCGTAATAAGCTGTTCAAGATCTAGTTTGCATATCTAAATTTAATACAACTCTTGTGGGGCGGGCCGAAAAGCCCGCCCTAATTATGCAAGTTATACCAATTGGAAAAAAGAATGCGACAAATACACCATTTGTAGAGACGCGATGAATCGCGTCTTCACCCAAGGATGTGTTGCAATTATTAATTGAATTGGGATTATTTCATACAAAGAAAAAAATTTACAACTCTGATTTCTCCATACCGAATTTCTTTGAACAAAAACTGAGTAAAAAGTGAGCAGTTTTTGAATTGTTAAGTGAGCAACGAAATAGAACAAACTATTACACAAGGTTGCTGAAAGTCGAATGTCATTCACCTTTAGAGCCTGCTTCACCCAAAAATATTTTTTAATTTGGAGCAATAACTTTATGGCTACCATGAAAATTCTCTCAATGGCTATGCTTGCAGCGATGTCTAGCACTGGCTACGCCTACGCACTTGAAACAGTCGGAGATCCCGCTCAAGCATCATGGACAATTAATTCTCCCACTTTCAACTTCATGCTTGGACAACAACCAAAGCCAGGTGTAGATGATAGCGTTCCTAATCCTATTATTGCTAAGCCAGGCGATACGGTAACCATTACAGGGAGAAATCTAAAACTTGTAAAAAAAATCTTCATTGGTAAAAAGGAAATTAAGGATTTCAAAGCAACAGATACCGAAATAAAATTCACAGTACCCGATCTTCCTCTTGGTAAATATCCTCTCGATATTGAAGATGAGAACGCAGTTTACAAAGGTCAAAAGATAGAGATAGTCGCCGGTACTCCAAAACCAGCCCCAGATCCCAGTGTACCCCCCGCTACTCCCAAGCCAGCCCCAGATCCCACTGTGCCACCCGCTACTCCAAAACCAGTTCAGGGAGAATAAAGAGTTTCTTATCAGAATCACGAACTTTTGATTTCAAAAGTTTGACTAAACTCTATTCTCAAAACTGCTGGGTGCGATAAAGAAAGGGCAATTTTCAGGAACTCTTCTTGTCTTAGTTAAATACATTTATCCGGAGAAACAGCTATGACCACTTTATTTACTCGCCAAAAAAAATCAAGAAATCACCTCAAATTGATGGGTACAGTACTAACTACGATTATGTTAACTACTTTTACTCAGCCCTTACTTGCTGACATCAGTGTGAATATCAATAGTCAGCCACCTAAACCAGTAGAATTTCCGATCCTCCCTGGAGCTACTACTAACCCACAGGAGTTTGAAATTAGCTCTGGTGTTGCTGTGAGTGGACTAAAGCTCACCAACAAATCGGGATGTACTATTATCGGTTTCAAAATCACATTGTTATCAGATGACAAATTCGACCCAAAAATGTCTACAACTGGTGACCTGAAAGATACAAAGATAGAAGTCAGTAACGATGGGAAAACGGTTACTATTACAGGTTTAAATCTTGAAAAAGACAAAGAATTTTGGCTAAGATTACCTAAGGGTAAATATAAAGCACAGGCATTAACTGACCCTAATAAAAAATGCGGTGGTTGTGAACAACCCGGTGTAAAAAACGTTGTTAAATTTGAGGCTTTAGAAGCTGAACTAGCTCCTATAGATTCTATAGAAGTAAATCCAGAACTTTGTCTTGAAGAGACTACAACCACTACCACACCAACTCCTACTCAAACGCCCATCCAAGAAGCTCCTCTATTGCGGTTGCGTTTTGAGCAGTAGGTTGATTTGTTCAATTTTTGAAATATTTAAATTTACTCAAGAGTTATACCCATCCAAATTTTTAGTTTGAGATGGGTTTTCTAGTTAATGAGTATTCAGCAGCGATCGCCAAGACTAATTCTTATATATATGAAAAAATTTCGCCTATCAAACAGAAAAAATTGTATATAAAATCAAGCAAAAATTATTTCATAATTATTTACTTCAGCAATTAAAACCTTCATATATTCATTTGTGTTGTCTGATTTAAATCCTGTGTGGCGGGGCAAAGCCCCGTCTGCATTTTGTACCAGTTGCGTAAGGGACTACCAAATAAAAAAATATACAACTTTTCTTGTGGGGTGGACATCTTGTCCGCCTCTTTCTACGGGCGGGCGAGACGCCCACCCCACAAGACTGGATAATTTATTTCTTGGTAATCCCTAAGTTCTGAAAAATTGAACATATATTGAGCGTTATTTCATAGAAACCGAGCATATTTTGGACTAGAAAGTGAGTAGTAAGCTAAGACAAACTATATTTGTAGGTTGCCACAAGGCAAAACAAATCTTGGAGATAGACTTGTATGAAAACCAAAAACTTGTTGATAGCTACTGGAACTGCACTCACACTTTTGATGACAAATCTGCCTTCTTTTGCTCAAGTTGTAAATCATGAAAGCATCAATCTTGATACTTATTCACTAGATGCAAATGTCAATTTATCAGACAAGGAAGACGATGAAGATAAGTTGAACGACTTTGAAATTAAATTGCTCATCGAAATTATTAACGAGACTGAGGAAAAAGAATTGAAGGATTTGGCTATCAAAGTTTTGAAGAAATACTACAACGAATTAACTGATGAGCAAAAAAAACTGATTAAAGATGGAATAAAGGATAAGGAAATCCTCAAAAAAATTACAGACGAAAAGTTGGTTGAACAAATTATCGATTCCAAATTCGACTTTAAAACACAGCCAAATCTTATTCCTGAGACTGGAATCCAAACAGATTCTAACACTACTGTGCCTTTGAAATAAATAGACTGCTTTAGTGTTACATCAATTCTCTATAGTATTGAACTTGATTTAACCTCAAAGTAGAGCTTATTACTAAACTAACAAAGCTTATCTATGCAGATTTAATTAAGCTCTTTGTTATAGAGAAATGGTATAAGCTCATCTTCATAGAGAATTAGCATTACCAATGCGATTTAGTCAAAAAGCCCATCCAAACTAAGATTTGGATGGCTTTTCTGGCTGATGAATACTCACGCAAGAGGCTACAACAACGGTTGTATTCTGAAAACTAGTGATGATGGTAGTAGAATATACAAAAGTCCAAGGTATTATGCTTTTAAATTGCACAGTTACTCACGCTGTTGACAGTTAACTCTCAACCGTCAACAGCCAACACGAAAAGATGTGCGGGGTTAGATCCGCGACAGCTTATCTTTGGATTTTCTTGATTTTTAACCCTTAATTCCTATATACTACGATAAATCTACCGATTTATAGTACTTATATATTTCAGAGAATCATTTTAATGATTAACCTAATCTTTCGCCGCTTAATTGGCAAGTGGATATCATCGCTCAAAATCAGGAATATTCGATTTCACAAGCAACATCAATTATTTTCTTCTTCAGCTTTGCCAATAGCCGGGGCTTTTGTTACAGGTCTTTGTCTCAGCTTGCTATTTGCTGCCTGTTCATCAACATCGACTGTTAATTCTCCTAATCCGAGTGCTACATCTGTGGCTAATTCTGCTTCTAGCAAAGCAACATTAGTGCGATTCGGGTATCAAAAATCGAATATTTTGTTGAAAAATAAAGGTGTTTTAGAAAAGCGTTTGTCACCAGATGGTATATCTGTAGAATGGATTGAATTTCCTGCGGGGCCACAAATGCTAGAAGCTATGAATGTGGGTAGTATTGACTTTGGACATGTAGGAGAATCACCACCAATATTTGCCCAAGCAGCAGGAGCATCATTAACTTATATCGCTGGTATTGCTGCTAGTCCTGCTGGTTCAGCAATTCTTGTTCCCCAAAATTCTCCAATTCAAAAAGTGACTGACTTGAAAGGCAAAAAAATTGCTTTTCAAAAAGGATCTAGCGCCCACTTATTATTAGTCCAAGCTTTAGAAAAAGCTGGAGTTAAATATAGTGAAATTGAGCCTAAATATTTGCCGCCCGCTGATGCTCGCGCTGCATTTGTTAAGGGTAGTGTAGATGCTTGGGTAATTTGGGATCCGTTCTATGCAGCGGCTCAAGAAGCAACTAAAGCTAGAGTTCTGATTGATGGTACAGGAATCAACAAACAGGGAGGATATTATTTAACAACTCGGAAATTCGTAATTGAAAATCCTCAAATTGTCAAGACAGTATTGGAGGAAATTCAACAGTTAGAAGAATGGGCTAAACAAAATCGAGAAGAAGTAGCGCAAACTCTCTCATCTGTCTTAGGAATTGACATAGAAACCATGAGAAAAGCTACTAATAGGCGGACGTTTGGTATTGTACCAATTAATGATGAACTGATAAATTTGCAACAACAAGTAGCTGATACATATTATCAGTTAAAATTGATTCCTAAAAAGGTTAACGTCAGAGATGGAGTGTTAACAAAGGAACAATACGCTGCGTTTTCACCAAAAATCTAATCTAGAATTCAGGAGTCAGAATTCAGGAGTTAAGTAGGTGGACACAATTATTTAGAAGACGCATTTCGACTCCCTTCGACTCCGCTCAGGGCAAGTCGCTCAATGCTCGATCCCTGAGAAGACGAGGGTTAAGCGGAGTCGAAACCCGGCAACCTCTTTTTTAGTTTAATTTAGTGTTTCTACTTATAATTCAGGAGTCAGAATTCAGAATCTTGCAAAAATCCAACTCTAATTTATAGCAGTTGGTAGCTAGGTTAAGACATTAACAGACTTTCAAGCCTATTGCCTTTTAAACTTTTAAATCGGAGAATTATCTATGACCAATCCTACAGAACTATTGCGATCGCGCTACGGTGAAATTCCCTTCAATCCTGAAATTGAATGGAATGATTCTCTGACATCACTACTATCTCACCGTTCGATTCGTGCTTATCTTTCAGATCCTTTACCACTTGGAACTCTGGAGTTGCTAGTTGCAGCTGCCCAATCTGCATCTACTTCCTCAAATTTGCAAACTTGGAGTGTGGTTGCAGTGGAAAGTCAAGAACGCAAAGATGAGTTATCAAAACTGGCGGGAAATCAAGCACACATCCGCCAAGCACCTTTATTTTTGGTGTGGTTAGCAGATTTAGCGCGTCTGGCTTACGTTGCTGACAGTCGTGGTATCTCCCATGATGGTTTGGAATATTTGGAAATGTTTGTCATGGCAACGGTTGATGCCACATTAGCGGCGCAAAATGCCACAATAGCAGCTGAGTCTTTGGGTTTGGGAACAGTATATATCGGTGGAATCCGCAACCGTCCAGAAGAAGTAGCAGCAATCTTGAATTTGCCTTCTTCTGTGTATGCTGTGTTTGGGTTGTGTGTCGGCTATCCAAATCCGGAAGTGAATGCTGCAATTAAGCCACGGTTACCACAATCAGCTGTACTGCACCGCGAAACCTACAAATTGGCAGAACAAGATGAAGCGATCGCTCATTACAATAACATCATTAAAGAGTTCTATATTGAACAACAGATGAACGTTGCTGGTGATTGGTCAGAACACTCAGCTGGGCGGATTGCAACTGTCGAGTCATTGAGAGGACGCGATCGCTTGCGGCAAGTTCTCAATAACCTGGGCTTCAAGTTACTGTAAACAAGAAACATCAAAATTATGGATTTGCAACTCCGTGGCAAAGTCGCCTTAGTAACAGCTGCTAGTAAAGGTTTGGGCAAAGCTACAGCAAGGCAATTTGCCCGTGAGGGTGCAAAAGTCGCCATCTGTGCCCGCAGCGAGTTAGTTGACAAAGCTGCTGCGGAAATTACTAGCGAAACAGGTATCGAAGTGCTATCTCTGCGTGCAGATGTCACCAGTCAAACAGATATTGAACGGGTGATTAATGCCACAGTGGAGAAATTTGGCGGGTTGGATATCCTTGTCAAAATTTTATTTTTCTCTCCTCAGAGACATAAAAGAGCACTAAGTAGAACAATAATTGGTCTTCAATTTTTAGGCGTTCTTTAATCTGTAAAATAACTCACCACCAGACTTATGAAAATTTTTTTAACACAAACGAAAATAAAAAGTGTTATTTATGTATATTTCAACAGATAACAGATGAAAACTAATGTTAGCGATACTTTATTTTTTATAAGGTGGCGGTATCTCTAGCTTGAGGTGAGTTTTCCACTAGACAATTGAACAGTTTTATTTAATTTTTTTGGGAGTTAATTACAATCTCATGGCAAACCTTTTGATTATAGGTGGATCGGGTAACGATAGCCTTGTTGGTGGATCTGATGGCGATCGCCTTGAGGGACTCGCTGGCAATGATATTCTCCGGGGTGGCAATGGCGATGATAACAATAACTTCCGTTATTTTCCAGGAGCAGATGAGTTTGCCAATGGTGGGTTATACGGTGGTAACGGCAATGACCAGTTGTTTGGTGAAGTTGGCAATGATTGGTTGTTTGGTGAAGCTGATAATGACACCCTCAACGGTGGCGATGGTGACGATTATCTCAATGGCGGCACTGGAATCGACAGTATTATTGGTGGTTCTGGCAACGACGCAATTGCTTTGGACTTCAGTGCAGCCACTACTGGCATCACAATTAATTATACTGTGACCACCAATGGCACTGTTTCTAACGGTTCAACCTTCCGGGAAATCGAGAGTGTTGGCATCAAGACGGGCAGTGGTAATGACAACATTGTTGTTAGTGCAACAACCTTGAGCAACTTGATTCGCACTAGTGTTGGTAATGACACTATCACTTCTGGTGCTGGCTCTGACCGCCTGGAAGGTGGTGATGGCAATGATATTCTCCGGGGTGGCAATGGCGATGATAACAATAACTTCCGGAAATTTGCGGGGGCAGATGAGTTTGCCAATGGTGGGTTATACGGTGGCGACGGTAATGACCAGTTGTTTGGTGAAGTTGGCAATGATTGGTTGTTTGGTGAAGCTGATAATGACACCCTCAACGGTGGTGATGGTGACGATTATCTCAATGGCGGCACTGGTAATGATACCTTAACAGGAGGTGCTGGTACAGATAGATTTGTCTTTGATAGTGGATTAGCTTTCACCACTAATTCTATTGGGAGCGATCGCATCACCGATTTTCTCAGCAGCACAGACAAAATTGTATTAGATAAAACAACTTTTACTGCCCTCATCAGTAATCCTGGTACAAATATAAATATCAGTGAATTTTCTGTTATCAACGAAGCAGTTAATGGAGCCAGCCTTGCAGGAACTAGCGTTGCGAGGATTGTGTTTAACCGATTTAATGGTGACCTGTTTTACAACCAAGATGGTACAACGGCTGGATTAGGCTCTGGTGGACTTTTTGCAACCTTGGCTGGGGTATCTTCCTTAACTGCTAACGATTTGCAGATCGTAATTTAACTAGACATTGATACCAATTCTCCATGAAGATGCACTTAATTTTAAAATACGTAGACGCAAAGCGGCTTGCCGCAGGCTACCGCCTTCTCTTTGAGAGGCTTCCCCCAACGCCTAGCGTCTCGTAGAGAAGAATGCCAAGGAACAGAAGACAGATAATCTTTATAGAGAATTGGTATGAGGAGAAATCGCCAAAATCAATACCAAAGTTCCTTTAGGCCGCATGGAGACACCAGAAGAGTTTGCCAATGTTGCGGTATTTTTGAGTTCACCAGCGGCCTCATTTGTGAATGGAGTTATGCTGCAAGTAGATGGCGGGACGATTCAAGGAACATTTTGAGGTGTTGTCAAAACATTGAATTATTCCTTGGCGATCGCTATCATCAATGACAATTTCTGTAAATTTCCCTGTTGTGTATTCTGCAATGACACTGCGCCAAAATTTTTGAGCGACTGTATTTGTGCTAATTTGATAAATCTCCCACTTACCGCGAAATCTGTCGAAGACTTGAGAAGCAACCAATTTACCAATTCCTTGCTGCCTATATTTTCGTAAGATAAAAAACTCTGCAATCGAATATTGACTATCTACAATGTATGTGAATTGATTCACCAAAACAAATCCAGCAAGCTTGTTACCTACTCGCACAATGAACGGGTAGCGATCGCCTTCAATCCAGTAATAATCTAGATAAGGGTATCCAAAGTAACCATGCTCATTGAGGTCTTGATCTTCAAACTCTGAAAAGTCATACTGATAAAGCTCCATCATCCGTTGGATGAGTGGTTTGTCATCGATTGAAGCAGATAACACCTGTAGATACATAATCAATCGAGCAAAAACAATATTTCTTAATCATATTCAACAGTAGCGCCATAAGCCTCTACAAATTTCTCTTGGAGTTAGGACATGAGATGAAAGGCTCTATCTGCGATAATAAAGGCAGTAGCCAATACTTGTCGGGTTTTGGGGAAAAGGGGAAGGGGAAAGGGGAAAGAAAAAATCTTTACCCTTTACCCTTTACCCTTTTCCACAAACCAAATTCTGAGTTCAAAATGCAAAACCCGAGCAGTATTGGGGCAGTAGCTTAATAAGACTATTCTTTCTTAGAACCTAGAAACAAAATTATATCTGAATATTTTGGCATAAGTTGACACTTATGCATAAATGTGTATTTATCCTGTATTTCACCCAATTGATAACAGCGATATCACAATCGAGTCAAATATTTATAACAGTAATTGCTTGACTAAAATCAAGTTTTATTATCAAGTTTTTCGGACAAAATATCAATTTATCTTGTATTTTTGATTAAAAGTGTGTATATTAAGTTGCACTCAGAAACAGAATAGCACAAATCCCCCGAAAATCTCCATGCACAACCATCAATTGTTTAATGCCAACATCGAGAGCGATCGCGTTCTCTTAACTCCCAATGAAATTAAATCAAGGTTGCCATTAACTCAATTAGCGGAACAAACAGTTTTAAGGTATAGAGAGGAAATAGAAGATATTTTAGATTTTCGCGATCGCCGAAAATTCATAGTAGTTGGGCCGTGTTCAATTCACGATCCCGAAGCAGCGATGGAATATTCCCAAAGATTGAAAGTATTGGCCCAGAAAGTCCAAGATAAACTGCTATTAATTATGCGAGTTTATTTTGAAAAACCAAGAACAACCGTAGGCTGGAAAGGATTAATTAACGACCCAGAAATGGATGATTCTTTTCATGTAGAAAATGGCTTATTAATTGCACGCCAGCTATTATTAAAAATTACAGAATTGGGTTTACCTGCTGGTACAGAAGCCCTAGATCCAATCATACCTCAATACATTAGCGAACTGATTACATGGTCTGCCATTGGGGCACGCACAACAGAATCCCAAACTCATCGGGAAATGGCAAGTGGACTTTCCATGCCTGTGGGTTTTAAAAACGGTACTGACGGCAATATTCAAGTAGCTTTGAATGCTCTACAATCAGCTAGAAACCCTCATAATTTTTTGGGCATTAATCAAAACGGACAAGTCAGCGTCTTTCAAACCAAAGGTAATGCCTACGGTCACGTCATTTTAAGAGGCGGTAATCAGCCAAACTTTGATGCAGCAAGCGTCAGCCTGGTAGAAAAGAAATTAAAAGAGGCAGATTTACCACCAAGAATTGTCATCGATTGTAGCCACGGCAACACAAATAAAGACTACAAATTACAACCTGCCGTCTTAGAAAATATTATTGAGCAAATATTGGACGGCAACACATCAATAGTTGGCATGATGCTGGAATCGAATATCTATGAAGGCAATCAACCAATTACTGGGAAAAAAGAAGAATTAAAATATGGTGTTTCTGTAACAGATAAATGTATTAACTGGGAAGAAACAGAGAAAATTATTTTGGCTGCTTACGAAAAACTGAAGTGATTTGTTTCGGAGACTAGAATATCAATTCGGTATTCCAAAATTGTCTTATTGAGGCAAAAAAAGAGATGCGGGATATAAAAAAGAAAATACTTCCTCAGCGCCCTCATCTCTTTTTTACACCTTGTAATCTAATAGTTGCCTATTTATTTGTTTTGCTTACAGTAGACTTCTTGCAAAAGTCATTCTTTTAAATTTCTTCTTTGCGTCTTTGCGCCTTTGCGTGAGCCAAAAAGTATTTATGCAAGAGGTCTAGTAATAAGCCTTAATCCCGATTAAACAACCACAAAATTGGTGTTGGTTAATGACAACCCGCCAGTAACTAAAGCAAATTGTACTTGAGCAAATGCACCCGCGCTGCCATCCTGGTCAAAGAACAATGCACCTGTAGTCGAGTTATAAATAAACCTTTGAGTGGTAGTGGTTGCAGATGCACCGATTCTAAATTGATTAGCTTTTAGTACACCTGCTGATAAACCAGCACCAAAACCAACAGCCGATATCTGAATCACTTCATTCGTGGCGTTGAAATCAGAAATTTTGTCAACACCTTGATTGAAACTATTGAAAACAAACCTATCAATACCGCTTCCTCCAATTAGGCTATCATTACCTTTGCCACCTGTGAGAGTATCATTGCCATTTCCACCTCTGAGGGTGTTGTTACCAGTGGCACCAGAAGCAGAGAGAATATCATTGCCATCACCACCATCCAAGAGGTTATTGCCTTTTGAATCATCAACAATCAAGGAATCACTACCAGCACCACCATTGAGAGTGTTATTGCCTGAGGCGATGTAAAGATTTCTCTGTTCGGGGTAAGCATAGGGTTCATAGTAGTCAGAGCCAAAGAGATAATCATTGCCATCGCCACCATTGAGTAGGTTATTGCCAAATGAAATGCCAACATCCAAGGTATCATTACCAGCGCCACCATCAAGGGTGTGATTGCCAGTAGTATAATTGCCGAGTTCTCTTCCGCCAAAGTCTGGCTCCGCGCCAGATGCAGAGAGAAGATCGTTACCATCACCACCATTTAGTATGCTACCGTCTCCTCCTGAATAGTCAGCATTCAAGGTATCATTACCTGTACCACCGTTGAGAGTGTTATTGCCACTAGCATCAGAGATACCAAGATAATCATTGCCAGTACCACCATTGAGCAAATTATCGCCTGTTGAGTTACCAGCACTTAACGTATCATCACCAGCGCCACCGTTGAGGGTATTATTGCCAGAGGTGCGATAGTCTCCATAGTAGCTACTGGAGGAACCAGAGACTCCCAGAAAATCGTTGCCACTACCACCATCGAGCAAGTTATTGCCAGATGAATACCCAGCAAGTAACTTATCGTTACCGATACCACCTTTGAGGGTGTTATTGCCAGATGCAAAATAGAATGTATCGAAGCCAAAGTTTTGGAACTCTCTATAGCCAGAGGCAGAGAGAAAATCATTGCCATCACCCCCATCAAGTAGGTTATTACCTGTTGAAAACTCAGTTATTGAAGAGTCATTACTCAAATAATCATCACCAATTCCACCAATGAGAGTATTGTTGCCTGCACCACCGCGGAGTAAGTCATTGCCACTCTTGCCATCAATTTTGTCATTACCCCCCTGACCATTAATTACATCATTCGAGTTGTCTAAACCGGTAATGTTGTTAGCGAGGTCATTGAGGAAGGTTACAGTATTCTTGATGCCGATAGTCGTATCAGTAGAGTTGGCATCCAGAACATTAAAACTATCGGTGATGGTGGTTTGCCCATCAAAAATAATATTGCCAATGGCTGGTTTCGTACCAGAAGCTTTGAGGTTATCTAAGTTTTCTAGTGTGAAGTTTTTCAAGATGACTTTTGTACCAGTCACTCCTTGAAACGTAATTTCCAAGTTTGCACCATTCTGGGTGAGTAGCAAATTTCGAGCAGTTAAGCCTGCGCCTTGGAATTTGATGGTATCGACTTCGGCAATAACTCCTGCTGTTGGGTTTGTACCTTTGCCCACCCCACCAAAATCGGTGATGGTATCAGTGCCTTCGTCTAAGTAGGTATTGGAATTGTAGTTGTATACAAATGTATCCTTGCCCCCGCCACCAGTCAGGGTGTCGTTGCCCTGATTAGATATGATAGTATCGTTTGCCTTGCTTCCAATGATATTTGCCATAATTGTTTCCTACATGAATCTATTTTTGAAGTAAATTAACTAGTTGTTAGTGGTGTTTTTGCACGCAAAAATCTCTCAAAAGCTGGCGCTTTGGATATATTTGATGTCACCCTTGAGAATTAGCAATTTTTTCAGAAGTTTCACATCTCGAATATTTTACAGACAGCACTGAGCAAAATATTAAAAACTATCTAAGTCTTAGGCACTGTACAAATTTATCAACCAGTGTATTTGGCGAAATCTCCATTTCAAGCTTTTTCAAGCATCTTTACGAGCAATACCTCAGGCTTAACACGAACCGAAACATTGCTCAAAAAATATCGAATAATCAAGCTTGAGTTCAAAAAAAGCACGCCTCATTTCTGATTTTTTGTCAATGCGTAAGTCTTACTAGCTTCAAAAACAGATAAACAGATATTTATGCCCTTGTTATTGGTTATTATCCGGGATCATCTAGCCGAAAAAGAGGAAACAAATGGCAGGGCATAAAAAAACGAACTTTCAGAAACATTGAAAGAAAGCGTTCATCATTAATATACAGGATATTTACTGAGTGATTGATTAATGAGGAAATATCTTTACATATTTGAAAATTTAATTTACTGATAATTATCTGGCGAGATTATTTTTTATATACTCTTAATATTTTCCTAGCTAATTCTTTACATGAAGTACAAGACAGATGCTTTAAAGGAATGAGACAACAATAGATATATTTGTTGATTGCAGCAATACTAAGGGCGGACTAGGTGTAAGGAGCGATCGCAATATAGCGATTCCCAGTTAAGTGAGGTACAGATAATAGTTTGAAACGCAGAGTGACGCGGAGTAAAGCGCAGAGGTACGCAGAGATTTGTACCTCAGCAGACTAGGAAACGCAATAATCCAAATCGATGACGATATATTTTATCTCAAGAGAGATTTTCTCATTGTATTGATGAGTTGAATGCGAGTTGCTATTTCAGACATCTCGCATTCACAGCATTTGCAACTTTCTCTACCTAGATTAATACAGCCTTAACCACGATTAAACAACTACGAAATTGTTGTTGGTTAATGGCAATCCAGTAGTAACTAAAGCAAATTGTACCTTGGTGAATCCACCTGCACTGCCATCTGCATCAAAGAACAATGCACCTGTAGTTGAGTTATAAATAAATCGCTGAGCGCTAGTGGTTGCAGATGTACCGATTGTAAATTGATTAGCTTTGAGTACACCTGCTGTTAAGCCTCCACCAAAACCAAGAGCCGATACTTGAATTACTTCATTAGTGGCGTTGAAATTATAAATCGTATCAAGGCCTTCATTGAAACTATTGAAAACAAAGGTATCAATACCACCTTCTCCAATTAGGCTATCATTACCTTTGCCACCTGTGAGGGTATCATTGCCATTTCCACCTTTGAGGGTGTTATTGCCAAAAGCACCAGAAGCGGTGAGAATATCATTGCCGTCGCCACCCTCTAGTAGATTATCGCCTGATGAATTGCTAACATCCAAGTAATCATTACCAATGCCACCTTTAAGAGTGTTATCGCCAGAGATAGCATCAACTCCATAGGAAACATATAAAAATGATGGGTCAAAGGCAAACAGAGAATCATTACCACTGCCACCAACAAGCAGGTTATTACCATCTGAAAACTCAGTAACTAAATTATCGTCACCAGCCCCACCGTTGAGGGTGTTATTGCCAGAAACAAAGTTTACAGAGGCTTCTCCTCGGTATATGAACACGCCCCCTAAGACATTCAGGGAATCATTGCCATCGTCACCATCGAGCAGGCTATCGCCTATTGAACTGCCAGCACTCAAAGTATCGTTACCTGCACCACCATTGAGGGTATCATTGCCATTACTACCACCGCTGAGGTTATCATTGCCATTGCTCCCCACAATTTTGTCATTGTAGGAGGAACCTGAGATATTTAATCGTTCGATGTTCTTGTAACTAACGCCACTTGTACCTGCCTTAATTGAGCCAGTGTTAGTAGTGGCATTAAAAGTCGAAGTGATTCCCGCAGTTGCATTGTAGTAATTGACGGTCAATAAGTCTTCACCTATACCGCCATCGATGGTATCGTTGCCACCAAAGATGCTATTTATAGTATCGTTGCCATTGCTACCCACAATATTGTCATTGTTCTCTGTACTTGAGATATTTAATCGTTCGATATTCTTGTAGTTAA
>JAVRCH010000161.1:0-49755 GCA_034530795.1 Nostoc sp. DedQUE12a
ATATGAAACTCAAAAATCAACTCTTCTCAACTCTTACTCTCTGCGACTCTGCGCGACGCCAGTCGCTACAACGGAGGGAACCTCCGCAACGCGCTGGCTCCTCTGCGTGAGCTAAATTCATATTCTCAATCAGCAACGCCCTTTTTTTCAAGATACATCCATCAATAAAAGTTCGCGCCTGCGAATGCAAACATATTCCCTACTCCCCACTTCCTTTTTCACCTAATTAAATTTAGCTCCACGCAATTGTAAATCTTGGCGTTGCAGATGAGTTAAACCAGTACCTACACCAAGCTGACATCTATCTACTAAAGTATCTGACCAAATAGTCTCATTCAAAGTCGCACCACTCAAATCTGCATTCCTCAAATCAGCTTTTGTTAAATTTGCAAATAAGAGATCGGCATTAACTAAACTGCTACCTTGCAAATTCGCTGCTGATAAATTTGCCCGAATAAAGTTGAGTCCATCTAAATTTAAACCAGATAAATCTGCCTCTTGAAGATTGGGAAATTTTAGGCTTTTGGGATATTTTAAAAACCGCATCATACAAATTATATTTGCTTCATTGAGGCGTATTTTAGTTAAAAATTCATAACGAGCTATGCCCAATTGCCTGAGAATGTGCAGACGTTGTGGAGGGCTTTGTTCTAAAAACTGGATAGCTATACACCGTAGGTCTTCAGCAGAAGGATCTAGCATTATTTTTAGATTTTCTAGTAGTTGTACTGATTAAAAAGTTCAACTTATTTAATTAAATTTCTACTACAGATAGATGAATAAACCTCTATAAGCAATTTATTTGTTACCAAATTTTTTGAAAATGCTATAACTTTCACTTTAGCCAGCTAATAGATAATATAGCAAAAATAAGATCCCCGACTTCTAAAATAAGTCGGGGATCTTACGCGTGTAAATTACGAATTCTGCTTTATCAAACTAACGTCCTGCTAGCAATGCTTTTGTAGCAGATTCGCCTGCTAATCTCACCTGCTTTGTTAACTGGAAGTTTAACAATCCAAGAACACTCACTTGGGCTAGGAATGCCATAAAAATTGTTGTCGCTTCAGAATATGATATCGCTGACCAAGGAAAAGTTGAAAACAGCCATATAGTGGGATTTTTCCACGAAGATATACCGATAAGTTCTAAAATCACTGGAGGTAGGAACATTACTCCACCAACAGTTCCAATTGCCCAGAAAGAACGTTTGGGAGTTTTGAGCAACAGTACTAATTGAGCGATGGTAGCATAAATCAAAATCATGCTGATAGACAAAGCTACAGCTAAAAGTAATTTAAACCTGTCAACATTGTCACTCACCCAATTTGGGTTACTGTCTGTATTGAAAGCAGATGTAAGTGAAATCCAGACTACCCAAGGGATACTAACGATTATAAGATTAATGGCGATCGCCACTAATGCAGGACTTTTTTCACTTGTCATTAAATCCCACCAAATACTCTTGTTGCTAGCTTGATGTCGATATCTCGCCCAATCTTGGAGAGCTTGACGATGAGGCGTAAGAATTGCAATCAAACTGACAAGCAAGCCCACATTATATAATGCCATCAAAGCAAAATTCTGCTCAACTTGTCGATCTAAATCGAAAGCTTTGTCCCAATATTGCAAGGTAAATCCCCACATCATTACCTGGCAAAAAGCTACTACTATATAACTTTGTCCCTTACTGATTACTGAGGCTTGAGGATTACGAAAACAACGTTTTAGTGCTTTGAAAATACCGTAAGTACACACTCCATAGTTGAACAAATGGAAGCCCACAACACTCACAACACTTGTTCCCAATGGTATATAGAAAAACTCCAAGTTTTTCAGAGGGGAACCATTGTGTACACGCAAGAAGTTTGGGAACAGATAATTGGTTACATCCCAAGGATTAAAAAGTCTCAACCAAGCACCTGAATTATTTAAACTGTTGCCATAAGACGAGGCTATTATCATCGTCATAAACAAGAAAAATAAAACAGCGCCACTACCTAACCACGGCTGAAAACCACTTAACCAGCGACTAACTAATCCAAAGAGTAACGCACTACTGTAGAAGAACATACAGCTACTAACAACAATAGCGTAGTAACTAAAAATGTAACTAAAAGCTATGTTGGCAGAACGTCCAGCCCACAAATGTAAAGGAAGGGCTAGTAAGACTATGAGATAAATAAAGCTCGGAACTCCTAGTAATTTCCCCGTCAAGATACTTGTTTCTGATTGGGGACTTAGACGAATGAAATTCAACGTACCGCGACGTTCTTCTTTCGCTAAATCATTAATCAGTAAATAAGTTCCTGCAACTAATAGTGTAAATACAAAAATTACACTCAAAGAAAGGAATATGTATTCCCAATGGTCTCGCCACCACAATTGCCAATTAATTTGGTTTTCGGGGCAGAAATTCTTAGACAGGAAATTATTGAATTCATTAATTATAGATTGATTTGATTGCTGATAAACCTCTCTTTGTTGCTGCTCGTATCTTGGACGCAAAAGACAGTATGTGCCAGTTAGCGAATATTTTTCATCAGGAAAATCGCGAAACTGAGATAAATAAACTACTAGTTGCAGTAGTAGGGAAATTGCAACAGCGATCGCCACATTAAAAAATTTCAAGCGTCCTTTTAATTCCCGCAATAGTTGGGGATTCGCATCGCCGATTTTGTCTATCAAATTGAGCATCATAGGAAAAAAATTCTCCAAAAACGGGAGTGATAGCTATGGTACAAACCTTCGGATTTATCCGTTTAGTCAATCCAAAATCCAAAATTCCTTGACGAATCAAGATGCTTGTTTGTGACCTAGTTTTAAGAAAATGGTTTCTAAGTCTTCTTGCGTGCAGTGGAAATCACTCAAAGGAATGCCTGCTTGAATGAGCGATCGCAACAGATCGGCACAATCTTCTTGCGTTCCTGAAAAATTTACCCGCACGCTGTTTTTTCCTGGTATTACCTCCCACTGTTCTACTAATGGATGATGCTTTAATTCACTCAAAAGTACCTCTATTTTACCCAAAGTAGATAACACAATTTGTTGGTGTGAAAGACGTTGATAAAGTTGCTGTAGGGAAGTACTTTCTACCAAAAAGCCAAGTTCCATAATTCCCACAGAAGTACACAATTCCGCTAAATCACTAAGAACGTGGGAAGAAATTAATATAGTCATCCCAGCTTCTCGTAAAGCCTTAATGATTTCACGGAAATGCATCCTCGCAATGGGGTCGAGTCCAGAAACAGGCTCATCTAGTAATAGTAAAATCGGTTCGTGGATAATGGTTCGTGCTAAACTCAAACGCTGTTTCATTCCTCGTGAGAGAGTAGAAATCATGCTGTGGCGTTTGTTACCAAGTTGGATTAATTCTAAAACTTCATGTAGCCGTTGGGTGCGGCGGGGTTCCCGCAAACGATACAAACGCGCAAAATAATCTAAGTAGTCCCAAACTGTTAAATCTTCATACAGTGGATAGTCATCGGGTAAGTAGCCAAGACGACGCTTGAGTTTCGGGTTACTCTTATCGCGTAAAAGGCGATCGCCATTAATATAAATCTCACCCGTAGTTGGTTCCTCAGCAGTCGCCAACATCCGGATGAGAGTTGTTTTACCTGCGCCATTCGGGCCGATTAGTCCATATACTTCACCCGCCTGGATTTCTAAATCAACATCATTGACAGCAACGTGTCGGTCAAATTGCTTAGTTAGTCCACGAGTGCAAATTGCTAATTCTTTTACCATCGCTGCTGGGGTGCCGCTTGTGATTAACAGTTAAGCTAACCTTTTTCTCCACCATTTGTCAGGCTGGTTTCGGAAATTGAAACTGGCTTTTTCAAAAATTTATGACATTAAAAAGTAGGTAAGGCATATACCCTAACTACTTTTTAATTCTTATTCAGATATTTAGCAAAGATTGACTCTGCCTTGAAAATAGGGAGTAGGAAAAATAAATTTTTATTAATTAAACACCAAGCTGACCAATTTGTGGCAATTCTCAAACTTTGAAAAATATAGCAGTTGCCAGGTAGATTACGACATCAACCTAGCATAAAACCCGGATACAAAAAGATTTTCAAGTTTATTGCCTGTTGCCTATTGCCTGCCATAAAACAACAAAGGGCGAGAAATTTAACTCACCCTTTGATTCCATTTATTCACTCATCACAGAAGTACAAGCTTGAGCTTCCTGCCAAAGTTTGTGCAAAAAGAACTCAGCGCGATCGCTCATTGTGGTGACAAACACACCCGCAGCATCCTCAGAACCATTTGATAGCCAAGAACCCTGCAAGGTGACTTCCACATATTCGGAATCGCAGACAGACAAAGCAATAATTTCTCTGTCATCTCTTTTCACCTCAGCCTTCAACACTTCCACTCCCCGTAAATCAACAGGAAGCAAAAAGGAAGCTGTACTGGGTTCAACGCTCAGAGTTTGCCCGACTCGCAGTGCCAAAATCACTCGTTGCGCTACCCATTCTTCTAGCGACAGAGTGAGAAATTCTAAATAAAAGCTGCTTTCAGTGTAAGTTAATTTCAGCATTCCTTATGCTCTCCTGTTATTCCAGGTTTGCTTGCACATTTATCCAAAAGTCTTCAGCGTGTACATCGCGGTATCAGATAATCTAGGGTTAAATGTCTGCTGCTACCACAATCTTGGTAAATGCGATCCCCTTTTGGTAACCCTTTTCGCCAATTAGCTGCCGGAAGTTTCCACATCCGCTCTCAACTGGAGTGAGTGAATTTGCCATTCACTTTCCGTGGTAAAACCCAGTGCTGGAGTTTTTTTTGTTACTAATAAAACAATCGCCCGCTTGATATTGATCCGACATAGTGGTAAATAATTCTGATAAAACATCACTACGGATTGCTCTAACACTTGCCTTGCAGTCGTCACAGCTTCACTCCTTATAAAAAACCCCCGCTTCTTGTTTGCCTGAAGCGGGGGTTGGAAATTGACCGAAAATTTTTCTGGTCTTATATCGGTACAGAATTCCTTCGCCTGTACCCCCCGCTTTCTTTATCTAGTTGTGGTTTTGCAATCGGCCAACTAATGCTCAGATATCTAAACTCATGATTACCCTCTGTGATTTGCCCATGATTTCGGCTACTACCGCCCATAAATAAATACTCCACTCCCACAGCAGCTGATTCCCAATCGGCTCGGCAATTGGTAGCGCATAAGGAAGTAGAGATGGGGTAAATGGATTTCACAGAAAATTTCACCTATTGAACATTCCTTTAAACATACTACACTTGTATTACTATCCTGTCTATACCTTTAAGGAGAAAAAGTCATGCATACAATCGCTCGCACCCCAACCACCGATATGGAAGTTACCAGCATCCGCCTAGAACGCGAACTCAAAGATAAACTCAAAGAAATCGCTGGCAATCAGGGATATCAAGCTCTGATCCGAGATATTCTTTGGAACTATGTCCAGCAAAAATCAGGTGAGTGGAAGCCGCGATTTTCGCGATCCGATATTCGAGCTAGCATAGCGGCCACAGCTCAGCAAGAAGAGCGCTGTGTCCTCACAGGTCAACTCATCCAACCCCAACAGCCGATGTTGTTAGGACTGACGAGAAATGGCGATATGGTTCCTCTGAGTGTCGAAAGTTTGGCTGGATAGCCTTATATCCAGGCGAATGCAGCTCGGTTATTTTGATTAAAATAACCGAGCTGCATTCAAAATTTAGCTCTATTTTCTCCGGTGATTCAATATATTATTAAAGCTTATAATTTATTTATTTATATTTAGTTATACTTATAATTATGAAGTTGGTAATGGATAACCGCCAATGGTTAATAATTTCTTCCCAATTACCAAAACCAAAGGCTACACTGCCTGATATACACCGATTTACTGAAAACCTTGGGCGATCGCTCTGAAAAAAACGAAGTCTAGCGATCGCCCCTACGTGTTGTCAAAAGTTATTATTAAAGATCGCATCTTATAGAAAGCATTTTGGGTCTAGATTCCACTTTGTCCTATTAGGCATGAGAGCCTTAGGATCGTTTATATGTCTACTTTTTAAAGCTTTAGCTTGTCTTCCTCTATCTTTTTGACACTAACACAGAGTCAAGGACAGCTTGTAAATATACTAAAAATTAAATAAATATTACAAAAAACTGAAATTTTATTAAGTAATCTTACCGGGAAAACTCCCGATGGTTGGGGTTTTATTCCAGAGAAATTACGGTTTATGTATACTTACAGACAGGATATTCTAAGTCAAAGTTTGTTAAACATATCAATATAAAGAAAGCAAAAATAATCTGGCTAAGGGATTTTAGCATATCTTAATTATCTAAGTATCCATGTAGCAATTTGCTTAATATATTTGGAAACTTGGCCATCTGACATAGAAAAGGGCTATAACAGGTGAGAGAAAGTATTCATAAAAAATTTGTCAATTATCAGGGTGGAGCAACACAACTAACGGTGAACAATATGCCAAAAGGTTGGGTGCAAAAAGAGTGGATTTATTATCCAAGGGCGTGCCAAGAATGAAAAAGCCTTTATCGTCGCCGCCACATTACTTAAATGACGCCGAACGACTACAACCTTACCAAGTCAAGCTGATGCAGCATCAGGAAGAACCAGCCCGCCAGTTGGTACACAAAATCAACCAAATCATTGCTAATAGCTCGGCAACGGCATTGATGCTGCAAGATATTGCCCGATTGCTAGGAGTTACTTTTCAAGTAGATTGCTGCTGCTTGGTTTCAGTAACAGGTGAGATCTCTGAGGAACCAACTGCTACTAATTGGTGTGCAGATGATTATTTAGGGTTACCACACCCAGAAGAGATATTTTCGATGGAACAGTTGCTGATGCACTCCCCAGTGCTGCAATGCGCTGCTGAACCATTGACTATTGAAGACATTTCCATCATTCAGAACAGTCTGGTAATTGGATGTCAATATCTGCCACTGCCGATAAAAGCAGTTTTGGCAATTCCTACCCGATTTGGTGGCAATAATAATGGTGTTATTTGTCTGATTAAATTCCAACCATATGATTGGAGTGAATCAGAAAAACAACTGCTCAAAGAAGTAGAGTCATCTTGCGCGATCGCTTTTTCTAGAGCCGCACAAGCCCAGCTAATTGCTAGTCAACAACAGGATTTGCAAAAAAGCAACCAGCATCAAAACTTGATCAAGCAATTAACTATATTAAGTCGCAGTAACTTGGAACTTAATCAAATGTTCCAAGTAGTTATTGCCTCTACTGCTGAATCTCTACAGGCAGATCGGGGTTTGCTGATCCTGTTGAAATATACAGATCCACTATTTAGGACTCAAGCCAAGAAACAAATTCCCAAAGCCAAAGCTACGGTAGTTGGTGAATGGACAAAGGCAACACAAAATTCCCGCACCAGTAAACCAGAGATCTTAAACCAGTCTTTTTCGCTTTCCGAGTGCGGTTTATGTCAGCGTGCCTTCATAGATTCTGGAAAACCAGTAATTTTCGATGATTATACCGCCCAAAACGAGATTTCCTGTGGTGTTCCATTATTCGCACTAGAGGAATTGCCTGCGGTACTGTTAATGCCATTAGAAAGTCAAGGTAAAATCTTAGGATTTTTGGTATTACAGCAATCTTTTACTCGCAGTTGGCAGCCAGCAGAATTAAACCTTGTGGAAATGGTTTGCGCTCAAGTCAGTAACGCCATCATCCAGTCACAGACTTTGCGCCAAGTGCAAACTTTGGTGGATGAGCGAACAGCAAAACTACAGAGCAGTCTGGAACTTCAAGCAAAGTTGCATGAAAGAACCCGCCAATATGTTGAGCAATTGCGGCAGCTTAACGAACTCAAAGATGAATTTTTGAGTAATATGAGCGATCGCTTACGCTACCCCCTGACAAACATGCTGTTGTCAATCCGCAACTTACGTTTCCCAGGAATAACACCAGAGCGTCAGGTGAGATATCTGGATATCTTAGAGCAGGAATGTACAAAAGAAATTAACTTAATTAATGACTTGTTGACACTCCAGAAGCTAGAGTCGCCTCACGAAGCTCCGCAATTAGAAACTATAGATTTAAATACCAGAATTCAGCATATAGCGGCATCTTTTGAGAAAAAACTTGCCGAGAAGGGATTAAACATTTCTTTAGAGTTACCACAAGAGTCGCTAAGACTGCAAACCGAACTAGAAAGTTTTGATCGCATTCTCCAAGAATTGCTCACAAATGCCTGTAAATACTCAGAGCATGATACGATAGTTCACCTACACGCCTTTCATCAAGTCGATGAACAAATAGATCGAGTTATCATGAAGGTGAGGAACATCGGACGTGCCATCTCTGAAGAAGAAGCGACCTACATCTTTGACAAGTTCCGTCGCGGAAAAGGACGCTGGACTCCAGGAACGGGCTTGGGACTTGCTTTAGTCAAGTCTTTAGTGCAGCATCTCAATGGGGCGATCGCAGTTGAAAGTCTACCAATACCAGATTCTCAACAGAGCGAAATTTGCTTCACCCTGACTCTGCCGCAATTTTCTGACGAAAGCAAACCATAATTCGGAAAGTGACTCAAGAATACAACACAACAGAGAACCTTGATTTTCAGTCTTCCACTGATGACAGTAACTTAGAAGCTGATTTGTCTGCTGATGCACTTGCTTTATTGGCTAAAGTTGAAGTTCAAATTGAGAAACTAGCACAGCGGCAACGACAAATCAGTGCTAAAGTTCAAATTCCCCAGCCAGTGGAACAAATTTGGAAGGTTCTGACTGATTATGAAGCCTTGGCTGACTTCATTCCCAACCTTGCAAAAAGCCGTCTTATCGAGCATCCTGACGGTGGTATTCGACTCGAACAGGTAGGCTCCCAGCGCTTTTTAAATTTCAACTTTTGTGCGCGGGTAGTTCTAGATCTGGAAGAATACTTCCCTAAAGAAATCAATTTCCGTATGGTAGAAGGAGATTTTAAAGGCTTCTCTGGTAGCTGGTGCTTAGAGCCTTATTCCCTTGGCGAGCATATAGGAACCAATCTCTGCTACACAATTCAAGTTTGGCCTAAGCTCACTATGCCAGTGTCAATTATTGAAAACCGCCTGAGTAAAGATCTGCGGTTAAATCTTATGGCTATTTACCAACGTGTAGAACAACTAGCTAGTCAGAAAAGCTGAACTTCAGTAGTCTATCATTCAGAGTTAATTCTGAGTGATAATTGTTACTACTTACTTATCTTCAAGAAGATGTTAGCTTTTCGCTTTTTAATACCCCCAGGGGAATTCGAATCCCCGTTACCTCCGTGAAAGGGAGGTGTCCTAGGCCTCTAGACGATGGGGGCATTGGACTCAGACCTTTTATAAATTAACGAATTTTCTAAAGGATGTCAATAGCTTTTGCCAAAAAAAGTTGGTGGCGGCTAAACTGGGTGGAGGCGAAAGTTTGAAAAGGATACACAGATATGGATACACAAAAAAAAGTCCACACAGGCTTGTCCAGCTTTGGGCAGAGTGGCTCAATGTCCAGGACTCTTCAATCTAGTGGATGCCTAAACAGAAAAAACGCAAAATTCGCCAAAGGAGAAAGGGTATGATGTTGTACCCTGTAGAGTTAATACCTACAGTTTTTTTACAAAAGATTTTGAAATAAATGGCTCAAAATCTACAACATGGAAGCATCTTTTGAAATCACTCTCCAGATGGCGATCGCTGTGCTAGCGGGTATTAGCGCCCAAGTCTTGGCTGCATACCTTCGATTACCCAGCATTGTCTTGTTATTGCTGTTGGGCATCTTATTTGGCTCTGATGGTTTAGGGCTATTGCACCCCCATCTGTTAGGCACTGGGCTGGAAGTTATTGTCGCCCTAGCAACGGCAATTATTTTGTTTGAAGGTGGACTGAATTTAGATCTGCGAGAGTTAGGCAGAGTTTCAGTTAGCCTACAATTGCTCGTCACTCTCGGAACCCTAATCACACTGCTTGGTGGGAGTATGGCTGCTCACTGGCTGGGTGAATTTCCTTGGAACATAGCTTTTCTCTATGCTTCCATAGTCGTGGTTACAGGCCCGACTGTCGTTGGCCCCCTGCTCAAACAAATCAATGTAGATCGGCAGGTGGCAACACTTTTAGAAGGCGAAGGAGTTTTAATTGACCCAGTAGGGGCGATCCTGGCTTTCGTTGTCCTCGATACGATTTTGAACGGCGATGCTCAGCCAATCAATGCGATCGTTGGTCTACTGATGCGGTTGGGTGTTGGTGCGGCAATTGGCGGCGCTGGCGGTTATCTGATGAGTTTGATTTTCAAACGCGCCAGTTTTCTGTCATTCGAGCTGAAAAACTTAGTGGTGCTGGCGATACTTTGGAGCCTATTTACCTTATCGCAAATGATCCGCAGTGAATCGGGAGTAATGACGACAGTAGTCGCCGGAGCGGTGTTTGCTAACTCCTCAGTTCCAGAAGAACGTCTGTTAAGAAGCTTTAAGGGTCAGCTGACAATTCTCAGCGTTTCGGTACTGTTCATCCTATTAGCAGCTGACCTATCCATCGCCAGTGTATTTGCTTTGGGCTGGGGTAGTTTACTCACTGTTTTGGTACTAATGTTCGTCGTTCGCCCAATTAATATCCTGTTCTGTACCTGGAACAGTGACTTAAACTGGCGACAGAAATTGTTTTTAAGTTGGGTTGCTCCGAGAGGAATTGTTTCTGCCTCCGTTGCTTCTCTATTTGCGATTTTGCTGACACAGCGGGGTATTAATGGCGGTGACTCCATCAAAGCTTTAGTCTTCCTGACAATTATCATGACTGTCGTCTGCCAAGGGCTAACGGCTGGCTGGGTTGCCAGGTTTCTACAAATTACCTCGAAAGATGCAATTGGGGCAGTAATTGTGGGTTGTAATCCCTTGAGTCTTTTGATTGCCCGGTTCTTTCAAGAACGGGGAGAAAACGTGGTAATGATTGATACTGACCCCCAATGTCTTCTGCAAGCTGAGTCCCAAAATCTTCGGGTGATTGCTAGTAGTGCCTTGGATGCAGCTGTTTTGGAAGAAGCTGGACTTGCCTCTATGGGTACTTTTTTGGCAATGACCAGTAATGGTGAGGTAAATTTTGTTTTGGCTCAACGAGCAGCTGAGGAGTTTAATCCGCCGCGTGTTTTAGCAGTTTTTCCCCGTGACCCTCAAGCTAGTAGCTCAGCCAATAATAAAGTTAATCAAGCTTTTATCCCAGATTTAGCCATTAAGACTTGGAATGAATATCTCAATGATGGGCGAGTCAAGCTGGGAACAACTACGCTTAATGAGTCGGAATTCTCCACTCAACACGATCGCATTCAAGAGAAAATTAGGACTGGGGTATTAATACCGCTATTGGTAGAACGAGAAGAACGCTTACAGGTAATGCCAGCTAACCAAGAATGGCAAGTTGGCGATCGCATTATCTACCTCTTGCATGACCCCAGACCTAGCCTTTTAAAACGTTTATCCGGTGCCACTCAATCCACTCCCCTATCTCTAGAAAAGTTACCAGAAGTCGAAGACCTACCTCTGGTGCAGTTATCTGAGCTTTCAACTACTGAGAGTGCTGGGAGATGAGGGAGATGAGGGAGATGGGGAGAGAAAAGGGCAAGGGGACAAGGGGACAAGGAGACAAGGAGAATAATTCTTAACTCCTAACTCCTAACTCCTAACTCCTAACTCAGCACTCTGTTGCCATTCTTGCCAGAGTAAAGCAGATAAATGCACTATGGCCAAAAGTAGTGTTGTCGTAGCAATCAGATAAGTGTGTATTGTGTAAAGGTGTTCTACAGTAACTGTGGTAATGGCTCCACCGCCTGTGAGGATGTCTCGCAGTTGTCCACCGATTAGAGGAATCGCTTCGATGGTTCCTAGCTCAATGCTAAAACGCCAGTATCCTTCTTGAGTCCAGTCTAAAATCATCGCTGTCCAATCTAGCCCGATGGCACTGAGGGTGAACAAAATGCCGCTAATCCAAGCAGTCAGCCAACTCTTGCGAAATTGGCGACTCAAAAACATGACTATTAGTTGAATGAGGGCGATCGCAATTAGGCCGTTACCAGCAAGCTCGTGGGATCTCCAAAACAACCAACCGTATGATAGTTGTGTATTAATCGTCTTCAAAGAGTTATAAGCACCGCCGGCTGTCGGCTCGTAGTAAAAAGAAAGCAAAACTCCGGTAGAAATGTAAACTAAGCACAGAGTCAGAATTACAACTGATAATATCGTCGCTACTCGTCGCAAAATCCTATCGAACTGGGTGCTTTGCATAGCTCACCCCTCCTGTTCTTAAGTAGGTATTTATTCTTATACAATTATTTTAGCTAAGAAATTTTAAGAAATTTTGTTTTTCTTATATAAAAATAAAGTTTTTTAAATTAAATATTGTACCCAAGTTTTCAATGGTTCTGGCGAGCCATACCAAATACCAAGACTTCTGGGAGAATGCTTGACGCCTTCAATTACCAGATTTTCTGCACCTTCCAAGTGAGCTGCTTCGATGGGCGTGATTCCATCGCCCCAAGTGTTACCTTTACCACAGGTTAATTTGTAACTACTGTAAGCGAACCAGCTACCACGCCGCTTTTCTCCAAAAATAGTTTTGCCTGCCACGCAAACGTAACGAACATTTTTGTAAAAAGCTCCAGGATAGTTATTGGTGACAAAATCGAGATTGGAGCGTGTCCAGCGTTCTTGGCTAGTGTGGGGTGTACCCAAGGTTATGAGAGTAGCAACCAAGGGATGGCCTTGCCAGAGGAATGGCTTGACATCACCGCGTGCCAAATAGGGTTTTTCTCCCATGTAGATACGCGATATCCAACCCCCAGCTGAGTGACCAATCAAATTAATTTGAGTAGCGTTATATTGCTGCAATATCTGTTTAACAGTGCTATCGAGCTGTTGCAAAATCGGCGTTACGGGTCTTCCGCCAATAGTGGGTAGCCAGTCACGACGCCGTAGTGGTACTGTGACAGTGGGAAAATCTAGCTGTTGTAAAGATTGTTCTAGTTGGCGATAAGCGATCGCGCTTTCTAGATAACCAGGGACAATAACTGTCGGTAACGGCATTTAAAATTTTGGCTGCAAGGACTTAAAGTTTAGAATTTTTTAACAAATAAATAGTCAGTAGTTAGAGGCTAAAGTAGCCATCGTTTAACTCAATCTTGGAAGCCCCAAATACATGTTGATGGGTTTTAGGGCTAAAGTATCAACAAATGGTACAGTTCACAACAGTTTTAGTGTCGGCTGATGTGGTAAGATTGTCACAAAGGGCGTAGTATCTATCATTTTAGCGTGCCATTTGTTACGTAATCTTTATGAAAAAAAAGGAGTAGCAAAGACGAAAAAATAGCTCGAATGTTCGGATACAGCAGAAATTATCAGAAATATGAAATAGATAAATAACCGAAATATTACTTTTAATAGTGTGCTTTATAACAATAAAAAATCAAAAATAGTGATTATTTAAACATTTTTTAGCAAGCCCAATTTAACAATATGATAGAGCATCATTAAGAAATTAAAAACTTGAGGAAATGGTAATCTTAGCGTCTGGATTGCCAGCATAGGAAGTTATTATTTCCTTAGAGGGAAGCATCTCTTGGAATATATTGCAATATAGTCACCAGAGATAGAATTGTTAGCCAACTGCAACTGAGTCGAGTGAACGATAACAGCCATGTCTTACGTCTCCCTGCTGAAAAATATACCAGAAATTATTACCCAACCAATTGGGATAGCAGCTATAGCTTCTGTTGGCATCCACGGTGCGATCGCCATGATTGTACCATTGATGCCCATAGACTCTAGTAAGCCTAAAGAAACGGCATCATCAAAAACCGTCGGACTTATGGAATTGAGCCAAGCCGACCAAAGCCGTTTGCCCCAAAGCACACCCCAAAGCCAAGTAAATTTACAACAATTACCGCCAATAGCGCCACTTTCTGCACCGAATTTCAGCGCCCAGAGTGTATTACCTCCATTGGCACCACCATCAAATAGTCAGTTGGTACTGCCTCCCCTACCTCCATCAGCTAATAGCTATCGGGTTTCCTCTGTGCCTACAAGACAGTCTCTGCGGCGGATTCCCAATTATAATTTTGGATTTGACGCTTCTAAATTTGATAGTTCTAAATACAATAACACCCCAAAATTCTCGCCATCAGTTCCTCCAGTTCCTCGTTTGAGTCAAAGCGATAGCAAATACGAGTCGCCTCAACCACTGGCTGTAAATAGGTTGCCACAATTGCAGTCACAGAATATACCTGATGATATTCTGCAAAATGCCCAATCTCGCAACCTTTCTGATATTCCTCCTGTTACAACACCACAGGAAAATCCAACTCCACAAATGACGCAACCAACTGATAATGCGTCTAAAACTACTCAAAACTCCTTGATAAGTTCTCTAAAACAAGGTCGAGCAAATAGCAATACTTTGATGGGAACTAGGGGAATGGTATCCCAAGCGAGCGATTTATCTCCCAAAGGAACTCAACAGACAATTGCACAACTGGATTCTTACGATGCTCTCAGAAAAGAAGTCCAGAAAGAATACCCCAATGCTGAACAAAAACCAGTTATTCGGCAAACAGTAGCTACAGATAAGGCGAATGTGGAAGGGGCTGTTTTGGGAGTATTAGTGGTAGATCCTGATGGCAAAGTCTTAGATATCAAGTTCCAAGACAAGTTACTCTCCCCAGAATTGCGAACAAAAGCAAGGGAATACTTTAACAAACAATCCCCCAAGGGAGATAAAAAGATTAGTTCTTATCCATTTAACCTAGTCTTCCAAAACAACGGTAGCAACACAATTGGAACTACTCAAGACCAAAAGCCCTTTCCTTTAGCACCAGCAGGTAACAGCAATCAGCTAACGCCATCGCCTGCGGCTACTTCTAAACCATTTTCAGAAGCGCCAGTCACAACTAATCAGTCTGCGCCTTTACCTGCACGCACTCTCAAACCGTTAGTTGTGCCAGGAGTCAATAACAACTCACCGACAGATGCTGCAAAGCCATCATCCGAAGTGCAAATCAAGAATAATCAGCCTGCCTCCTTGCGTACAAATACTCTCAAACCATTAGTTCTACCAAAAATCAATACCAATCAAACCCAGCCTTTACCAGCAGCTAGTAGTTCTTCTGAACCGCTATTAACGCCAAGAGTTAATAAAAATCAGCCGACTCCCGAATCGGAACAAGAATTACTACAACAGTTGCGCCAACTGAAGGGAAACAGACAAGACTCTACTCCAGAAAAATAGCCACTTCTTTGGCATACTAAATTGAACTCTGGTTAGTAAATTCGTAATTACAGGTTTGAGCAATTTGTCTTCTAGGTTGCTACGGCTAGATAAAACACCAGTTAAGGTAAATCCAAAGAAAGATAATCCCAAGTGAAGCTTTTTCACTTGGGGAACTCCAGGAAATAAATTATCCTTCTTGAAGTTGCTTACAGTTGACTGTGAACAGCGGGATCTTCTTGTATTAACAAAATCTTCTATATCTCCTTAAATCTGGCTTGAAATGGTAATCTAATTCCAGTTACCTCTTTTTCAGGTTAAGGAAAATCTAGAAGTGCCTAAAATCACAACCAACCTCTTTTGAGACAACTTCTGAGGCTGATTTTTGTAGATAAGCGCCTTTCTGAATTAAAAAACCCTCTGATACACCAAAGGTTGTTCTTGTGAGATTAATTTTTCACTTATAGCAGCTTAAGCATAAACCCTGACGGCAATAGCTTTCAGGGCTGTTACCTGCTATATTTTACCAGCCTTGTTGTGCATTCTGAAAAACGTAAGCTGCTACCTGTAAAATTTCCTCAGGAGTTAACTTGTCTTTAAAGGCAGGCATGGCATTTTTGCCATGCTGTACTTGGTGGATAATCGCCTGAATTGAGTCGTTATCATAATTTTTTAGGTACTTTGACAATGCTTCCTTTTTCAAGGTTTTCTCGGCGATGAGGATGTTACCGCCACCAATATGGCAAGAAGCGCAGTTAGCCTCGAAAATTTTAGCACCGTTGGATGTTTCGGCTGCTAGTGCTGGACTGATAAATGTTACGTTGAATAAGGCGATCGCTAACAGCAAAATTAATAAAAGTATTCTCAAAAGAATTTCCTCGCAACAAGCCTCCACGAAGAGTATAAACGCGATCGATCTTTAGATTAAGTCCAATTCGATCAAAATTGGCGGTAACTAGTTCACCCTTCCGTTGCTACGCAGTGCTTAGCGTCTTCGGTGGGCAGATTTGTTACCGCCATTATCCATTGTCTGGTCACTCTGGGAGTGTAGCGTGTTGCTTATAAGCTGATTTCACTGAGGGAAGCTGAAAATATCATCTAGTGCCAACGACGATATTTCTAGCTATTCAACAGTGATTGTACCAACCATGCCAGCACCACGGTGAGGTTCGCAGTAGAAGGTGTAGTCACCAGCAGGTGCGTCTGCGGGGAAGGTAGTTGATACTTTTTGACCGGGACTCATCAACTGTTTCTTATGAGACAGAGAAGCTGCTAAATCCTTGCTACCAGTTGGGTTTTTCGCAGGATCGAACACAACATTATGGGGAGGAACTTTATTGTTCACCCATTCAATTGTGTCACCTGGTTTAATTGCCAATTTTTTCGGTTGAAATGCCAGCATTCCTTTATCGGTACCAAGTTTCACCTGGTATGTTTCAGCCGCAGCGCTGGGGGTAAAAACAGCAAAGCTGCTAACAACTAAAAGGATTGTTAACACAGCCAGGCTCAGGCGTCGCCAGCTTGCCGAAATAAATTTCATGACTCTCTCCTAAACAAACATTTTTTTTCCTTTCTCATTTTAAATAAAATCAACACCAAATATGACAATATGTCGTAGATACAATTTTTTTTTAAGAATGGGCAGGAAATTATAACGAAAAGCTGTGCAATCAGTAATAGATACTAGACTGCCATACCCCAGAAAGTCTTTGTAGAAAAGCAGGGGATTGGGGATTGAGGACTGGGGGCTAACGAGCAGGGGAGCACAAGAGAAGTTGTTGCAAGTCTTTACCCTATGCCCCTCTGCCCCTAGAGCCTCTTCCCGATACCCAATACCCAATCCCAAAGGCTTGGCACTAATGGGCTAATTCAGGGATTTAGTAATAGATTTTTCCACCACCCCATTTATTACCAACAACTTTGGGTTGCAGGAGAATGTGACCAGCGATCGCTACTAAATCATCATCCGTCAGATTTCGCATTTCTGTGAAAATATCTGCGCTCTTAGTGCTGGGATGTAATTCGGAAATTTCCTCTACCCCGTCGTAAGTAGTGGGATTTTTCATGTAATCCACCAAGCCTTCAATGTTATTACGGTTTGGTGTTGCCAATGCCAGAGCTTCTGGTTCTAGTCCCACGTTCTGGTTAGTCTTGGTAACGCCGCCAACATGACATTGGGCACAAGCGTAAGCAAATAAGCGTTTGCCTTCTTTGACTTGTTTGAGGCTAAGTACAATGGTGTCACCTTGATCGTTTAATGGCACTGTCCGGGTAGCTTTGTCCAGTTCCACTGCTGTCGCGCTACCGACAATCAACCCAAACGCGAGTAAAAAAGTAGCCACAACAACGCCAATTAGTCTTCTAAACATGTTTCCCCTTAAAGATTTTGACGCTCAACACAGCTAATAAAACGATGCTCAATCTCCGTATCAAAAGCCTGAGATAGCCCTTGAGATGACTTCGGTACCACCCACCGACTCGCCAACCCTTCAGGCGTATTTCAGAAGATATTCGGAAAATAATTGCCTTTGCATCCTCTAACGCCAAACGGCTCTTTTGGTGTTTGTCGGCAATTAAGAGTTGGTTATCGAGAGAAAACAATTTTTCTACAGGAGTGCTGTAGTCGGCTGCTATCTCTGCGATCGATAGGTTTGCAAAACCCATAATGCTTGTTAACTGATAGATAGAGATTGAGTCGCTGTAATACCAATATCACGTTAGGAGTGCAATTTGTTGCCGAAAATACGGTTTGGGGAATGGGGAATGGGGCATGGGGCATGCCCCATGCCCAAAATTATTAACCTTTCCCGCCAGTAAATGTGACGCTTTGGATGAAGTAGCGGTTAAAGAAGGCGTAAATACTTAAAGCTGGCAGGGTAAATACCATTGAGGCTGCCATTATGTAGTTCCAATAGCTAATATATTGGCCTTTGAAGGTATTTAGCCCCAAGGGTAGGGTAAACATCTCTGGGTCAAATAAGATAACTATGGGCAGCAGGAAATTATTCCAGCTTGCCATGAACACAAAAACTGCCTGGGCTGCTAGTGCTGGTTTTGCTAAAGGTAAAACGATATGGCGGAAAATTCCAAAGGTATTTAAGCCATCAAGTTGACCAGCTTCTTCTAATTCTTTGGGAAAATTTACGAAAAACTGTCGCATCATAAAGATAAAGGTGGCATTGACCATGCTGGGGACAATCATTCCTTGGTAGGAATTTAGCCAGCCGATCGCTTTTAAAATCAAAAATGTGGGAATTAAGGTAATTTGCGCTGGTACTGCCAGCACTGTCAAGATGAGGAAGAACCAAAAACGCTTGCCCACAAAGCGCAGTCTGGCTAGGGCATAACCCGCCATTGAATTTAGCAACAAGTTTAAAACAGTGACGCTGAGGGCAATTACTAAACTGTTAAACAGCCAGCGCCAAAATAAGGGTTCTTGGAAAAAAATTTGTCTGTAGTTGTCGAGGGTGAAATGTTTGGGTAAAAAGTTGGGTTCACCGCTGACAATTTCTGTTAACGGTTTAAATGATGCTGAAAGTGCCCAAAGAAAGGGAATGAGGGTAATGAGGGCATAGAGTGTCAGCAAGATGTATAACAGAATTTTGGGCAGCATTTTGGGCCAGGACAAGCCAGAAATTCTAGTCAAATCTGTTCGCCTCCAAAAAGTCGCCGCGCAATTATGGTCAGGGTAATGATGACTGATGCTAACAAAAAGGCGATCGCCGCAGCATATCCCATCTGTAAATTCCGAAATACACCTTGGTAAACTAGTAGCACCACAGTTAAGGTAGCGTTATTTGGCCCCCCAGTACCGCCAGAGAAAATGTAAGACTGGTCAAACAATTGAAAAGTGCCAATCACCCCCATTGCTACCACAAAGAAGGTTACAGGCTTGAGCAAAGGAATAGTAATGTAAATAAATTGCCGCCATTCATTTGCGCCATCAAGTTCTGCGGCTTCATACACTGTTTGCGGGATATCCTGCAACGCCGCTAGGTAAATCACCATGAAAAACGGTGCAGTTGACCAAATATTCATGAGCATAATCCCTTTGAGGGCAACTGCTGGGTCACCCAACCAGTTATAAGTAGGTAGCCCCACAAAAGCCAGAAAATCGTTTAGTAGTCCCTCGGTGTTATAAATCCACATGAAGATCAGCGTCAGTACTGCTGAAGAAGTGACCGTGGGCAAAAAGTAGAGAATACGCCACCAATTTTTACCGCGAATTCCGGAATTGAGAGTCACAGCCAAAATTAAAGCTAGGACTGTTTGAGTTGGTACAACAATGGCCACATATTCAGCGGTGTTTCTCAAAGCAATCCAAACCCGTTCATCTTCAACTAATCGCGTAAAGTTGCGAAAACCAATGAACTCGTACTGAATACCACCCAGAAGTTGAACTTTTTGCAGAGAAAGAAAAACGGCAAAGAGAATAGGTAAAACTACAAAAATCCCTAAAACCAAAATCGTAGGCATCATGAACGCATACCCAGCCAAATCTTCTGTGATGTTCCACCTGGGGTTTAGCCGCCGCCTGTTGATTTCAAACACTATTAAACCTCCGTTTAATCTCCCACTAAGCAAGCTGTAGTGATGAGTCGTGTATGATTATTTTTCGTACTGCTGTAAAAAATATTCAGCCTGATTGAATGAGTTTTGATGTTTGGAAAGGGTAAACGTAAGCTTGTTAGCAGACATACCTTGCAAGAGTTAGCTCGATATATGACTTAGGGAACTATATATTTAGTTTCCTTAGGGATGCTAACTAAACTTACTCAAGCAATAGGATACAAAATGACCTATACAGCCTACTTACGTTCAATTAAAAACGAACTTCAAAGAACTGGTAAAACCAAAAAAAGCCTACGAGTTAAAACTATCATAGAACAGTTTGGCTACCAGCGTAGAAGCCAATCATTTGTAAATGATTTTAATATTGCTCTTGATGAACTGGGACTTTGTGCAGATCCTGTATTAGATTTGCACATTCCGTTAGATACAAAGATAACTATTTCTATTAAAGGTATAGAACCGATTAACCAAGTAAATAATTCTCAAGCAATTTCAGCCAAACTTAGAAATAATATTTCAGTCAGGCATGATTTTTTCTACTATTTATTTGATTTTGGTTCTGAACAAGAATATGAACGATTTCAGGCGTGTTTAGATTCTCACCAACCTGTGGGTATTTTTTTGATTCCACAAGTAGAAGATTTTTTCTCTGATATTGTTGTCAAAATTTTTAATTATGAACTAATTAGAAAGTATCAATATGGAGGATATAATAATATCCCAAAAGCTGCTTATAGGAAAATTCCTACCAGTCTCGCCTCAGATGATGACTGTGAAGACGAACAAGAAAGCTCTATCGCTGATGCTAATATTTTTCAGTTTTATCGCTCCACTATGACTAGCATAATTCTGGGCAAAACTGGTTTAGAATTACTTGATTCGGAAAAATTTGACCAGCAGTTTGAACAGATATCATTATATGCAAATAAATATAATTCTGAGCAATTTTTTATTGTATTTCATTGTCCGTCACTTTTAGAAATTCAAGCTCATCAGCAAGAAGACGCTTTGGGATATTTGGTAGATAGAGTTGCTCGGAAAATCCCTTTTACTTTTACTCTCAGGTGTAAATATCCAAATGAAGCATCTATTGAATATAAAGAAGAAATATATGGCCATTTCCGTCTACTCATGGAACTCCCATTTTATCAAATAGAGGAAGATGATGCTTCTTTAGGAGATTACTTTCTAGAATTACAAAAAGCTCAAATCCAAGCTGAATCACAGTTGTTGCTGAAGATGAAAGCCGAACATTTTTATACTTTGAAGTGGCAACAGGAAAGTAAAGAATATATTTATCTCAAGTACTTTGCTATTAAAACGTTAGAAAGTCTAGGATATGAATTATCTCATATTGGCTGTGAAGTAGAGTTGACTTCTAGGGATGAAGAAACAAGTGATGAAGATACATCAGAGGATGAGGAAGAATACCAAAGTGAAATCATAGAAGTCTATGTTAAAAATCAGATAGTGGTTGAAATAGAAACTTTCAAATACCATGAGTTTCAGGATAATAATCTATTTTTGGATACGATTAAAAGAGTTTTGAGAAAATCAAAAGTCTGGTCGAATAAACTAGAAAGCGTTTGGTTGGTAATTCCGGGTTTTGAGATAGCACGCAACTATTATCAGTTGAAAAAAGCTAAGGAAATATTAGAGTATAAATTTTCTGGATATTATGGCGATCGCTTCCAGGTTATAATCATGGCTCCTGATTATGAAAATCACCAATTAGTGCCAGTATCATTTGACTCTATAGAGTATCCGTCTTTTGAATATGCAGCTAAAAAACTTAGCTTAGTATCAGCATATCCAATAACAAATCGCATCAAAGAATTTAAGCTTGACTTTAGCCAAGTTAAGGGTTTAAACGAAGAAAAAGAAAAACTAACTAGACTCCTGAAGCTGCAATCTAAAGGATGCAAAGGTTCCATTGGCGGAATTCTCTTCTATGGTTTACCAGGATGCGGTAAAACCCTACTGGCAAACGCCTTTGCTAATGAATCTGGGAGATATTTCTTTAAGTTCTCTCCTGCTGATATTGTTAGTGTTTGGATAGGCCAAAGTCAAAAAAATATTCGTGACATCTTTGCTCAAGCTAAGAAAAAATCTCCTTCGCTGTTATTCATTGATGAATTAGACAGTATTGGGTTTAATCGTAACGAAGATAATGCACACACAGACCAAAAGGCAACCATCAATCAATTACTGATAGAACTAAATAATCTGCAAAATAGCGATGTAATTGTCATTGCTGCCACTAACTATTTAAGCGGTATTGATAGTGCTTTGAAACGTTCTGGCCGCTTGGATTGGAAAATTCCTATTTTCCCACCAAACCAAGTAGAAAGAATAGATTTATTCAAACACTATTTGTCACAAATTGATATGAATCAGCTAGTGAATTTTGAAATTTTAGGTGATAAAAGTGCCAGATTTACTTCATCTGATATTGAATTGGTTTGCCGAGAAGTGAAAAATGCTATTCTTTTGGAAGAAATAAGTTCAGCTTTGACAACTTCAGATGTGATTACTTACATCAATAATCTGCAAGATGGTGGTTTAAGCCTCAATGAAGAACAAGTGAAGGAATTTTTGGAAGAGTGTAAAAGAATGAGTGTGAAGAATCCTAAGTTGGAAACTTTGAAATTAGAATGGGGATTAGATTAATAATAAGATAATTAAAATAGCGTAGGCGTAGCCCTCGTAGACATCGCTCTTTTAGTAGTGTTAGAAAATCACTAGAAAAACATGCTAAATTTTAATATTTGCAAGCTGCTAATAAGAAGTATAGGATTAATAGCGATCGCCTACCTTTCAATTTGTCTATTTTTGTTTTTTCGCCAGCGTTATTTCATCTTTCATCCCATTGCAAAAGTTTTAAATTAAACATCAATCTATAGCTTTAATCTGTTGATTCGCTGCTTTTTCTGCCTGCACCATTGCCTGCTTTAATGGTTGTTGTCCTAATAAAGCGCTGACAAACTGATTTTCAAAATTATTGACAATTGCCGCCGGATATTTACCTACCTGCCAAGGTATAGCATAATCCACACCTGCGACTAATGGCGATCGCAATGGATCTCGGTCATAGCCTAAATTCTTTGCCACTGATTTACGCGTTGGCAAAGCAAACCCCGTTCCTGTCCACTTCTGCATTCCAGTTTTACCCGTAAGATAAGAAATCAATTTCCAAGCTTCGGCTTTGTGCTGTGCTTGTTTGTTCATTACGTAGGCGACCGTAAACACCATTGTGCCTTTTTTATCATTAATTGTAGGCACTTCGGCGGTAGCAAACTCGACTTGAGGAAAAGTTTCAGTTAAATAAGGAATTGCCCAGTTACCTTCAATTACCATTGCTACTTTACTCTGACCAAACATTTCACTACCTGAGTTTGTTCCCACATCGGATTTTTGGGCAAAAGAACGGTCTTTTCGATACTGGTCTATTACCAACTGTAAACCTTTTAAACTTGCCTCGCTGGCAAAAGTCGCGTAGCCATTTTGGTCAACGATTTGTCCACCAAAAGCTTTGATTTTATAAACCTGACGCGACAATTCTGGGATTTCTCCAAAGCCATATCTGTTAAGTTTGCCTGTCAATTGTTTCGAGTAGCTGCGTAGTTCGTCCCAAGTGGTTGGGGGATTACTCAAACCAGCTACGGTAAAGGCTTTTTTGTTATAAAACAGCGCTAGAGTGGAATAGTCTTTCGGAAGACCATAAATTTTGTTTTGGTATTTGAAGGTATCAAGTAGAGTATCTTCAAAATCCGCTAAGTCAAATTCAGGTGTGATGTAATTATCAAGTGGTTCCAGAACATTTTGACTCATTAAAAAAGGAGCTTCCAACGCATCTAAATAAAACACATCAGGCGCGGCTTCTCCAATTAAGCGAGTTTTGATGACATCCATATATTGGTCAGAAATCACCTCATATTTGACCTTAATAGTTGGATGGTCTGTTTCAAAGTCTTGCAATACCTGTCTTAAGAGTTTTTGCTCAACAGGCGAACCTCCCCAACCGCTGAGTTTAATGGTAATTGCGGTAGATGTTGAGTGTTTGCTTACTAACTGTAAATTGTGACAAGCAATAACAGCGATCGCAATGGCGATCGCCACTCCGAAAAAAGTTAATAACTTGCTTTTAATCACTGATAGAAAAGAGGGATTGGCGACTGGGTACTGGGGATTATACCTGGATTTCTCACTTGTGAGAAATCCAGGGGTGTGGGGGGTGTGGGGGGTGTGGGAGGTGTGGGAGGTGTGGGAGGTGTGGGAGGATGGGGAAGAAATCTTTCCTCCGACACTCCCCTCTCTTCCCACACTCCCCACACCTTCGACCTATGCGTGAGAAATTTGGGTTATACACAGAGATATTTGTTATTGCCTGTGCTTAATCAGGTGTAAAGCTTTTGCTCTTAGCAAATCATACTCAACATTTGGCGACGAGTCTTTAATACTCAGCGACGAGTCTTTAATACTCGCGAATGAGTCTTTGATACTCGCAGACGAGTCTTTGATACTCGCGGACGAGTCTTTGATACTCGGCGACGAGTCTTTAATACTCGCGGACGAGTCTTTAATACTCGCGGACGAGTCTTTAATACTCGCGAACGAGTCTTTAATACTCACGAACGAGTCTTTGATACTCGCGGACGAGTCTTTGATACTCGCGGACGAGTCTTTAATACTCGGCGACGAGTCTTTGATACTCGCGGACGAGTCTTTAATACTCGGCGACGAGTCTTTAATACTCGCGGACGAGTCTTTAATACTCGGCGACGAGTCTTTAATACTCGGCGACGAGTCTTTGATACTCGCGAACGAGTCTTTGATACTCGCGGATGAGTCTTTGATACTCGTGAATGAACCTGATAAATTAGCTCTCACACTTATTTGTTATTTGCCTATCTCTTCTTCTACTGTCTATTAGCCCTAGTTCTCAAGAATTACTAATCCGATTTCAAACTCCCTCTCCTTACTTATCTCATTTGTAGCTAAAGACTGATATTTTTATTTTTTGAATTTTTATTGAGATATGCAAGTTAAAATAACGAAGAATTATTAACGATATTGATGAAAGCAGGCTGAATTACTCGAAAAATGAATTGATGCCAGAATGCTTCATCCATAAACAATGCATTATGGATTTTGTTCCGGTTGAAATATCTACTCCTATAAATCTGGAAATTGCCCAGATTACTACACCGCAAACAACACTTTCTTCAACTTCTCGTATTGCCAAGGATGCCATTCGCAGAAGTTTAAGAGCCTCTACAGTAGATTCTGTCTTAGCAGCGGTTTATTCCATTGGTACTAGCGGGATTTTGCTTGCCAATTTATTGGTGGAGTTGGATGCTAGTCCAGTGATATTTGGGATGTTGTCCTCTATCCCCATGTTGGTGAATTTGATTCAGCCTTTGGGTGCTTACTGGTCTGAACGTAGCACCAGCCGCTTTCAATATGCACTGCGGACACACGGAATTGCTCGTGTATTGTGGCTGATTTTAGTAATTGCGATCGCAGCCGCAAGCTGGGGAGTGTTGAATAATAGCCAATTAGTAATATTAACACTCTTGATTCTTCTATTGACCAATCTTTTAGCAGGATTAGGAACCCCATCGTGGCTGAGTTGGATGGCAATGATAATTCCCCGGCGATTACGGGGCAGGTATTTTGGGATACGTAATAGTGCTGCTAGCCTCACCAATTTAATTTGCGTACCAATAGCCGGTTTAGCTGTATCCCATTGGTATGGAGGAGTTGTACAAGGCTATGGCGTGATTCTGTTTTTGAGTATGATTTTTGGAATTATAGGGTTAGGGTGTCAGTATTTCCAAGCAGATATGAATCCCTTATCCCAAAACACTTATGTTGGTAAGTTACCTCAAACAACTGAGATTCAATTAGACGCTACAAAAAATGAATCTTCCCAAGAAAATCAATTAATTCATACACCACCACAACAGCCAACTATCAGTATTTGGAAAAACTCTAACTTTTTGAGATTTCTGTTGTATTTCGGCTTATGGACGCTGGCTTTTAACCTCAGCGCTCCTTTTTTTAACCTCTACATGCTCGACACCTTGGATCTCAATGTTAGCTACGTGACTATCTACACCAGCCTTCAAGCGGGGGCAAATTTGCTGATGTTGATTGTGTGGGGCAAATTAGCAGACAAAATCGGCAATCGTCCCATCCTGCTGTTTGGTGGAATTCTGGTTGCAACCACACCATTGCTGTGGCTGGGGATTGGTGTTAATCGCCTTGATATTTGGCTGTGGTTACCGCTGTTACATATCTTGACTGGCGGAACAGGCGCGGCGATGGACTTATGTAATAACAATATTCAATTAGGAATTGCGCCAATTAAAAATCAGTCTATCTATTTTGCGATCGCAGCTGCCGTTGCTGGAGCGAGTGGTGCTTTAGGCACAACCATAGGCAGCTTCATCTTGCAATTTACTCAATCTGGAGGCTCATTGGCGCTATTCGCCCTCTCTACCGTATTTCGACTAACAGCCCTGATTCCCTTGATTTTTACCCAAGAACCGAAAAGGGGATAGGGAGATGGGAGGCAAGGGAAAAGGTTAAAGGAAAAAGGGAAAAGGAATAAATTGAATCTTTCCCCTTTTCCCCTTCCCCCTTTCCCTTTCACCATGCCCAATGCTTATTCTGCGGCGCTGGAAGTCAAAGACATTGTTTCCCATAACACCATATGAGGTGGTGTTAGCACAGGCTGGTGTAAAGCAATCAGCTGGGCTAAGGTGTTCTTTAACTGGGTACGCGGTACAATGTCATCGACAAAACCATGTTGAAGTAAATCTTCAGCGGTTTGAAAATCATCAGGCAGCTTTTCCCGTAAGGTTTGCTCAATCACTCGCCGACCTGCAAAACCAATAGTTGCCTTGGGTTCTGCCAAAATAATATCGCCCAACATTGCAAAACTAGCGGTAACGCCGCCTGTTGTAGGATTTGTCAAAACGGGAATATACAACAGTCGGGCGTCTTGATGGCGCTGTAGGGCTGCGGAAATTTTCGCCATCTGCATTAGAGAAAGCATTCCTTCTTGCATTCTCGCACCACCGGAGGTGCAGACAATAACTACAGGATATCGCCGTTGAGTGGCTTGTTCAATCAAGCGGGTGAGTTTTTCTCCCACAACCGAACCCATACTACCGCCCATGAAACGGAAGTCCATAACCCCAAGGGCAATAGGCAAACCGTTGATTTGACCTAAACCGGTTTTAACTGCGTCTATTAAGCCAAGTTTTTCTTGGCTTTCCCGTAGGCGATCGCTATATGGCTTGCGATCGCGAAATTGTAGGGGATCGGTTGGACGCAAATGCTCGTCTAAAGGTTTCCAGGTATTATGATCTATCAGTTGACGGATACGCTCATCGCTATCTACACGATTGTGATGACCGCATTCCACACAAACCATCTGGTTAGATCTCAGGTCTTTTGTGTATGTCAACACACCACAATTAGAACATTTATGCCATAGCCCATCAGCAATTTCACGTTCTTGGCGTTCGAGACTGGTAGATCCTGATTTACGTCGATTTGCAAACCAATCAAATAGAGACTTTAAACCGCGTGATTCTTCGTTGTTAGCCATTTTTATCTTATTTTAAGTGGGTATGAGGTCGAAACCATCTGAAGCCCTGTCGGGTCGTCCTTAGCCATTAACCATTTGTTTTTACCAATGAGTAATGACTAGATCGTCAAATTAAGCTTTTAAGCAATTCAGACCTTAATTTTCATCTTTGGTTGCCAGCTTAACGAAAATACTTATGCCAATACAAGCCTCTTGCTCTTTTTTTTAGAGGACTTTTTATATGAATGTAGTGACAAAGCCATGCAAATACTAACCTCCAAATAAGATGGTTACCCTCTCCCACCCAAATTAATTATTGTTTGTATTGGGTCATAAGCAATCAGTATCTTTTTTATTAATTGTGCTTACCAACAGTTAATCGTCGTTAAAGAGGGTAATACCAGTCACGAGCTGAATATTATCAAAATGTGAAGGGCAGATGGCGTAATCCAAGTTACAGTCACGAATTATAAAAATGAGCATAGGGCATTGGGCATTGGGCAAGCAGGAAGTGTGGGAGGGGGGGGAGGAGTGGGAGGATGGGGAAGCATTAATTCTCTTTCCCCCCACACTCCCCACACTCCCCACACTCCCCATCTCCCCTGCCTCCCCAGTCCCAATTCATGAGGCTGGAAAAAATAACCGTAGGTAGCTAGACAAAATAATTTCGCCAACAAATACAGTAATTACAGACCCTAAGGCGAGAAAAGGCCCGAAAGGCATCTTTTGTCCAAATTTGTGCCGCGATCGCACTATTACACCGCTACCTACTAACGCTCCTAGCGCACAGCCAACAAAACTAGCCAATAGCAAATATTTCCAGCCTAACCAGGCTCCCATCATTGCTGCTAACTTGGCGTCACCCGCACCCATCGCAGTTTTACCGAAGGCAATTGAACCTAGTATGGCGATCGCATCAAATAGCCATAAGCCCAACACTGCACCAACTATCCCCATCATCAAGTGATTTACCAGTGCTACATAACTAGCCTCTGGTAAAAAACCAACTACCATTTGAAATAAAATGCCCACCACTAAACCCGACTGAGTAAGTGCATTGGGTAGCGTCATTGTATCGAGGTCAATCAGCGATAGCGCTAACAACCAACTGCAAAAAGCCCAATAGCCTATTGTTAAAGTCGAAGCTTTAAATACTAAAAAAACGATTAAAAAAATTATTCCCGTTAGCCCTTCTACCACAGGATAACGGAGAGAAATTTTGCTTTTGCAATATCGACACCGCCCTCTTAAGGAGATCCAGCCGAAGACTGGTACGTTGTCGTAAGCTTTTAGCTGGTTTAAGCAATGCGGACAACGAGAAGGCGGCCAAAGAATTGACAACCCAGCAGGTAGCCGATAAACAACAACATTGATAAAACTGCCAACAGATGCACCCAAAGCAAAGACAATTACACTCGCCACGACGGCGAACAAAATGTCCATATAGTCATTTGTCCTTTGTCATTTGTCTGTTGAAGTTCTGTTCGCCAGTACTCCTTCGGAGAACCCAAAAGATAGCCGACACTCAGACTTCTCTCTTTGTCATTTATCGTTTGTCATTTGCCCTTTGTCGAGGGTAAATGACGTTTGTCCTTTATCCTTGTTGTTTGACTCATGACCAATGACTAATGACTAATGACCAATGACTAATACATGTGCGATTCAATTTGACTCAAGGGCACAAAGCACTCTTGAGGTAAGAGAACTGGTTGGTTAGTAAAAATAACCTTACCTCGATGAGTTACACGATTAATTGCTACACCGGAAGGTTGCCCAGCTATTTCGGGGTGTACTTCACAGTGAGTATAGTAGATCTGCCCAGCGGCTCTGATTACGGCGGTATCAATCAAAGGTGGCTGGTTCTTTGGAACTGTAAAATTTGTTTGGCCTTGTCGTAATGCGTACACTATCGACTGTTATTTGATTGCTAGATTTCTCTTTAGTCTACCCGAAACTTATGATAAAGGTTGCCAAATTGCCCAGGTTGAATTGTTAAATTATTGAGCTTCCAGAGCTAAAATCAGCGCATTGCCCATAGCACGGCAACCTAAAAGATTTTTTCCAGGTGAAATTATATCCCCAGTGCGATCGCCTTGTTCTAAAACTTGTAGTACGGCTTTTTCTATATTGTCTGCGGCTTCTGGCTGATTTAAACCGTAGCGTAACATCATCGCCACACTTAAAACTTGTGCTAAAGGATTTGCCTTATCTTGTCCTGCAATATCTGGGGCGGAACCATGAACTGGTTCAAATACACCAGGCCCCTCAGCACCCAAACTAGCGGAAGGTAACATACCAATACTACCTGTGAGCATGGCAGCAGCATCAGAGAGAATATCACCAAACAAATTGCCAGTGACAATGGTATCGAATTGCTTGGGAGCGCGTAGCAACTGCATAGCAGCATTATCTACATAAAGATGAGACAGTTCGATGTCTGGATATTCTTGGGAAAGTTGGGTAATGCGATCGCGCCACAGCTGAGATACTTCTAATACGTTAGCTTTATCCACCGAACAGAGTTTGCCGCTGCGTTTGCGGGCTGCTTCAAAAGCTACTCTTCCAATGCGATCGATTTCTGATTCAGTGTAAACCATCGTATTTACACCACGTTTTTCACCAGTTTCGGTAGCAAAAATCCCCTTCGGTTTACCGAAATAAATTCCACCAGTGAGTTCTCGCACCACCATAATATCGACACCTTCCACAACTTCCCGCTTCAAAGTCGAAGCATCGATTAGCTGGGGCAGAATTTTTGCTGGGCGTAAATTGGCAAATAGCCCCAAACCCGCACGTAGCCCTAACAAACCTGCTTCTGGGCGTAAATTCGATGGTAGAGAATCCCACTTGTAGCCACCAATGGCAGCGAGTAATACAGCATCGCTATTACGGCAAGTATCTAAAGTTGCAGAAGGCAGAGGTTCCCCCGTGGCGTCAATTGCTGCACCGCCAATGAGGGCTTCTTGGAATTCAAAGAGAATATCAAATTTCTTCCCTACAACTTTCAGCACATCTACCGCGACTGCCATAATTTCAGGGCCAATGCCATCGCCGGGGAGTAGGGTAATGCGGTAGTTCTGGGTCATAGCTCGTTTCTATTGGGTAAATGCTTGCAGATTAAATATCATACCGAGCAAAACGTACCGATGGAGTTTTTAATTTCTCAAGAAGGGGAAGGAGAAAAGGGAAAAGGGCAAAGGACAAAGGGGAAAGGTAAAAACCTCGCTCCTTATAGATGATCTGTTTATCTCTTTCACCTTTTCCCTCTTTTGTAGTGTGACTTGTAAAAAGTGCTTAGTAAGTTCAAATCTAAGCACAGAAACTCTTATAGCCAATTTCAAAAAAAATTTCTGAAACCCCTTGACACTCTCTTGTAGTATTATGTAGTATAAATGTAGTGAAGCAAAAGACAAGCTTCGCAAAGGTCAAAGTCATGTTCTACATACAACTCCAGGACAGGCGTTGGAATAAACCAAAATCTCCAAATAACAAAGCTGCTGCTACTTGCAAACCATCGGAAGTAGAGGCAACAAACGAAAAAAGTTCTAACTTTGGACTCATTAAAACCAAGGAATATATCAGGAATATACAACAGGTTTATTACCTAGAATTTCCGTTGTTTTGCTAACAGTTTGTAACACTCAAAAGTAATTTTTCTGAACCTTGAAAACTGAATAAGAAATGGGCAAGTTCACCAACAAAATAAGTGCCTAAAAACCTCAAATTTTAGGCACAGATTCCCAAAATCGGGGTGTAGCTCAATTGGCTAGAGCGTTCCGTTGTCTGCGGAAATGTTGCGGGTTCAAGTCCCGTCACCCTGGTTGAAGTCCCGTAGGCGAATAGTTGAAGCCGTCAGTATCTCAAACTGAAGATTGCGAGTGCAAATCTCGTCGGGACTCCCAAACGGCTGAGTAGCCAAGTGGTTGAAGGCATTGGTCTGCAAAACCGACATCGTGAGTACCCTTCGGGAAGCCGCTTCGCGTCTACAAATCTCACCTCAGCCTTATGGTGTCGCAGTGTAGCTTAACGTAAAGCCCCTGGCTCATAACCGGGTCGATGCGGGTGCAAATCCCGCCACTGCTACTAATGCAGGGATGGTGTAATGGCAACACCTCGTGACTCCAAATCCGATGTTCTGGGTTCAAATCCTAGTCCCTGCGTCAAATCAATTCGCAAGTTGCAATTCGCAATTCGCAATTAAACTGCCAATTGTTTGATTAATCAAGCCCCTGTGGACAAACGGTTAAGTCGCTGTTCTTTCAAACCAGAGATTGCGGGTTCAAATCCCGTCAGGGGAATCATTATGGGTCGATGGCCGAGTCTGGTTGAAGGCGACAGTCTGTAAAACTGTTCTATTTTGCACGCAGGTACCCTGCGGGAAGCAAGCTACAAATCCTGCTCGACCCACTGTGGAGAGGTGGCTGAGTGGCTCAAAGCGTCCTCCTGCTAAGAGGAAGCGGATAGTTAATATCCGTCGCAGGTTCAAATCCTGTCCTCTCCGCCTTGAGAGTGTGGTGTAACTGGATAACATCTCAGTCTACGAAACTGAAGACATGAGGGTTCAAATCCCTCCACTCTCGTTACATAGGAGAGATGATGGAGTGGCTGATTCGAGTTGAATTAAACCAGTCCACTGGGTAAAACCCATCTCTCCTCCTTATCCCCCGGTAGCTCAGTTGGTAGTTAGCGCCTGTTTGAAGAACAGGAGGTCGTCGGTTCGATTCCGACCTGGGGGGCTTCGTTGCCTCATAGCTCAATGGCAGAGCAAGCGGCTGTTAACCGCGCGGTTGTAGGTTCGAGTCCTACTGAGGCAGCCAATCATAATTCGTAATTACTAATTCGTAATTCGTAATTAAATTACAGGTTGATACTCACGTTTCTATAAATGGCTTGTATGTTAGTCGGGGTTTAAATCCCCGTCCAAAACACAATTACGAATTACGAACTACGAATTACAAATTATTCATTGCCGGGTGGACGAATTGGTAAGTCGCATCGCTCTGAACGATGAGGTTGCAGGTTCAAACCCTGCCCTGGCAATAAAGCCCTGTGGTGTAATTGGCAACATAGTGCCCTTTGAAGGCGAAGATTCCAGGTTCGAGTCCTGGTGGGGCTGCCAAACTTGCTCTTGTAGCCCAACTGGAAGAGGCTGCCGTCTCAAAAACGGTAAGTTGTGGGTTCGATTCCCACCAAGAGTACCAAAATATGCTCCTGTAGCCCAATTGGAAGAGGTGGCAGACTTAAAATCTGTTTCGTTGTGGGTTCGACTCCCACCAGGAGTACCAACGGGGTGTAGCGCAGCTTGGTAGCGCGTCTGCTTTGGGAGCAGGATGTCGCAGGTTCAAATCCTGTCACCCCGATATGCCCCTGTGACGGAACTGGCATACGTGCTGGAATCAGAGTCCAGATTTTGCAGGTTCAAATCCTGTCAGGGGTACTAATACCAATTCGCAATTCGCAATTGAGAAAATCAGATTTAATTTGGGTTTCGTTTTAAAGAATTGGTATAGGCAAGCTCTCGTGGCGGAACGGAAGACGCACTAGATTGAGGATCTAGTTTTTTGCAGGTTCAAATCCTGTCGGGAGTACCAAAATATCTGGGTGTGGCGCAGTTGGGAGCGCGGGAGTTTTGGGAACTCCAGGTCGCAGGTTCAATCCCTGCCACTCAGACTTCGCCCTTGTAGCCCAACGGAAGAGGCGCTTCGCTTAGAACGAAGAGGTTGCTGGTTCAAATCCAGTCAGGGGTATTGACTTCTTGCAAAAATTCTTTTGTAAGAGGGGGAAAGGTAAAAGGTTTTTATTACTCCTTTTCCCTTTACCCCTTACCCTTTTCCCACTTCTGCAAGAAGTCTATTGGTGAGTATGCGGGGATGGAGCAACGGTGGCTCATCAGGCTCATAACCTGAACATCGGCAGGTTCGACTCCTGCCCCCGTCACCAAAATTAGTGCTGGTGTAGCTCAATTGGCAGAGCAACTGACTTGTAATCAGTAGGTTGCAGGTTCAATTCCTGTTACCAGCTTGATGCGGGTGTGATGTAACGGCAGCATGAGACGTTTCCACCGTCTTCGTGCGAGTACCCTACGGGAAGCAAGCTACAAATCTCGCCGTCCGCTCTAAAACTTGCGGGTGTGATGTAATTGGTAGCATCTGAGTACGCCATACTCAGTGCGTGGGTTCAAGTCCCTCCACTCGCTTGCGTAGTCCTGTAGCTTCAACGGTAGAGCAAGTGCCTTACAAGCAAGAGGTTGCAGGTTCAAATCCTGCCAGGACTACCAAATATTGGGAGTGTAGCTCAATGGAATAGAGCTTTGAGTTTCTACCTCGAAGGTTGTGGGTTCGAGTCCTACCACTCCCGCCTATGGGTCTGTAGCTTAATTGGTAAAGCATCTAACTGGCTGTTAGAAGGTTGTCGGTTCGATTCCGACCAGTATCCACCAAATATGGGGTCATAGCTCAAATGGCTAGAGCGCCTGCCTTGCAAGCAGGAGGTTATGGGTTCAATTCCCATTGATTCCACTGATGGTGTCTGAAGCCAAAGCGGTTGAGGCGCTGGTTTGTGGAACCAGTCAGAGCGGGTTCGAGTCCCGTCAGACGCCCCTGAATGGAAGATGCTGCTGAATGGACGGCAACCAAGCTTGAACCTTGGAGTACGGGCAACTGTAGGGGTTCGATTCCTCCATCTTCCTCTGTTTATAGAACATAAGGAGGCTAAGAAAAATCAATCTAAAAATTCCACAGTGTAGATTCAGCAATTTTTTCCACCTGAAGCCGAAAAGCGAGGCGCTGTGCTGATAACACAGAAATAGGAGGGGCAGTACCTCCCTGGTGGATTTATATTTAGCGTTGGTGTTACAAGATTTGCGATGTAATACGATCGCACTTGCTCATTTCTTTTTCAAATTCACTAGGGTGGTTGGCATACCGGCTGTGCAGCGGGCTTTTAACCCGCAGAAATAGGTTCGACCCCTATACCACCCATTTATGAATAGCAACTCGCGATCGCTAGTTGAGCATGTTGCAATAATATATCTTTATCCAAAGCCTGGACGGGATATTGCGGTGTTACTGCCAGTAGTTTTTCAATTCTTTCTCTAGCTGCTTCCACAACTGATTCATCTAAGCTACCGTTAGCCAGAGAATCGGCAAAATCTTCAGCAATGCGATAAGTTCTTTCAATAGATGACGAATTAATATTACGGGAAACAATAAATAGGTCGCAGCCAGCATTAAATGACCTCGCTATAGTACCAGCTTGAGTCAGCATATCTGAAACTGCTTTCATATCTAAGTCGTCAGAGACAACGACTCCCCCAAAGCCAAGTTCTTCTCTGAGTATGTTTTTGAGAATAGGCCGAGAAAGGGTCGCTGGCACATCAGGATCTATCTTTGGAAATAAGATATGAGCAGTCATGATTAAAGGAATCTGTACTTCGATAAGGGTTTTGAAAGGTATCAGTTCTCGAAGTCGCAGGTCTTCTAAACTTAAATTGAGTACTGGTAACTCGATGTGAGAATCTTGGCTAGTATCTCCATGTCCGGGGAAATGCTTGCCGCATCCGATAATTCCTGAATCTCGAAGTCCCAGGTAGTAATCACGCGCACCTTGAGCAGCGGTTTCGGGGGTGCTACCAAAAGCACGAGAACCAATTACAGGATTATTGGGATGGGAAAAAATATCTGCTATAGGTGCCCAAGATAAATTTATTCCCAGTGATTGTAGTTCCACAGACGTGGCTTTTGCTACCTCGTAGGCGTGCGATCGCAACAACAATGCATGAGGAAATCGTGTAATCGGTAGGGGTGTGCGAACAACACGACCGCCTTCGTGATCCAAAGTAACAAACATTGAATCACGTTCGATATATTCTCGTATTTGTTTGTTCAAATCCTTAAACTTTTCTAGCCAGACCTGATATGGAGTGCTATCCAGAAAATTCTTAGCAAAAAATATCACCCCAATTGGCTTTAATTCACTGAGTGCGCGTTTATCTTCATCACTTAACGTAGTGCTGGAAATACCTAGAATCAGGTGATGTCCAAAGCGATTTAGCTCCTGCGATCGTGCCATAATCTTTTACCTATAGTTGTGTAGCAAACAATATCAACCCTAATCCTATACTTTTATCGGGGTGGGGAAGGCAGGAGCAAACCAGACAAGAGGACAAGGAGAATAACTTCTCACTCAACAGCCAATACGGGCTAAACGCCCCGCTACCGCTAACAGCACTCGAAATGACTTTAAGAAAGAGTAAATATATGCTTAAGTAAATATATTTATTGATTTTTAATAATTCAGATACCAATTACATGGTATTACTTACGTAATTCTAGAACAGCGATCGGCAAAAGCATTTTTGCTTAAACCCAAGAGTACTTTGCCACAGGCATTGCATCCTGTTGTTTTCATATCGGGAGATTTATGTCAATAAGTGTATTTAATAACTATCTCGATAGAATTACTTCCAAAATTTATAATGTTTGTTACGAAAATTACAAAGGATTGACTAAAAATCCTAGATGGCTTTTGATGCGTAAAATTGCTCGATTTAAAATTGGACGAGCTATTATGATTTATTTCTTAAAACGCTCAGCTAAATTAGATTTTAATGAAAGCAATTCTTGTTTTGCAGATGTAAATGTAGATGACGTTGTTAAGCATCTAAAAGCTGAAGGCATATATTCGGGAATTCAACTGCCTGAAAATATTGTTCAAGAAATAGTGGAATTTGCCTATTCAACACCTTGCTATGGTAACCGAAAAACAGATATGGGTTTCTTTTACCATAACAAAGAACAAGCACAAACTAAGTCAGAAAAAAACTTTACAATTGGTAGTTATTTTAATACGGGTTTGCTTTGCCCTGCTATAAAAAAACTCCAAAACGATCCAAAATTATTGGCAATAGCCGCTGCGTTTTTAGATGCTGAACCTATACATCAAGGGAATTTGATGTGGTGGAGTTTTTCAGGAAATGCAACATATCTCGAACAAAGTCAAGCTGCTCAGTTGTTTCACTACGACCTTGACGATTATCGTTTTCTGAAGTTTTTTTTCTATTTAACTGATGTAGACGATCGCAGCGGCCCTCATGTTTGTGTTCGTGGTAGCCATAATAATAAAAAATGGTCACATCTGTGGCTACGCAAACGAGAAAAAGATGAAGATATCATTAATTATTATGGTTTGGAATCTTTAGTAAAAATTTGTGGCAAAGCTGGTTTTGGATTTGTAGAAGATCCACTTTGTTTCCATAAAGGAATTACTCCTACTCATCAAGATCGTTTAATATTACAAATAGAATTTGCCAGAACTGACTATGGGATGCAGCACGATTTACGACCAGCTGCTCTACTGAAATGTATTTAGTTTAGGTTGTGCGATCGCCGCTAATCTCCAATTCTAGCTGCTACTTAAATATCCACAAGCCTAAGTCAATTACAACAGTCAAAATACTTAATTAGAAATAGATGAAGTCTTTATTTTTACATTAAACAAAGTATTTCAGTAAGTAACCTGGAAATGAATTAGCAGTATTTAGCAATGCCCCAAATATTTATTGACAGCGTGACATAAGCGGCGCGTCTGCCCTAATGAATAGACTTCTTGCAGAAGTCGCGGAAAGGGGAAAGGGAAAGGGGGAAAGGTTTGGTATTTTCCTTTCCCCTTTAACATGAGTCCCTTTTCACACAAGAGTGCAAAAAACACTTTTGCAAGAGGTCTAAAGTAGAGACACTTTTTTTCTTCCACTCCCTACTCCCCACGTTTCTTAAGAGCAGCCAGAGTGGTGGCACACTACGCGCTACGAATGAAATAAACATCGGTAATTTAATCGTTTTCCCTTTTCCCCTTTCCCTTTCCCCAGTGTTTCCTGAAAGCAAATACACGAATTACCAAAGAAATCAACTACTTTGAGACAGCAGTTAATAACTACTTTTTTTAGTCAGAGGTAATGACTTTTGTTTCTCTACATCTGGTAGTCTAAATCTAGACAAAATTAAGGCGGCAAAGCCATTGTCAACAATGGTTGTCTAGATGGGTGTGTATCAGGCAAAATTCCCTTTGAAACAAGTTTTTTGGGAAAGCGATCGCACAACGACTACTAAATGTAACGGATTGCAACGTATAATGAGAACGGCAAAACCATTAAGAAATATTGAAGGGCAATAGGGTTAAATGCGAGTAGCGATCGCGGGTGCTGGTCTAGCAGGACTTTCCTGCGCGAAATATCTTACAGACGCAGGTCATACTCCCGTTGTCTTGGAAAGCCGGGACGTACTGGGTGGTCTTGTTGCGGCTTGGAAAGACTCTGATGGCGACTGGTACGAAACCGGGTTACACGCCTTCTTTGGGGCATATCCGAATATGCTCCAATTGCTCAAGGAGTTGGGCATTGAAGACAGACTCCAGTGGAAAGAGCATACACTGATTTTCAATCAACCAGATAAGCCTGGGACATTATCACGTTTTGATGTTCCAGATATTCCTTCTCCATTCAACGTGATTGCGTCGATTCTTCGCAACAAAGACATGTTGACATGGGAGCAGAAGATTCGATTTGCGATTGGCCTACTTCCAGCAGTGGTTCGGGGTCAAAAGTATGTCGAAGACATGGACAAGTACAGTTTCCTAGAGTGGTTGGAAAGGCAAGGTGTTGATGAGCGAGTAACCAGTGACGTTTTTATCGCTGCATGTAAAGCCCTCACCTTTATTAACCCCGATGAAGTTTCTGCAACGATTCTCTTAACTGCGCTCAATCGCTTTCTACAAGAACGATATGGCTCTAAGATTGCATTTTTAGATGGTTCTCCCACAGAACGTCTATGCAACCCTATCGTGGATTACATCACAGCACGTGGTGGCCAAGTGCGGTTAAATGCCCCGTTGAAAGAGATTTTGCTCAACCCCGATAACACAGTCAAAGGATTCTTGATTCGGGGGTTAAATGGCGCAGAAGATGAAATTATCACGGCTGATGCTTACGTATCTGCCATCTCAGTAGACCCTCTCAAAGCGATATTGCCTGGCCCTTGGAAGGAAATACAGTTTTTCCAGAAGCTAGAAGGTTTAGAAGGAGTACCAGTGATCAACCTACATCTGTGGTTTGACCGGAAACTTACAGAAATCGATCACTTGCTATTTTCGCGATCGCCACTCCTGAGCGTTTATGCTGATATGAGCAATACCTGCCGTGAATACGCCAACCCTGACCGCTCAATGCTGGAATTAGTTCTAGCCCCGGCAAAAGATTGGATAGCCAAATCCGATGAGGAGATTGTGGCTGCGACAATTGCCGAGTTAGAAAAACTCTTCCCCGACCACTTTGGGAAAGACAACCCAGCAAAACTGCTCAAATCTCATGTGGTGAAAACGCCGCGTTCAGTTTACAAAGCGACCCCTGGTCGCCAACAGTACCGTCCTGCACAAGTCACGCCGATTGCTAACTTCTATCTCGCCGGAAGTTACACCATGCAACGCTACTTAGGCAGTATGGAAGGTGCCGTACTTTCTGGTAAGCTGACAGCGCAGGCCATTTCTGAGGCCTTCCCGGTAGCAAAATCCTCAAACCTGCAAACGCTCACCCGACCGCCTGCAACGAATGCTGCAACTGCCTGAATCCAAAGCCCGCATGAAAACGCTGGTCTCTGTGGACGAGTCCTACGAACTTTGTCGTCATCTCATAGCCAAATACTCCACGACTTTTTACCTCAGTACTTTGCTTCTGAGCAAGGAAAAGCGTCCTGCTATTTGGGCTATCTATGCTTGGTGCCGCCGTTTAGATGAACTGGTCGATGGCCCTGCATCCGCTATTACCACGCCAGAAACCCTAGACCTATGGGAGCAGCAGCTAGAATCGATTTTTGCTGGACACCCATTGGATAATTTCGACGTAGCTTTGGTAGATACGGTTCAACGTTTCCCGATGGACATCGAGCCTTTTCGGGATATGATAGCTGGTCAACGTATGGACTTATACCGAAGTCGCTATGAAACCTTCGAGGAGTTATATCTTTACTGTTATCGTGTTGCCGGCACTGTAGGCTTGATGTCCACAGCAATCATGGGATTGGATACTAGCAAAAATACAGCTCCGTGGAACTGCGAACAACAGCCACATAATCCCACCGAAGAAGAAATTGCCTTGGGAATTGCCAAGCAACTCACCAACATCTTGCGAGATGTTGGTGAAGATGCCCGACGCGGACGAATTTATATTCCTCTAGAAGATTTGGCAAGATTCAACTATACCGAACAGGACTTGTTCGAGGGTATAGTTGACGATCGCTGGCGTTCCTTGATGCGCTTTCAAATTGCTCGCGCACGACAGTTTTATCGCAAGGCAGAAAAAGGAATTTCCTACCTAGCTCCTGATGGTCGTTGGCCTGTGTGGGCGGCTCTGATGCATTACAGTGGGATTTTAAACGTCATCGAACGTAACGATTACAATGCTTTCACCAAACGCGCCTACGTGCCTCAGTGGCGAAAGTTACGTTCTTTGCCAGTAGCGTGGATGCGATCGCAAGTCCTGTGAGAATTAGTCATTGGTCATTAGTCATTATCACAAATGACTATTGACTCTCCCCAATATATCTGCTAACATCATTATTCGTGACCGTGGAGAGGTGGCTGAGTGGTCGAAAGCGGCAGATTGCTAATCTGTTGTACGGCAGGCAACTCCGTACCGAGGGTTCGAATCCCTCCCTCTCCGTTTTTCAGACTTTAAGCTATATATCGCACTACATTGTGTGTAGAAAAATATTCACACAAAAGTAAAGACTTTTACTCCTTCAGAGGGATGTTATGATTTATCCTTTGGAGTCCTGATAAAGTCAAACTAACTTCTAAATCTAGTTTGAACATTACTTTTAGGCTCCTAAATATTCTGAGGAGTGAAAGTAACTTATGCAAAAAATTAGTGCAGCCTTAACCTTGAGTATAGCTACCTTGGTAAGTGGGTTCCTGTTGGGAGCTTGTGAAAACGGTGGTGGAACTAACCCCACAGCTAGCGGACTGAAAATAGGTTCCCTTTTACCCACAACAGGGGATTTAGCATCTATTGGGCAGCAAATGGCACCAAGCGTTCCCTTACTAGTGGAAACCGTCAACGCTTGCGGTGGTGTAAACGGCCAACCTGTTACCCTTGTTGCTGTAGACGACCAAACAGACCCAAAAGCCGGTGCTGCTGGTATGACTAAACTCGCATCAGTAGATAAAGTTGCAGGTGTCGTTGGCTCTTTTGCTAGCAGTGTCTCCACAGCCGCTGTTTCAATTGCTGCTCAAAATCAAGTGATGTTGATTTCACCAGGTAGCACCAGCCCTGTATTTACAGAAAAGGCACAAAAAGGCGATTTCAAAGGTTTTTGGGCACGTACAGTTCCGCCTGATAGCTACCAAGGGCCAGCCTTAGCCGAACTCGCCACTAAAAAAGGTTTCAAACGAGTATCCACCATCGTAATTAATAACGACTATGGTGTTGGTTTTGAAAAAGCATTTGTTCAAGCTTTTGAAAAATTGGGCGGAACCGTAGTTAACAAAAAAAATCCTGTGCGTTATGACCCCAAAGCAACTACCTTTGAAACTGAAGCCACCGCTGCTTTTGGTGGGAAACCCGATGCAGTCTTGGGAGTTTTTTACGTAGAAACAGGTAGCTTGCTGCTGAAGTCAGCATATCAGCAAGGTCTAAGCAAAGGCGTACAGGTGATGCTCACAGATGGGATGAAATCAGACGAATTCCCCGGCCAAGTCGGCAAAGGTAGCGATGGGAAATTCATTGCATCTGGAACCATCGGCACAGTACCTGGTTCTGATGGTAAAGCATTAGAGGCTTTCAGAAAACTCTGGAAAGAGAAAAAAGGGGGTTCACCAGGGGAATTCGCTCCCCAATCTTGGGATGCTGCTGCTTTATTAGTATTGTCGGCCCAAGCTGCTAAAGAAAATACAGGGGCTGGTATAGCCAAGCATATTCGTGAAGTTGCTGGCGGCCCTGGTACAGAAGTTACCGATGTCTGCGAGGGATTGAAGTTGCTGCAAAAGGGTCAAGACATTAACTATCAAGGAGCCAGCGGTAATGTAGATGTTGACGCTAATGGTGATGTTGTGGGTGTTTACGATGTCTGGACAGTAGGGGACGACGGCAAAATCAAGGTAATTGATAAAGTTACCCCTAAGTAGAAAGTGAGGAGTTATGAGTGAGGAGTTAAGAGTTAGGAGTTATGAGTGAGGAGTTATGAGTGAGGAGTTAAGGAGTACTAACTTCTAACGTGAGAGTTGAGAAGTTAGAGCTTAGGAGTCAGAAGAATTCAAGAATTAGGAGAATTTGCGATCGATGAATATACCAATCATAGTAAGCTTGTTACCATTTCTGGCTTCTGATTCCTAACTCCTAACTCCTAACTCCTAACTTTTAAAACCCGCTAAAGTTGTAACCAACACCTAATAACAAACCGATATCAGTTTGGTCGAAAAATCCCGCATTCACAGACGCTGTTGCCGTAAATTGAGAATTTAGAGGCACATCGATGCCACCAGATACTAAAAAGGCAAATTCTGAATCATCGCCAGTTTTCCAAGCTGCACCTACTCCTACGTAAGGCGCAATGGCTAACGGCTCGCTAAAAGGATCTGCTGCCTGGAAGGAAAAATCATAGGTGACCGGAAGTAAAATTGTGGTGTTGTCACCAAATATCGCGGATGGCCGGACTGATATAGTATTTGTTAAGCCGACTTTGCTAATTACCGCAAAGTTGCCATCGCCTAAACCTGAACTGTCACCACTCAAACCAATGTTGGCAGCAACCCCAACATAGCTGCTACCGCCACGGGTAGTTGTACCTAGATCGATATCTGATTGGGCAACTCTGGGGTCAGATGGTTGAGAATTTGCTTGCACAGGCTGAGAATTAAGCGTTGCAGATGAAGTTGCCACTGTCCCTGGAATGGGTGTGAGGGTTTCCTCTGTTCCACCATGAGAAAACTGCTGGAGCTTAGTTACATTTGCTACTGTCGATGGTTCAGTCGTTTCTGTAGCCTCTAATTGAGTACTTAATTCATTGCCAGACACTACAGCTGCTGGAATCTCGGTCAATGGCTGAGTGTTTACCGGATCGACTGTCTGGGCAATAGCAGATAAACCGCTACTTAGGACTGTAAGAGCAGCTATACTTGGTAACCAAAAAACACCTTTACGAAGAAAACTAGTATTCACGTTCACTCACTCCTAAAACAATTATTGTCGCGAAAAATAAAGGGTTTTGTTGATTTGAGTCAACAAATTCGGACAATACTCAAAATTTAACATCAAAAAATAAGTTTTTACATCCTGGTTTTGATGGATTTATTTACTTAACAAGAAGTAGCAAATAATTAATTACTACATCCTAAATATCCGGAATTTAACAGATGACAAAAATTATCCAGGTTTTACCCGCTATTATATTTTTTGTGCTTGAGAGCAAAGCTTCTACTTACAAAGGAAGCAATCATCAATTTAAGTAAAAGCTTAGCCTCGCCCAACATCAAACTTTCTCAGTCTTTAATTCGACGACTAAGTTGGCATTTCTGCTGTCACTGGAAACTTGGTTATTATAACTCCAACTACTCCTGTAATGCAGTTTATTTTAGTGTTCAGATTTAAAAGAAAAACTCTAAACTATCAACAAATAGCTATCAATTCTCACCGTTGAGCGATCGCAGAGAGTTACAGTCTGCCACAACTATTCCTTAGCTAATTTGAGTTAGGCTTTAAATCCGTAACTTGAACTTCAGATCGATATTCCCTAATCCGATCTAAAAATTTCCTTTATATAATAAAAAAAGCAAATATGAACTTATATTACGAACCTTGCAAAAATATTTAGAAATTGTCTCCAAGCCAAACATGGTTTTAAGGTAGAACCTATAGGAGAGACTTGAGGCAAATGTGATGAGCGGAAATAATATTCAAAACTATCGCTATGTCTGTACCCTGACATTTGGTGATATTTACGGTCAAATAATTGTTTGGTTAATTACAATTACCCTAAGCTTGGCATCAGCCTTGGCACTAATGGGTGCTAAGAAGCCGGTATACGCTTTAGCAACAGTAGGTCTCGTCGTTCTGCTATCGCTGCCTTTCTTGCTGTTTGCGTTTGTGACTACATTGTTAAATCATATTGAACTAGTTCCTGTAGAACCTGGAACCAAAACGGAACCCATACCAGGTAATGTGTCTCAGCAAAAACCTGTACAACTAACTAGCTAATAAGTTAAGAGTTAAGAATTAAGAGTTAGGAGTCACAGGATCTGGCTGTTAATTCTGAATTTTTAACTTTTTTTCTTGAAAATAGAGAGTCGTAGAGACGCGATTAACCGTGTCTGTACGGAGTAGTGAAGAGGTTATTTTCATAACATCGTTGTGTGATTTATTACATAACCATCTAACTTCAAAATTTGTAATAACATCCCTGTCTATCGGCAGGGAATTTTTTTATAGAGATCCATAGTTAAGAAAGTCAATTGAAAAACGCTTTCATCAGGTTTCTACAATAGAACAGCAGTGGTTTGCAGTCGGGGGCTAAATAATGCTGGAACACGATGTGATTATTGTTGGCGGTGGATTGGCAGGATGTCGCGCTGCTGTGGAAATTGCCCGCACTGACCCTAGTTTAAATGTTGCTGTGGTTGCCAAAACCCATCCCATTCGTTCCCACTCGGTGGCAGCCCAAGGTGGTATGGCTGCGTCGCTGAAAAATGTTGATTCAGAAGATAGCTGGGAGGCACACGCTTTTGACACTGTTAAGGGTTCTGACTATTTAGCAGATCAAGATGCCGTGGCAATTCTCGCCCAGGAAGCGCCAGATGTGGTGATTGACTTGGAACACATGGGCGTTTTGTTCTCGCGCTTGGCCGATGGTCGCATTGCTCAACGGGCTTTTGGCGGACATTCCCACAACCGGACTTGCTACGCCGCAGACAAGACTGGTCACGCAATTTTGCATGAATTGGTTAACAACCTGCGGCGCTATGGCGTGCAAGTTTATGAAGAGTGGTACGTGATGCGTCTCATCTTGGAAGAGGGGCAGGCCAAGGGCGTGGTGATGTTCCATTTGTTGGATGGGCATGTTGAGGTTGTACGGTCTAAGGCTGTAATGTTTGCGACAGGTGGCTATGGCCGAGTTTATAACACCACCTCCAACGATTACGCTTCTTCAGGTGATGGTTTGGCTATGACCGCGATCGCCGGTTTGCCTTTAGAAGATATGGAATTCGTCCAATTCCACCCGACGGGTTTGTATCCAGTGGGAGTGCTGATTTCCGAAGCAGTACGCGGTGAAGGGGCGTATTTGATTAATAGCGAAGGCGATCGCTTTATGAAAAACTACGCGCCTAGCCGCATGGAACTGGCTCCTCGTGATATTACCTCGCGGGCGATCGCTTATGAAATTCGCGCTGGTCGTGGTATCCATCTCGACGGTAGTGCTGGCGGCCCCTTTGTCTATTTGGATCTGCGACACATGGGTAAAGAAAAAATTATGAGTCGTGTTCCCTTCTGTTGGGAAGAAGCCCATCGACTAGTGGGTGTTGACGCCGTAACTCAACCTATGCCAGTGCGCCCGACAATTCATTATTGTATGGGTGGTATCCCAGTAAACACTGAAGGTCAAGTCCGTAGTAGTGGTGATGGTTTAGTTGAGGGGTTCTATGCTGCTGGGGAAACAGCTTGTGTTTCTGTGCATGGAGCAAATCGCTTAGGTAGTAATTCGCTCTTAGAATGTGTAGTTTATGGCAAACGCACTGGTGCAGCGATCGCTCAATTTGTGCAAAAACGTAAATTGCCTTCTGTAGACGAGCAACGCTATCTCAACGAAGCCAAGCAACAAATCCAAGCCTTGCTAGAACAACCAGGACAGTACCGCATTAATCAAGTCCGCCAAGCCTTCCAAGATTGCATGACTGAGTATTGCGGTGTTTTCCGCACTGAGGCATTAATGACTGAAGGGTTACACAAATTAGAAGAAATCCAACAGCGATATCCCCAAATTTATTTAGATGACAAAGGAAGTTGCTGGAATACGGAACTTGTAGAAGCCTTAGAATTGCGAAGTTTAATGGTAGTGGGACAGACGATTTTGGCATCAGCTTTAAATCGCCAAGAAAGCCGCGGCGCACACTTCCGGGAAGATTATTCCGAGCGAGATGATGCTAACTTTCTCAAACACACAATGGCTTATTATTCACCAGCAGGAATTGATATACAGTATCGGCCTGTGGCGATTACTATGTTTGAGCCAAAAGAACGGAAGTATTAGCGAGATATTAATTTATATTGAAAATCGAGGGGACTACAAAAACTTTGTCCTCCTCGATTAAGAATATGAATAAAATGATTAAGTTATTAATCAGAGCCTAATTGTTTTTGAATCACAGCTATTATCTTTTCTTCCCAAGCTGGATCGTTTAATTTTATTGCAGGCTCATGAAGACGAGCTTTTCGCCTATCCATGTAAGCATAAAAGGCTTCCTTATCATCCTTGTGAGTGACAAGGTAACTCTTTAGCTCTTGGTCGCTCATTGCTGCATAGTTTACCTTACTCATGGCTCTATACTAGCATCTGGTGTAACTTCTAGCTCTATTTCTTCATTTTGTCCAGCTAGTATAAACAGATTGAGGGCATCGTTCATCTAATCGCACGATATGAATCGGCTGGAACATCACATTTGTAAGTTGATGGCAACAGCCACATAATCTTATGCCAACACAGAAACAATCGGATACAGCGATATTCCTTTGTCAATTACTTTCTAACCTGTATCAGCCCATCCAAGTTTTTCGTTACGACCAAAAGTTGAGAACGCTTTATATTCAAGCTGGTTTGAACGAGGAGATTGCAGTCATAATTAATCAAAATGGCAATTGGAACTTTGCTCTATGATGCAGAACCTCAACCAAATGACCAATACTGAACTAAAACAGTATATTTCAGAACATAGAAATGATGAAGAAGCATTTCGGGCTGCATTGCAAGTTTTGATGAGTCGTTGTAACTCTGCTACACAACAACCCTATCCTTTCGATCTAGACAATCCTGAGAGTGAGATAAAAGCTCTTTTGTTAGAGAAACTCAATCAAACTGAGTGATTATTGCCCATAGTTTGAATTGAGTCTTAGATGAATAGGCTAGGTGAAACTTGAAAATCTATATATTTTAGTGAGAAGCTGAGAAGCGATCGCCAACTATAACACCTAAACCATCAGAGGTGGTAACCCAGTGATGTAAAATCCTGGAAATAGTAAAAGATGATTAATAGAGTCTCAAGAGAATGGCACAGGATAGGAAAACGGTTGTAATTACAGGTGCCTCTTCGGGGGTCGGTTTGTATGCTGCAAAAGCTCTTGCCCAGAGAGGATGGTACGTGGTGTTAGCATGTCGGGATTTAGCAAAGGCACAACAAGCTGCTCAAGCTGTGGGAATCCCTTACAACAGTTATACCAGTATACATATTGACCTTGGTTCCTTGGAAAGCGTTCGACAGTTTGTAAAAAACTTCCGCGCAAGTGGCAACTCCCTCGATGCTTTGGTTTGCAACGCGGCAATTTATATGCCCTTATTAAAAGAACCATTACGCAGCCCAGAAGGTTACGAGTTAACCGTCACTACCAATCATCTTGGGCATTTCCTTTTGTGCAACCTTTTGCTAGAGGATTTACAGAAGTCTTCTTCACAGCCAAGACTGGTGATTTTAGGAACTGTCACCCACAACCCAGACGAACTCGGTGGAAAGATTCCCCCGCGTCCAGACTTGGGTAATTTCGAGGGTTTCGCAGCAGGATTTAAAGACCCAATTTCGATGATTGACGGGAAGAAATTTGAACCCGTTAAAGCCTACAAAGACAGCAAGGTTTGTAACGTGTTGACCATGAGAGAACTGCATCGGCGCTACCACGAGTCAACCAAGATTGTCTTCAGTTCTCTCTATCCGGGATGTGTTGCAGAAACGCCACTATTCCGAAACCACTATCCCTTGTTTCAGAAACTTTTCCCATTATTCCAAAAGTATATTACTGGGGGATATGTGTCTCAGGAGTTGGCTGGAGAACGGGTTGCTGCTGTTGTTGCCGATCCTGAATATAGTCAATCCGGTGTTTATTGGAGCTGGGGAAATCGTCAGAAAAAAGATGGGAAGTCATTTGTTCAAAAAGTTTCTCCTCAAGCCCGCGATGATGAAAAAGGCGAGCGGATGTGGGAACTCAGCGCCAAGTTGGTTGGAGTTGAATTGCCAAATGTGGTTTTGCGTTAACTTTGTGTATGATTAATCGATTCATCAATCCAGTTTTTTGAATGAATTGACATGATGCACAAGTCAACAATGGTTGAGGTAATTATTAAGTTATCTCGACTATTGTTTATATTTTTATTGGATTTTATCTTCAGATGTGAGCTTTAATTCTGACATAATCTTCAGGAAAAGCAAAGAAGATTGCATGATAAATCTCAGTCATAAATTATCAATAGCATGACCCAATAAATACAGGAATTTATCTAAGAACCTTATTCTGCTTTCGGCACTCTTTCCGTTTTTCTCTTCGTCGAAAGAGCGCGTCTGTAAAACAATATTCTTTACCAATCTTTAGAAATTTTCATCTATTCCCCACCTGAATTTAAATTTCTGTCTGCTTTTAATCGAGAATTTGAGAAAATATGATGCTCAGTCTAGATATTTAGTGTTCTGGACTGCTTAATATATTAAACTAAATCACCTATATATAAAATTCCACATATTTGCTGAGGCTGTTTAATTTCAAAAAAGCGAAGCTCAAGGAATTGTGCGATCGCATTTTTACATAGTAATAAAAATAGCGATCGCACTTACAGTATCAATCAAAGTCTGATTTGGCTTCTGATTGTGTATCAAAAGGTTTAAGGAAAAATGGTTATGCCAGCAGAAGAAGGATCGATTAACCTCATCAAAGATATAAATACCAGTGGAGTTTCGTCTAACCCAGCATATTTGACCAATGTCAACGGTACACTATACTTCGTTGCGATCGATAACAGCGGTGGCTATGAACTGTGGAAGAGTGATGGCACCGAGGCTGGTACTTTCCGTGTTAAGGATATCTTCTCTGGCACAGCTAGTTCTTATCCGCAAAATCTGACCAATATTAACGGCACGCTGTACTTCAGTGCCACCGACAGCAGCGGCGGCAATGAACTGTGGAAGAGCGATGGTACTGAAGCTGGCACTATCCGCATCAACGATATCTTCTCTGGCACAGGTAGCTCTAACCCCCAAAATCTGACCAATGTCAACGACACGCTGTACTTCGTTGCCACCGACAGCAATGGAGGTCGCGAACTGTGGAAGAGTGATGGCACCGAAGCTGGTACTATCCGCCTCAAGGATATCGTCTTTGGCACAGGTAGCTCTAACCCCCAAAGTCTAACTAATGTCAATGGCACGCTGTACTTCAGTGCTAGCGACAGCAGTGGAGGAAATGAACTGTGGAAAAGTGATGGCACCGAAGCTGGTACTATCCGCGTTAAGGATATCGTCTTTGGCATGGGTAGTTCTAAGCCCCAACATCTGACCAATGTCAACGGCACGCTTTACTTCACTGCCACTGACAGCAGTGGTGGCTATGAGCTGTGGAAGAGTGATGGCACCGAAGCTGGTACTATCCGTGTTAAGGATATTTTCTCTGGCGCAGGTAGCTCTAACCCCCAAAATCTGACCAATGTCAACGGCACGCTTTACTTCACTGCCACTGACAGCACTGGGGCTAATGAACTGTGGAAAAGTGATGGCACAGAAGTTGGTACTGTCCGCCTCAAGAATATCTTCTTTGGCACAGGTAGTTCTACCCCGCAAAATCTGACCAATGTCAACGGCACGCTGTACTTTAGAGCCACCGACAGCACTGGTGGCTGGGAACTGTGGAAGAGTGATGGCACAGAAGGTGGTACTGTCCGCGTCAAGGATATCTTCTCTGGCACGGGTAGTTCTACCCCGCAAAATCTGACCAATGTCAACGGCACGCTGTACTTCAGTGCCACCGACAGCAGCGGCGGCAATGAACTGTGGAAGAGTGATGGCACCGAGGCTGGTACTGTTCGCGTCAAAGATATCTTCTCTGGCACAGGTAGTTCTAACCCCCAAAATCTGACCAATGTCAACGGCACGCTGTACTTCAGTGCTAGCGACAGCAGTGGAGGAAATGAACTGTGGAAAAGTGATGGCACAGAAGTTGGTACTGTCCGCATCAAGGATCTTAATACTGCTACACTCTCCTCTTTCCCGCAAAATCTGACGAATGTCAACGGAACGCTTTACTTCAGTGCCTATGACAGCAGTGGAGGCTATGAACTGTGGAAGAGTGATGG
>JAVRCH010000162.1:0-13835 GCA_034530795.1 Nostoc sp. DedQUE12a
GTTCTTGTGCAATTGCTTTTGGGCTTTTGCCAAAGGGTATAGGGTATCGGGTTATGGGTATCGGGTTTTGGGTAAAGGGTAAAGGGTAAAGGGTAAAGGGTAAAGGTTTTTTCTTTCCCCTTTTCCCCTTCCCCTTTTCCCCAAAACCCGACAAGTATTGAGATCGTAGCGTAGTACAATGCGGTTCAGTTAAGGGCTAATTGTACAAAATTGTGGGTTTTCGAGACGCGAGAAATTGCCGTCTCTACAAGTGTTCTGGCTTTATCTGAACTGTATTGGAGCGTAGTAGGGCGCATAGATGTGCATTGGTGTCAACTTAAGCTCAAAGCTATATCGGACAGGGGTTTTGCACATCCCTCATGCCCTCATCCCCTAACCCCTTCTCCCACAGGAGAAGGGGAATTAAATCTCTGGCTCCCCTCTCCCTTGGGGCTACCGTGTACACACAAGTCTTTTAAAGTTTTTGCGTAAGACACAGAAGGTTAATTTTTGCTCTTCGATGCAACAAAGGTGTTAAGCGATGCAACAAAGGGGCAAAGCAATGCAACAAAGGTGCAAAGCAATGCAACAAAGGTGCAAGGCGATGCAGCAAAGGTGCAAGGCAATGCAACAAAGGTGCAAGGCGATGCAGCAAAGGTGCAAGGCAATGCAACAAAGGTGCAAGGCGATGCAGCAAAGGTGCAAGGCAATGCAGCAAAGGTGCAAGGCAATGCAACAAAGGTGCAGGTCAAGAGACTTGTGTGTACACCGTAGCTGCCTTGGGGAGAGGGGCTGGGGGTGAGGGTAAAACCTTGTCACAAAGCGGGCTTCACGTTAAGTTGACACCAATGACATCTGTGTGCCCCTAGCTGCGTACTTAATTTACCTGAAAAACGCTGTATTTTTAAGCCTATTGCCTATTGCCTACTATATTTTTGGATTCAGCAATTAAACGATTTCCTCAAATAAAAATACCTCGTCTTTTAGAGGGACGAGGGAAATTAACCAAAACTCATCATTCTGCTGGTTGCTGGTGTAATGAATACATCAGCAATTTCTTTTGTTCCTTTAGCAGAGCAAACTTAACTGAATGTACCTAAAAGTATAGTAAACCTCGGTAAATATAGCCCACAAGTAATTGACTTTTAATACTTTACCAAAGACAATCAAAATGATGCTGCCAAAGTGGCAAGTATTTTATACACTGAAGCCAAAAAGAACATTCAGCAAGGGAAAAGTCAGGGCAAAAATTTAAACTTGCGTTGTTGCACGAGTTGGTAAACTAACTTTTAATCGTTGAAACATTGCTTCCCGTGCTTGGAGAGCAAGATTATCATCTAATGGTTCTAAAGTAATTGCCTGTTGATACTTTAGCCGCAATGCTGTTTGAATTAACCAATCAGCTACGAAGGGATTTTTAGGTAACAAAGGGCCATGAGAATAGGTAGCGATCGCATTTTGATAAAACGCTCCCTCTGTTCCATCTTCACCATTATTACCTAAGCCGTAGACCACTCGTCCCAAAGCTTCTACTTTTCCGAGTTTGGTACGTCCACCGTGATTTTCAAAGCCTACCAAATACGGTGTACTACCTGTCATCTCTGCTAAATCTTGCGCCAAACGTGAAGCTGTAACTTCAATGACTAAATTACCAATACAACGCTTAGTATTTTCACCAGGATGTACGGAAACTAAATCGAGTATTCCCAAACCTTCAATACGTTGTCCTAAGCCTGGTTCATAATAGTGTCCCAGCAATTGGGGAGAACCACAGGTAAAAACCCCTGGTGTCCCATTTTCAATTTTCTCGCGCATGGCGTCAGCTTTTGCACCTTGCAAATCACGCATGACAATTTCTTGCTGACGGTCTTGTGCGCCACCACCGACTATGACATCTACAGATTTAATATCAGCTGCTGTGGCATTTTGGTCTAGGGGTAATATTTTAACAGTGTATCCCCGCCACTGAGCGCGACGTTCTATAGTAATTACATTACCGCGATCGCCATAGGTACTCATCAGCGTCGGATACAGCCAACCGATTGTTAATTCTAAATTTTGTAAGCTCATATTCATAATTCGTAATTCGTAATTCGTAATTCGTAATTCGATTGGGTGCTGGGAAATAGGGAGTGGGGAATAAAAAATAATTTTTCTAATTTATAACTCCTCACTCCTAACTCCTCACTTCTAATTTAAAGAATTTTCCGACCAGTGAGAACTTCTCGGACTTCGAGCATGGCTGAATAAGTAGGGAGAATGTGCAAAGTTTCATTCTCTGGTGTATGCTCTAGGGCAGTAGCGATCGCCTGTCGCAAATCTTCTTGGACAATTAAATTTAATGTACTTTCAGGAGATTTCTGGCTGTAACGCAGGCGTAGTGCCATATCATAAACGCGATCGCCACTTACTACTAAAGTTCCCCCACGTTCGACTAATTTCTCAGTATCCACGTCCCAAATCCAGGATACATCAGTGCCATCGGGGGTGCGATCGTTTAATACTAGCAGTGTAGTTTTATCTGTACTTTGAGTCACTACGCGAATTGTTTCATTTGTGCCTACAGGGTTTTTTGATAACAAAATCCGTACTTTTTTACCATTAATTACTAAATCTTCAGCGCGGCCAAAAGCGGCTTGGAAGTTGTTAATAGTATCTTTAATTGTTGCTTCATCAACTCCTAACTCTTTAGCCGCAGTAACAGCAGCCAAAGTATTGTATTTGTTATATAAACCAACTAGAATTTGCGGCCATTCACTACTTTCCAGACTTGGTTGACTTTTACTAAAACCACACTTGGGACAAGTAAAATCTCCCAAATGCGACAAGTAAACACCTTTATAATCTAGTGAATGTCCGCATTTTGGACAATATATAGAATCAACAGCGTGAGGAATTGCTTCTAGATAATGTTCTGGTTCATTCAAGCCAAAGAATAATACCTTTTGGGGTAACTGCTGCCCAAGGTGAGATAAAGTTGGATCGTCAGCATTAGGAATTACTACCGTTTCTGGCGGTAGCGTAGAAATTACCTTTGTCCAACGCTTACTAATTGTGTCTACTTCCCCGTATCTATCGAGTTGGTCGCGGAACAAGTTTAGACAAAGAATAATTTGTGGCTGGAGTGGAGTTAATACTTTCGGAACAATATTTTCATCAACTTCCAAAATCGCGTAGTCAACATCTAACGTTCCCACTAAATTAGTGCTTTCCAACAAAGCTGTCATCAAGCCGTTTTCCAGATTTGCACCTGTAGAATTATGAGCAATGCGATAACCTTTGTTTTCTAGTATCGTTTTTAGAAGCAGCGATGTTGTGGTTTTGCCATTAGTACCGGCAATTAAAATCACTCCCTTTTTGACTTGCTGACTCAATAATTGTAAAAGTCGGGGTTCAATGCGACGAGCAATTGAGCCTGGTAATACACTAGCAGCACCGAGACGCAGCGATCGCACTAAAAACGTCACACTTTTTGCTACTGACACCGCAAAACCCAATCGCACTCTATCTATGACTTGTATTTTGTTTCCCACATTCTTACCCTACTCTTCTGGCGGTTGCAAATTTAATTTTGTGAGTTTAGCGAATCCTAGCTGAAAATGCCAGTGTCAAGATTAAGGGCAGGAGCAGGGGGAGCAGGGGAAAAGGTTAAAGGTTAAAGGGAAAAGGAATAAATTTAATCTTTCCCTTTTCCCCTTACCCCTTTCCCTTTCCCCCTTTCCAACTTCCGCTTTCACCTGGCGCTGAATCGTCATACACTGATTTTGGAATAATCAAAAAGGTTGCCCTTAAAGGAACGATGAGCGAAAGTAAGATACCAGAGATCCTGGAAACTTTCGAGGCAGATATGCTGTCAGAGTGGACTCAAGAGCTAGCCTCTGTCAATATTCGCAGAGGCTTGATTAAAGAAGCTGAGTTAAAAGAAGAGTGCCGGGAATTTCTTAGCTTGTTTCGGATCGCCGTTGGGCAAGGGAACTTGACTAATATTCAGGGAACTACATGGCAGGATATGAGGGAGATGCTGACTAGCATTTCCCGATCGCGATCGCAAAGAGGTTTCACACCCTCGGAAACAGCTACATTCATTTTTTCCTTCAAGCAGCCCCTCTTCAATCGATTGCGTCAGCAATTGCAAAACCCTATTGAGTTGGGTGAAGAAATCTGGCTAGCCACAAGCTTACTAGACCAACTGGGATTGCTGGTCTTGGAAGTGTATCAGAAAGCACGGGAAGAGGTGATTTGGCGACAGCAGGAAGAGTTGCTGGAACTGTCTATCCCAGTGGTTAAACTCTGGGAGGGAATTTTGGCATTGCCCATCATCGGCACACTCGATAGTGCCCGCACTCAAATAGTAATGGAGTCATTATTGCAGAAGATTGTTGAAACAGGTTCAGAAGTTGCGATCATTGATATTACGGGGGTTCCCACCGTCGATACCCTCACCGCTCAACATCTGCTTAAGACCGTTACCGCTGCCCGTCTTATGGGAGCAGATTGTATAATCAGTGGCATTCGTCCGCAAATTGCCCAAACCATCGTCTATCTCGGCATTGATTTGACTAATGTCACAACAAAGGCGACGCTAGCCGATGCCTTTCTCATGGCGTTAAAACGGATGGGAGCGACCATTCGCTCTCAGCCCCAATAGGTGGACACGACAAATCAATGGAACGCATTCCCATACTCAAAATGGGCGATCTCCTGCTTGTAACCATCCAGGTGGATATGCATGATCGCCTTGCTATGACGCTACAGGACGACCTAACCAACCGCATTACTCAAACTCGCGCTCGCGGTGTGCTGATCGATATTTCTGCATTAGAGATTGTTGATTCTTTTCTGGGGAGGGTTTTAGCCAACATTGCCAAAATGTCACGGGTACTGGATGCCCAAACAGTTGTCGTGGGGATGCAGCCTGCGGTGGCAATCACCTTAGTGGAATTGGGGCTATCGCTGACGGGCATTCGCACTGCCTTAAACGTAGAAAAGGGTATGGCACTGTTGCGATCGTCACTCGATGAAACCACAAATCAAATGACTGCGACTAAATGGCGTGCAGATGACAATGCAGAAGACTGAAACGCTCGAAATTCAATCTTCTAGTGATGTAGTCTTAGTTCGGCAGGCAGTACGCCAGCTGGCTGTGGAAATTGGCTTTGGCTTAGTAGACCAAACTAAAATTGTCACCGCCGCCAGTGAGTTAGCGCGTAATACCCTAGACTATGGAGGAGGCGGTACAGCCAAACTAGAAACCCTTGAGGAAGGAAGACGACGAGGAATTAAACTGACCTTTGAAGATCGCGGTCCGGGAATTCCCGATATTGAGTTGGCACTGAAAGATGGGTTCACGACGGGGGGCGGATTGGGTATGGGGCTGAGCGGTGCCAAACGACTTGCCAACGAGTTTGAGATTCAGTCCGCGGTGGGAGAAGGAACACGGGTAACAATTATACGATGGAAATAAAATGATCGAATCTGTCGCCATCACAATTACTGAATCCAGCCAGGCCGGGGAAGGCCGACGGGTAGCGATGGCTTTGGCAACTCGGCTCGGCTTTCAGGAAACCCAACGGGGCAAGGTTGGCATTGTGGTGACAGAGATTGCTAACAATTTGGTGCAGCACGCTCGCGGTGGAGTGATGCTGCTGCGATCGCTCAAGCAGAATTTAGCCGTCGGCATTGAGGTTTTATCGCTGGATAAAGGGCCGGGGATGTTCGATGTAGATGAGTGTTTGCAAGATGGCTTTTCCACAGGCGGAACATCAGGCAACGGATTGGGCGCAATTCTTCGCCTCTCTAATTTATTGGAAATTTACTCGATTCCCAAGCAAGGGACAGCACTCCTCGCCCACGTTTGGTCAGACTCGGCATCCCATCCGCCTGAAAAGACCTTAGAAATTGGGGCGATCTGTTTGCCCAAACCAGGGGAGGACATTTCCGGAGATGCTTGGGCATGTGAAGTCGATGGTGACCGCAGTTTGTTACTAGTAGTCGATGGCTTGGGGCATGGAGGTGCGGCTGCCACTGCTGCTTCCCAAGCCCTCAGAATATTTCAAGACCATCATCATCTTTCTCCTGGGGCGATCGTTGAAGCTGCCCACGCCGCCTTGCGAAGTACACGAGGAGCAGTGCTGGCCATTGCCGAAATCGACTTTGAACAAGAGTCTGTCCGCTTTGCTGGAATTGGCAATATTTCTGCCAGCATTTTCTCGTTTACCAAACACCACAATCTGGTATCTCATAACGGCACGGTGGGGCATGAAATCCGCAAAATTCAAGAGTTTAGCTATCCTTGGTATGGTAACGGACTTTTAATTATGCATTCTGACGGATTAGACACTAAGTGGCGGCTTGATCGCTATCCCGGTTTGAGCCAAAAACATCCCAGCCTGATTGCAGGTATGCTATACCGGGACTTTAACCGAGAACGAGACGATGTAACGGTGTTAGTGGCTAAAGGAATGAGCAGATAAGTAGGAGGCAGGGCAATACGGTTCGGTTAAAGGGGAAAGGGAAAAGGGAAAAGGGTAATTTCAAGCCTTTTCCCTTTTCCCCTTACCCTTTTCCCAGCCCACATCAGAGATGAAAAATGCTTATCCGAACCGTATTGGGAGGCAGGGGACAGGAGGGAAAAGGCTGTTTTGATAGGGATTTTAAACTTTTGTACTTTATATTTAATTATGTCTGCCTACTTACTAATTCGTAATTGAAGGAACAAGCGGCAAAGGAAGTGCAATTTTGAATTGGAGCAAAGCGACTTGACAATCCTTTTCAGACTCGAAATTCACTACGAACAGGATGTTGTGCAAGCTCGGCAACGAACTAGGGAAATCGCCGAGCAGCTGGGCTTTGATGCTCAAGATCAAGCACGATTGGCAACAGCAGTTTCCGAAATTGCCCGCAACGCCTTTCAGTATGCTAAAGGCGGAATGGTGGAATTTGGTGTCGAAGGAGAGCCGCAAGCATTTCTGATTCGGGTTGAGGATCGAGGTGAGGGCATTCCTCATCTGGCAGACGTTTTGGCAGGACGCTACACCTCTGGCACAGGGATGGGGTTGGGCATCGTGGGCACCCGCAGACTGATGGATTTTTTTGAGATTGAATCGCTACCGGGACAAGGAACAACGGTGGTGATGAGTAAAAAGTTATCGAAGCGATCGCTGATTTTCACTGATTCGCAATTACACCAGATTCGAGAAACCGTAATTGGGCGATCGCCTCAAAATCCCTATGAAGAAATCCAGCGACAAAACCAGGAATTACTCCGGGCAATGGCAGAACTGCGGAAGCGCGAGGAAGAACTGATCTATCTCAATCGAGAACTAGAAGATACCAATCGCGGTGTAGTTGCCCTCTACGCAGAACTCGATGAAAAGGCAGACTCACTGCAAAAGGCAAACGAGCTAAAAACCCGCTTTCTCTCGAACATGAGCCATGAGTTTCGCACGCCGCTCAACTCCATTTTGTCGCTCTCTCGGATGCTGCTGGCGCGGATGGATGGCGATTTGAGCGTCGAGCAAGAAAAGCAGGTAACATTTATCCAAAAGGCAGCCAGCGGATTATCAGAATTGGTCAACGACTTGCTGGACTTGGCCAAGGTGGAAGCTGGAAAAATTGAAGTGCGCCCCAGTTCCTTTGAAGTCAGTGACTTGTTTGCCACATTGCGGGGAATGCTGCGCCCATTATTGGTTCAAGGCTCCTCTGTGACACTGATTGTCGAGGAACCCAATGCCATACCTGTGCTTTATACCGATGAGGGCAAAGTCGCTCAAATTCTGAGAAACTTTGTCTCCAATGCCCTCAAATTTACCGAGGAGGGAGAGGTGCGCGTCAGTGCTATACAAACAGGTCACACCGTGACCTTCTCCATATCCGATACCGGCATCGGTATTGCTCCAAGCGATCGAGAGCGGATTTTTGAGGATTTTGTGCAAATTGAGTCTCCTCTGCAAAAGCAGGTGAAGGGAACCGGCTTAGGGTTGGCGTTATCGCGCAAGCTAGCGGAGCTACTCGGTGGCAGCATTTCGGTTAAAAGCCAGTTGGGTCAAGGTTCCACTTTTACGGCATCGATTCCCATCGTCTACCCACACCAGACTGAATTTGCCACCCTACAGCAACCCGCACCACTTGAGCCAAATCGCCTGCCCATTCTGGCAGTTGAAGATCATCCCGAAACGCTATTTATTTACGAAAAGCACCTTCAGGAGTCAACCTATCAATTGATTCCAACCCGCACCTTAGCTCAAGCAAGGCTTGTCTTAGAACAAGTTCGCCCGATGGCAATTATGTTAGATATTATGCTAGAAGGGCAAAACGGCTGGACGTTCTTGCGAGAACTCAAAGGAGACGAAACCACTCGTAGCATCCCTGTACTCGTTATTACCATCATTGATAACGAGAAACAAGCACTGGCACTAGGAGCGGACGGCTTTCTAATTAAGCCCGCAGACAGATTGCCGCTGTTAAATAAACTCAATACGCTGATTAATAAGAATAGCCCTCAAAAAATTTTATTAATTGACGATGACCCTGCCTATCGGTATCTTGTAAAACAGCTGTTGGTAAATACACCATTGAGTATTTTAGAAGCCGCGAATGGACAAGAAGGATTAAATTTAGCAGAACACGAGCATCCAAGTGCCATCGTGCTTGACTTGGAGATGCCAGAGATCGGCGGGCTTGATGTACTTGAGCAGCTTAAAAACAATTCCGTCACTCAGTCGATTCCTGTAATTATTCACTCGTCTGCTCAACTGGATGTAGAATTGCACAGACGGTTAGGAAAACAAAGTATTGCCATTCTTTCCAAAGAAACAGGCTCTCAAACAGCAGCGATCGCCCAACTTGAAGATGCGCTCGTGAAAGCCGGAATTGTTCTCAATGGTTGGGGAGAAAGCCATGTCTGATCTACACGTGACGATCCTGCATGTTGACGATAACGCAGCCAATCGTTACGTTGTCACTCGGATTTTGAAAAATGCAGGGTTTACCGTGCTGGAAGCAGCAACTGGAGAAGCTGGATTAAAGGCAGTTGTTGAATATCAGCCTGCTTTGGTAATTTTGGATGTCAAATTACCTGATTTGAGCGGCTTTGAAGTCTGTCGCCAAATTAAGGCAAACCCCGAAACGACTTTTATTCCGGTGCTACACCTTAGTGCAAGTTTTATCCAAAGCCACGACAAAGTAGAAGGCTTAGACAGCGGTGCCGATGCCTATTTAGCACAACCAGTCGAACCCATTGAATTGGTTGCTACAGTGCGATCGCTACTGCGAATTCGACGGGCAGAAGAATCTGCTTTTTCCTCAGCGCGGGAGTGGCAAAGCACTTTTGACTCCATCAACGACGGCGTATGTCTGGTAGATCGAGAAGGTATAATTCTGCGCTGTAATCGCGCGATGATAGAGATGGTTGACAAGCATCAGAGCGAAATTTTGGGTCGTCTCTACCATGAGTTGATTAACTCCCAATGGGGAATCGGTGACGGCATTTGCTTTCGCCGTGCTAAAGAAACTCACCAACGGCAAGTTCTAGAATTTCAGTCTCAAGGACGATGGTTTGCTAAAACCATCGACCCGGCATTTAATCAACAGGGAACTCTCACAGGTGCAGTTTTCATCCTGTCAGATATTACCGAGCGCAAACAAGCAGAAGCTTTACTGCAAGAGCAGAACGATCGCCTCAATGAACTGATGGTCTCTTTGCAGCAACAGACACAACAAGCACAGCAAGCCAACCGAATTAAAGATGAGTTTCTCGCAGTCTTGTCTCATGAATTGCGATCGCCCCTGAATCCGATTCTGGGTTGGGCAAAAATTCTGCAAACCAGCCAGCCAGACACAGCCAGAAGTCGGTACGCACTAGAAACCATCGAACGCAATGCCAAATTGCAAGCACAACTAATTGAAGATCTGCTGGATGTGTCGCGCATTCTCCAAGGGAAGTTAAGTTTGAACACAGTTCCAGTCAGTCTAACTTTTACCATCAAAGCTGCCCTTGAAACCGTCCGCCTCGCAGCTGAAGCTAAATCCATTCAGATTGAAACAATATTTGAACCAAACATTGGTCAAGTACTGGGTGATTCTGCTCGTTTGCAACAGATTGTTTGGAATTTACTTGCCAACGCGATTAAATTTACCCCACAAGGTGGTCGAGTAAAGGTGCATTTAGAAAGCATCGAGGGTGAAGGACAAGGGAACCTTTCGGAATACGCTCAACTCAGTGTTATAGATAACGGACAAGGTATTAATAATCACTTTTTGCCCTACGTTTTTGATTACTTCCGCCAAGCTGATGGGACAACCACCCGAAAATTTGGTGGCTTGGGGTTGGGGTTAGCGATCGTGCGTCATTTGGTTGAACTGCACGGAGGAACCGTTGAAGCAGCCAGTCCAGGAGAAGGACAAGGAGCAACGTTTACAGTCAAGCTTCCACTGATCGCTGCGGCAAAACTGAATCAAGACGATACTGCGTCTGATAATTCCTCAGACCTGAATTTCAATGGATTGCAAGCACTACTTGTAGACGATAACAGAGATTCGCGGGAGTTCATCGCCTTCGTGCTAGAACAATACGGGGTGCAAGTGACCCAAGCGGACTCTGCTAGTGAAGCTTTGAGCAGTTTGGGGCAAGGAAAATTTGATTTGCTAATCAGCGATATTGGTATGCCTGATATCGATGGCTACACACTAATTCGCCAAATTAGAAAGCTGTCCCCCGATGGCGGCGGAAAAATTCCGGCCATCGCCCTCACTGCTTATGCTGGAGAAAGCGATCGACAACAAGCACTAGCCGCCGGATTTCACCACCATATTTCCAAGCCAATTGAACCAGAGGTATTAATACAGGCTCTTTTGAGCATATTAGGCATTGAGCCAAAATATGTGTAGTTTACTGGAAGATCTTCGGATTATGCGGTGTTTGGAATAGTGCCTTGCCTTTGATTCATCAATACAAGTTATCTTAAAAAATAGTGCGCGGGCGTAATTATATATCCAGCCCAGTTTGCCGATTTCAGCACAACTCACGACAAGTAGTAGCTTGCAAGGTTTCTTTTGATGAATAGCACAAAGTTTCTTTTTTTACATAAAAGATTTACTGGCTGGGCAAAATTCCTGTCCAAATGCGTGTTGTTGGTTGTTTGTCTGTTCATTATAAGTATGCAACCTGCATATGCTGGTCTCAATGATGATAGATATGATGGCAACATGTTTGTAGTTTACGCTGGTAATGGTTCATTAGTCCCTTCTAGACTGACACTGGCACAGTCTCTAGCAGAACATAAACCCGTATTTTTGGCGTTTTATCTCGATGACAGCAGCGATTCCAAAAGATATGCCATTTCCATTTCACGAGTACAGGAATTATATGGTCGGGTAGTAGAGATTATCCCTACTAGTGTAGATAGCATCCCGCCCAAACAAACCTACGATCCCACAGAACCAGGATATTACTATTCTGGGAGCGTTCCTCAGGTTTTAGTGTTTAATCAATCAGGTCAAGTAGTTCTGAATAAAACGGGTCAAGTACCTTTTGAAGACATAGACGATCAATTTCGTAAAATATTCGATTTATCACCACGCACCGAAACAGCACAGCTAAAGCGACGGGCTTTCAATGAGTTCAGTAGTGAGTTAGCTAAGTAACTTATCGGGTAGGCCAATTGGTCTGCCCTAATTTTTAGTGCTGTCTGTTACTGCATTGTTTTTGATCGCAAAGCATAATCAATATAAGACAGCAGGCAAGAGGCATAAGGCAGAAGGTTATAAACTAAATTCTTTACCTATTCTCTTTTTATCCCTTATTTGTCTGCACAGCTCATGACGGCTACTTATTGAAATATTCTGTATAACACGTTAAAAAGTTAATTCATAGTCTATAGTTCATAACTAATGACAAATGCCCAATAACCAATGACTAACCAAAGTGTATTCTGATGTCAAAGGTTTACACCACTCAAGAACTAATCCAAATTTTGGCAGACGAACGCCAAGCTTGCCTCAAAGGAAAACGCTTGAAATTAGAGGTAAAAGTTTCTGGTAATCCCGTAATTGACCAGTTTATCAGAACAGATGGCTTGCAAAAGTTCACAGCCTATCAAGATTTCAAAGCGGCAATTCACGATTACCAAAGAGAAAATCAAGTGTCAGGTATTATCTGGCGGGAATTGACAGTCAAAGGGAAAACCTTGCATTATCCCGAAGTAGATACCGAATTAATAGCCCTTACCAGTGATTTAGAGATTTTAAAAGCCGCTAAAAATTCGATTTTGGAATTTTGGTATGAAGTCACTACAGGGATGGACTTGTATTTAAGTTTTAACAATAGTAAACAACACGAACAAATTGCTATACCTGATGTTGAAAGAATTGCTCAAATAACAGAATGGGCAAGTTTATGGAAGTGGGAAAATTCTAACTTTTTGGAAATAATTTTGCAGCTTGGATGGGGTAAACCAGAAGAGGCTTATTATAAACGAGGAAGACCGCGATCGGGTAGTGAATACATTCATGCAGTCAATCCTGGCAATCGTCCTATTGGGTGATGCATCTAGTAGCCAGAGTAGATTTCATATTGATGAAGTACATAAATTAAACATACTAACTAGATATAAAAAGCATGTTTTACTATTGAATTCACCAATTCTGAATTCTCCTTTATAAAATATTAGACTTTTCCGGCCGCTAATATAGCAGTTTGTAACTAAATGAGGTACAGAACCAAGGATTCACAAATCAAATTATTCTTCTCCCTCCAGCATAGCTGCCTTCTGCCTCCTGCCTCAAAACCAGTGACTTTGTACTTCATGCAAAACAAAACTGCTGTATTTGGTCTGCTGTCAAATTCAGCAGTGGAAAAGTAGCTGACTGAATAATATTATTGGTGATAATAACCGAATTTACAGCACTTTTAACCATGCGTAATATTGAAATTAAGCACAAATCCAAGTGCAAAACTTATTAAACAAATAACTAATTAATTGCGAGGAAGAGTTATGGCATTAGTTCGTTGGAATCCTTGGAGAGAAATCGACACTCTACAACGTCAAATTAATAATTTATTTGAAGACACCAGAGTACCCTGTGGATTGCTTGATAGAGATTTTATCAAAGTTCCGGCTGCTGAACTTCAAGAAAATGATGATGCTATTTATCTGAAGCTAGAACTGCCAGGAATCGAAGCCGAAGATTTAGATGTTCAAGTCACTGAAGATGCTGTTTACATCAGCGGTGAACGCAAGTCTGAAACTAAAACCGAAGAAAAGGGTACTACCAAGACCGAATTCTACTACGGTAAATTCCAACGTGTAATTCCTTTATCTGCTCGGATTCAAAACACCAATGTCACCGCAGACTATAAAGATGGCATCTTGCACCTGACACTACCTAAAACCGAGCAAGAAAAGAACAAAGTTGTCAAGGTTAATCTCTAATCACCTTTGCTTAATCAGTTGCGATCGCACTAGTTTACCTCCTTTGATAGGTTGAGATAACTAAAAGCCCAGTCCCTCTAGAAACTGGGCTTTTTCATCACAATTTTTTGTATATACGGGCGAGTGTGCGATCGCCTCTTTTAATATAAGTAAAGCTTATAAATTACATAAGTTTTACTGTCTTAATAAAACTTGATTAAATTACGTAAAGCAATGTAAATTACATTCACAGGCGAAAAAAAATCGCCTAATTCATTCGGTAAAAACAACCGCATTTATAAAACAATGACAGCAACCATTCAACGTCGCGAAAGCGCCAACGTATGGGATCGCTTCGCCAACTGGATTACCAGCACCAACAACCGCCTCTACATCGGCTGGTTCGGCGTATTAATGATCCCCACCTTGCTAGCCGCCACCGCTTGT
>JAVRCH010000163.1:0-105756 GCA_034530795.1 Nostoc sp. DedQUE12a
TAAGTAGAACAGGGTAAATAATTAAAGGTTTGTAGTGAGAACTTCAGTTCTCAAAAAAGGACTAAAGTCCTGACTACGAACTGAATTTCGGCAAGTTTACATTACTTCACATAGTTTGGTTTTTTCAAGTCGTTCTACTTATCGTATCTGGTTAGTTCAATTGTCTGTAGCAATTCGCTTGCCCTGACACAGAAATCAAAGAATGCTTTAAGTTGTTCCGTTGTTGGTTCCATCTTAAATTCTTATTACATAGTCATTTTACTTTTATTTGTTTTAAAGAGATGTCGTCTTTCTCCAATTTTTCAAAATTCCAAGCCCATATTTCGGTAATCGCTCGACCTTCTGAGTCTGGTTGTTCCCCTAAGTAGAATGGGACAATCATTACCAATTACCTGAATAACTCAATATTAAATTTGGAGCGTGATCGCTTTACCAAGAATGGCAAATCACAACAAAAAGTTAGTAATATTTTCCCATCAATAACACCACGTTCAGCAGCCCAATTACCAATCTAATAGTTTATTCAATTTTCTTTTTTACATAAAATTTGTCTAAATAATTTATACTTTTGACTTAACTGCTTGCTGTGACGTTTGTAAAGGCTGTGGCAAACTCCAGTCGGGACGCAAACTAGCAGCATTACGTAAATAAATATGATGAATTGAGGCGGAAGCTGGCAGGTAGGCGTGGATTAAGAAGCGGATACAACGCTGTAAACTGCCTTCAACATACATTTGTTGGACATCTAACATTGCCACATTATCCCAGCCGGGACGCGCTCTGGCGATCGCAGCCGGAAAAATAGCATCTAAATCCCGTGTCACTGAAAAAGTGACACTAATAATGTCACTTGGCTGGAATTGATTTCGGTTTTCTAGTTCATCGAGTAATTCTGTAACCACTTCTTGCATTGCTTCAACAGTATTTTCGGCAACTGTTGTTGCCCCGCGAATAGCCCGCATTTGCCACTCCACGCCAAAATCCTCCTTAAAACATAAAAGTTAGGAGTCAGGAGTTAGGAGTTAGGAGTTAGGAGGTAAAACTCTCAACTTCTTTCTCTTAACTTCCAACTCACGTTAGGGTCGATACAACCACAAGGGTAACCCACTAGTAGACATTTCAAATTCGAGCCAATCAATTCCAGATCGAATTCCAGATGAAACCTGGCGACTCCCTGGTAGAACGCGACTCAATAAGGGTTTACGTTCTTCTAGGGTATAGCAGAGAGTTTTTTCTGGATCGAGGCCGACTAGTTCTGCTGTCCAACGACGGGCATCTTCTTCAGTACCCAGGCGGTCTACAATACCTAATTCTAGGGCTTGCTGTCCAGTAAAAATCCGTCCATCGGCGAAACTTCTGACGGTTTCTACTGCCAAAGAACGGGCATCGGCTACTGTTTGGACAAACTGCTGATAACTCGTGTCAATTAATTCTTGGAGAATGTTTGCTTCTGGTTGAGTCAGTTCTCGGTCAAAAGCCAAAATATCTTTGTAAGGGCCAGACTTAATTACCTTGAAAGAAACGCCAATTTTTTCTAATAGGCGTTCCAAGTTATTCCCACGGAGAATCACACCAATACTACCTGTAATCGTACCTGGGTTAGCCATAATGTGTTCGGCTCCCATACCAATGTAGACACCTCCAGAAGCCGAAATATTGCCAAAGCTGGCAACGATTTTAATTTTTTCGCGCAAACGCTTGAGGGCACTGTAGATTTCTTGAGAATCTCCGACTGTACCGCCAGGGCTATCGATACGCAGTAATAAAGCCGGAAACTTTTTTTCTTCTACAGTTTTCAGGGCTTCTAGGACGCGTTTGCGAGTAGCACCGGCGATCGCACCAGTAATTTCAATCCGCGCAATTTGTTTCTTAAACTTGGGCTTAAACGGCCAAACCATGAGTTGTCAACATACCTCGTAATAAACTTAATATAAGATGCCCAGCACCCAGACGACCTCCTTTATTCTGTTAAGAAACATAAGCAGGCATCATTTTCTTGATAATTTTAAGAAATTTTTTATATTTTGCAGAGACTTTTATGTGACATTTTCGCTGGATGCTGATGGAGTTGTTGTAGATTCTGGCTAATATAAAATACCAAACTCTAGTTTAGCGTCCAGTGCGAACCTTGATAAAGGCTATGTTAGCTATTTTTCCGGCTTGAAAATTCGGAAATATTTGGTGTTAAGTAGGTCGGTGTTGAAAATTGTCGTTATGACAAGGCAGGAGGCAGAAGGCAGAAGGCAGAAGGGAAGAGTTTTTTGGGCAACTTTACTTTTAGTTACATATTTTGGTTTTTTTACGCTGTTCTACTTGTATCTTTTTAGCCATGAAGAATCACTTTGTTAGGGTCGCACATATGCACTAGTTATTAGTAATAAATTAACTAATAAGTCACAAGTATTTAATCAATAATTTTGGCAGTAATTTTAACTAATAAAAAATTTGTTGAGCAAAACTAATTGCTATTGAGGATGCTCCCGTAGACTTTCACTTTGGTAAACATGACTTTTTAGTTTTGTACACCTAAGAGTATCTCAATCAAAGCTATTTTCACTATTTAAGAGTCGATTCGTAAAATTTGACACCGATAACAAACGTAAATGTCAAACAGTGTGCCCACAAAACTACAGGTCAAACTGATTACAAATAATCCGCGTAGGGGAGTACCACTGCCAAAAGTGGCGAGAAAATGGACAATATCAGTAGCGATCGCCTCAGTTAACTCTTGTAAACAAGGGAAGTGACCGATCAGGAACAAAAACAGCAATCCTGCGCCAACGAGAAAAATAGGAGCGACAAAACTAAAAACCATCGTTAGTACCAGGGAGCGGAGAAAGTTAGTGAAAATGGTCATTGAACACAAACTCCGTGAGTGAAGATGACAGTAGCTAGATACAGGTTTGTCATTTTCTACAATACGTGCGATCGCTTGCAAGCAGACAATCTGTCAAAAATCTTAAGTTTTCATTAAAAGAAACTGCTACCAGTTACGCCACATGCTGGAGATGTTAAAAACTACTTACATTTACAAAACACTTGTCTAGTCAAGGTTACAGCCGAAGTTAGCACCTATTCATTTCTAAGCAACACGTTTAATACCAGCTTTATTTTCTGAGAACATCTTTAAAGTAAGTTAATGTTCAGGCGGTTTGGGGAGTAGGGAGTGGGGAGACAAGGCAGAGGGGGGAGACAAGGGAGAAAGATTGCTACCTTGTCCCTCTTGTCCCCCTTGTCCCCCTTGTCCCCCTTGTCTTCTTCCCATGCCCAATGCCCCATTCCCCATTCCTCATAACTTCCGCTATTCTTAAGGCAGTTACCGAGTTAGCTACAGAACATTGAACCAGACTACATCCAAATCCAGTTTAGGAGAGTGGAGTCAGCGGTTGCTGGCAGCAATTTTTTTGGGTGGGCAAGTGTTAGTTCACCTAGTAAGGGGTAAAATCCATCGGCGCAACACCCTAGAGCAAATGGCGGCAGTTGGGCCAGATTCCCTATTTATTGCTTTATTAACGGCTATTTTCGTCGGCGCGGTGTTTACAATTCAGGTGGCACGAGAATTTATCAATTTTGGCGCAGGAAATATTATTGGCGGAGTACTTTCCGTAGCTTTGACACGAGAACTTTCTCCCGTGTTAACAGCAGTGATTTTGGCGGGGCGGGTGGGTTCTGCGTTTGCAGCAGAAATAGGTACTATGCGTGTAACAGAACAAATCGATGCTATGTTGATGCTCAGAACAGATCCAATTGATTACCTGGTTATTCCACGCGTCCTTGCTTGTTTGTTGATGTTACCAATTTTAACCTTGCTGTCTTTGGTTACAGGGATGTTAGGGGGGTTTATAGTTGCGACAAATATTTACAACCTATCGGATACAGTCTTTCTAGACTCAGCCCGTGACTTTCTTGGTGTTTGGGATATTTGTAGCGCCATGATTAAAGCGTGCTGCTTTGGTATTCTAATCGCTGTAATTGGTTGCAGTTGGGGCTTGACAACAACAGGAGGAGCTAAAGGTGTAGGACAGTCAACCACAACTGCTGTTGTGACTGCCTTACTAATTATCTTTGTTAGCAACTTCTTTCTTTCTTGGTTAATGTTTCAGGGAACTGGCAGTGCATTCCTGCAAGGATTCTAAGAGTTAAGAGTTAGGAGTTAAAAGTTATAAGCCAGGAGTTAACAGTTTTAACTCCTGATTTATAACTCCTGACTCCTCACTCCTAAAATAAGAGAGATATGTACTAACAAAGCAGGATTTAAGACTGTGACCAGTTCATTTGCCCCTAACTCCACTGCAACTGTGGAACTCAAGCCTAGTTACAATATACCTGTGGTGTTGGTGATTGGTGCTATTCCACTAATATTGGTACAACCGTGGATAGGCTTTACTGTCATGCTGTTTGGCTTATTTTTGATGTTTCAGACTTTAACACTGCGCTTGCAATTTACCGCGACCGACTTAGATCTTTACAGAGGCGAAAAATTGATTCGACGTTTTCCTTACCAGGAATGGGAAAATTGGCGTATCTTCTGGAATAGAGTCCCCATCCTGTTTTACTTTAAAGAAGTTAAAAGTATTCACTTTTTGCCAATTTTATTTGACCCCAACACCTTGAAAACTTGCTTGGAAGAACGTTGTCCACGTATTTAGTGCTAAGTGCTTACTCGCCAAACATTTGAGCGGTACAAGCGGCCGCTCAATTCTATCCCGGATGGCAAGTAGTTCTAATCTATACTCAAAGCCCAAAATTGAGTACCTCTCAAAACTTAGAACATTCAAAGCTTGTTAATTGTAATATTTCTGAAAGTTATTTATTCGCATCATAGGAATTACAGTATTGTTTATGAACCCAGAGGCATCTCAAACCCCAGAACCAATTGATGAATGGTTGACAGAAGAACAACAAACCAATGGAGTTGAAAATCCAACAAACCCATCTGTTGATTCAGTGGTAGAAACAGCACCTATTAGCTCATCAGAAGACCAGGCAATTGATTCAACTATCTCTAATGCAGCAGAGGAAAATTCTACACTAGAGCCAACAGAAAATTCCAATGGAGAATCTGTACAGCAGTTGGAACCGGAAACTGCCGCACTGGGGTCAGACACATCAAACTCAGAAAACAGTTTATTATACGTTGCAACAGAGCAGCGAGTGGCACAGTTGCAGAGTACCGAAGCAGCATTGAAAGAAGAAATAGCCAACCTGCAAGCTTCGTACAAAATTCTTCAAACACAATTGAGCGAAACTCAAACTTCTCTGGGACGACTCGTACAAGAGTCCCTAGTGCAATTAGAACAACGCAAACAAACCCTGCAAATTTCCATAGAACAGCTAGAACGCCGTCAAGAACGTATCCGCAATGAGATGCGAACCACTTTTGCAGGAGCGTCTCAAGACTTGGCAATTCGAGTGCAGGGTTTTAAAGATTATCTCACAGGTAGCTTACAGGATTTGGCCGCTGCTGCTGAGCAACTGCAACTGACGCCAACTGTCGTACAAAGAGAAAGAGAAAAACCCGATGTCAAGGAGGTTAAACCCGCTGAACCTCAGCCAGGAATACCGCAATTTGCCCAACAACAGTTTCAAGATACTACAAAGCAAATTCGCCGTCTAATTGACCAATACCGCAATAAGCCAGATTACTACGGCCCGGCTTGGCAATTACGCCGGACGTTTGAGCCAGTCCACGCAGAACGAGTTTCCAACTGGTTTTTCAGCCAAGGAGGACGGGGTGCTTTGCGGACAATGGGTAGTCGCTTGCAAAATATCCTAATTGCCTCAGCTTCAATTTCGATATTACACAAACTGTATGGCGATCGCGTCCGTACTCTAGTTTTAGCTAATACACCAGAACGATTAGGTGAATGGCGTCGTGGCTTGCAAGACTGTCTAGGAATAGGTCGCCCAGATTTTGGCCCAGACCGAGGCGTGGTATTATTTGAGGCACCGGAAGCTGTAACTCAGAAAGCAGACCGATTAGTAAAAGCTAATCAACTGCCTCTAATTATTATTGATGATTCAGAAGAACAAATCAGTTTGTCCCTACTGCAATTCCCTTTGTGGTTGGCCTTTGCCCCCGATCCCAAAACAGTGAGAAACTATGATGATGACTTTTAATTAGTCATTGGGCATGGGGCATTGGGCATTGGGAAAGAGCTTTTGAATATTGAATTTTGAATTTTTATTATGGCTATCTGGTTAACTCTGTGCGGGGTAACTGTACTTGTAGCTTACCTGCTGGGTTCCTTTCCCACCGGGTACATTGCTGTCAAGCAGTTAAAAGGTATTGATATTCGAGAAGTTGGTTCGGGTTCCACTGGGGCAACAAATGTGCTAAGAACCTTGGGGAAAGGGCCAGGAGCATTCGTTTTAATGCTTGATTCCTTAAAGGGAGTATTAGCGATCGCTCTTGTTTATTGGTTGTTCAATTTTGCCACTAATCAAAATATTATCCCTCCAACGGTAGATGTAAAATTATGGCAACCGTGGATATCAACTTTAGTTGGTTTAGCTGCCATCCTTGGACATAGTAAATCAATTTTTTTGGGTTTCACTGGTGGTAAATCTGTTGCTACCAGCTTGGGGATTTTGTTGGCAATGAATTGGCAGGTAGGTTTAGCAACAGCAGGTGTATTTGCCATTGTGGTGGCGATATCGCGGATTGTTTCTTTGAGTTCAATTGCAGGTGCGATCGCTGTTCCTATTTTTATGTTGCTCTTGCATCAACCTTTACCATATATTCTGTTTGGGATTGCTGGTGGGTTGTATGTGATTTTCCGCCATCGCACTAATATAGAACGACTAATTGCTGGTACTGAGCCAAAAATTGGGCAAAATTTAACCACAGAACCAAAACAAACTGCATAATTAGCCAATTGTTAAGACATATAACAGGCAATAGGCAATAGGCTTAAAATTACCTTGGTGTAACGATTTCATCCTCAGTTAATGTCTTAATCTACCTGACCGCTACTATATATTTTTAATAGTGAACAGCCATAAAAGTTGAAGCATAGTTTAGGACATAACCCGATGGTAAAACCCCGACACTAATAGACTTTCTTTGCCTGTTGCCTATTGCCTGCTATAACTAAAGAATTTGCAAAACAACTAGTGTCATGTCATCGGTATTTTGCTTATCAGCACCGATAAATTTCTGAACTTGGTCAAATAAATAATCGACAATTTCCTGCGGCCCATTACAATATTTACAAGCCGTATTGAAATCAGCAATAAAGTTTTCTTCATCAAAGCGATCGCCACTAGCCGCAGCAGCATCCGTCAGACCATCTGTATAGTAAATAATTGTATCTCCAGGTTCTAGCTGTACCTGGGCATCTTCATACTGGCTGTTAGCATCCAAACCAATCAGCATTCCTAAAGTATCTAAACGGCTAACAGTTTTCGTAGCGGCGTGCCACCACAAAGGAGGATTGTGTGCCGCATTGCTATAAGACAAAATTCGATTATGAGGATTATATTCTGAGTAAAAGAGCGTTACAAAGCGATGGGAATTTTCCAAATCCGCATACATAACTCGATTTAAGTTTTGCAAAATTCCGGCTGGAGAATTACCATGTAAAACTTCTCCTCGTAGCATTCCCCGCATCATCGTCATAATCAGCCCAGCGGGAACACCTTTGCCCATCACATCTCCAATCACCAAACCCCAGCGACCACTTCCTGCCCCATTTTTAAGGCTTGGCTGAATTTGATTGTTATTGGTGGCAATAAAGTCGTAATAGTCTCCACCCACACGATTCGCAGGTTTACAACGTGCTGCTAAAACTGCACCAGGAATTGTGGGACATTGCCGTGGCAGAAGTCGCCGTTGAATTTCTGCGCCAATTTCTAGTTCTTGGTCTAAACGTTCTTTTTTTCTCAGTTCTACAGCTAGTTCATCGTTTTCAATCGCTACTGCTGTTTGATCTGCCACTAACCTAACTAACTTTTGCCTAGTTTCTGTCCAACTATATTCTGGATCGCGGCTCAAAACATACAGCCAACCTCGTTCTGTATGCTTTACCAAAATCGCAGTACCAAAGATTTGCACATCTGGCCCCAAATAGCGATGCATTTGGTCATCCAAAATCCCCGTAGCACTTGCTAAAGGGGCAGCATTGGGCACAAGTGTAATTTGACTGCTAGCTATTTCTAGGGCCTTGCGGATATTCTTACGCTGGTGGCTATCTTGCCAGTGTAGTTGCTCTAACCTGACTTGACCATTCGGTTTGTAAAGAAACAAGGCACTGCCATCGGCATCTGTGACTCTTGTTGCCATCAGCGGAATCAGTTCCAAAAACTGATTCAAATTATTGAAGCTTCTAAGTGCGAATCCTAAAGAACTGAGTAAATCTTGAATTTTATTCTGTTCCCGGTGCAACCTTGCCACGAGTTCTTTCAGCGCCACGACTGGTGTGACATCAGTCGTGGCACTACTATTGTTGTCAGTGGGTTGAGAGGGCAGTTGAGACACAGGCACAGGTTTTATTACACTTTATATTTTGGTAGGTTTGAGATTACTTATAAATTTTGTGGCTTTGACATTGCTAAACCATATTTAGACAAGACTTGTCATTTTAGCAAGAGTATAAAGACGTAACAAGTAACTTTTATGAGTATTTTATTTGCTTATTGCATTCTTAATTGAATATTACTCAGTTGAAAGTTTGTATTTCTAATCAAAATCTAACCCTTTCAAGTTAGTTCTTTTGGATAAGAGTTGGCGAAGTTTTTCATTTTTTCATAACTTAATTGTCAAAGCATATCTCTGAAGTCGTAAAAATACTTTAATAAAAGAATAATTACTTAGATTTTTGGATAAAGTGTTGGTTTTGTCCTTTATCATTTCTTTATAATGACCAATGACTAATGACCAAACACTTTAAATTTTGAGATTTACTCCAGAAAATATTGGCTGATACTTATGGAAATATTTAGATAGGAAGAGAGTTGAGAGTGCCGAGGCATTTGACTCATATCAGTTGAAGATTTTCGGACTTAAGCTGTTTCCAGTATTTTGTTTGTGGTTAATTCAAGCGATAATAGCAGATTCAGTGACCCCTAAATGTATCAATTTGTCAACCAAAATTTTTAACCTCAGTTTTTTTTGGACTAGCCATCTGTCAAGACAACTTTGCAGAGTTTCTCTCCATGTCTCGTATCCCCTTCAAGTTGTCAATTTTCCTTAATGAATTACTAACCGCTTAACAGGGCTTCGACAAACTCGTAGCTAGAAAAGGGGCGGAGATCTTCGATTCCTTCGCCAGCACCAATAAAGCGAATAGGTAAACCCAGTTGTTGCACAACGGCAAGGGCAACACCGCCTTTGGCAGTGCCATCAAGCTTGGTTAAGACAACGCCACTAAGTTGGGCAGCTTGGGAGAAAACTTCGGCTTGCCGCAGTCCATTTTGACCTAAAGTGGCATCTAGAACCAACAGTGATTCTACTTTTGCGTTTGGGGCTTTTTTGTCGATAATTCGCCGAATTTTACTGAGTTCGTCCATTAAATTTTTCTTGTTTTGCAGTCGCCCAGCAGTATCTACCAGAAGTAATTCTGTTTGACGCGCTTGGGCGGCAGCGATCGCATCAAATACAACTGCTGCTGGATCTGTATTCTTTCCGGGATTGGCAATGACTTCGACACCACTTCTACTACCCCAAACCTTGACTTGTTCTACAGCAGCGGCACGGAAAGTATCTGCTGCCCCAATCAAGCATTTATAACCAGATTTTTGTCCAAGGTGAGCAATTTTACCAATGGTCGTCGTTTTTCCAGCGCCATTTACCCCAGTAATTAACCAAATGTTTAAAGTTTCTTTTTCTGGAGCAAAGCTAGATTTGTGGGATGTTTTGCTTGGTGCATCCAGCATATCCCGGATGATTTTTTTCAAGTAAGCGATCGCTTCTTCTGGTGGGGTGACTTCTTGAAGTAATTTTTTCTGTAGGGCATCGATAATCAAATCTGTCGCCTCTACACCCACATCAGCTTGCAGCAGCAATGACTCTATTTCTGATACCGCAGCTTGGTTAAGCGGCCCTTGTCCAACGATCGCTTTGAGTTGGTTAAGAATGTTACGGCGAGTTTTGTCTAAACCTTGCCGCAACTTTTTCAACCAGGTAATTTCTTCAATAGAAACGTCTTGGGCGCGTCTACCTTGGGCTGCTAGGACTTCCGCTGACCAGACAAATCCATCATCAAATACCAGTTCGGGGATTTCCTCTTCTGTCTTTGATGCTGGCTGTACTACCTCTGGTTCTGGGACTTCAATGGCGCTGGCTATAAGTTGTTCCAGCTTTGCTTGCCGTTCCGCCGCCGCGCGTTCTAAGAAAGATGGTGCTGTTGCCTGCGTTGCCTCTGGCGTAGTTAGTGATTCTATCGGTGTTGTCTGTGCTTCACTTGTAATTAATTCTGAGCTTTGGACATCTGGCTCATCAGTAATTGCAACCACTAAAGAATCTTCTGTACTTTCTTCTGTAGTTGTTTGGATACCTTCTGTTTGTGTTGTTTCTGGGCTTATGACAGCAGGTTCCTCAGTGATTTGAGTTTCTACAGTTTCTACCTGAGAAGTTGTCGTTTCACTAGCTTCAGCTACTTGTGATGACGCTGGGGTATCTGCTGAATCAGATGGGGTTTCTACTGCCTGAGATTGTTGTTTTTGTTGGATATTTTTGTAAGCAGCTTTAGCAAATGCTAACAAGTCTGCTGTTGTATCTGACGAAGTTTCGGCTGTCTCTGGTTGGGGTTCTTGTACAGGAGGAGTTTCTTCCTGCTTCTGGTCAGAGGAGGTGTCAGAGGAATCATTATATTGACGGCGGAACCAATTAAAAACCATTGCAGCAATATTAGTTGTTGTTATAAGTTACGAATTATGAGTTTAATTTAACTTGGGCATGGGGGTATGGGGCATTGGGCATTGGGTACTGTGAAAGTATTCCTAAATATTTATTTTCTAATTCCTACTCCCTACTCCCTCATTCCCCTCACTTCGGAAACTAAGTATAAAACACTATGCACTTTTTTTCTGCTCGCTAACTCGGCGTAAAACACCGTTAATAAACCGATGACCTTCGTCTCCACTGTACCGTTTCGCTAGCTCCACTGCTTCGTTAATGGCGATGCTATCTGGAACTCCTAAGAATTTCATTTCTGCTACAGCGATTTGTAGGATATCCCGGTCAATTTGAGCAAGGCGAGTTACTTGCCAATCTACCAGGGCATTGGATATGAGTTCATCTATAATTTGTCGATTTTCGTTGACTGTAATGACAAGCTCTTTAGCGTAATTGCGAACTCCCTTGTCCTGATTAGCTAGCTGAATTAATTCTGGAAAATCAACAGCAGTACCCAACTGATTAATTGCTGTCTGGGTACATGCGATCGCCTCTTGCAGCATTGTTCTAGCAGTATTCAGGTCAGAGGCGCGAGTTTGGCTACTCAAAAGGCGATCGTTACTGCGTTGCAGTTCACCTGCGGCGTTGTTTAGGGTATCTTGCACTTCTGAAGTCAAGGTACGTACTGCTCCTAGCACCAACTTTGATACTAGTTGCTCGTCTTCCAATTTATCTAATTTTTTTGGGCTGACTGGGAGTTGGCTAAGGCTTAAAAGTGCCAATTCACGAGCAATTTGCTGGGGTTTACGAGGTTGCATAAAAGTGAGAGGTGATTGTGCGAGAATTGATTAACCAGGCGTGACAAGCTTATAAGTCTATCAATTTTGGCACAGTCAAACAACAAAATTACGCATTTGGTTGTGACTTTGCCAGATAGAGTTTAAGTTTCTTCTACGTGAATAACTTGCTGTCTGATTTGGTCGTGTTTAATTTCCAGTGTGGACTCTTTGGGTAAAATTAACGGCGTATTCGGGGCGACAATTCCACCTGAGACGACTATTTTAAAAGCATCTTCAATGGACATGGAGAGGTTCACCACCTCATCCTCAGGAATGGCTGCATACCATCCAGTAGTTGGATTTGGGGTGGTGGGAATAAAAACACTCAGCATCGGACGAGACATCTGGGCTTGGATATCAGCGCTGATTGCACCAGTTACAAAGGCGATCGCCCAAATTCCTCGGCGGGGATACTCTACTAAAACTACACGCCGAAACTTGCCATTGGAATCTTTCAGTATTGTTTCCAAAAGCTGCTTAAGTGTTTTGTACACCTGTCCAGCTAGAGGAATTGCCTGTAATAAACGCTCGCCAAAATCTAACAACCAACGCCCAGCAATATTCCTAGCCATCAATCCAATCACGAGAATACTCAGCAATGGTACGGCTAGCCCTACAAATAAATTAAGTATATTTACTAGGATTGGATGTAACCCATCAAAGGGATTCAGTTGTTTAGGAATTTGCGTGAGAAAGTTAATTACCCAAGTAGCAATGGTAATTGTTAGCCAGATGGTAGTTGCTAGGGGAATTACTACCAACAAACCAGCAATCAGGTCATTTTTTAAGTCCTGCTTTAGGCGATCCATTACCAAGCGCCGATTCTCCTGTTTTAAGCTATTTTCCTACAAGCATACACACAGACATCAACTAACCAAATAACGACTGGCTATTCTGAGAGGATGTTACTTTTATTTGAAAAACTTGTAAATGATTGTTACAAGTTTCTCAAGTTATTACTAATTTACCGCGTTGAATGAAAAGTTGCTCATGCTTGTGAAAGCACGACGAGATAAGCTTAAGAATTCTTTTGTCTTATGAATGGCTGACATATTGACGGAAACAGCTTTTCTGAAAAAGCTCCGTTAAAAATATTAACTTATTATAGATAAAGCAGGCGTAGGGGCGCACAGCTAGCTGTGCGCCCCTACAAATTACTATTCGCTTGTAAACTCTGATAAATTCGATGCTTACGGCAAGGGCTTCGCCCAAGCAGGAGCTTCAGGGTTTACACTGCATCAGCGTGCGTAGTTTCTGAAGTCGCACACTGCACCTGTTGTGTAGTTTCCTGAGCCAGAGTTGCTTTTGTGTTCAAGTCAGGTTTTGGTAGATACTTCATTTCCCAAACTTTGAGCAAAATCAAGTATTCGTAAAAAGCTTGCAATGTACACCAAGCAAGACCGGCGCCTCCGTCTAAGCAACCGCCCAAAAGAAAATACATATACATAAAGCGTAACAAGGGTCTAGCAGGTAAACGCAAAGACAAATCTTTGAGAGCGCGGCGTCTTTCAACTTCTGATTTGCCAAAAAATAACTCTTGCCAGTTTATCTTTCCTTGTTCTAATTGATATAAAGTTTCTTGAGCTTCATCGGTGGAATAACGGTTATGTTTTTCAATCCAGCGACTTAAGCCTTTACTACAAGTGTAGTGGGGGTATGTTTCTTTTAAAAAGCTAGTTGCACCGTCACAAACTTCTCGTTCAGTGTGGCCGTAGTCAGTAAACCAAACTTTACCATGACGAAACAGGCGCATTTGATAACGGGGATACTGCGTGCTGTAGCGAATCCAACGATTCATAAACATAACGCGTTCAGCCACATAGTACCCGATGTAGTCTGGACTCTGACTTGCTTTTTGACATTCTGCGAACAGTTCCGGTGTCATCCGTTCATCAGCTTCCAGAATGTAAACCCATTCATGCTTTGGGGGAATAGACTCTAACATCCAGGTGCGTTGGCGTCCGTGGCTTTCAAAGGCGTGCTGGACAACGCGGATGGGATAGCGATTAGCAATTTCCACAGTGCGATCGCTACTGCATGAATCTACAACAATGATGTCATCAGATAGCATCGCCGATTCGATACAAGCAGCAATATCTAATTCTTCGTTATATGTCAGTATGTAAATTGAGAACATTCTCTAGTTTTTATAGTTAAAAGTTAAAAGTTAGGAGTTAGGAGTTGGGAGTTAGGAGTCATTAGTTATTCTTCCCCATCTCCCCATCTCCCCATCTCCCGAAAAAATTAACGTGCAGTAGCTTTGGGTTTACCACCTTGTAAAGCACCCCTGCTTCTTAGGCCTGTCCAGCCGATGATAATGTAACCAATAGACAAGAGCAAACTGCTAATACCAATCCGCAATCCAGACTTCCATGCACTATCTTTAGCTTGTTTCTCAGTTTCATCCCTGCGTTGGCGAATTTGGCTTAATTGTTGAGTTCTCAGGGTCTGAATATCTGTTTGTTGTTCGATCGCTTTGTCAAGTGCTTGGGGATCTGTTTTAGCCTTTTTTAGTAAATCCTTAATGGCTGGAGGAACTTGGGCGCTTTCAAGTGCTTGCTTGTATCTTTGCTCATCGCTGAGTAGTTCGGTAAACTGAGCTTTGGTTTGACTCCGCAGCTGTTCTAGCTGAGCTTTTCCTTGTTCAGTATTTAGTTGTGCTTGCAATTGCGATAAGCGATTGTTGAGTTGATTTTCTGCCTGATCTGATTCTTGGATGATTCGGTTAACTGTTTGAGTTTTGGCTTGATTCACATTATTGAGATGCAGAGGGAAAATCAGTAAGAACATCAAGCCTAAGATACTTGAGAGAATTAGAGCCGGAAATCTTAAATCAACGCCTTGGGGGCGATCGCTTCCTGCATCAGCGCTATCAATCCAATGGCCAGCGAACAAAAGCCCCAAGCCTACCAAAGGAACAATTCCCCGATCCACTAGCGCTGTTGCCAAATTTATTTGCCATCCGCGATCGGTTGGTTGAAAGGGCAACAAGAGAATCAAAAAGTCAACAAAAAACGACAAAATACAGATTATTCCAACTACCTTAACAGTGAGGGCAGTACTCACGGAAGTAAAACGGTTAACCATAGTTTTTCAAACTTGCAGTAAATACGAATGATTTTCATATTTCAAGTTACTCGAATATTGTGCCCATGACCGTAACTGTTCTATAGAAACAGGAACCAGATTCAATAATTGTGAACTTTTCTGCCTCTTGGTTTTCAACTAGACCACAGTAACATTTGTTATGCCCCGTGTCTTCAGGAAATTCCTAGTATTTGAAGATACGAAGCTAATGTGGGGCTGTAGATTCAGATCCCTGACTTCTTGCAGAAGTGGGAGATCTGTATATTCGACGGAAACAAGAGCCAAAAACTTTAACTTCTTCTTGGCGTCTTCATATCCCTTATCGCTACCCCATAAACGCTTGTTCCCAAATTGACAGATCCTCTGGTCGGTCAATGTCGGCTAAAGGCACTAAATTCACATGTGATAAATTAAGTTTCTGAGCAATCTCCAAAGTTCTTTGGAATACTTGAGAAGTTCCCCACTCGATGTTAGCGAATAACTCTGGAATGGGTTGCCGCAAACCAATTAAGTAATATCCACCGTCTATCGCTGGGCCAAGTACAAGGTCAAAGGTGCATAACTTATCAAAGGCTGTTGCGAGAATTTGGGCATTTAGTCCAGGACAATCTGTACCGATGATAATTGCTTTTTCTGCACCAGATTGAAAAGCCTGGAGGAGCGATCGCGCCATCCGCAAACCTAGATCCCCTTCGCCTTGAGGCTGGTAAACTAAATCCAACCCCAACCATTCTTGCATAAGTCGCAAATCACCACCTGCAAACCACAGTTTTACAGATATGTCAATTACTTTTTGTAATTGTTTAACCTGCAATATTGTATGTTCAGTCATTTGGCGTTGAAGATTAGCAGCGCCAAGAGATCCTAAAACAGGTATCAGTCGGGTTTTCGTCTTCCCTGGTTCAGGGTAGCGAGTGAAAATAATCAAATTTTGTTTTGGGCTTGCTGGAAAGTTCAGCACGCAATACCTTATTTGAATAAACTAAGAATATCTTAATAGCAATACTTACCGTCATCGGCTCTAGTGTGTTCCTTTGCAGTTCGCATTGCCCCTAAAATCGTTGAAACAATAACACAACGCTTAGCTTTACCACCAGACTTACTGGATAATGTAATCCGTCCTAAATCTTTAGCATTACCTCTGTAGTCAAATCTAACTTCTTGTACACTACTCAATGACGCTTGAAAGTTTGTCTCCGAATCAAGGCGTACATTGGCATCTAAATTATTCCAGTTTGCATTAGATGGGTTTACTGTAGCAGGATGAACAGCCCATTGAACGATGCCGTTTTGCTCGCGAAAACTAGCTTGCCAAGTCAATTTGTCTTTAGTGGCTTCCCTTTGGGCTTGGCGCATCGCATAGTAAACTTGGCTTTGAGCAGTGTTAAGTCGGCGAGTAGCTACAAAAGTCATCCAGTTTGGTATTCCCAGTGCGGCTAATATACCAATTAATACAATAATTACTAGAGTTTCAAGTATCGTAAAACCACTAGTAGAGGGATCATTCAAAATATTTTTTGCATTAACGAGAGATGGTAAATGCGCCTGGGTATTCATTTTTACTTTCTGGTTTTTTTTCAGCCACCCAGTTGTTTAACAATATTTCAGTTTCTTGGCTTTTTAGTTCACGCTGATTAGTAACACTGTGAAGTAAAGTCGGCAATATCAGGATTATGGCAATTTTCAGTAATAGTTTCGAGCTAAAATTTATATTCTGAAATCTTGAAGAATCATATAGAAAATACCTCCATAAAAATTTAGCCGCGGTTAAACCTTTTTGTCGATTCAATGGCTTTTGTAAAGCTTTGCAGGTAAGATATTTATATAAATTTGCAATACTTGTGTTCCAAGTTTGGTTAAGTGCTGATGGTCTTTCTTGATATGCTCTCTCAAGCAACTGTAAGCACGATTTTTCTTGCCTGACAAGATTGGAAGAAACTGAATTACTACTAATTCGGTATAAGATTTGTACAGATGGTACACATACAAAATTAAATTTCGATGCTAAGCGTAGCCACATATCCCAGTCTTGTGCCGCAGCTAGAGATTCATCAAAGCCCCCCAATGTAATTAAAGCTGTTCTATAAATTAAAGGATTAGAGCCATTCTCTAGAAAATTACTTACTAATAAACTTTCATAAACATCTCCATTAAAATTAATGCGCTTACCTGAAACGACAAATTCACCATTCGCATCAATATAATCAGTCCAACTGTAAGCAACTTTAGCAGTCAAATTTTCTTGCAGAGCCTTGAATTGAGATTCAAGTTTATCAGGTGTCCAAAGATCGTCAGCATCTAAAAAACTAACAAATTCTCCAATTGCAATGTTTAGTCCTCTGTTACGACTGACATTTCCGCCAGCATTGGGATAAGAAAATACTTTGATGCGCGGGTCTGGAATTTGCTTAACAATATCTAAAGTAGAGTCTTGTGAACCATCATTAATTACAATTAATTCTAAATCTGTAAAACTTTGATTTAAAACAGAATTAATTGTAAGAGTAATAGTTTTTTCGCTATTATAAGCAGGTATGATTACAGAAATTTTTGGGTGGTTTTGACTAAAGTTAATCATTTTATGTGGCTGCTTTATTTTTGAATAGTTTCCCTAAATTACATTTTAAGTAATAAAAAGGACTCATCATACTAGCCAAGTAAAATTCCATCTCAAAAAGTAAAATTAAATTATTTTTTAATTGTCCTTTATATTGAATTATGTAGTGTAGTACTCGGCGTAAATTTCCTAAAACAGTTTTCAGAAACACTATTGGTTTTTGCCAATTTTTAGTATTTATCAACCTGAGTTGGAAAATACACAAGCCACACCCGCGTGCTAGATTTAGTAGATAATCTTTTTCAAATCGCCAGCGTGGTATTTGATGGTAAGTATGCATCGTAGGATTATACCAAATTTCCCAGCCTGCATTATGTATATAAAGTAATGGTTCATAGTCTTCACCTTGTACCAAAATACCAGGTAACTTTCCGCTTAAAATAGGTCGTTGTGGTACATTTTCACACCACGCTTTTTTGCGGACAACAAGCGCTGCACCAGGAGGAAGTCTTAAATTATCTGCATCAAATAAATGTGGATTTGTACCATGTTCTCTGATAGCTAGAAAAGCTTGAATTTTTTCAAAATTTTCTGGCGGTTTTACCTCAAAATCACCATGAATTTGTCCACTCCAAACACCTGCTTGAGGATATTCCAAACCAAAGGCATATCCTTCTGCTAACCAATCAGGTGCAGGTAAGTTATCATCATCTAAAAATGCAATTAGCTCGCCTCTAGCTTCACGTACTGCCCGCAATCGTGCAAAAGCGGCTCCCTGTTCTTTTTCAAAGGAATATCTTAAATGACAGCTTCCATATAGTTTTTGGTAATTTTGGATTACCTCAGATGTATTATCAGAGCTATTATTATCAACAATAAGAATCTCCCATTTCAGATTTTGTACTCCTGTCTGAGTTACCAGCTTATCCAAAATCTGAGGTAAACGGATTGCTCCGTTATATGTAGGAATGGCTACGGTAACATCAAATTTATCAACTACTAATTCAGTCATAATACCTAATATTCTGATAATTTATTCTTCAAATAACCATTTTTCCAAAGATAAAACGGACTCATTAAACTACTTAAAAAAAGTTGCATTTCGCAAGCAGCTACCAAATCCTGTTTTAACTTAGTTCGATATTTCAGGAAATGTAGAGTAATTTTACGCAGGTCATTGATCGTGTACGCTAAAAAAGCGATCGGTCTATACCAAGGTTGTATATTTACCATTCTAGTTACATAACGGCTGAGTCCAATACCTCGGAAAAATGGAATTAAATAGTCTTTTTGTAATCGAGAGTTAGGTATTTTGTGAGAAATTTCCATTTCTGGGTTATACCAAATTTCCCATCCTGCTTTTTGAATGTAAGACAACATTTCTAAATCTTCACTGGTAAGCATATTACCTTTAACTCTACCAGTTAAAATACACTTATCTGGCACACTTTCTAACCAAGCTTGTTTACGGACAACTAGTCCAGCAGAAGGAGGTAATAATCTATTTTTTGCTTCATATAATAGGGGAAAATTTCCTCGTTCTGTAATTGCTAAAAATGGGGTAATTCGCTGAAAATTTTCTGGTGGCTCTACTTCCCAGTCAGGATGAATTTGGCTACCATAAGCTCCTGCATTGGGATATTTTTCAGCAAAACTATAAGCTGCGGCTACCCAGTTTGATATTGGGTAATTATCATCATCTAGAAAACCTATCAATCTACCTTTAGCTTCTGCAACTGCCTTTTTTCGGGCATAAGCCGCACCTTGCTTTGCTTCAAAGCAATACTTTAAAGGGTAAGGGCATTGCCAATTTTGTTGATAGGCTTGAACAACTTTAGCTGTGTTATCAGTGCTGTTATTATCTACAACTATTATTTCCCAAGATAAATTTTCCGTGTGAAGTTGATTTTTTAGTCGCTCTAGTAGTTCAGATAAACGACTTTCACCGTTATAAGTTGGGATAGCTACAGTAAAATCTAAACAATCAGTCATTTTATGAAAATTCTATTTTGAGATTTTGATATTTCTTCAGCCAATGGCTAATTTTTTGCCAACTAATCAAGAAATCTATTGAATAAAAAAACTACACCTGATGCTTCAATTTTGCTATCAATGTGCAGTTTTATGTTCAGTATTATTTCGTATTTTTATAAATTTACGCTATGAAAATTACTTAATCACATTGCGAGTCTTTTCCTGTAATCATTGAGCCTAAAAGAGTTTTCACAATGACGCATCGCTTTAAACCACTAGCTGATGAAGGATTTTGAGGATTTGGTATCGCTACTGCTATTTTTATCCCAGGTGGTTCTATTGAAGGGGCTGTAGCTGTTCCAAAGTTTGGAGTTGGTAAAGTTGGTAAAGCCCCCATATAGTCAAAGGTAATTTTTGTTGGCGTACTTAAAGGAGGGAAAAATACAGGAGAATTAGTAGTAGAATTGGCAGCGTTTTCGCCACTGAGATTTGCGCCTAGCAGAAGTTTATCAGAGCTAACTCCAACATCTGCTCCTAAAGGTTTCCATGTGCTGATTCCAGTATCGGTACGATAAATAGCAACCTCTACATTTTGCGTTGTACTATTTTTCTGAAAACTGACACTGTAACTAAGTTTTTTATTTTTAGCCTCACGCTGTGCCTCTTGTAGTGCAGCTAAAATGGCATCGTTAGCTTTATTTACCTGCTGTCGATTCACAAAGGCAAGCCAACCAGGAACTGCGATCGCTGCTAAAATTCCAAACAAGAGCAGTACTACCATGAATTCTATTAGAGTAAATCCCGCATCCTTTTGCACGTATGTAGATGTATAGCAAAGTTTGTTCCCAAAATCTGCCTGTTTTGGTGTTTCCACTACAAATTTTTGACGAATTTTGTTTAACCTCAATAAAGCTGCACTGTACATAAAATACCTTTTTGATTGATTAGCTAGAGGTTATTTAGTAAATAAAAATCCGCGTCCTTGCACCCGAATGCTCCCGCTTGGAAAATAAGTTTTTGTGTTAGTACTATAAGCTAAGTTATTATTTTGCAAACGAGCAAGTGCATTGCCTCTGATATACACCTGTGCTAATACTTCATTAGCATCAACACAAGCAAAAAATCCACTGTTTTGACTGCCTACAAGGTTTGGACTAGAGCAAGGTGTGCTGCTAGGTGCAGTAGTGCTAATGTAATCAATCAAAGTTTCGACGCGCTGAGTATAACTGGCTGATGCACCTAATGCAGTCTGCCATTGATTCATCTTGTTTTTGAGCGTAGCTCCGCTCTTATTTAGTGGTGGCGGATTAAATCCAGTATCAGTTGTATTTACTGTTGTATTAGGTGCGTTCACTGGGCCTCGAAGTTGAAACCTGCCAATCCGTGCTTCTTGAGACCAGGTAGAGTTGGTTTTATTTGGATTTGTGATTAAGTAGTATGCTATCAATGAATAAGCAAAGCCATCATCTGTTTGAGCATCACTCGTATCACTGGTAGGGTTAATCTTGACACTATTAGTTATAAGTTCACGTTTCCAAAAAACAAGTATTGGTGTGCAAACACTGGGATTGCTGCCGCTAGTAGGGTTACAGCTAGAAGCAGATTTCAGTGGCGGTATTTGGTCTTTAATGCCTGAATTACTAATAGTAGTAGTATCTGCAATTCTGGTAAGACCATCAGCATCGTAGACGTAAACTGCTTGCTGTAAATCACGAGCAATATAATCCAGTGCTGCTTGGATTTCTTGCTCAGAAGTTGCCTTGGCTTGTTCTTTGCGATCGCTGTCTAGAATGTTAATCATAAACGCCAACAAAGGTGTTATGACTAGTATTGCCATTATCAAACCTACTAGCAGTTCAATCAGCGTAAAGCCGCTAATTGTTTTATTTATTCCAGAGCGTTTTAATTGAATACTCAGGATAAATTTCAGTGAATTTATCATGCTGCGGTTTCCCTTTTATTGACAGATATTTAAAAATAGACTTCTTGCAGAAATATTTGTTTGCCTAACGCAGAGGTTTAGAAAAAGAGTCTAAAATTAGGGATTTTGCAAGAAGTTTAATCAACATTTAATTGCAACCACCTGTGTAGCGGGCACAAAGGTCGCTGTATTTAGGCACAGTGTCGTTGATATCTGTTGTCATTTCCACTAAAGGTGCTTTGCGCTGACCGACACCTCCGGTGAAAGTAGCTTGTTTATTATTGGGTAAAGAAGTACTTTTGAGTAGCGTTGTACTCTCCTTAAAAGCATCTGCTCTGTAAACCCGTACCCCTAAAGCATATCCTTTGGCAGCATCATTACTATTGCTATTAGCCGCGTTGTAGCGAAAAGCTTGCACTACCATATCTGTAGTACTAGTATTTTCGCAGCCATTAGTACCATCAAAATCTATACAGTACAAAGATGACCCAGTTGGAACTGTACAAGGAGAGTTAGCACTACAGGTCAGAGTTCCCGTAGCTGTGGGAGCGCTGTATGCTGTTAGGGTGGTACTAGCACCAGTCTCTACTGGAGCAGCTATTTTCTTAGTTTTCACCGCATCAATGTACGATCTGGCAGCTTGAGTGGCTAATTCTACCCTTCGGGATTGTACACGAGTTGCTACTGAGAGGGAAAGAACTGGGGCGATCGCTACTAGCAAAATGCTAACCACAAGTATCGCTACTAAAGATTCAATAATAGTGAAACCCCCTTCGCGATAGTGGGCGTAAGGCAGATGTATCTTCTCTACTTTTGTTGTCTGTAATCTTTGTTTCTTAGCTTGTTTCCCTATCAACATGGCAATTTACCCAATATTTACAGCATTTATGGCGATGGTGGCAAGTCAGATGGTATAGATGATGGACAGTTACTTGGACGATATTGGCTAGGGACTGCATTTGCGTAAGTTACTGTGACTCCTGTTGTTGCGATACCTGTCTGGTTACTAGCTTCACCAGCACAGAGCAACGTTTTCACCCAGAGATCATCCCGTCCAACTTCCCTAAAGAATTCGTTGGGGCGACCTGTTGGGGGTGCGGTAAACCTTTGGGCAAATAAGTCTGGTTGCTCTGACAACAGACCAACATCAAACCCCCACTTTCTATTTGTTGGTGCAATGTAAAAAGGCAAGAGACCATCAGCGTTTCTAGTTGGGTAAGTGTCTAATGAGTAGTCAAAAAGGCTGAGATTATAAGTAGCACTAGCAGTGGCACTAGATTGTCTGTTTGTAAAAATAGGTGCAATGGGCGCGGTGGAGAAGCTACTCCGCTTTAATTGAATAAAGCTACCAGTGATTTTGGCTGTTCTGTTCTCCCAGTTTTCCAAAAACCGCACAAAGTTTTGCAAACCTGCTGAAATTTCATCTGTTCTACTGGGACTATTTCCTAATACAAAGGTGGCATTGAATATAGTGTCAGTAGCCTGTTGTAGCCAATTAGCCCTAAAGTCGTCGCCTGCGCCTACTGCGATTGCGTCTGTTCTCAAGCTGGAGGGATTATTATTTGCATCATGAATTTCCAATACTGGTACTAAGAGCGGTTGACCATCTAAGTCAGGGTCAGTATCAGCGTCAGATCCATCAATGGGGGGATAATAGAAAAGTGGTTTGTTACTTTCGTATGATGCTTGGCCTATGTCACTTGGGGTAGCTGGGGTATTTGTAGTTCTAAACCAGAGAGCGTAAATATTGTTGATGGTGTCTCTCAAAGCGTAATTAGTGCCGTAAGTGCATCCATTATCGCTATAAGCAGTACCAGTAGTATCCAAGGGGCAATCTACACCCATAGGTTTATACAGACTACCACTACTTACAACCAAGTTGTTAGTATTATCACGGGCAAATGCAACCCGACGAGGATAAAGACGATCTGTAGTTAAACCACCTTGCAGGGAAAGTCGATCTGAACCTGTATCACCAGACCCAAGTCGTTCTCTGATTTTCTTGCTACCAGTAGTAGCAGTTCCGTATGCAGTGGTATTCCACCAAGTTGCATCAATACTAGTAGCGCTGCTTGGAGCCGCAGCAAGTATGGCTTGACCCAGCTGATACGTCTTGATGTCTCTTTCAATCAGCGATACAGTACTACCTAATACTGTGTAATTCTGTGCAGTGGTACTTAAACTACCATCCCCATTTATATCAAACCCAACTACCCAATCTCCAGATCCACATTCTGAGACTACCAATTTACGGCACATTTCCATAACATACAAGGGTTGACCTTGAACCCGGCGCTGAATTGGTGTTACTCCATTTGTTAAGTAAGAACCAATAGCTGCTGTTCTGGGATAACCGTTACCATTACCGTTACCTGTCCAAAAAGAACTGGTAGCATAGCTGTTTTCCCAAAAACCATTTTTCAGACGATTTTGTCTTTTAGGATCTAAAGTGGGTACAGATGTGGGAGTTAAGCCATCTTCCACAGTCATGCCAGTGTTATTGTTTAAGTCGTAGTCTGCGAATCTCCGTACTCCATCTACGAAACTGTCAGAAAGTAAGGTCATTGAATCTGCAATAATCGTTGCTGGTCTCCAAAGGTCGCCCCCAGTGGTAGGACAGCCTGTTCTTCCTGCACGACAAGCAAAGTTAGTATTGGCAGTAGCGCGATCGTAGAAGTTGACGCTTGTTGACTCTATTTCTGAAAATTCTTCAATTTCTGTAGTGGTAGTTGTACTTGTGCGGTGCAAATTGAAGTTGCCCTTGATATATGCAGGCAAATTTGTTACCAAAATTAGGCCTTTTTCTTTGGCAGTGTAAGTATTAGTACTAGTTCTTGCTAGAGTTCCTCCATTAATCAGACGAATGCCGTTTGGGCGACGAGTTGAGTCTAGCCGAAAATCAGTTGGGCTGAGTAACTCTGATTGGCTGGTTGTATCACTTGCATCGGGCAAACCATCATCTCTAGTTGCGTAAATAATGCCACTGTAAGGCAATAAATATTCGTTAGCTGTTATTGCTGTGGTGGCAATACCGCTCGTACTCGAACTTAAGTCAATATCTGTGACTCGAATTTCTAGAGGTTGACGCTGTTCTAAGTCTAGGTTGTATGTGGTTGGTGAGCCTGATGTACTAAGCTGCTTGACTTCCCTACCATCAAGGAAAGCTGCCTCTCTGATTGCACCGTGTTTAGGCTGGTCAGTGGGAGTAGTAACGAAAGTGGTTGTAGGGTCGAGAATTGAAACAGCACAAAGGGCTGTGTCAATTGCTGAATAATCAGCTAGCTGCAAACCAGTACTAGGTACTGTAGTAGCCGTTCCAATTTTGTCTAAAGCATCTTTTAAAGGTTTATTAACCCAACGCCCATTGGGGAACTTCAAGTTGCCTTGTCTTACTAGACGAGTTTTATTACTCGTAAAGTATGCACCTCTTCCATTTGTTGGGTAATTGTAAACAACCCCATTGTTTGACCGACCGTCGGTGGTATCTACACCATATCCACCATCTTGATTAACTTTGTTTTTAACTGTAGTTTCGTTTGAGGGATCGTAGTAGCTGCTTACACAAGCGATGGGTTCTTGATCAGTGCCAGAATCTACTTTGTAGTGATAAACAGCTGTGGCTCGCATTTGTAGATCGCCTTTGCGAGTATCTCCAGGTGTTGACATCGGCATTGTGTCAGGCCAGACAACTGTAATATCACCTGTAGGTGGTAAAAATGAACTAGCACCTCGTGGGTAAAACGGCCCAGTTGTTGTGTTTACAGTATTACCAAGACCATCTACATAGATACCTGCACCAGTAACAATCCGCACACCACCCACATTATCTAAATCGTTTGTCGGATTTGCTGCGGCATTTTCTTCCCAGAAACCATTACGGTCAAATATACCTAAGTCTGCAAGTGCCTGTATTTGAGTGTTACGCCATCTTGCTGGTGGTTCTGAACCACTTCTAGTCCAGTTAACCGCAGTGCCAGTACTGCTCAAAATTGGCTGTTCACCCTCTGGCCCAACATATTTTCCGTCTTTTTTCCACAGGGCAGGGAGATTATTGCCGACAAAAACGCGATCGCCTAAACTGCTTTGAACAGCTTCTTTCTTTTGTAAATTTGGCTGTGTGGCTTGTAGCTGAGACGTATCTACAGTGGGAGGTGATGTTGCTACACCAGTGAATTTGTTATCGGAGGTTAGTGGTTCTCTCCAACTTGCCTGAGGTTCTAAAGTGGCAGTAATAGCAGTATATCCAGTTGTCGCACCTGTTCCAGTGGCGTCTGGTACTTCTGCAAAGGGTACCTTACGGGTACGATTTCGCAAATAAATTTCTATTTCGTCGTAGAGGATATTTTTGGCTGTAGTACCGTCATCAGCATTTTGTACTTTGGTATCGACATTGTTTTTCACATCTGCTGGGTAACTACTCAGTCCAACAGCGGTTTTCAGAGCGCTACCGGTAGCTGCGCTATTACAATCTGTGCATAAAGCGATCGCAGTATTCTTCATTTCAGCAATGCGTTGATTGTATGCTGCATCGTTGAATCCGATACTAGCACCACCAGTAGCATCTGTAGATTTGTTAGTGCCGTTAATGGTAGCAGGGTTAGTCTTAACATCACTGTTCCCAAAACCTTTGTACAGATCGACGTTTACATTGTTAGCGCTAGTTTGAGAAAGGCTACCATTTCCAACATTTCCGCCAACAGTAATCTGCCCGTTTTCTTGGTTGTAGAAACATGATGTTTTGCTACTAACTTGCCGGAAAGTTATGTTACCGTCGGAGCCACCAGTTCCAACTACCCCAACAAGGAGGTTACTGTTGGTATGAACTCTTCCATTCAACAATAATTTTGTACTACCACCAACTATGACTTCTAAATCATTCTCAAACCAAACAGCGTTATTTGCTAGGGGAACGCGGCTACGGTCTTGCTGAAACTCTAGTGCTACAACGCTTTTGTTGCCTTTAAACTTTTCGTATTCTGTAGTACTTAAACTGCCAAGTTCAGTGATAGGAACGTTAACGGTATAAACAAAGAAGCTTTTACCCAAATTGCCACTATTTAACTTATACCAACTGGAATTACCAACTAAGCTAGAAAAACCAGATGCATTGCACTGCTGGTTTGATGAATCATTATCCATCGGCGGAGTTCTAGCTTCTAGGGCTTTTCTTTCACGAGTAAACTGCCCTGAGTTGTTTCTAGGTGGTGTACGGAAGTAAATTCCATAGAGAGTAAAGGTGTCTTTTTTACCGTTATTGTCTGTGTCAACGGCATATTTCCAAGCTGTTTTTAATGTTTCGTCCTCATTTATGAAGTCGTCCGTTAAGTCGGAGGGAGTACCATTATCATTTATGTCGCCACTGCCAGCTTGGATGCCTGAAATACCGTTAAATTCTAAAGCCAGCTTCAGGCGAGTCTCGTCACCAAGTCTATATTTGTCTTTTTTAAGAGCATCATATAAAGCGTTATCAGAGGGAATTCCTCGTGGTAGTGTTGGGTCTTCTATAAGTGCATCTAATTTAGCTCTAGCACGGTCAATTGCTGGGGTAGCAGCATTAAGCACAGCCTCATTCACGCGGACATTACTAGCGTTTTTGGCTCGCTCAAATGACCGAAACAAAATTGCAGTTGTTAACAATACGACTACCAAAGTTACCATTGCCACTGTTGGTAACACAAAGCCAGCATTCGCTGGAGTGCGTCTTCTTCTCGTGAGAAAGATAGTTCGTAATAGCCAAACAATTCGCTTGTTAATTGCAGATAAAAAATTCTTGCCAATTAGTTTGAAGGTTTTTTCAATTGCCTTGACTAGCCTATTTTTCTCAGACATAGCTGCTTTCCTGTCAAGTAGTTTTTACCAGATTTTTGATTGTTGCCGAATTTTTAACTAGACCTGAAAAATAATTTTTCAGACAAAGTATGAAACTGTATTTATGTAACGAGTGGCTCTTTTTTATAAACTTCAAAATCAAGGGCTACACAAAAAAGACAATTTATTAAAGTTATATCATTCATGAATTGTTCATTTGATCCGGTAAATACTGATTTTTTGAGAATTATTTCAATTGATTCTGAGGAAGAATAAGAGCAGAATTTGACAGTAAATTTGCGGAAATGTATTTTATTGGCAGGCAAGTTTATAAAGATGATGTTAGGAAAACAAGCTTATAATACCCACTTATAAAGGAAAGATATCAGTCCGGTATAAAATAACGTGAATTCGACAGACCTCACCCACCCAGCCTCCCTGCCCTACGAGGAGAGGGAGGAGTAACGAAAAATTAGGCTTTTTGCTCTCCTTGAAGGAGAGGGGGTGGGGGTGAGGTCAAAATCCTGTACATCGAATTCACGTTAAAATAATCAGATGTTGAACGAGATTTCTGGTTTCCTAGAAAAGCCGTGAATCTTGTGATTTAGGATTACTAATTATCAATCAATACGGTTCACTTAAGGCCAAAACTCTTGTTTTACGAACCGCAGAGGCGCAGAGAACACAGGGTAGAAATGCTTAACTGAACTGTATTGAATTATCAATAGCCAGTAGGGTAGCACAGCTAGCTGTGCTACCCTACGAAAGGCTTATAAGTTTAACTGAGAACCGCTATAGAGTATGAGATTCTACGCGCTAAAGTATTTCGCTACTGGGTGGTAGGTAATAATTGCTGTTGTAGACTGTTCTGGATAAAGCTGTTCGCTTTCATCCATATACAAGTTAATTCTGTCAGTCTGCAATAACTCCAGTTGTTTGTACTGGTCTTGAATATTTGGGCAAGCGGGATAGCCAAAACTATACCTTGAACCACGATAGCGTTGTGCCAACATATCCCGAATATTATCTGGTTCTTCGGCAGAAAAGCCCAACTCACGGCGGATTCTGGCGTGTGTCCACTCTGCCAATGCCTCCGCCACCTGTACGGCCATACCGTGGAAATACAGGTAATCTGTGTATTGATTATCTGCAAACAGCTTTTGGGCAAATTCTGTGGCAATTTCACCCACAGTCACCGCCTGCATGGGGAAGACATCAATGATTCCTGACTCTTTCGGTGCAAAGAAATCTGCTATGCACAGCCGCCTTAATGACTTTTGTCTGGGAAATTCAAAAGTTGTAACCTGCTGTGATTGGTTCCATACATGTAGAGAATTTCCCTCGGCTTGACAAGGAAAATAACCATAAATCACTTGCGGGTGCAACAGATTTTCCTCAAGAATCCGCTGTTTCCAAGTTTCTAAAACTGGGTAGACTTTCTCAGTTAAGAAAGCTTGATATTCTTCCTTCGATTGCTCTTTTGGTTTGCGGAATTGCCATTGTCCAGCTATTAGTGCTTGCAAATCTAAATGCCAGAATATTTCTTCCACAGAAATATCACTAGGCTGCAATAATTTTGTTCCCCAAAAAGGCGGTGTGGGACGTTCAATATCTATGGCTACTGCCTCAGAACGTCGAGTATCTATCTGTTTTGGTTCTGTAGATGGTGTTTTCTGAGTAGTTGTGGCTGGTGATTCTTTATGACCATTTGTCGAAACTTCAGCTGTTTCAACTTCGTTCAAAAATCCCTGCAAATCATCCCAGTTACCAGTTGTCTTCGCTGGCATTAATTTATCCATGAAGTGTAGGTCAGAAAAGGCATCTTTGCCATAAACTACTTTACCTTTGTAGGTGTTTTGGCAATCTTCGTGGACAAATTTAGGAGTCAGCGCTGCACCACCTAATATTACAGGGACGGTAATTCCCTTTTCGTTAAATACCTCCAAATTTTCTTTCATGAAGGCGGTGGATTTCACTAGTAAACCACTCATGGCTATACAATCAGCTTTGTGCTGTTCGTAAGCCTGAATAATGTTTTCCACCGGCTGTTTAATTCCCAGGTTAATCACTTTGTAGCCGTTGTTGGATAAGATGATGTCTACTAAGTTTTTACCAATGTCGTGGACATCGCCTTTGACTGTGGCAATGATAAAGGTTCCCTTGGAATTGTTGCCTGATTCGGATTTTTCCATGAATGGTTCTAGAAACGCAACCGCCGATTTCATGGTTTCCGCAGACTGTAACACGAAGGGTAGTTGCATTTGCCCGGAACCGAATAATTCCCCGACAACTTTCATGCCATCTAGTAGGAAGGTGTTGATAATTTCTAGGGGAGGATATTGTTCTAAGGCTTTTTTGAGATGTTCTTCTAAGCCGATGCGTTCGCCGTCGATGATGTGACGTTTGAGGCGTTCTTCGATGGGGAGACTTTCATCTAAGGAGCGATCGCGTTTTGTCGTTACCCCAGCAAATACTGTGGTAAGCTCTCCCAAGGGATCGTAAACGCAAACATCACCTTCAAATCTCCGCTGGTCATAAATTAACTGACGACAGATTTCTTGATGCCCTTCTTCAATTTTGGATAGCGGTAAAATTTTATTCGCACTGACGATGGCTGCATCCATTCCCACTTGCGTCGCTTCGTGCAAAAACACTGAGTTCAGCACTATCCGGGCTGCGGGATTTAAACCGAAGGATATATTAGAGACACCCAAAACTACATGACATCCGGGCAATTCTTGGCGAATGCGCCGAATGGCTTCTATGGTGGCTTTGCCGTTTTCTCTGTCTTCTTCAATCCCGGTGGAAATCGGTAGAGCTAGGGTATCAAAGAATATTTCTGTGGCGGGTATGCCGTATTCTACAGCTTGACGGTAAGCGCGTTGGGCAATTTGAAACTTTTTCTCGGCTGTCCGCGCCATGCCTTCTTCGTCGATGGTACCAATGACGACGCCAGCACCGTACTTTTTCGCTAATTCCAGCACTTTCAAAAAGCGCGGTTCGCCGTCTTCGTAGTTGGTGGAGTTCAGCAAGCATTTACCGCCGGCTATCTTTAAACCCGCCTCCATTTTTTCCCATTCGGTGGAGTCAAGCATTAAAGGCAATGTCACATTATTTACAATGCGCGAAACTAGTTCGTGCATATCCCGCACGCCGTCGCGTCCGACATAATCGACGTTGACATCAAGGATGTGTGCGCCTTCTTTAACTTGCGCCCTCGCCATTGAGACGAGTCCATCCCAATCTTCGGCATTTAGCAAATCGCGGCATTTCTTGGAACCACTAGCGTTGAGGCGTTCGCCGATAATCAAGAAGGAATTATCTTGATCGTAAGGCTGAGTGGTGTAAATTGATGCTGCTGCTGGTTCTAAACTTGGTTGTCTAACTTTTGGCTTCAATTCTTTGGCCATTTCTGCCAATTGTTGAATGTGTTCTGGACGCGTCCCACAGCAACCCCCGATCACTTGGACACCCAAATCTTCAACAAAATGCATCAGCGCCATGCGTAATTCCAACGGTGTCAAGCGGTAGTGTGCTTGACCGCCGACGTTCTCAGGTAAGCCCGCGTTGGGAATACAGGAAACGATAAAAGGTGAATGTTCTGCCAGATACTTGATATGTGGTTTCATCAAGTCTGGGCCTGTGGCGCAGTTTAAACCGAGAATGTCAATTGGGTATGGTTCTAAAATTGTCAGCACTGCGCTGATTTCTGAACCCACCAACATTGTGCCCATGCTTTCCATTGTCACAGACACCATCAACGGACGGCGATCGCCCTTTTTCGCAAACACTTCTTCAATACCATTCAGCGCGGCTTTGATTTGCAGCACATCTTGGCAAGTTTCCACAATAAATAAATCTACGCCACCATCCCACAGCGCCTCGGCTTGTTCGGCGAAAGACGCTTTCATGGTGTCAAAGTCAATGTGTCCCAAGGTGGGTAGTTTGGTTGTCGGGCCGATGGAACCAGCCACAAACCGGGGTTTTTCGGGAGTGGAAAATTCGGCGGCGACGCGCTTGGCTAGTTCTGCGGCTGTCTTGCTGAGGTAGTAGGCTTTGTCTGCTAAGTCATATTCTGCTAAGACAATGGAAGTACTGCCAAAGGTATCCGTTTCGATGACATCAGCACCAGCAGCGAGAAAGTCGCGGTGAACTTTGGCGACGGCTTCGGGTTTGGTGTGGACTAAGTATTCGTTACAACCTTCATATTGTGCGCCACCAAAGTCTTCTGCTGTCAGATTTTGGGTTTGCAGGTTAGTTCCCATTGCACCGTCAAATACGAGGACTGGGCTATCTGGACTACGCAGGCGTTCAAGGAAGGAATGAGTCATATTTTCCTAGAAGAAATGAGGAAATCAAGTGAGTCTTGTGATACTCGACTTACTTTATTATTTTCCAAAATTGTGATATTTTTGGCATCTTTTAATAAAGTCTGTTTTGCTGAAACTCACTATTCGGTCATTTTGACCTGATTTATCGAGGTGGACGACGATAGGATTGAGATTTCGGCGTGCTATCTCATGCCGACTTGAGGCAACTGGTATTAAAAGCTCTGAGTTGGTTAACTGGCGTGCGAACGATCTTCGCCATTGTTCAAATTGACATAGGTGGAATTTCGCTGAGTCTACACATAGTCAGATGAAATATTTTCGCCAAGTTTCTTATCTTGGGATCGTAACTTAGAGTTGTCACTCCGTTCAGCTCAAAGATCGAAAAAACACTAGGTGTATAACTTGAGTCCTACTATGGATTTAAATTCTTTGTTCAATCTAAATACATTTATTGAATTATTACTGGGGATTAGTTTGAGCGCGGCGGCTGGTTTTAGAGTATTTGTACCACTACTAGCATTGAGTGTCGCTTCAGTTTTTGGACATATAGATTTGCCAACTAACTTTGATTGGGTGGAAACACCTCAAGCTGTAATTGTTTTTGCAGTCGCTTGTTTGCTGGAAATTATTGGTTATTACATTCCTTGGTTAGATCATCTGCTGGATATTGTTGCTACACCTGCGGCATTTATCGCTGGGACAATCGTAACAGCGTCTGTTGCTCCAGAGATGAATCCACTGGTGCAATGGACGTTAGCTTTAGTTGCTGGTGGTGGAACCGCAGGATTGACTCAGGGATTAACGAATATATTGCGGATAACTTCTACAGGGGTTTCTGGTGGATTAACCAATCCAGTTGTGTCAACCATTGAGTTGCTCGTTGCAATCGCGCTGTCTGTGCTGGCGCTAGCTTTACCAGCGGTAGCAGGAATAATTGTAATTGGTTTTCTAATAGTAGCTATTCAAAGAATCTGGAGTTTCTTGTTCAATAAACTATCTTCTCAAACTAACGAAACTGTCTCGGCATCAAGAGAATTGGGATAAGTATGGTAGGAGGCAGGAGGCAGAGCGCAGGAGGCAAAACTATTACTATGTATGCTACAAGACGATCGCCTGTAGCGTTGGTAGTGCGTAGGCGTATCCCGTCGTAGACATGGCAATTATAAAGCGATCGTAGTTGTGGGGTGTGTTAGCGCGAAAGCGTAATACACCTTTGATACTCGTGAACGAGTCTTTGATACTCGTGAATGAGTCTTTAATACTCGCCGACGAGTCTTTGATACTCGTGAACGAGTCTTTGATACTCGCCGACGAGTCTTTGATACTCGTGAACGAGTCTTTGATACTCGCCGACGAGTCTTTGATACTCGCCGACGAGTCTTTGATACTCGCCGACGAGTCTTTGATACTCGCCGACGAGTCTTTGATACTCGCCGACGAGTCTTTGATACTCGCGAACGAGTCTTTAATACTCGCCGACGAGTCTTTAATACTCGCCGACGAGTCTTTGATACTCGTGAACGAGTCTTTGAGCTTCATTAAGGAGTGAGGATTTTAAGGAAGTCAGCGATGTCTTCTCTACGAGACGCTACGCGAACGACGGGCTACGCCTACACACCCTTTTAATTTGAACATTACAGCCGTTTTCATGAGCATGAACACACTCATCCAATCTGTAATGCTTAGTTACGATATACTACTTGAGTAAATATGGCTACAGAGTCGATGAGGTTTGCAGGTGACAAACGAAGAACTATTGCAAATTATTGAACAAGCTGCTAAGGAAAAGGCAACAACGCTAGACCTCTCTAACAATCAACTCAGCAGCCTGCCGCCAGAAATCTGCCAACTCTCCAGCCTGAAAACGCTAGACCTCTCTAACAATCAACTCAGCAGCCTGCCGCCAGAAATCTGCCAACTCTCCAGCCTGGAAACGCTAGACCTCAATAATAATCAACTCAGCAGCCTGCCGCCAGAAATCTGCCAACTCTCCAGTCTGACAGAGCTATACCTCGATAACAATCAACTCAGCAGCCTGCCGCCAGAATTCAGCCAACTCTCCAGCCTGACAAGGCTAGACCTCGATAACAATCAACTCAGCAGTCTGCCGCCAGAAATCTGCCAACTCTCCAGCCTGGAAACGCTATACCTCCAGGACAATCAACTCAGCAGCCTGCCGCCAGAAATCTGCCAACTCTCCAGCCTGACTCTGCTATATCTCGATAACAATCCATTAACCTCGCCGCCACCTGAAATTGTCGAGCAAGGAACGCAGGCGATTTTGGCCTATCTGCAAGAGAGGTTAGAGGGTAGCCAACGGCAGTGGGTTTCTAAACTGCTAGTCGTCGGTGAAGGAGGTGTAGGAAAGACATCGTTACTAAGAGCTTTGCGCGGTGAAGAGTTTGACACCCAAGAATCAACCACCCACGGCATTGAAATTAAATCCCTGGAATTAACCCATCCGACGCAAACCGATGTCACCATGCAGCTGAACACTTGGGACTTTGGCGGACAGGAAATCTATCACGCTACCCATCAATTCTTTCTCACCAACCGTTCACTATTCTTACTCGCCTGGAATGCCCGACTGGGATTTGAGCAAGGTAAACTCTATTACTGGCTAGATACCATCAAAGCCTTAGCACCGGAATCTCCGATTTTACTCGTTGCTACCCACATCGATGAGCGAGATGCCGACCTTCCCCTCAAAGAGTTACGCGACAAGTACCCCCAGATTATCGAACATTGTAAAATTAGTTCTAAAAAAGGTGATGGCATTGAAAAACTGCGGCAGGCAATTGCACAAGCAGCCGCCAAGTTACCTTTAATGGGTGAAATCTGGCCTACCACCTGGCTAAATGCTGCCAATGCCATCCGCAGCGAGGCAAAAAAATACATCACACCGCAGCAATTGTGGGATATCATGGCTGATTACAAAGTTGCTGACATCAGCAAACAAGTGCTGGCGCGATGGCTGCATGAATTAGGGGAAATTCTCTATTTCCAAGACAGCGAAGAACTTAACGATACTGTTATTCTCAAGCCCCAGTGGGTAACTGAATATATCAGCAAAGTGTTGGAAAGCAAAGACGTAATCAACAACTTTGGCATTTTCACCCGTCAGGAAATGGATCGACTTTGGCACGACTTGGAGCGATGGATGCGCGACCACTTCCTGGTGCTGATGCAGCGTTTTGACCTTTCCTATAGGACTGAAGATGAAAAAAAGCGGGATATCAGTTTAGTTGTGGAATGTTTACCCCTGGACGCGCCTAATTATCAAGATAGATGGGAGCAAATTAAACAAACGGACAACTGCAAAGAAATTTCGATGAAATTTGTACTCAATACTATTCCTGCGGGTATTCCCACTTGGTTTATTGCGCGTCAACACCGATTTACAACCAACACTCATTGGCGGAACGGTGTTTTATTTGCTGATTATGAGCAAAAACATTTAGCTTTAGTGCAAGCTGTTAAAGGCGATCGCTATTTGCAATTAAAAGTCAGAGGAGCATACCCCCAAAATTTCTTTGCATTACTCCTAGATGGTATCGAACTACTTCTGCGAAGGTTTCCTGGATTAGATATTCAACGCAAAATTCCATGTCTTGGTCATAATGGTAAACCTTGTTCCCACGAGTTTGACTATGAACAAGTACAACTGAAATACCAAAGGAAGAAACCAACAATTGAATGTCCAAAAGCTACAGAAGATGAAGATATATCGGTAATAGAACTCTTACAAGGATTAAAGTGGACAAAAGAAGGTGCAATTTTAGACAGCCTGAAAGAAGTTTCAGACAGCCTGAAATATTTAAATAATAAAGTTGATACAAATCACAATGAAACTAAAGATAAAGCTGATAAAAATCAAGATGAAACTAAAGAGAAATTAGATAATCTCCTAGAACTAACGCAACGGGAATTTACCAAAGCCTTCCGCCGCCAACAAGAAAGCATTGATACTTATTGTCCCAATGTATTTGTCTTGCGTCCCCATGATGGTAAAGCTTGGCAGAAAAATCTAGTGGGACAAAAGCTATATTTACAACTTTATTGCCAAGAACCAGGCTGTTGGCATCCCACCCAAGAAGGCGGTTTATATGAAATAAATGAACCAGCCAAATGGCTGAGAGATACAGCACCTCATATTAGTAGATTATTTCAATTTTTAAGATATGCTGCACCCATAGTAGGGCCATTTGTAGGTTTGCTCAACGAACAAGAATATGAAAAAATATTTAAGAACGATCTCGAATTCACCAAAGAAGTCCTAGCAAAATTACCTGAACTCAAAGAATCTGAAGATTTAGAATTAGCAGGGAAAACTGCTAGGGGTGAGGATTCAGATCCAGAACGCGCTGATGGTGCTGCTTTGCGTGCTTTGCGCCAACTATTAGAAGAAACAGATCCCCAGCAGCACTGGGGTGGATTAAATAGGGTTTTGACTCCAGAAGGACATTATTTGTGGTTGTGCAAACACCACGCAGGAAAGTATAAAAACTAATAACAGCGTTGCTGAATAATGGGATGATTTAGGCTGACACGGAGAGAAGTCTGAGCGGCGGCTTCCGCCGCTCAGAACTTCGGGGGACACGGGGACACGGAGACACGGGGATTATGTCTTGATGCAAATTCTCAAATCATCCCGCAATTATGCAACGCCCTAATAACAATTTTGGATTTTGGATTAAAAGGCTTTGTGATAAAGGTGTTCCAAGAATTTCAAACAATACATCCTATCGAAATTTGGTACAAGACAGCTAAAAGGGCGGTTATAAACCGCGTCTACACAAGCAAAACCCACCTCCGTGGGTTTCAAAACCAGTTAGTCCGCGGAGGCGGACTTTGCCTGTGTAGCCGCGAATTCCATTCGCTTTATTTACCAGGTCTAGGTAACAATCTGTGTTACTGACACTTTCACTGGCACTTTTTTACTGAAAGACAGACCGTTTTCACTTCTGTCAATGAAAATCGTGTCTCCAGAAATAAAAGTATTTTCCAATAACTTGGTAGCAAGGGGGTTTTCTACTTCTCGCTGAATTGCGCGTTTGAGTGGGCGGGCACCGTAAACCGGGTCATAGCCTGCTTCTACCAAGTAATCACAAGCACCTGGGGAGATTTCAAAAAAGATTTTTTGATCGCGCAGCAGATTTTCTACCCGTTTGAGTTGAATACGGATAATGTGCCGCATTTCAGAACGGCTGAGGGTATGGAAGAGAATTAAATCGTCAATGCGGTTGAGAAATTCGGGGCGAAAATGCGATCGCAAGTTGTCCATTACCCGCTTCCGCATGGTTTCATACTTGGAATCATCACCAGAGACATCCAATATATGTTCGCTACCAATGTTACTTGTCATGACAATAACGGTGTTGCGAAAATCTACCGTTCTCCCTTGGGAATCAGTAATTCTGCCGTCATCTAGTACCTGCAATAAAATATTAAACACATCGGGGTGTGCTTTTTCTACTTCGTCCAGCAACACCACTGAGTAGGGACGACGGCGAACTGTCTCGGAAAGTTGACCGCCTTCTTCGTAGCCGATGTATCCAGGAGGCGCTCCCACTAGGCGAGAAACTGAGTGTTTTTCCATATACTCGGACATATCGAGGCGGATCAATGCGTCATCAGAATCAAAGAGAAACTGAGCTAAAGCACGGGCAAGTTCGGTTTTACCTACGCCTGTAGGCCCCATGAATAAAAATGAACCAATGGGACGCGAGGGGTCTTTCATTCCCGCACGGGCGCGACGAATTGCGGCTGCTACTGCTGCTACTGCTTCTTCTTGGCCAATGACTCGTTGATGCAAGTGACTTTCTAGTTGCAGTAATTTTTGGCGTTCCGATTCCAACAAGCGATTGACAGGAATTCCTGTCCACTTGGCGACGATTTCAGCAATATCGGCTTCGGTGACTTGTTCGCGCAGCAAGGTGGAACCAAGGCTTTGAATTTCTAAAAGTTTCGCTTCTTTGGCTTCGCGATCGCGTTGCACTCCTTCCAATTTGCCATACTTCAATTGAGCAGCTTTGTTTAAGTCGTATGCCCGTTCGGCCTGTTCGATTTGCACTCGCAAGGCATCTTCTTCTTTCTTTAAAGCACTTATCGCTTCTAATAACTGCTTTTCACCTTGCCATTGATCGTTAAATATGTGCTGCTTTTCGGTTAAACTGGCGATTTCTTCCTCAATTCGCTGCAAACGTTCTCTGGTTTGGGGAGTACCTTTTTCTTCGCCAGCTAATGACAGCTTTTCCATTTCTAGCTGCATGAGGCGGCGGTCAATGGTTTCTAGTTCGGCTGGTTTGGAGGTAATCTCCATTTTGAGTTGTGCGGCGGCTTCATCTACTAAGTCAATGGCTTTATCTGGTAAAAAGCGATCGCTAATATAACGCGCTGACAATGTTGCTGCTGCTACCAGCGCCGAATCAGAAATTTTGACGTTGTGATGCACTTCGTAGCGTTCTTTTAACCCCCGGAGAATGGAAATAGTATTTTCCACACTTGGCTGATCGACAAATACTTGCTGAAAACGGCGTTCTAAAGCAGCGTCTTTCTCAATGTGTTTGCGGAACTCATCTAAGGTGGTAGCGCCAATGCAACGCAGTTCTCCCCGCGCCAGCATGGGTTTGAGTAAATTTCCCGCATCCATCGCCCCTTGTTGATTGGAACCTGTACCGACTACGGTGTGTAATTCGTCAATAAACAGGACGATTTGACCGTTAGATTCCATCACTTCTCGGAGAACGGATTTCAAGCGGTCTTCAAATTCACCCCGGTATTTTGCCCCAGCAATCAAACTACCCATGTCCAAAGAGATTAACTGGCGATTTTTCAGGGATTCGGGAACATCACCGTTGACCATGCGCTGTGCTAAAGCTTCAGCGATCGCAGTTTTACCTACTCCAGGTTCGCCAATCAATACCGGATTATTTTTGCTGCGGCGGGACAATACTTGAATTACTCTACGAATTTCATCGTCTCGCCCAATCACCGGGTCGAGCTTCCCAGATTTTGCCTGTTCTGTCAAGTCTCGGCCAAATTTTTGTAAAGCTTCGTAGCGGGATTCTGGGTTTTGGTCTGTTACTTTTTGGCTACCGCGAACACTTTTGATTGCAGCTTCTAACTTCGCTACATCCACATTAAAACCTTTGAGTATCCGCCGTCCAACGCGTTCATCGTCAGCAAAAGCCAGCAGGATGTGTTCCACAGAAATGTAGGAATCTTTCATCTTGGCTCTAATTTCCTCGGCTTGGTCTAGTAAAACATCTAAACCGCGACCAAGGTAAAGCTGATCGCTTTTACCAACTTTTGGCTGACGTTGGGTAAAAGCTTCTAGTTGTTGCTGCAAGCGAATTGGATCGACTTCAGATCGAGCCAAAATACGTATTGCTAGACTAGTGGGTTCTTCTAACAGAGCAATTATTAAATGTTCGACATCTAGTTGCTGTTGTTGATAAGCACGAACTATATCCTGAGATTTAACAATCGCTTCCCAGGCTTTATCTGTAAATTTATTAGGATCTGTAGGTTGCATCTTTAAAATTTTCGATTTGAGATTTTTAGTTTAGGGTATGGGGATTGGGTATGGGGTATTGGGCATTAGGTATTGGCTACTGAGAAAGTATTCTTCAAATATTTATTTTCTATTCCCCAGTCCCTAGTCCCCAATCACTATGCCCCAGTCCCCACCTATTCCCTAATTTAAAACGAAAACATGGCTATGAGCGTGGTTTACTAGTAGATGGTGCTATTGGAGCGATGTCTACAAAGGATTAAGCCTAAGCTGTTGATGTTGCCCATGAATGACAGTATATATAGCAATCCTATCTGATTTGCGAAAATTCTCGGTGTCCAGATCCCCGACTTCTTTAAGAAGTCAGGGATCTAAGTTTTCACGACTGATTTAGGATTGCTATAGATTATTACTGTGGGAATTACTGGCTTACAAGTTGCTCTTGTGATTCCTGTTTGATGGCAGAACCTTGAGTTCCCTGTTGAATTAGTTCAATTTTATACCCATCAGGATCTTCTACAAAAGCGATAACTGTTGAACCATGTTTCATTGGCCCTGGTTCTCGCACAATTTTACCGCCGTGATTGCGGATTTCTTCACACTTAGCGTAAATATCATCAACCCCAAGAGCAATATGGCCGTAAGCATTGCCCAATTCGTATTTTTCTACTCCCCAGTTGTAAGTTAATTCAATCACTGTATTATCGCTTTCATCACCATAGCCCACAAAAGCCAGGGTAAATTCTCCTCCTGGATAATCTTTTCGCCGCAGTAATTTCATACCCAGAACTTCACAATAAAATTTTAACGACTCTTCAAGGTTACCCACCCGCAACATTGTATGTAGTAATCGCATATTGACCTTAGTGTGTTGAGTTTTGCTTTCTGCCAACATTTTACAGAACTTGCTAACAAAGCCCATCCATTGAAAGTGTATGATTGGCAAAAAGCTGAAATTCTCAAGCTAGTAAGCTAATAATAATTTAAATTGCATCCCCGCGTCTCCCCTTCTTTGCGTCCCCGCGTCTTTCTAAGGCTAAGGATTATGCAACTTAAAGGCAGATTAGCTTAATATTTGTGGGGTAAAAAATGGGGAAATGGGGAGAATAATAATTCCTCAGTTAACAGTCAACAGTCAGCACCCCCAATCCCTTACTTCAATATCATGACAACTCAAACACTAGGACTCGAACAAAATTTATATGAATATTTACTGTCAATTTCTCTTCGAGAACCGGAAATTTTAACTCAACTGAGGCAAGAAACGGCCCAGTATCCAATAGGTAGAATGCAGATTGCTCCAGAACAAGGCCAGTTTATCGCATTGCTGGTGCAGTTGTTGGGAGCAAAGAAAACTTTAGAAATTGGTGTTTTTACAGGCTATAGTTCTCTAGTGGTGGCATTGGCGTTACCCAAGGACGGTAAGATAGTAGCCTGTGAGATTAGTGAAGAATTTACAGCGATCGCTCGGCGTTATTGGCAGCAAGCAGGAGTAGCAAATAAAATTCAGCTGCACATCGCTCCAGCTTTGCATACTTTAGATTGGCTATTGGCAACAGGAGAAGCAGACACTTTTGACTTTGCTTTCATCGATGCAGATAAAAGCAACTATGATGGCTATTATGAGCGATCGCTGCAATTAGTACGTCCGGGGGGATTGATTGCGATCGATAATGTCCTGTGGTCAGGCAGAGTTGCTAACCCCGAAGTGCAGGATAATAGAACTAAAAGAATTCGTGCTTTTAATCAGAAGTTGTATCAAGACGAGCGAGTTAGTCTCAGTGTCATTGCGATCGGAGATGGATTGACTTTAGCGTTGAAAAAGTAATGTTTTTTGGTAATAGATAAATAGGCAATAGGCAATAGGCAATAGTAAAATTCCCGATTCTTCAGTACCTTTTATGCTAAAGTTTCAGCCAAAAATATTATAAGTATTTCTATGTAAGGAAAATTATCTTTATTTACTAACATTATTTCTTAATCTTGCCTGTTTTCCCTGTTCCCTGTTCCTTCTTAAATACTATTAATTTGGTATAAGAATTACGGTAGAGTCAAATTTCCATAATTAAAATTAGGTTATTTTCAAAATGATTTATTGAAGCACCACACCACCTTGTTTAAATGTTTGATGTTATCCAGAATTAAAATTATTTGTTCTCTATCCAATTATTCAGACAGGGTTCTCTTGCCTATTGCCTCTACCTTGAGAGAGAATGGCTTCGTCAATATTAACTCTCATCATTTTTATTTATTAATTTAAAAACTAAAAATGTTTGTTTTTGGTTTAGAGATTTTCTAACATATTCTTATGGAAATCTAATTAGCTAAAAGCAAGTAAAATTTTAGCGGTTGATTAAAACAAAAAAGCTGAAAAATACCATAATTACAAACACAGCAGTTTTCAAAAAGCATCGAGAAGAAGAACTAGGTGTAAAAACTAGATATAGAAGCTGTTCTGGTTCTGAATAATGATGTCTTAAAAACGCATCTTTCCGCTTTAATTTTGAATTGCTGGTATCAGCGCAATCGAGCCTAATTATATTGTTATTAGGAGTTTTTGTAATGCTAAAAATCTTTAAAAATTTGATAACTGGAAATAACAACAATAATACATCAACTAACACAGATATCAATTTAAAACCTTTTAATAAACATCATTCAAAGGTTAATTATCTCAAACCATTTGATACTGCTTTTATTGCATATTACATGATGGGGTTTGGTAATTTTTAATCAGAATTATAGTATAAGTTCAAAAATTCCAGTGGATTTATATTTATAGGATTGCTGTAAATACTTTCGTGCAAAAATACTTTCTGATGAGGATAAAATTATGAAATTTACACCTTTAATAAATTCTGCGTTGATTATTGCTTCTATTACTTTTATGCCGAGAATTGCTGGCGCTCAAACAGTCAATAATAGTGGCAGTTATCTCCAACCCTTCAATATTGTCTTTCTAGCTTATCAAGGATATTTGGAAGGACAGGGTATTCCCAGTATGGGCACTTTGCTATATGAATACCAAATAGGAAAGGTGAGTGCAAAAGATGTAGTTGAGGCTGGTGTGAAGAGTAAGAGGTTACCAGCAGAAGTTATAAATGATAAATCTTACCTCAGCGCAGTTGAGTTACAACTATCATCATTGGGCAATGCTAATACAATGTTCGACTATGAACGCGAGTAAGTCTAATCACTTATGCATACAAAGACAAGGCATTTTGACGTAAAATTGCAAATGCGATCGCCTCTGCCTCGCTTGCAGTAATATCAGAATCTTGAATTGCTTGTTCTAGCACTTCTGCTAACAGTTGACGCCCCCATTTTGCTGCCAAATAATATAACTCTGGAATTGAGTGGGCATCAGAGGAATACATCAATTTACTCGTAGGAGTTAATTCTAATAATTGGCGTATTGTCTCTCGCATTCCAGATACACTTAAAAATGGTATTGCTAAACCAAAATCCAAATAAACTTGAGGATAAACAGAGGCAAGATATCCAGCTTCTCGCATATAAGGATAAGAAGCGTGTAGCAGTACAATGGGGGCATTGCGATATTGGGGTGATTCTAAGAGCGATCGCAAATGCAAAGGATTCGCCAATCGTAAATCTAAATCGGGATCGCCGTAACCAGTATGCAATTGCACTGGTAGGCGATATTTAGCCGCAATTAATAACGCTTGTTCTAAAAGAAAATCAATCAGCGGTTTGTTTACAAGCCGCAGAGGTTGATTTTCCAGCTGTTGTTTGATGCGATAAAAGTTAGTAGCAGCGACATCCATAGCAACAGGTTGAATGTCTAAACCAGTGCGGTAACAAACAATGCTTTTAAAAGCTACAACTTCATTGGGTGGCGGGTCAAGTTGGCTGTTAAATGTTTGGAGAAAAGTATCAAAATCTTCTATTTGAGGAATTAGCTGTTCTGCCAATACTTCTAAACGCAAAATCCTTTGCACTGAAATAAATCTTTCATGCCATGATATGGGCAAAATATTTTCTGGCTGCAATCCATCATCTAAATAAATTGCTTGCAAGTTGGCAGCCCTGAAATATAGTTGTGTTAAATTTTCTAGTCCTAAGCTTTCGCGACGTGCCAAAATTGCTGCTTCCTGGGCTTCACATTCCAATAAAGTAGCAATCTCTCGCAGGCTGCGCCGATAAAAGAAAGTTTGACGCGCATGATAATTGATAATCTCCGAATCATAACTTTCGGTAAAAGCAGCAGCATAAGGATAACGGCCAGCTACTTCAGGTCGTAACAGGTTGTGCGCGTGTTGGTCAATTAGGGGAATGTCAGCAAGATTCATAGCAGGAAACAGGCAATAGGCAATAGGCAATAGGTTTGAAAATCTTTACTCAATACGGTTCAGTTAAGGTTAAAACTTTTGGTCAAATTCAATTTTTTTAACCAACCGCCTTCGCGTAGCGTCTCGCAGAGAAGGACGCCAAGAGAAGAAAGAAATGCTTAACTGAACTGTATTGATTTATAACTCAGCATTGCCTCAACGCCCCGCTATATTTAATTACGAATTACGAATTACGAATTAGTAATTATTTAGTTAGTTTCAGCAGTTTGATACGCTTGTAGGAGTCTGGCATGATCGAGAGTAAATCCTACTTGCATGGCTATCTGGGCAAATAAATCAATCTCAGGCTGTTGCCAGTCGCGGGGTGCAGAACACTGATGTCCAATCAACAAGCCAAATAACTGCTCATCTTTGATAATGGGTGCGACTAAATTTGCTTTCACAGCAAAGGATTCCAACAGGTTAATGTGACAGTCAGCCAAACCTGCTTGATAAATGTCCTTTATTGCTACAACCTGACCAGATTGGTACTTTTCCACATAGGTTTGAGTGAAACAGGGGTCATGGATTTTAGACCGCAAAACTTTGGGATAACCCGGAACCACTGATTCGGCAATTATAATTCCGAACCAATTGGCATAAAAGCTATAAATTAACACTCGGTCAATACTAAGTGCTTTGCGAACTTCTTCTACAGTGGTTTTGAGAATATCCTCTTCTTTGAGCGATTGGCGAATGCTGCGGGTAATATTTATCAGTAAGTGACTTCGCATACTTTCAGCGTTGATTCGTTGCAGCAGCCTAGCATGGTCAAGAGCAAATCCTACTTGGATGGCTATTTGAGCAAATAAATCAATCTCAGACTGTTGCCAATTACGGGTTCTGGAACATTGATGTGCAATTAATAAGCCAAATAGCTGTTGATCTTTAATAATGGGTGCAACCAAGTTTGCTTTAACACCAAAGGATTCTAGCAGGCTAATCTCAGAACTATCTAAACCAATTTCGTAAATGTTGTTGATAGCCAAAACGCGACCGGATTGATAGTCTTCTACATAGGCTTGACCAAAAGATAGGTCTTGGATTTCAGCTCGTAAAATTTTTGGGTAGGTGAGAACAACTGATTCGGCAATTACGGTTCCAGACCAATTAGCATTGAAGCTATAAACCAGCACTCGGTCAGCGCTAAGTAGTTTACGAACTTCTTCTACTGTGGTTTTGAGGACATCTTCTTCGTTGAGTGATTGGCGAATGCTGCGGATAATATCTGCCAATAGCTGACTTTGCACAGCTTCAGCCTCGATGCGTTGCAGTAGTCTAGCATGGTCAAGAGCAAATCCCACTTGCATGGCTATTTGAGAAAATAAATCAATCTCAGACTGTTGCCAATTACGGGGTCTGGAACACTGATGTGCAATTAATAAGCCGAATAGCTGTTGATCTTTAATAATAGGGGCGACTAAATTTGCTTTGACAGCAAAGGATTCCAGCAGGTTGATGTGACAATCAGTTAAACCAGCTTGGTAAATGTCGTTTGTGGCTTGAACGCGCCCAGACTGATACTTTTGTACATAACCTTTACTAAAACATGGGTCTTCAATTTCAGACCGCAAAACTTTTGGATAACCTGGAACCACTGATTCGGCAATTATAATTCCAGACCAATCTGCATTAAAGCTATAGACTAGCACGCGATCGCTACCGACTATTTTACGAACCTCTTCTACGGTGGTTTTGAGGACATCTTCTTCGTTAAGCGATTGGCGAATTCTGCGGGTAATTTCTATAAATAGCTGAGCTTTATTAGCTTTGGTATCTACCTGTTCTAGAACTGTGGCATAGTCAAGGGCAAACCCCACTTGCATAGCTATTTGAGCGAACAAATCAATCTCTGATTGCTGCCAAAAGCGAATTCTAGAACACTGATGTGCAATTAATAAAGCGAATAACTGTTTATCTTTAAAAATAGGTGCTACTAAACTAGATTTGACAGCAAATTGCTCCAATAACTCAATATCAGCATCTGTGAGATCGGATTTCTGGATATTATCAATGGTGCGGATAGTACCATTCTGGTATTTTTCTATGTAGCTTGTCTCGAACCCAGGATCGGAGACTGTAACCCCCAATATTTTGGGTAAACCTGGTGCTACTGATTCTGCGATAAAGCTGCCATTAGAGTTGGAATTGAAGGAAAAAATAGTTACGCGATCGAGGCTTAAAGCTCTACGAATTTCTTCTGAGGTAGTTTTAAGAACATCTTCCTCATTGAATGATTCTCGAACCCAGCGGGTAATTTTGAGCGATAGTTGGGAGTAATCAGTTTCGGCTTCTTTCTCCTGTTGCAAAATTGAAAGCAATTGTGTGAATAAGCTGATATTTCTTTCTAACATCACTAATTCATCATTGCTAGCGATGTAAACTTGAGTAAACTCGCTATCTGGACGCAATTTATTTTTGATGCTGTTAGTAGTTTCAGCAACGTTTTTGATTCTAGTAATAGTTCGATTAACTACAAAAGTTGCGATCGCACCTGCCAAAACTGCTGTTACTCCCGCACCAGTTAACAAAAGTGATAGTTGTTTTTCTAAAGCTAGTTCAGTTTCTGTTGAACTTTTCCCACCGTCTTGTCTGACTTGCGGGATTTTTTTGGTAATTACATCAATGCCGTAGTAGTAAGTAGCTGTTCCAATTGCAACTACAGGTAGGACACTGATGCTGAGTGCCCAAATTATTGCTTTAGTCTTTAAACTCCATTTTTGTTGCCACAGGTTTTGTTGACGATTTCGTCTTGCTTGGTTTTGAGAAAAAGACTTACTCATAAATGAAACCTGGATGCGTTGCAATTTAGCAGGTCAAGTAAATAACCTCTTATTATCATTACCTAAAAATTCTTGTGAAAACCACTACAAGTTTAGTATTTATCTAATAAAAGTTTGACTTCTGCTTGCAATTCCCAATCTTTCATCGCTTCCCACTCAGCTTGACGCACTGCTAAAAAGGCTTGTGATAATTGTGGGTTTAAAGCGCTTAAAAGCATATTATCTTCCTTTAAATATTCTAAAGCTTCCCCTAAGTTTTGTGGTAAAAGGTCAATACCATTGGCTTGACGTTCTTCTATGGGTAAATGTCCGGGGTCTTGTGTAAGGGGATTCCCTGGTTTGAGGCTTCGTTGCACGCCGTCGAGTCCGGCTGCAATCACAGCACCTAAAGCGAGGTAAGGATTGGCTGATGCATCAACGGTTTTTAACTCGAAATGGGTGGAACCATTGAATGCAGGATTGCTTGGTACTCTTACGGCGGCTTCCCGGTTGTCTAGTCCCCAACAACGAAAAGCACCACTCCAACAGTGGGGACGGATACGGCGGTAAGAATTAGTACTAGGGGTAGTCAAAGCCATCAGCGCAGGCAAACGATCTAGTATGCCAGCGATAAATGCTTCACCTATGTGGGAAACGCCGCAGACACCTTGGGGGTCTGGTAAGAGATTTTGACCGTTACGCCAAAGGCTAAGATGGATGTGGCAACCGCTACCAGCTGCATCGGCAAAAATTTTCGGCAAGAAAGAGGCTGTGAGGTTGTGTTGATAAGCGATCGCTCTGACGGTTTCTCTAAAATTAATCTGCCAGTCTGCTGCCCGTAAAGCATCAGTATACCGTATGGAGATTTCCTGTTGACCAGGGCCAGATTCTGGATAATACTGCTCTACAGGAATGCCTTGGTCAATGAGTGCTTGGGCAATTTCATCAATTACCACTCGATTTATATTCATTGCTTGGGTAGAAGCAAAAACCGTAGGTGCGGCTACAATTCCCTGTGATGTTTGCTGTAAGAGGTAAAATTCATTTTCAAATGCAGCGCGAATTTCTAAACCCTCCCGTCTGGCCGCCTCAATCATTCGTACCAGAAAATTACGCGGACACAACGCCCAAGGACTCCCATCAAGTACCATGTTTCCCATGATGGAAGCATGTCCTGGAGCGTAGGGTAAAGGAGTGAAGCTAAACCAATCTGGTATTAAGCGGATTTCCCCTACTGGGCTAAGACCAGTTTCGGGAATAACAGCATCATACATTACAGGTACTCCCTGTTGTCCTGCACAAATCCCTACGCCATAGTCAAAGTAGTGAGATAACATTTCCACATGAACGGCTTTAGCGCGAATGATGTTGGCGTTATCGCACCAAAGGATGCGGACAAACTTGATTCCGGCTTGTTGAAGAGATTTTTTGACTTTTTTAAACGCTTTATTTGCTGCCATTGTTGCAGAGAACGCGGGGACTTGGTGAAATTATCGTGTTTTTGATTTGATTTGACAAATTTTTACTTTCAATTTCCTACTCAAGTTAAAATAACTAAAAATATGAGGGCAAGAAAAGTTTGTGGTGAACACATCCCACATGCCAAAATTACCCGTACCACCACCGCTTGTGGGGTCAGAAATTGGTTCTTTTACTGAGTTTACAATTACTGAGCGAATGCCTGCGATCGCCCGCCGAGTTATCGCAGAAAATAATTTTTCCTCAGAGATTAATACTATTTTAGAAAATCTCGCTACAGAATTGCCAATTGGATATTTGCGGCCTCTTTTCAATGATACTAGTGTAGATATTTCTGCTTGGGAAAAATATTTAGAGCCTTACAAAAATCAGCGTTGGCTAGATGTTCCTTGGTTTTTTGCAGAAACTTATTTTTATCGGTTAATTTTGAATATTACCAATTATTTTCGCCCTGGGGAATGGCAAGGGATCGACCCCTTTAATTTACAAAAAAGTCAAGGGTTGGAAACATCTATTGACTCAATTATTCTGTTAGGCGATCGCGTAAATAATTGGTTGGATAAATCACAACTAGATGAAAAATCAAAACAAACAGCCTTAATTGCACTTTTATATTTTTCTTTGTGGGGAAATCGAGTTGATTTGAGCTTATGGTCAGCATTCGACAATGACCGGAGTCGTTTTGATATTGAAAGCCAACTCGCTCACATCTTAGTAGATGATACTCACAAAGCCGTAGAGTTGTTAACTAATTCTCAGGAAGGACGGATTGATTTTGTAGTTGATAATGCTGGTTTTGAATTAGTGTGTGATTTATGTTTAGTCGATTTTTTGTTAAGTGGTGGAGTAGTTAATCAAGTTTATCTTCATTTAAAACCACATCCAACTTTTGTATCTGATGCCATGATTAAGGATGTACATTATACAACAAAATTTTTAGCCAGTGCTAGCAATCAACAAGTGATATCCTTGTCCCAAAGATTACAAAAACATCTAGCATCAGGACGTTTAATTCTAGCTGATAATTATTTTTGGACATCACCTTTAGCCTTTTGGGAAATACCTAACTCACTCAAAAATGAGTTAGCCAAATCCAGTTTAATTATAGTCAAAGGAGACGCAAATTATCGTCGATTATTAGGCGATCGCCATTGGGATTTTACCATCAATATTGCAGATATAGTCAGTTATTTACCAGTGCCAATGGTAGCTCTACGCACCCTAAAATCAGAAGTAGCAGTAGGTTTAAAACCAGAAGTTATAGAGAAACTAGCAAAATCTGACTCTTCTTGGTTGACAAATGGTCAATGGGGTGTTGTTCAGTTAGTAGCTTAGACAATTGTGAAAAATCAAGATTTCATAGCAACACCGAACCTAATCTATAGCAGATAAACTCACCAGAAAACACAGAACAACAGACTTTCAAGCCTGTTGCATATTGCCTATTCCCTATTGCCTGCTATACTTCATACCTCTGTTTATGTCTAGCCATAAGCTGGAGATATTTCTCATTTGTTTTTGCTTCTATCCATTTGGTTTTAAATATTGCCGCCGATTCAGCTTTTATCGGGTCTACTTCATAAGGTAAAATCTCTTTGGGCGAATCTTTTTTGTATTTTCTGCCGCTTTTATGATTAGCATAACGGCGGGAGCGAGTATAACCCATTTGGATAAACTTTCGCGCCATATCTGCCCCGACAAAATCATCTTGTTCTAGATAATCAAGAAATATTTCGTAGATTTTTTCGCTGGATTGTCTAGCAATTTCAGGACTTTTGAACCGCCAATAAGGAAGAATTTCCGATTTATATGGTTCTACCAAAAGTACACCCTGCTCGCCCTTCCCAACGCGATAGAGTTCGGGATGTTGCCGAAAATCGATATTTTGAAAGTCTAAAGAATAATCAAAAGGCATGGTAAAACAGAATTCAGAATTGAGGAGTCAGAATAAATGAGGGTATATTATATTAAACCCTTGTATTTATCGAGTAGTGGTACAAAATATCTTGTAACTTCTGACTCTTTTGTTGATAGATTCTTATTAGGAATAGTAAACTTTAAGAAAAAAGTTCGACTTCTATCTCTGTAGGTAAATTTTGTTTACTATGCTATCTAATACCCAATCTGCGAACAGCGTTCTTGCTCCAGGGAATTTGCGTAAAGTGCATCATATTGCGCTTAACGTCAAAGATATGCAAGCTTCCCGACATTTTTATGGGACTATTCTGGGTTTGCATGAACTTACAGGCGACGAAGTACCCGCAACCTTGGTGGAACTCGTCGCATCTGGAAAAGTAGCCAATTTTATCACCCCAGATGGTACGATATTAGATTTATTTGGGGAACCAGAATTATTACCACCAGATCCGAATCCAGAAAAGACATTCACTAGAGCCTATCATTTGGCTTTTGATATCGAGCCGCAGTTATTCGATCGCGCTGTGGCAGTAATCAGGGAAAATAAAATAGCGATCGCTCATGGCCCAGTCACTCGTCCTACTGGTAGAGGTGTGTACTTCTACGACCCAGATGGCTTTATGATTGAAATTCGTTGCGATCCAGAAGTTAGTTAACTTAGGATTAATAGCAAAAATATTTTTATGACCGCGAAACTCACGCAAATATTCAAAGTAATTGAAGACACAATTACCAAACCACCAATTCCCCACGAACCATACAAGCAATCATTAAAAGCCTGGGCAATGTATTGTCTACGGGACAGAGGTTTTAAAGTTGTTTACGCCCAAAATGCCGACTTTGCCATTGAAACTAAAGGTGAAGACAAGCTCTATTTTAAAGTTTCAAATAGCGCCGATGATTTAGATAATTCTGTTAGCTGGATAGTTTGGGATAGTACAACCAAAACAGCCACTTTTATTCCTCAAAACATAGACTAGACTTTTTGCAAAACTTCTTCTTTGCGCCTTTGCGCCTACCCTACGGGAACGCCTAAAGGCGAATGCGTGAGACAAAAATATTTATCCAAGAACTACCAAAATATTCATCAAATCTTTTCCAGATTCTTTAACTATTCTGACTAGACAACTGCTGTACGAATAGTTGATGTTCTGGTGAATTTAACCCTAATTGCAACACAGCCAAAACTTGCTGCATATTGCCAGCAAGTAAATCTAATATTGACAGCCACAAACCAGGAAATACTCTACTTTTAATAATTCCATTGGCATCCGCTTCTAAAGATACATATTCTTCTTCTTGCAGCCGAAACCAATCTAATTTATTTTCAAATATTTGCCAAATAATATATTCTTTAACCCCATTGCGACAATAGGCTTTTTTCTTGTCATGTAAGTCAATAGCAACACTGCTAGCTGCTATTTCTACTACAAGTTCTGGCGCACCTTCTATATAATCATCATCGCCCAAACGAGATTGTCCTTTAGCTGTTGGTGTAATTAATAAAACCCCATCTGGCTGGGGTTCATTATTTGCATCTAAGCGCACAGTCGGCTCAATTCCCAATCTCACACAGGGGGTAGCAATTTGGTAAGTCCACAACCAACCTATGATATGACCATGTGGTTCAGCATGACTTTCAAAACGTAATGGTGATGCCAAGTATACAACTCCTTCAATTAATTCTGCCTTTTGATGGCGAGGCATTGCTTGATAGCGTCGCTCAAATTCGTAGCGAGTGAGGCGATCGCCATTTTCTAAAAAAGGAATTCTCTGCTTGAGTGCTAAGTCTACCATAATTTTTGGCTCTAGTAATGGATATTATTTTATTATGACTTGCTGCATATTTATCTTGTCAAAAAATTACTATAATCAGGTTTCTCAAACACCATTAAATGCTGCTGAGGTAACAAATTTTTGGTTTCACACCAAACTAAACCAACAGCTTGCATTTCTTTACGGACTTGTTTTTGAGTCATTTTGTGCAGACGTTTGATTGTAATAAAAGGATTTTCACCCCGATACTCAACCAGCACCACCTTACCTCCGGGTTTTAGTGCGTTCACAACTTTTTGCATCACTTCTTGGGGATACTCCAATTCATGATAAGCATCTACCATCAATGCTAAATCAATACTTTCAGGTGGTAAATTTGGGTCAGTAAGAGTTGCTAAAACAGGCTCAACATTGGTAATATTTTTCTCCTGTTTGAACAATTCAATAATCTCTAACATTTCTGGCTGAACATCTACAGCTAACACTTTGCCTGTTGTTAATAGCGGCGCGATGCGAAAGCTTAAATAACCAGTACCAGCACCAATATCTGCTACCACATCATTAGGTTTTAGGTTAAGAACACTGACTATTTTACTTGGTTGTTCCTGTTCTTCTCGCCTTGGTCTTTCTAGCCAACCAGCGCCAGTGTATCCCATGACTTTAGCGATTTCTCGCCCCATGTAATATTTGCCAATACCATCTGGACTATGGATTATTCGTTGTTCGTAAACTATGATAGAAGGCGAATCTGCTTTTGCTGGATTAATAGGATTAAGCAGTAACCCTCCTAGAATCACTAAAACAATTAATATAAAAGATAAAAAATCAGGCTTGTTTTTATAATGCATATTATCAAAATTACAATCTTTATTATTTCAGATTAAAAAATAAGTTTGTAGGGTGAGCATTACAATAAAATGCCCACCCTTGTAGAGACGGCGATTTATCGCGTCTGGTAAACCCACAATTTTGTACAATTAGCCTTTAACTGAACCGTATTGAATTATAGCGTTGTGGATGAGTGCGATCGCACTCTATTTAAATCACAAAAGGTTCAGGTTTACTGTTATACCACTCATCACCAATACGCTCAGTAACCAGTGGTTTTACAATAAACTTTGGTGGACTGCCATCTAAAACATCAATCCGCACGCATGAGTAAGGGAGTCGCTTCTGCGAATTGTACTCATGGCGACCTATAAAAAGCTTTGAGTCAGCAATTTTACGAGTGTGATTACCAGTAATTTCAGCAAAAGTCTCCATCAATTCAGTCCCCTCTCGCCGTTGATACCGGGGACGATGACCGCTACCACCAGAAATAATACAGTTAATGTGGGAATCAGCAAATCCGGTATCAGTTGTGCGGAGATATTCCAAGCAGTGAGCGTGACCGTTTAAAATCAAATCCACTATGGGACGCTCTTTAATTAAAGAACCAAGAGTTTCAGCTACTTGTTCAAACACCCAACGCAAGCGATGGCGAACTGCCAAGGTTTGTGCTTGATGCCATTTAGTAGCCTCTGTAACATAAGGCGGGTGGTGGAAAAAAATGATACGTCCGCGCACCTGGGAAGTATTCCAAGATTCGATGAGTCTGCTTCGTAACCATTCAAGTTGTTCAAAATCTATCGCAGGCATTTTTTCAGATGCCAACTGTTTTTCAATATCGATTTTGATTTCATCAATTTGGTCTAATTTAGCACTCAGTTCATCAAGTTTGTCAGCTTCAGTGGGTTTATCTGGATTTAGTCCCTCGCATATTTTCAAAATTTGCAATTCTTCTCTATCTATCTCATGGCGACGCTTTTGCAATTCCCGGCGGTAAATTTCCCCTTCTTGAGTTGCAGGTAAAGGTGATGGTGTGTTAAAGGTATTAGAATCCAGGGCGAAAAAGTCAATTCCCCCGTAACGAAACGTATAATACCGATTAGGTAAACGAGTGAATTGTCCGGCTTTGTAACGCAAACAGCGTCCTGTGTCTGTTTTCGCAGTATAGTGCCGATCTAAATGGCGTTCTAACTCTTGCGAAGACATCCGCGCCGTATAATCCATAAACGCCCGTGCATAGGCATTACCTTGATACGAACCATGCCAGCCAATCTCGATATCTTTGTAGCCCAACAGCCGACGTAATGATGATGTTGTTCCAGTCAATAAACGGTACATCAACGGCACATCGTAGTAATCATGATTACCAAGTACTGGTAGGAACGGCAAATTAAACACCATACGGTCATAGGAAATACTTTTTGGGTTGTCACCACCTACAAGAAATTCTCGGTAAGGCTCAATAAAGTTTGTTGAGTAATACTCTTGAGAACCCACCACATAAATTACATCTCCTGTGTGCAACACAAAACTGCAATCCTCTCGGTGAGGAAGCATCAGTTCGGCAACTTTTCGCTGGGGGTGGTGTAGAGAATGGGATTTAGTACCAGAATCACCGATAACCATAAAGGAAAATTCTGGACTATCATTTTTGCGATCGTCAATAACCAAGGAAGTTTGGTCAATTCCCCGTTGCACAAAACTCGGATGCATCCACCGCACCCGTTCCTTCATCTTTTGAATTTTCACAGGAATCGGTGGATCGGAAATCAAATTCATGGCTGATAACTCGTGAATGCCTAACGCACAAGCTGATTGTAACGAAATAATAACATCGGGCATTGGGCATTGGGCATGGGGAAAGGGAAAGGGGTAAGGGGGAAAGGAGAAAGATTATATTTATTCCTTTTCCCTTTTCCCTTTAACCTTTTCCCCTGCTCCTTTGCCCCTTGCCTCCCCTGCCCCTCATCTCCCCATCTCCCCATGCCTAATGCCCAATGCCCCATGCCCCAGCCCCAATCACGGCAGATTTTCTCGCAATAATGCTCGAAACCCTGCTTGTTGAAAATGCTCGTCAGCAGTTAAGGCTTCGGTGATTCCGCTATATTCCATCACAATAAAAGATATGCAATCGCCAAATCCCCATTCTTTCTCAGTTCGATCGCAATAAAGCTGAAAAGCACGTTCGTAGAGTTCTTGGGAAAGGGGGACAATTTCTACTTTGGAGTCTGCTACCAAAGAATTCAATAATATAATTGCCGCTTGACGATAAGGTAGTTGGGATAAGGCGTTGCCAATTTCCAACATCACGGACTGTGTTGTCACTAAACGAGTTTGTGCCGCTTGTAACATTTTAGCTAGATATAAAGCTCGGTGATGCAAGCGATCGCTTGGTGCAGATAAGGCAAGAGCAAATGATGTATCAAGAAAAACTTCAGAATGCATGAAAAATTTATTTTACGTATAAATACTTATCTATATTGGCAGACCAATCACTTGGCCCTTCCAGGCTGAGCGATCGCGCTGTTTGCAAAAATGATACTGTTTCATTTTCTCCAGGTGGTAAAATTTCAATACTGATTCGCACGCGGGTATTAGTTGGCAGTGCGATCGGTTCAGACGGATAGAACACTTTGCCATTAAATATGGCTGTAATTTTTTCTACCATTTCCCTCAAAAAATTCTTTTAGTCTATCCTAAGCTGGTTGTGGGAATACGGGTAGGTTAAATGGCGCGATCGCCAAATTTTAGATTTTGGATTGTTCATTGAAAAGTTAAAATCTTACAAAGACAGAGCAATCGCCACAAGCTATTATCAATAATTGCTTCACAATCTAAAATATAAAATCCAAAATAGTTAAGACTCCATAAACAGTAATTAAGATTGCATCTCTCAGAGGAAAGAGTTTGCACTCCTTAGGCTGTTGTAAAATAGACATAAGAAGGATTCGGGGGGCCATTAACTGGTCAGAAACGCCTATAGAGACTATCTTTGGAAATCTCCAAGGTCTAAAGACCAGCCAGCTGAAACAATTACAGCGGCTTTATCACCAGCGCATACCAGGCGATCGCATCACCACGCCTGAGTTTTCCCAGCGTCTGGCAGCAATCAGCACAGAACTCAATCAACCTGTGTGTGCCTATCTCAACCGTCGCGGACAAGTGATTCGTGTGGGGGTAGGCACACCGCGTCAAACGCAAATTCCACCGCTGGAATTGCCCCGTTACGGTGCTGAACGACTCAGCGGTATTCGTTGTATCGCCACTCATCTCAAGCCAGAACCGCCCAATGAAGCCGCACTCACGGCTATGGCACTACAACGTTTAGATGCTTTAGTTGTCCTAAATATTACCGGAACAGGATTTACACGGCGGGGAGGCGGTGCGACTGGGTACGTCAAAGAAGCTTATTTGGCTCATCTGACGCCCCAAGACTCTCGGAGTTTGATTACTACTCCTGCTGGCTTGAAAATAGAACAGAAGCAAGTCCAATCTCCAAGTTGGAATATATCACCACCTGTAGGCCTGGAAGATCTGGCACAGCAGGATTTGATCGACTTGGTGGAAAATCTGGAAGCCGAATTCCAGCGGGAATTTATCGCCCAGGAAGTAGATGCTGACCACGATCGCGTGTTAATAGTGGGCTTAATGACCGATGAAATGACCCCCCTGCAATTCCAAGACACCCTAGCGGAATTGGCGCGTTTAGTTGATACGGCTGGGGGAGATGTATTGCAGACAATACAACAAAAGCGATCGCGCATTCATCCCCAGACAGTAGTCGGCGAAGGCAAAGTTCAAGAAATCGCCCTCACAGCCCAAACACTAGGAGTCAATCTCGTCGTCTTTGACCGCGACCTTTCACCCTCCCAAGTCCGCAACCTAGAAGCACAAATTGGTGTCCGGGTCGTTGACCGCACCGAAGTAATTTTGGATATCTTTGCCCAACGCGCTCAGTCCCGTGCTGGTAAACTGCAAGTAGAACTAGCACAGTTAGAATACATGCAGCCGCGACTCACTGGTAGAGGTCGCACCATGTCCCGATTGGGTGGTGGTATTGGGACTCGCGGCCCTGGTGAAACTAAACTGGAAACTGAACGACGTGCCATTGGCCAGCGGATTTCCCGACTACAAAAAGAAGTCAACCAGTTACAAGCCCATCGTTCCCGCTTACGACAGCGACGACAGCATCGAGAAGTTCCCTCAGTAGCTTTAGTTGGGTACACCAATGCTGGTAAATCTACTCTGTTAAATGCTCTGACAAACGCAGAAGTTTATACAGCCGACCAACTATTTGCCACTCTCGATCCTACTACCCGCCGCTTAGTAATTCCTCATGGTGAAAGAGATGAACCTCAAGAAATTCTAATCACAGATACAGTAGGGTTCATCCACGAACTGCCTCCATCCTTAATGGATGCCTTCCGCGCCACCTTGGAGGAGGTCACAGAAGCTGACGCCCTGCTGCATTTAGTAGATTTGTCTCACCCAGCTTGGTTGCGTCATATTCGTTCAGTCCGGGAAATCCTCGCGCAAATGCCAGTCACACCTGGCCCGGCGCTAGTTGTTTTTAATAAAATCGATCAAGCTACCAGTGAGACATTGGCTTTGGCTAGAGAAGAATTTCCCCTAGCGGTGTTTATTTCCGCAAGTCAGCGCTTGGGATTAGAAACCTTACGTCAGCGCCTTGGCCAGTTGATTGAATATGCTGTTGACTGTGGGTAAACACTGAAATAACTTAAGTTTTTAATTATCAATTCACCCAGTATTATTACTGGGTTTTTTATTATATGAAGCTAAAAATAAAGTCTTTTTGAATATAAGGCTTGTATTCTAGACAACTTTGAATTCAATCTCTAGAGTGGAAAAAGGCTTTTCACTCGGTGCATCTGATTTTACATAGATAGCAAGGAGCAAACTCCGATTATTACCAACTGAGTATTACCATTCTGTTTTCTAAACATTGATAAACATGAAACATCTATTTTCCACCGCAGCAATACCCTCGTTTTTAGCTGCTACTGCCGTTGTGATATCATCTTCTGCTTTTGCCCCAGCTAACGCCGCTTCTTTGACATATAACCTGGATTGTGTTATTTCTGGGACTTTGGGTACAAAAACTTATTCTGGTGGAAGTACCTGTACTAAAGTAGACACGTCTTTTGGGACGCTTACTATTAAAGACAATGCGACTAATGCAAACAAAGTAGATGTTGTCATCGACCTAGCAGGAGCAAACAAGCATAAAATTCAAACATTTGACTTAAATTACAATGACGCCAAATTTCAGAACAATGCTTTTCAAATATCGGCAGCTTCACCTTATGGTATGGGCACTAAACCCATTACAGTAGATGAAAATAAGCAAAAACCAGGTGGCTATCAAGGTAAGTTAGATTTAGAAATTAACCCATTATCCACTGGCCCAACCAATGATGGCTTCACTGCCACAATTTCACTGAGTAATTTCGATCTCAATGTAGCAGACTTTGATTTTAAAGATTTCTTGGGTAACATATTCGCGGCAGTTCACATCGGGAATTATGGTAATAACCCAGGAGTTTCTGGTGCTAATTCAATCTGGGTAGGAGCGAGTTCTTATTATCAGGCTCCACCTAAACCTAAATATGTGCCTGAGCCAGGGACAACAGTTGCTCTAGCTTTATTTGCTCTAAGTGCTTTGGGACTTATTAAAAAAACAAACAGTTTGCATAGGAGTCAGCAACACTCCTGATTTAACTTAGGTGGTGAAGCCCAGAGGTACTTCATCACCCGTTACCTACATAATGGTAATTATTTGCTTAAGTAAGCCTTGTAGATCAAAACTATATCTTAGAGAAAGTAAACTTTAGCGAAGTAGTGGCGTGGCAAGCTTAAATTATTGACGGCGCATTAGCCCAAAGCGTAACATACCCTACATTTAAATGCCTTAATATAGCTCCAGATATTAGCACCGACTTAACTTAACCAGATATTTAAACATGCTTTTACTGATTTATTAAGAAATTTACTGTAAATCTCATAATTAGTCAAAAGCCTAGATTTGATATTCTGTGAACTAACTTTTATTTTTGCATCAGTTAAGCTTTTCTGAGAATAAAGTCAAAACAGGATAGAGCAGCTATAGCCACTGGCAAAGTTCTAAAATTAAAAAGTATTAAATCAATTTGAGGACTTTATGGCTGCAAAAGTAGAAATTTACACTTGGAGGACTTGCCCATTTTGCATTCGTGCCAAAAGTTTGCTGAAGAACAAGGGAGTTGAATTTGTCGAATACGGCATTGACGGAGATGAGGCAGCCAGAAATAAAATGGCTCAAAGAGCAAATGGACGCCGTTCTTTACCGCAAATTTTCATCAATGATGAACATGTTGGTGGTTGTGATGATATCCACGCTTTAGACAATCAAGGCAAGCTGGATGAACTACTAGCCTCTAGCAATAGCGTTTAGAATCAAAAGGCGACAAGCCGCTGGACACACACGGCAGTCGCTACAACTTTGGAAAAGCAACGTTGTGCAAAAGATTGTCTGTTAAGATATTAGCTTCCAAGCTATGCGTATACGCCAATTGGTGAGAACATCAGAAGATAATGATTGAATAACCATTTAATTTTCTGGTGATTGAGGCAGACAGCGTGAAACTGGCTTTTATCATTGATCCCATCCATCAGCTTGACCCGTGTCATGATACCAGCGTTGCCCTGATGGAAGCAGCGCAGATACTAGGACACGAAGTTTGGGTGACTCAGGCAAATCTGCTGAGTGTGGTTGAGAGCAAAGCTTGGGCTGTCCTACAGCAAGTCGAACTAGTACCAGTGGATTTGGTGGAGGGACGCTGGGTAGCAGCGAATCCTTGGTATAACTTGAGCGAACGCGTTTTCGCTCCCCTAGAAACAATGGATGCCGTATTCATGCGGACAGATCCACCTGTTAATGATTCCTACCTCTACGCTACCTATATTCTCGATTACATTGACCAAAATAAAACTTTGGTGATTAATAGTCCTAGCGGTATTCGAGGGGCTAATGAAAAAATGTACGCCCTCCAGTTTACCAAAGCAATTCCAGAAACAATTGTTAGTGCTGATAAGCAGTTTATCCGGAAATTTGTGGAAGCAAAGGGGACTGCGGTTCTTAAACCATTGGGTAACAAAGCTGGGGAAGGAATTTTGATTTTGCAATCAGGCGATCGCAATTTCAACTCTATTATCGAACTCAGTACTCTCCAAGGTAAAGTACCAGTAATGGTGCAGACCTATCTACCACAGGCAAAAGAAGGAGATAAGCGAATTATCTTACTCAATGGCGAACCCATAGGTGCCCTCAATCGTCTTTCTAGCGGCACTGATTTTCGTAATAATATGGCAACTGGCGGTACAGTCGCCCAAACCGAAATTACTCCCAGAGAACATGAAATTTGCACCCAAATAGCTGAACGTTTACGCCAAGATGGCTTAATTTTTGTGGGTATTGATGTTATCGGTGGCTACCTTACTGAAGTTAACGTCACCAGTCCCACTGGAATTCGTGAGATTGACCGCCTGGATGGTACTCGCCTCGCTCATCAGGTTATTCAATGGATTGAACAAATTTTACAAATTAAAAAATAATTTCTATTTACGTTTTTTTAGTTGTGTCCTATTCTGAGGAAATATACCTAGTTAGGACACTTGCGTAATTAATTTTTTGACGCCACTTACATTAAGTAAATATATTTACTGAGTTACATGGATCGCAGGGGTAGATGTAGCGATGTCTACGAGGGGCTAGGCCTACGCATCCTGAGTTGAGCAGGTCTTATATCATTCGGGTGAAGGCTTATCATTAGGACTGACGCGGAAGGGGACGCTCTGACGCGGAGAAATTTTAATAATAAGTGATTATCCGAACTTGATATTACTGTTTTTTCTGACAAAAGCGCAGCTAGACATCGGAATCAGCAGATTCCTGCCCAAGTTCCTTATGTAAGTAGCGTTGAGAAGTTTCTCTACCAATTAGCAATATTAGGGATGGCAACGTCATTGCTTACCCCTACCTTTGGTAAAACCCTGAAACTAGCAGATTTTATACAAAACTCAGCCTGGTCTAAATCCAAAATTTTTTAATTCCGTGGTGTCCGTCGGTTTTTCAGAAAATCAGGTATATCCAGCCCCTGTTTTTCTTTTGGTTCTGGAATTGGAGCCGGGGCTGGAGTTGGTGTTGGAGGATTAACTGTGGGTTGCTGTGTTGTTGGTCGCTTGGGAGTGTTGGGTGCTACGCGAACGTTAGCCACGCTTTGTTGTGGTGCTGTTTGTACTTCACCTGTAAACCCGGTAGCAATTACAGTAATTCTTACCTCACCTTGGAGTCTGTCATCAATTACGGCGCCAAAAATAATATTAGCGTTGGGATCGACTACTTCATAGATTGCTTCTGCGGCAGCATTTACTTCATGTAAAGTCAGGTCAGTACCGCCGGTAATATTAAACACGACTCCTCTAGCGCCTTCAATGGAACATTCTAGTAAAGGCGAAGAAATAGCTGCGATCGCCGCTTCTCTGGCTCTAGATTTTCCAGAGCTAACGCCAATTCCCATCAATGCCGATCCTGCATCTGCCATCACAGCTCGGACATCGGCAAAGTCAACGTTTACCAATCCGGGGATCGTGATGATATCTGAAATACCTTGCACCCCTTGACGCAGCACATCATCTGCATAACGAAAAGCTTCTTGCACGGGGGTTTGTTCGGGGATCACTTCCAGGAGTTTGTTATTCGGGATAATAATCAGCGTATCTACCCTACTTTTTAGTCCTTCAATACCTTGTTCTGCTTGGCTGGTGCGGCGGCGTCCCTCAAAAACAAATGGACGTGTAACCACGCCAACAGTCAGAGCGCCCATTTCTTTGGCTACTTCTGCCACAATCGGAGCTGCACCTGTCCCAGTACCGCCTCCCATACCAGCAGTGATAAACACTAGGTCTGCACCCTCTAAAGCCGTGGCAATTTCGTCTCGTGATTCCTCAGCTGCCTTTTGCCCAATGGCAGGATTACCACCTGCTCCTAAACCCCGTGTTAGCTTTTGTCCAATTTGTAATCGACTGGGAGCGCCAGCTAAAGTCAAGGCTTGGGCATCAGTGTTAATTGACCAAAACTCCACACCAGAGACATCAGATTCTATCATCCGGTTAACAGCATTGCCGCCACCGCCGCCGACACCAATTACTTTAATGTTGGCAACCCGACCTGGGACAATCTCGCCAATGCGGCTATTTTCAGTAGAAATCTTCTTATTATCGTGATTTTGTCCGAAGTTCAATCCAGAGTTAAAGGGATTGGTTGAGTTAACTGCCATAGAGAAACCGGGCTGTCCGGTAGATTGGGAATCTTTATAGGTAAGTCCTTGGTTATTATCAAGTGTCATTGGATTTGTGAGAGGTAGATAAACGACTATTTGGGGTGTTATTCAACTAGGAGTCAACTATAGTTTGACGCTGCCATAACATTGTGGCAGTGTTTTTTATTGTTTTCACTACTGCCAAGCCTAACAGAATTCGCTGTGCGAAAATTTACCCTGGGGTAAGGTTTTAAGGTAAGCGATCGCGCAGCGAATTCTACAGAAGTATAATTCCATCTTACGTAGTCAAATATAGCCACACTACTACAGATATGTCTGAACAACAATAATTTCTGCATAATAACCTTGAATATATTTAAATACCTACATGTATCTAAAAACCTTCTGTATAACTTCAACCAGACATTAATCTGTTCATTTTCTTGGGCAGATGGCATAACTTGTAAGCACACACTACAGTGGGGCTTATCCACTTTAATAATATTGTTAATAGATTTCACCATTGGGGATGATTGCAATTTAAGACACAAAATTTACATGATACTTACTTATCTTGGAGATGTAAGTAAGGAATAATTTGCTTGTCAGACTATACCTGATTAATTTGTTATTTGGGGAGTCTTAATGGACACTTTGTTGTAGCAATAGTCTAGTGCAACAGACCAGATTCACATGCACCGATAACAAAAGATTAAAATCTCTCTTGCGCCCTGTTTGGCCAGTTCCAAAATGTCCTAAAAACATCAAAGCCAGAGTATTTTCGGCTCTGCACTTGAATAGCGGCCTCAACCGTTCTTATCAGTGTCCTGTGCTTGTGAGTCAGATTTTAATGAAAAACTCTAACATTTTTCTCCTTTGAGCACTGGATTGGGTCGAAGAATGTATGGGCAGAAAGTGTTTGGACGCTATATGCCATGATTATATTGTCCAGCATCTTGCACCCCACTACATAGATATTAGGATCGCAACTAGGGGCTTTTTATTCACAATGGAGATTTTATGGTCGATCTTCTCATTTTAATTAGAAGTTAATGCCGATTTTTCTGCGATTTGCCAGAAAGCTAATAATAATAATAAATATATTTATCAGCATAAAGCTTCTTGATTTACTAAGAGCACTCAATCAATACACGGAACACCCTAAATATTTCCAGGGATTTTGGGAGTTAATTTGGGATTTGTTTGGTTCATTTGTACTAATGGAAACTCAGGATTTTTCAAATCAATATACTCTATTTCACCAGAATTGAGTTTTGCTGTTAAATGGCGCATTTGGGCTAGTACCTTGATTTGTTCAGATAATTGCGGGCCTGGAGTGCCAAGATGCACGTTTCCTAATTCTGTTTTCAAAATTAAATTGCTTGGATTTTGGCAATCAATTTCCATCACTTTTACCAGACTTTGACTGATAGCTTGATGAATTTGAGTCCAATAGAGGCAGTATTGTTTTGGTAATCCAATCACTCTGAGATTGGGTAATTTTCTGCTGGGATTGAGTGATGCGTATTTTTCTAAGGGTATCCAAACTCCACTTGCATCTAGTAAACCAATTGTTACTTTTTTGTTACTAGTGCCTTGATTTTGGACTGTTGGTGTTTGAGTCACCGCCACAGGTACTCGTTCTTGGATGTCGATGATTAACCCAGGAGGAAATAGGCGGCGTCTAACGATGGCATTAGCAATAGTTGGCTGTTTCTTCAAGGAGTTGGCGATGGCGGACGGTTCAATTCGCCACAAGGATTGAGGGTAAGACAGCACCAACAGCGATCGAGTTGTCTCATCCGAGAGTAATTTATTGCCTGATTTCATTACTATTTGTTTAGAAGCTTTGAGCATCCACACTGGTTGGACTGCCACCCACAGCAATCCACTTGCCAAACTTGTAATGGCAAAGGTTCGCCAAATAGCCTGAATAATTTTCATCTGCCGTTGGCGACGTAATTTTTTACGACGCTGGGCTAGATCCGTGCGGGAAACTGATATTATGCCAGCCATTCAAACCCCTTTTTCCTTGCAGTCCAAATTCCTTGATGTGTTTGTAACATTATTAATTTCAGTAAACACTGTCGGCATCTGTTAGCCGCACTCCTCAAGACTTTTTTTATTTTTAGTAACACTTTACAGTAACTACACAAAAATCGTGGGGCTAACCATTGTTGTTATTGAAGTTTCCGGTGTCCATTTTTAACTGACTGTAGTCTTTTTGACAAGTTTTCATCGAACTTTCTTCTTTCGAGGATTACAAAATATTAATTTAGATATTTATGATTTTGTTTTATTGACAAATACAATATGAAATGATAAATAAGTATTCCCTCAATCTCTGTATACCTTGCTATAATTCATACCAGTCCTATCTCAACTGACAATCATCCAGTCTAGTAGTTTTTTTAACTTACTAACTTAAGCATAAAGATTTGTGCCAAGTGAACCAAGAGGATAAAGGCATAAGGGAAAACCTCTGATCCCAAGCAGCTTTCCTTCCCCTTGTTTTCCTCTTAGTCAGGCCAAACTAGAGATTGTCAAAACCTCAATAGCAGGTGTAAAAAGGACAGATATGCTTAGCGTTATTAGGGTCAATTAAATCTCTACCATATACTCACAGTTACTCGTTGCAGCATCGCTAGGAGTACTGTCTGTTGCAAGCCACTACCAACTTGCAAACCAAGCGTGTGCCTAAATGTAGGCTAGAGATTACTTGTATAAAAATACGAATTAAACTGCATCTACACACACATTTACATACACCTCAACATACATGAGAATGACATTAAATTTGTCACGTTTTTATAAAGCATGTAATCCCAGCTACACATTAAATGTAAGTAACGTGTTAGATCGGCAGTATTACATAGATTTTGCTGATGTACGCGGTTGCAAGATAGTAGAAGAATTGCAACGGACAATCTGCCGTATTTCTCCGGATGAGCCAACCTGCCAGTTATTTACGGGTCACATTGGCTGTGGCAAATCTACAGAATTGCAGCGCCTAAAAACAGAACTAGAATTGGCGGGATTTCATGTGGTTTATTTTGAGTCCAGCCAAGACTTAGACATGGCTGATATTGATGTCAGCGATATTTTGCTGAGTGTAGCCCGTCAAGTCAGTGTTAGTTTAGAAGGGATTGGTATCAAACTCAAACCTGGTTACTTTAGCAATTTGTTTAAAGAAGTAGGCGACTTTTTGCAAAGTCCCATAGAAATTTCCGCAGAAGCAGAGTTGTCCTTAGGAATTGCCAAAATTACCGCCAAAACCAAAGATAGCAACCAATTGCGTAACCAACTGAGGCAATATCTGGAACCACGCACCAATAGTATTTTGCAAGCGATTAACGAAGAAATTTTAGAAAAAGCTGTCAATCAGCTGAAGCTGCGGGGTCAAAAAGGGCTGGTAGTGATTGTAGATAACTTGGATCGAGTGGATATGCGTCCCTTAGCATCAGGGCGATCGCAGCCAGAGTACCTATTCATCGACCGAGGCGAACAATTACGCCGACTCAAATGCCATCTAGTTTACACAATTCCCCTAGCTTTAATTTTTTCTAATGAGTACGAGACACTGAAAAATCGCTTAGGGGGAGGAATTGCACCTAAAGTACTACCGATGGTGCTGCTGCGACAAAGAGATGGTAGCGACTACGAACCAGGGATGTCGCTGGTGCGCCAGTTAGTCTTAGCAAGAGCTTTTCCAGAAGTTCCTCTGGATACAAGACTCTCGCTGATTACAGAATTATTTGATAACTCCCAAACCTTGGATCGCTTATGTCGTGTTAGTGGTGGCCACATTCGTAACTTATTGGGTTTACTTTATAGCTGCTTGCAACGACAAGATCCACCTTTTTCTAGCGACTGCTTAGAAGCCGTAATTAAAGACTACCGGGACGATTTGCTATTAGCTATTGACGAATCCCAATGGGAATTATTGTTTGAAGTAGTGCAACAGCAAAGAGTTAAAGGCGAGTCTGACTATCAAAGCTTATTACGAAGCATGTATCTGTTTGAATATCGCGATCCTGTAGGGCGCTGGTTTGGTATCAGTCCAGCCTTAGCAGAAACAGAAAAAGTTTTGGCTTGGCAACAAAACAAATAACACTGTTGGGTAAGTTAAGTGTAATTAGTTATTAGTCATTAGTCATTTGCAAATAGCAAATGACTAATGCCCCATGCCCTGTTTGGCCAATGTACCATACCCAATGACCAAAGAAAATCAACATACTTTGCAAAGACTGATTAGAGCGATCGCCCTTTCTGAAGGTCAATTTGCTCTGATTTTAGTACGGTGTAATTACGGGCAACTGCGGGAGCAAATGTTAGCAAACATCCGCTCCATCACTCAAGACATCAATATTAGAGAAATCGTTCTCAATCCATCAACTACTTCGTTACACAACACAATAGTTTCAGAACTATTTCTAGATAATCCTGTTGTTGTCACAGACTCTTTGCCATTAGCTGTAATGATTTTCGGTATTGAGTCAATTATCGACTTGGAAAACTTACTTACAGGCATCAACCAAGCACGAGATCTTTATGCAGCAACTTTTCCATTCCCAGTGGTATTGTGGCTACAAGATGAAGTAGCATCATTGCTTTCGAGATTAGCCCCTGATTTCAAAAGCTGGGCTGCAACCACTATTAAATTTGAAATGGCAAAAACAGATTTAATTGCTTTGATTAATCAAGAAGCAGAATCTTTATTTACCAAAGTTTTAGAAGCAGGTGCCGAAACTTTTTTATCTAATGCTTCTTTAGATTTAGATCCTAAATCTCAACATCGCCACGAAATAGAATCAGCACGTAACGATTTGCTTCGCTTGTATGGTATTCAATTAACGCCAGGATTAGAAGCAAGTTTAGAGTTTGTTTTAGGGCGAGATAAATACGCTAACGATCAAATTAATGCTGCTTTAGCTAATTATCAAAGAAGCTTAGCATTGTGGCAGAAGGAAGCAAGAAGAGTGGCAGACTTGGAAAGTGGAAAAGTCGGGAAAATTAGCGAACAATTACACTTATCCCCCTCATGCCCGTTATCTCCCTCATCTTTACTTAAGCAAGCAATAGTACTATTTCACCTGGGGCTATGTTATCGGCGGATGGCAGACTTAAACCACAGTGCTAACAATAGCTATTGCCAACATGCTCTTTTATGGTTTAAACAATGCCTGGAAATATTAGAAGAAGTAGAAAGAGAAGATTTAGTTGCTAAATTTATTTCACCTGTTTGTGAAATGCTGCAACGTTTACAAACTTGGGATGAATTAAAAGAATTAGCTCAAAAATCATTACGTTTACAAAAAACTTACGGTGCTTCAGTACAAATTGCTCAAAGTTATGGTTTTTTGGCAAATGTAGCGGCTTCTGAATCAAATTGGGTATTGGCTCATGAGCTTGCGAATACAGCACTTTCTATCTGTGAAGCAGCAACGGAAGTTTCCCAAAGACAAGAAAGTTGGTATCTTCTGTTATTAGCACGTACACAGCGGCATTTAGGTGAGTGGGAAGAAGCAATCAATAACTTGGAATGGGCGAAGGTAGTTTGTGAACTGCAACATCAGCCGTCACTTTACTTAGATATTTTAGAGGAATTGCGATCGCTTTACTTTTTTGAACGTCACGACTACACAGAAGCCTTCAAGCTCAAACGAGAAAAAATTCAAATAGAACATCAATATGGCTTTCGTGCCTTCATTGGTGCAAGTCAGTTGCAGCCTCAACGTTCTAAAATTAACCCAGTATTAGAAGCTGAAAAAATACCGTTTACTCCTGAGGAAGTTGCTCAAGAAATATCTGCTTCTGGACGGCAGCAGGATGTCAATCGCTTAATTGAAAGAATTGCTCGCGCTGACTATAAACTGACAGTAATTTATGGACAATCAGGTGTAGGAAAAAGTTCAATTCTCAAAGCTGGTTTAGTACCAGCACTCAAGGGAAAAGCTATCGGCGAACGCATTCCTGTAACTATTGTTTTGTCTGTTTATACTGACTGGGTTACAGTTTTGGTAAGCAGTGTCAACCAAGCTCTAGCAAACACAGGAATATCAGTTAATCTCGACTATACACCGACTGTACTGCTTGAAAACATTCGATTGGTAACTGAGCGAAATCATACAATAATTCTGATATTCGACCAGTTTGAAGAGTTTTTCTTTGTTAGTAATCCTAGTACGCAAAGAATAGAGTTTTATAAATTTTTTAGCGAATGTTTAAATATTTCTTATGTAAAAATCATTCTGTCATTGCGAGAAGATTATTTACATTATTTATTAGAATTTGAACGTTTGAGTCAAAAAAATAGTAGCGAAATGTATGATTTAGGAATCATAAATCAAAATATTCTCGATAAAGATATTCGTTACTATTTAGGAAAATTTTCTAGTCAGGATGCCAAGGCGATAATTTATAGTCTGACTCAACGATCGCATTATGAATTGAGTGAGGAATTAATCAATCGATTAGTAGAAGATTTAACAGGAGAACTCGACGAAGTACATCCAATTGAATTACAAATAGTCGGCGCTCAACTGGAAATAGAAAACATTACCACACTTGGACAATATAAACTTTGCGGTGGCTGGACAAAATTAGTGGAACGCTGGTTGGAGGAAGTTATCAAAGACTGCGGTGAGGAAAATGAAAAGTTAAGTTGGAAATTATTATTTGAATTAACTGATGAAAAAGGCACGCGACCATTAAAAACCAAAGCTGATTTAGCTGGTGCATTAGCTAATAATCACGAACTAGGCACAATATCAGATTTTAACAAAGTTTGCGAACTGATTTTAGAAATATTGGTAGGTTCAGGGTTGGTGTTGCGAGTCAGAGAAGAATTAGGCGATCGCTACCAGCTAGTCCATGATTATTTAGTTGAACCAATTCGCCAAAAGAACAATTATGGTATCGCGGCCGAATTAGAAAAAATTAAACTAGAAAAAAAGAAAGCAGAAGTCGCTCAAAAACTTAGTCAACAGCAACTTACTTTGATTTTACAAAGGCGATTAAGAGAAGCACGTATAGCAGGCCTAGTGCTGTCAATTATGGGGGGAATAATAGCAGCATTATGGTGGCAAGCCGACTTACAGAAAAGAGCAGCAATTAGCCAAACTTTACGAGCTGAACGCAGTGAAACCAACTTAAAAATTAGTGCGATCGCAGCTGCTAGCGAAGCTTTATTTGCCTCTAATAAAGAATTTGATGCCTTATTAGAAAGTTTACGCGCTTGGAGACGACTTGAAAAGGCAGAGTTTGTGCAGCCAGACACCCGAATGCGGGTAGTTACAGCCCTGCAACAAGCAGTTTATGGAGTAACGGAAGTTAACCGCTTAGAAGGGCACACCGATATTGTTTGGGGAGTAGCTTTCAGCCCAGATGGTCAGTTACTGGCATCAGGCAGTCGAGATCGGACAGTGAAACTTTGGCGTCCTAACGGAAAGTTACTCCAGACTCTCAAAGGTCATAATGATGCCATAACCGCCCTCAGTTTCAGCCCTGATGGTAAAACCCTAGCCTCCGCCAGTCTTGATAAAACAGTGCAAATCTGGCGTCAAAACCCCATTACAGGGGAATTTTATCCCCAGCCATATAAAACCTTAAAAGCTCATGGAGATTGGGTTTATAGCGTTAATTTCAGTCCTGATGGCGAGTTATTAGCTACCGCCAGTAAGGATGCAACGATAAAACTTTGGCACAAAGACGGTAGTTTAGTAAGAATACTCAGGGGACATAACGGCTGGGTTAATTGGGTAAGCTTTAGTCCTGATGGGCAATTCATCCTCTCAGGAAGTGACGACAAAACAGTAAAAATCTGGCGAAGGAATGGCAGGTTGGTTACAACTTTACAGGGACATCAGCAGGGTGTAACGGTGGTTGCTTTCAGCCCTGACGGGAAACTGTTGGCGTCCGCAGGCCGAGACAAAACAGTAAGACTTTGGCAAAGAGAGGAAAACACCAGTAGCGACAGTTTTAAATTTCTTCCTTACAAAACTTTACAGCAGCATAGCAACACAGTGTGGAGTTTAAGCTTTAGTTTCGATGGTAAAAAATTAGCTTCTGGAAGTGAAGACAACACCATAAACCTCTGGAGTATTACTGGCAACTTACTCAAAACCTTCAAAGGACACAATGATGCTGTTGCTAGCCTAGCTTTCAGTCCCAATAATAAATTGCTGGCTTCGGGAAGTTTTGACAAAAACGTGAAATTGTGGAGTTTAGAAGCACCAAGACCGTCTATTCTCCAAGGCCATGAGAATCGAGTTTTGAGCGTTGCTTGGAGTCCCAATGGCCAGATGCTAGCTTCTGGTAGTAGCGATCGCACCGTCAAACTTTGGCAAAGAGACACCAGTAGTGGCGAACTCAGAACCCGACTCTACAAAACCTTCGTAGGGCACACAGATAAAGTTCCTAGTGTGAGTTTTGACCCCAAAGGTAAAATGCTAGCTTCAGGAAGTTATGACAAAACTGTCAGACTTTGGCGCTTTGACGGTACTTCAATGGTGACTCTCTACGGACATAGCGATAGCGTGATGAGCGTGAATTTCAGTCCAGATGGTCAGTTACTGGCATCAGCTAGCAAAGATAAAACGATAAAGCTTTGGAATCGTCAAGGTAAGTTACTCAAAACCTTAGTGGGGCATCAAGGCTGGGTGAATAGCGTGAATTTCAGCCCTGATAGCCAGGTTTTAGCTTCTGCCAGCGATGACCAAACAGTGAAACTCTGGCGGCGAGATGGTAGTTTACTCAAAACTTTCTCGCCCCATGACAGTTGGGTATTGGGTGTCAGCTTTAGCCCCACTGACGAATTGCTAGCTTCTGCCAGTTGGGACAACACTGTAAGACTTTGGCGACGGGATGGTAGATTGCTAAAAACCCTGTTAAAGGGCTACAGCGATAGCGTCAATGCCGTTACTTTCACTCCCAATGGGAAATTACTCGCCGCCGCTGGTTGGGACGGTACAGTCAAACTCTGGAGCCGTGAAGGCAAATTAATTAAAACTCTCAACGGGCATCAGGCTCCAGTATTAAGTGTCAGCTTTAGTCCAGATGGCCAAACACTAGCATCAGCTAGTGATGACAACACGATAATTCTCTGGAATTTAAATCTTGATGACTTAGTTGTTCGTGGTTGTCAGTGGGTGGATGATTACCTCAAACATAACCGCAATCTCGAACAGCGCGATCGCCAGCTTTGTGATGGCACACTCTAGGCAAAGGGGCGGAGGGGACAAGGGGATAAGGAAAAGAACTCTTAACTCCTAACTTCTTGGAAAGACTTGGGTTAATCGCCTCTACTCCTAACTCCTAACTCCTCACTCAGCACTCTCAAACTCTTAGTCGATTAACCAAAGGAGCGATCGCTCTCCAAAAGCTCAGGGCTATTTTCTTGGGGGTCTTCTTGGGGCAAATTCGCTAAAAAAGCTTGTAATTTCATTCGCTCAATATAAGGCCAGCCTCCCTCAGATTCAATATCTTTCAGCAGTGAGTAGAGTTGGCGACGGTTGACAGGCAAACTCTGTTGAAACACTCCATCTCGGATTTCTCGGTGTAAACGCTCTAATTCTCGCAGCAAAGACAAAAGAGCTACAGTGTCACTTTGACAGCTATCAACTGTATCATTTACTACAGTTGCGATCGCTTCGAGTTTGGAAAGCAAATTTTCTGGCTCAATAGTTTTGTTGTTATTCATCCCACCCTTTCCGTGTAAATGAGGTCAACTCAAATTTACCGGAGATTTTTAATTTTCCCTAGTTTGCCAGTATTAATTCATTCATGTCACTTTACCTAACCAGACTAACCTTCTCTAGAATTTTCCAGAAGTTTTTTTTGACTCTGGGTCTCCCCCGTCCCCTACTCCCTCAATCACGGCTGAGTATAACTAGATTTGTATCTTTATGAAAAGCAATTGCGATCGCCTGTAAAACAGCGTAGTACCGTTTAGCACAGACTTCACGGGAGCTAGAGGGGATCAGAAGATTCTTGCTTGAGACTAGAGTACTTTGATTTTGAGTTAAAAAAAATCGTATGATCTGGCTGATTTACCCATCAAACAATAGGCGTATGTAGTGGCGTCACATACATAACACAGTTCGATGCAGTTTTACAACTTAGATATTAATTTTTGAGATTGAGGTTGACCATGAGGTATCGCGCTTTAATTGTCGCATTCTTGGCTTTATGCCTGGGGCTAATAACTGCTTGTAGTGATGCTCCTACTGCTAGTAGTGGTAGGGATGTACTCACTTACGAACAAATTCGAGGCACTGGCTTAGCTAACAAATGCCCTCAACTATCAGAAACAAGTCGTGGTTCTATTCCCCTTGATTCTAGCCAGTCCTATGCCATCAAAGAACTTTGCTTGGAACCAACTAGTTTCTTCGTCAAAGAAGAACCTGCTAATAAACGGCAAGAAGCAGAATTTGTTGCTGGCAAATTGTTGACTAGATACACATCCACCATTGACCAAGTACAAGGCGATCTGAAATTCAACTCAGATAATAGCCTGACTTTTGCGGAAACTGATGGTCTTGACTTCCAAGCCATTACCGTGCAACTCCCTGGTGGTGAGCGAGTACCTTTCCTCTTCACCATTAAAAACTTGGTTGCTAAAACCCAACCCAACTTGGCCAGCATTAATACCTCCACTGACTTTGAAGGTACTTTCAAAGTTCCTTCCTATCGTGGTGCTGCTTTCCTAGATCCTAAAGGTCGTGGTGTCGTTAGCGGCTATGATAACGCCGTGGCTCTACCTGCTCAAGCGGATGATGAAGAACTCACCCGCACTAACGTCAAGCGTGCAGAAATCCTCAACGGCAAGATTTCTCTGCAAGTAGCTAAGGTAGATAACAGCAGCGGTGAAATTGCTGGTACTTTCGAGAGCGAACAACCATCTGATACTGATTTAGGTGCTGGCGAACCTAAAGAAGTTAAGATTCGCGGTATATTCTACGGTCGGGTTGAATCCAAATCATAGCCAAATCCTTTTGAGTTGCGTAACTGATTGGCATTCAGAACCACCATTCTGTCAGCATCAGCTTTCATTACAAGAGTTACCCCTTACCCCCTTTTATTTTGGGGGTAAGTAAGTTTTTGCGAAATGGCTATAAATTAACTACAACAAAGGGCAGTTTGCCCTTTTTTTATTATTTGCGTAAAAATACATACTATTTTTTAAATTTGTATTTAGGAATTTTTCAATACTAATAAATTTATTTAAGTTTATATGTAATTTTACTGGAAATTTAATTGTCACTCATCTAATCAAATTTTAACTTTCATACTTTTGTTTATACAACTTAATTTCAGCATTAATTAATGAAATTAAGTACAATCTCGGTTTGATATTTAGTAACTAATTATATATTTTATTTCTATGTAGTTCTCAAATCCAAACTACAGATAATACCCAAATTAATTGAAGAATAAATCAGAAGTCAGAATTCAGGAGTGCCTTTGGCTCAACTCTGGATTACTGAATTGTTTCTGGATAAAAAACTCAATTCTGTGGATTTCGCCCACTTAAATATCGCTCAATTGCCAAGTAAACTATGGAAAATTAAAGAGGAATTTTATTATTTTTCCTAAATTTACTAGAGCATAAAACACGAGATTTTCTTTTAAATTGTGTGCGATCGCAGCTGAATTTAAGCGCGAGTTATTAATTCTTTATTTGCTCAATAAACCCGGTGCCATGCCTACCACAGTCACCAATGAACTAAAACATGAAATTTGGCAGTTGTTACGAGAATATCAGCAATCTCGCTCGGAACATGTTCGTAATCAACTGGTAAAACTCAATTTTGGACTTGTGAGAAAAGAAGCTCACTACTGGACAAATCAATGTCATGAAACCTATGATGATTTGCTCCAAGTTGGATGTTTGGGTTTAATTAGAGCTATTGAAAGATTTGAACTTTCCAAGGGACATGCCTTTAGTTCCTATGCTCTTCCCTATATTCGAGGGGAAATTCAACACTATCTGCGAGATAAAGGCGTCACCGTGCGAATTCCTCGGAGATGGTTGGCACTGCAACAGCAAGCAATAGGAGTTTCACGTTCTTGGCGTGAAACGCATAATCGCCAACCAACAGATTCGGAATTAGCAGCAGCACTAAAAATTTCTCCCACTGAATGGCAAGAAATTAAATTAGCATGGGTGAATCGCGCTCCCTTGAGTTTAGATGTGCCAATTCAGGATGGAGAAGAAGGTTCTACTTGTTTGGGAGAATTAGTTCCAGATCCTCACTACCGCAGCTTTCAGTTAGCACAAGAAGACCAACTTCGCTTACAGCAAGCATTGGTTCAGCTAGAAAAGCGTACCCGCGATGTCTTGGAATGCGTTTTTTTGCAAGATTTGACCCAAAAACAAGTAGCAGAACATCTGGGCATCAGTGTAGTAACTGTTTCCCGCAGAGTTAAGAAAGGCCTGGATTTGATGAAACAGCTTATGGGTGTAGCAGACGATTAAGTGCAAACAAATTGAACCCGCAGTTATGCTGGGTTGATTGTGCGAAAAATAACCCTTGAAAATCAAAAAATTAGGTTATAACGGGAACATACTTTGCCTTGAAGAGAAAATTCAGGCATGTTGATTTCGATTTTTCAATTCTCCAATGGCTTTTGAGAAAGACTCATGGGCAGAAATTTAACAATTACAATTGCAGCTATTTTAAGCTTGGCGATCGCTGGATGTGCTTCTGAAGAAACACCACAAGCCATAGAACCGACACCAATTCCGAAAATAGCAAAAAAGTCGCCACCAGCGGCTCAATCCTTCAAGAATCCAGTTATACCTGCCAAACAGGTTTCACAAGTTTCTCCTGCTAGTCTGAGCTTAATTCAATCTACTAATGCTACAGAACGGGCACGAGTAGTTTTGGTATCAAAAAATCGCACTGACCCCTTTGCCGAAATTTTTGCACAGACCGTTGGTGGAGTGCCGAAAACCACAGGAAGACCTGTTCCTGTGTTGCCTAAGCTACCTACTGCATCAACTCGACAACCTGCATTAATTTCAGGACGAAAACTGCCAACAGGTACCATAGCTTCAAATCAAAAGAAAAATAACATTGCTGCTGTACCAAAAAAAGCCAATGCTACTTTGACTTCAGTTTTGCCTAGAGTTTTGCCTCAAGTTGTGCCCAACCCAACTTTAGTATCTGTGTTGCCACCAGCACCGCAACCCGACTTAGCAAGGGCAGTGGTTGTCACTGGTGTAGTTCTGATTACTAAAGAACCCCAAGCAATTATCAAGGTACCTGATGAACCCACAAGTCGCTATGTGCAGGCGGGACAGCGATTAGCCAATGGGGTGCTGATTAAGCGCATTGAAATGAATGGCGGTTCCAACCCGATTGTGATTTTGGAACAAAATGGCATCGAAGTTGCCAAAATGGTAGGGGAAGGGCCTGTCAATTCAACGCCATCAGCTTCAACGCCATCAGCGGCATCTGCTACTGGCAATTCTATTTTAGGGACAATGGCCCCCGAAAATGCAGTTAATGTGGGAGCTTCATAAAAGATGGAGACTAAGGAAAAAATTGAATTCCCTGGTTTGCCTTTAGCAGTTTATCGAGAAATCGCAGCGCATTTACGTCAAGTGGAAGGGGTAGAAGTAGATTTAATTCCCCAGTCATCTCAACAGTTTGATTACAATCAAAGCCAAATTGGTGGCTTAGGGCTTTCGTTGACAGCAAACTCTACTTTAGAAAGTCGGCAACGAGTTAACCAGATTTTGACTTACTATCAAAATCGGTATATGAATCCTATTTGATTTGTGAAAATAGCAAGCCTCTGACTCCTGACTTCTATAAGAAGTCGGGAGTCTTGTTATTTGATTTAAGATTGCTATGGTGTATGGCGAGTTAAGTAGCTAACGATGGGCTATTCGCAGTTTTTTAGCTTAAGCACTCCGCTTTCTCTGGCTTTTTGGACGCATAAGAGCGATCGCAAAAAACTTGAATAACGCAGGGTCAAAAAGCAACGTTATGATTGTTAATGCATTAATCGAGCTTAAGTCTAACTTTAATTCAATTAATCGCCTCTCTAGAGCAGTCAAAAACCATTGAACTACTTTGAGCTATGGACACTTGACTGTTATTTAGGTGCTGATAGAACCACGCATCAGCCGTTGTACAAATTTCCATAAGGATAATTGAAGTGACTAAGACTAATTCAGATTTTCTCACCTCCAGCGATCCGGCGATCGCGGAGTTAATCAACGACGAACTACAGCGTCAGCGAGACCATTTGGAGTTGATTGCTAGTGAAAACTTTACTTCGCCTGCGGTATTGGCAGCTCAAGGTTCAGTACTGACAAATAAATACGCCGAGGGGCTACCTGGTAAACGCTACTACGGCGGTTGTGAGTTTATCGACAAAATCGAACAACTGGCCATTGACCGGGCTAAACAACTGTTTGGTGCTGCTCATGCCAATGTCCAACCCCATTCTGGTGCACAGGCTAATTTTGCTGTGTTTCTGACTCTGCTGGAACCAGGGGACAAAATTATGGGGATGGATTTGTCTCATGGCGGACATCTTACCCACGGTTCTCCTGTAAATGTCTCAGGTAAGTGGTTCCAAGTTAGCCACTACGGTGTCAGCCAACAAACAGAACAACTTGACTATGACCAAATTCGGGAGCTGGCGCTAAGGGAGCGTCCTAAGCTGCTGATTTGTGGTTATTCAGCCTATGCTCGTGTAATTGATTTTGAAAAATTCCGTAGTATTGCTGATGAAGTCGGTGCTTACTTACTGGCAGATATAGCCCACATCGCTGGTTTAGTTGCCAGTGGTCTTCATCCCGACCCGATTCCTCATTGTCATGTGGTAACAACAACTACCCATAAAACTCTACGCGGCCCTAGAGGTGGTTTAATTTTGACTGGGGATGCAGAACTGGGTAAAAAGCTTGATAAATCGGTTTTTCCTGGCAACCAGGGCGGGCCATTGGAACATGTGATTGCTGCTAAGGCAGTAGCTTTTGGAGAAGCCCTCAAGCCAGAGTTTAAAACATATTCTGCCCAAGTGATTGAAAATGCTCGTGCCTTGGCAGAACAATTACAAAATCGCGGCTTAAAGTTAGTGTCTAATGGCACTGACAACCATTTAATGCTCGTGGATTTACGTTCCATTGGCATGACGGGTAAGCTAGCGGATCAGTTAGTCAGTGGTGTGAATATTACTGCTAACAAAAATACTGTTCCCTTCGATCCGCAGTCGCCATTTGTGACTAGCGGTCTGAGGTTAGGTTCCCCAGCAATGACAACGCGGGGTTTAGGAGTAGTAGAATTTACCGAGATTGCAAATATTATCGCCGATCGCCTGCTTTCTCCAAATTCCGAAGAAGTCGCTCAAGATTGTAAACGAAGGGTGGCCGCATTGTGCGATCGCTTTCCCTTATACCCTCACCTCGAAATTCCCGTACCAGCACTAGCCTGAAATCATAGTTAGGAGTTAAAAGTTAGGAGTGATGAGTTTTAAGTTTTTAACTCCTAACTCGTACCAGCCATAGCCTGAGATGATGATTAGAGAGTTAAGAGTGATAAGTTTAAGTTTTCAACTTCTAACTCTTAATTCCTAACTCCTAATTCCTAACTCCTAACTTTTAACCATTCCTTCCAATGAGTGCAGAAATTATTTGTGTTGGTACAGAATTGCTACTAGGAGATATCCTCAATGGCAATGCTCAATTTTTGGCGCAACAATTAGCCCAGTTAGGTATTCCCCATTACTATCAAACCGTAGTTGGTGATAATCCAGAACGGTTGAAGCAAGTTATAGAGATTGCTATTTCCAGGGCGCAAATTCTCATTTTCACTGGTGGTCTTGGCCCCACCCCAGATGACCTCACTTGTGAAACCATTGCCGATTTTTTTCAAGCCCCCTTGATAGAACACCCAGAAATCATTGAAGACATAACCCAGAAATTTGCCCAACGGGGTCGGGTGATGTCACCAAGTAACCGCAAGCAGGCTTTAATTCCCCAAGGTGCAGAAATTCTACCCAACCCCACTGGAACTGCACCCGGTATCATTTGGCAACCCCGTCCGGAAATCACGATTTTTACCTTTCCTGGCGTTCCGAGTGAAATGCACCCGATGTGGAAAGAAACAGCCGTTCCTTTTCTCAAAAGTCAAGGTTGGGGTAAGGAAATTATTTACAGCCGCAGTTTAAAGTTTTGGGGTATTGGTGAATCTGCTTTAGCGGAAAAGGTTGCTTCTTATTTAAATTTGCCAAATCCTACCGTAGCTCCTTATGCAGGTAAAGGGGAAGTCAGATTGCGGGTTTCCGCCAAAGCAAATTCAGAAGCAGCAGCAGAAGCTTTGATTGCACCTGTTGAAAAACAAATTAAAGAAATCGCTGGGCTGGATTTTTACGGTATCAATGATGATACCCCTGCTTCCGTTGTCGGTGAGTTGTTGCGTGCGTCGCGAGAAACGCTTTCAGTGGCAGAATCTTGCACTGGTGGTGGACTAGGGCAAATGTTAACAGAGATTTCTGGAAGTTCTGATTACTTTTGGGGTGGAATCATTTCTTATGACAATTCAGTCAAGGTTAGGCTGCTAGGAGTTAACCAGGAAGATTTAGATAAATTTGGCGCGGTAAGTGCTACTGTTGCAGAACAAATGGCAATTGGAGTCAAAACCCGGCTTTCTACAACTTGGGGGTTGAGTATCACTGGTATTGCTGGCCCTACTGGGGGGACAGATACTAAACCAGTGGGTTTGGTTTATGTCGGTTTAGCTGGGCCAAATGATGAAGTGGCAAGTTTTGAATATCATTTCGGTGCTGCACGAGGACGTTCTTTAATTCGCCATGTAAGTGCAAATGCAGCATTGGATAATTTGCGCCGGAGGTTATTGACGAGGTAGTAGATAATTTATATTCATCATTTCTTTGCCTTCATTGTTGGGTGTAACTTGCGGCTCCAGGTTGCTACTTCGGGAAAGTCTAGACGATGCAAAATAGTTTAATAATACACTATGAGCAAAATTCCCATCCTCCAACCAAATCAGTCATACACTTTCAGAAGCTATTTTGAGATGTCATTCGAGCCAGAAGACATACTGGCTGAATTTGGTTATTCTTTAAAACGTTCTTCACTGAATCTAGAAAAGTCCAACATTGAATTAGACAGACTTAATAATCTCAAATCTAGAATTGAGGAGAGTTTGCCATATATTAGTTTGACTAGTGAAGCAGCCCGCAGAGAGTTACTAATTGCACCAATTTTACTTGATGTTATTCACTACACCCGCGCCCAACTTAGAATTGAATATCCTTTAATTGTTACAGAACAATTAAAGGGTTCCCTTGACTATTATTTGCACGCAGAGCGTAAACTATTAGTTGTAGAAGCCAAAAACGCCGATTTGGCGAGAGGTTTTACTCAGCTTGCTGTAGAATTAATTGCTATTGATGCGTGGACTGACTCTCAAGAGGCAAATTTACAGGGGGCTGTTTCTACAGGGGATATTTGGCAATTTGGGTTATTGAATCGAGAAGATAAACAAATAACTCAAGACCTGAATTTATATCGTGTTCCTGCTGATATAGAAGATTTACTGCGTATTTTAGTGGCGATACTAGGTTGCTGAGAAGATGGCAATATCTTCTTCAAATAGGGATAGGGTGTAGAAGTGTCGAAAAAGCGTAAATTGTTGGAAAAAGCCCTTTCTGGTTCTAGAAATATTCAATTTCATGAACTGATTACTTTGGTTGAGGCGTTTGGGTTTTCTCTATCACGGATTAATGGCAGTCACCATATTTTCACTCATCCAAATATTAATGAGCTTGTGAACCTGCAAAATCGAAACGGCAAAGCTATTCCTTATCAAGTCCGTCAATTTTTGACTTTGATTGAAGAATATGCACTCACTTTGGAGGATGAATGAAAAACTATCATATTAATATCTTCTACAGCGAAGAAGATGAAGGCTATATTGCTGATATTCCCGATCTGAAATATTGTTCAGCATTTGGTTTAACAGAAGAAGAAGCGCTTCGTGAAGTTTTGCAAGCAAAAGCCGCATGGTTAGATGCTGCCAAAATGGAAGGTAAACCAATTCCTGAACCGAGATATAGACCTGCAATTTACCAGATAGTTTTATGATTAGTGTATGTGGTGCGATCGCACTTTTTAATGAAGTTGCGATCGCCTCGCCTTTGGTAATAAATTTCAACAGCAATATTTAGCTTATTTGATTCGAGCTAAATCAGGTTCTAGCTTTTTGTTAATCGTTTCTAAAACTCTAGCTTCTTCTGGCGTGATTACTCCATCTAGATGAGCAATTTTTTGACATTGAGCTAGTAGGGGTACGGCAAAGTCACTATTAATTTGCTCAAGTAAGGTTTCTAAAGATGGTGGAGATTTTATATGAGAAGCGATCGCATCAATTGAGGCAGGACTAAGATTAGCAGCTTGTAATTCTGGCAAAATATCTTCCCAAGATTTATCAGGATTACCCGCTAAGACAATATGAACCAAAATTTGATCCATAATCTTTTCTTGAGAAATAGCAGCTTCAAGATATTGTTCACTCTCTATCTGAACATCTATTAAAGTTGCCTCTAAAGTTAATGGATTCTGCTTTGCTTCATAAAACTGACAAGCTGCATAGCCTAATGCGTAAATCATGACTGCATTTGAACTAGCACCAATGACCGCTCCTGCTACTGGTACAATTCGTAGTAAACCCAAACCTGCTTTGATTGCTGTTTTTCCACCCAGCCCTAAACCAAAAATTGCTAATGCTTCTCCTTTGCGTTCTGAATCTTTTAAATCCAGCCCATAAGCAGCAGCAATTTGATAAACTAACTCCACTGATAATGCAGATGTAGCAGCCCAATCAACAGCAAATGTTACGACAGCTTGTCCTGGTACAGCACTAGTAGTAAACCCTGTTACTCCTGCCAAGACAGCTTTCTCTAACATCAGATGATGGGCAATTACAGATGGTTGTTTATTTGGATGTTCTAGCTCTAATTTTCTAACAACAGCCTCAGCCTTAACTATATCAACTTGTTGAATTAAGGGATTCAACCAGTCTTTATTTAAAGATTTGATTCCTGATTGTAGAGAAGGATTATTACCAACAATCGCTAATGCCTGTCCTGCTATTTGTGTTGCTTGTAAAGCTGCACCACCAATTGTACCACCAATGCCAACTGCTGCTCCTGCAACTGCTTGTCCTGCTTGAACGGCAGCATTACCAACTACTCCTGCTGTTCCTGCTACTGCATCAAATAGCGAGCCAAAAAAAGACGGTTGTTGTAAGGATAATTCACTATCTGCTGTTGTTTTGGTTATTGCACTTGAGGATTCAAGATTAACGTCTGTTTGATATATTAATAAAGGTGAATTTGGTTCTAGTTCTAGCTCAAACTCCTGTTGCCAATCTGGAAAATCTTCACCTATTTCTCGCCCGTATATTTTTACTTTTTTGACAGACGCAATACTTAAACTAATCAATCCATTATGAATTAGTGGGACTAATAATTGCTGTTCTGGTACTTTGTCAGATTCCAACATCACCTGCAAGTAATCTTGTTTGAAAGTGGTTTTTGTAGTAATACTAGGTGCCCCTAACCACTCATTTACTAGACTATTAATTGCATTTGTATCACCCTGCTTGGCAAGTTCTAGAATATTTAGCTGTATCATACTTAGTAGTGGTGAGAATCTTACCGATAACTTAGTTAAATTATTCCCACTCACAAACTAAAAAGTAATATCTGATACATTTATGTTCTAATCATCAGCCATCCTACGCTTACCTATCAGCACAATCAATCGTGGGATCGCTTGCTCTATTGTTCACAATTTGTTACAAAAGTACAAAGAACTTCTAGAGACTAAAAACCACATGTTCGGCGGACTTACTGGTCTACAAAATCCTAAGGGCACAGATTGGGGAGAGCAGATGCTCAACACGGTCGCTAGCCAAACGATTCGCCACTTGTTTACCCAAAGCGAGTCAGTAGAAGTCTTTGTGCGCTGCTATCCCTCCAGCAAACTGTTGCAAGGCAGCATTGATAGCTTCAAAATGAGCGGTCGTGGCTTAGTAATCCGCAGGGATTTTGCGGTGGAGGAGATGTCATTTGAAACTGATGCGGTGGCTATTGACTTTGGCTCGGTTTTAAGCGGCAAGCTCACTCTCAAGCAACCTACTCAAGCAGTCGCTCAAGTAATTCTATCAGAAGCGGGCATCAACCAAGCCTTCAATGCCGAATTAGTGAAAAAGCGCCTGCTTAACCTATCTGTACCATCGTTGACGGCATTATCTGGCGGTGAACCAGTTTCCTTTACGGAAGTCAGGGTACAGCTATTGCCTGGAAATCAGTTGCAGCTTGAAGCCAAAGCAGATTTAAATAATGGCGAACTTGTGCCTTTAAGTATGGTCGTAACTATAGGGATTGAAAGGCGGCGGCGAATTTCCTTTAAAGATCCGAAAATTGAGCTTGACCAAGTGCCAGAAGCACAGCGGGAAATTTCCAAAACCTTGAGCGTAGCACTGGTAGAAATTTTAGATAATATGGTTGATTTGGATCGATTTGACCTTGATGGAGTAAAGATGCGACTCAACCGATTAGAAACTGAAGGTCAAAAATTAATTTTCAGTGGCTATGCTGAGATTGAGCGGATTCCACGTAACACTTAATTTCATCATTTAGATCCAAAAACCCAAAATTCATATAGCAGAATTGAGAATTCAGAATTAAAAAAGACTAGGCCCAGAGCCTAGCTCTAATATTAAGTTCGCTTAATTACTTATAATTCAAAATTCTCCGCATCATCTCATTTCACCAAAATCCTGATGTATGGCAGGCAACAGTCTTACAAGTCTCTTAGTGTCGGGGTTTTACCTCGGTTTATGTCCTACCTAGCTGCCAACTACTATATATAGACATATAGACTTCGCGCAAAGAACATTGCCGTGCCCCTACTAAGGTATTTGCCTCATAATTAAAGTGAAACAATAGCACACCCTCAGCCCACTTTGTAGTAAGTAGGTCGGTGTGAATATTTATCATTGGGATGAGGCAGGAGGCAGAAGGCAGGAGGCAGGAGGGAAGAGGATTTGAGTCTATTTAATTTTTCTTAACATAGTTTGGTTTTTTCACATCGTTCTACTTAAATGCTTTTAATCCAAAATTGATATGAGATAAAGCTCAAAGTAAATCTTGTTGGATGTAAAAAGTAATAGGATCATAACAATGTTATGACCCTACCTAATAAAAAAAGCTAGAAATTTGAAATTCAATCTTGTGAATTCAGAATTCTGAATTTTGCATTCTGAATTCTGACTCCTAACAAAATCATCTATCTGCCAACACCTACATATTGGAATCCAGCCCGCACCATTGCTTCAGGGTCGAGGAAGTTACGACCATCAATGATTACGGGGTGAGCCATCAATTTTGCCATCTTCAGGTAGTCGAGAGTGCTAAACTGTTTCCATTCGGTTACGAGTACCAAAGCATCGCAACCGTCAGCTAGTCTTTCAGCATCGGTTTCTACTAACACACCAGAAAGACCATGACGCATACCTGTTTGGGAAACAATGGGGTCGTAGGCTTTGACTTTAGCTCCCAGTCGGTTGAGTTGTTCAATTAAGTTGAGGGCAGGAGCATCCCGCATATCATCGGTATCAGGCTTAAAGGTGAGACCGAGTAGCCCAATAGTCTTACCTTTGAGGATTTTCAGGACTTGTTGCAGTTTTTCTAGAGCAATTAAACGTTGGCGTTCGTTGACGTTGACTGCGGCTTTGAGCAATTCAGCTTCATAGCCATAGTCGTCAGCAGTGTGAATGAGGGCAGAGACATCTTTCGGGAAGCAAGAACCACCCCAACCAATGCCAGCTTGTAAAAATTTGTTTCCAATGCGGGAGTCTAGACCAATACCTTTGGCTACTTGGGTAACATCAGCACCAACGCGATCGCAAATATTAGCAACTTCATTGATAAAACTAATCTTAGTGGCCAAAAAGGCATTAGCGGCATATTTGATCATTTCCGCTGAACTGAGGTCTGTTGCCAGAATTGGTACTGGTGGTAAAGATGGATCGGCTGCGTATTTGCGTTCTACAATTGGGGCATACAGTTGTTGCATTAAAGCTACTGCCCTTTGACTGTTGCCTCCTAGTACAATGCGATCGGGGTTGAAGGTGTCGTAAACTGCTGAACCTTCGCGCAAAAATTCTGGATTGCTGACTACATCAAACTCGGCTACAAACTCTGGTAATTTCTCTTCAGATACGCCACCTGCGGCTACCAAACTTTTTTGGCGTTCAGCGATACCATCTAGAACAATCATCCGCACCCAGTCACCTGAACCAATGGGTACTGTTGATTTATTCACAATCACTTTATAACCATTGTTGAGGTTTGCCCCAATACCACGGGCTACGGCTTCAACGTAACGAGTATCACTCTCACCAGTTGGTAAAGGTGGTGTTCCTACGGCAATAAACAGAATTTCTCCGTGGGCAACTCCCGCAGCTAGGTCACTTGTGAAATGAATTTTTTCTGTTTGAATGGCAGACTGCATGATTTCTGAGAGTCCCGGTTCAAAAATCGGAGACTGTCCAGATTTCATTAATTTGACTTTTTCTTCGTTGTTGTCTACGCAAATGACATCATGCCCAATATGAGCTAAGCAAGCACCTGTAACTAAACCGACGTAACCAGTACCAATTACGCAAACACGCATTTTCAACTCCTCGCTTGATTGAGCGTTAGTTTAAAAAAAGAAATAGTCAATATGACACTTATACACCGAGAGGAAACACAGCCACTAAAGTACCGGCTACCAAATAAGATGAGCTTGCACGAAAGTTGAGAGCAGGGCTAAGCACTGCTCAAGAGGCTGAATTTTTGGCATCGCTGTTCATGCGATCGCGGAAATCTTCTATTGTTAGTTTTAACCCCTCTTGCAAAGGAATGGTAGGTTCCCAATTTAACCAAGTTTTGGCCTTTGTAATATCGGGTTGGCGACGCCGGGGGTCGTCCGAAGGTAGTGGCTCGAATTTAATCTGTGCATCTGGGTTAATCATGTTTTGCACAGCTTGTGCCAATTGTAAAATTGTATACTCACCAGGATTACCCAGATTTACTGGCCCGATGTAATCGCCATTCATTAGGCGAATAAATCCATCTACCAAATCGGAAACGTAGCAGAAACTCCGGGTTTGCGAACCATCTCCGTAAACCGTTAAAGGATTACCACGCAAAGCCTGAACTATGAAGTTACTCACTACCCGACCATCATTCTCTAACATTCTCGGCCCGTATGTATTGAAGATCCGAGCAACTCGAATATCAACTTTATTTTGCCTGTAGTAATCAAATGCCAGAGTTTCAGCGATTCTTTTGCCTTCGTCGTAGCACGAACGTATACCAATGGGATTAACGCTACCCCTGTACTCTTCAGTTTGGGGATGAACTTCTGGGTCACCGTATACTTCGCTAGTTGAAGCCAAGAAAAACCTAGCTTTTACGCGCTTGGCCAGCCCCAACATATTCAGTGTTCCCATCACGTTAGTTTTAACGGTTTTGACTGGGTTGTATTGATAATGTACGGGAGAAGCAGGACAAGCTAAATGATAAATTTGATCCACTTCTAATCGAATTGGTTCGGTAATATCGTGGCGGATTAATTCAAAGTACGGATGACCTAACCATTTAAGAATGTTACGTTTATGACCTGTGTAAAAATTATCCAAGCATATTATTTCATGCCCTTCGTTCATTAGTCGGTCGATGAGATGGGAACCAATAAACCCAGCACCGCCCGTCACCAAAATTCTCATAGTTTCCCAGTTACTTACAAATATTTTCAGTAGCTATCGCACTTATCTTTTAGGTTACCCAGCTTGGGCACAAAAATACAGAACTAAAAATGAACAACACTTAATCCAAAACTGTTTAAGGTTGTAGTTTTGTTATGTTTTTACCTGCTTTGTTAACAATTTAACTAGCAAAATAACAAACATTGTCTAAAGGTTGTCAGTCTTTTACCTAAAGTTCATCAAATCTTCAACAATATAAAGTGTTTTTACTGTAAACATTAGAGGTAATTTATTTGTTGTCAAGATTTTTTTAATACGATGCCTTCCGCAGGCTAGGCTAACGCAGCCCAAATCTATCGAACTATATCATACAGCAGATGTGATGTTATTACCTGTATTAGAAATAACTATATTTGTTTGAGTGCGTTGTGGTTCTCCAAGCATGACAATGGAACAGGTGAGTTGTCTGGCTAACTCTGTGGTGACATCGCTAATGGCTAACCCACCGGGACTAGTGCGATTGCGTATAAAAGGTAAAACTACTAAATCGTATAACCGTGCTGCTTGCAAAATTGCTTGAGCTACATTTTCATGAGCGATAATTTGAATTTCTGGGGTATTGGGCAGAGCTAATTTAGATACTAAGAGTGAGAGGTGCGATCGCCTCCAAGCAATTTTACTAGAACTAGTGCGGCGATCGCACACATTAAGTACAGTAATGTGGCTTTGATTTGCTTGTGCCAACATTTGGGCAAATTGTACGGGCTGCAATATCGGTGCTGTTAAATTTTCTATTGGCACTAGGATACGCTGAATTTTTTTTGGTGATTCCACTAAGCGTGTTACTGCTACAGGACAATGTGCTGCCCAAAGCACGCCATCAACAACATTTCCAAATAATAATGCTCGCAACCCAGTACGTTTACCCCAACCCATAACAATTAAACTAGCTTTTTGTTCGCGGGCAGCTCTGCTAATTCCTTGAGCAAAAGCATCATCAATTCGTAGCACTGGTTCTGCGGCTACACCTAATACTCGACTTTGGGCGGTGGCTTTTGTCAATGAGCGCTCACTGCGTTCTAGGGAAGCTTCTAACTGGGGTGCATCCATGTGAGCAGCAGCATTAGCGATCGCTAGCGGTACAATTTTACCCTTTGACTGACGCGCTAATAACGCAGCCATTTCAATCAAGTACTGCTGCGTCTGAGGATTATAGACAGGTACGACTATAGTCAAAGCATCGTCTGTTTCTGGTGCATCGCCATCAGGTAGATTTGTTGGTGGTGCATCTACGGCTGGGGAGGAGGTCAAACCAACGGCTATTCGACTGGTGATAAAGGGCCCCAAGGTTGAGGTCACGACCATTAAAATAATAATGCTGTGTAATATTTCTGATGAGAGTAATCCAGCCCGATGTCCTACTAAAGTTGCGGCTAAAGTTGTACTAACCTGGGGAATTGATAACGACCACATTGTCAGTATTTCTTGCCAGTTATAGCGGTAAACTAGTTTTGTCAACAAAGCTGCGATCAATTTACTGGCAATTAAACAGGCTATAATTAGCAGCGTTAACTTGATGGCATTCGGGTTATTCAAATAGGTAGGTAAATCGATTAATAAACCAAGGTCAACAAAGAAAATCGGAATGAATAATACACTGCCAATAAATACCACCTTTTCTTTGACTGGGCCTTCACCAACAGCTTCATTTACTGCCAAACCCACTAAAAAAGCACCAACAATTTTGTCTACTTCAATTAATTGAGCGCCCACAGCTGCAAGAAACACAGAAAGCAACACAAACAAAAATTTGTTTCCTTCGTCGTCTCCTGAACGGCGAAAAAACTCTTTACCTGCCCAATCAAATCCTGCAACAACGGCAACAGAATAAATCGTTAACCAACCCGACAAGGTGAGTAGTTGAGCTAAGCTGAATACCTGATTACGACCCACAGCTACACAAACACCCAATATTAGTATTGCGCCAATATCTGTAAAAATAGTGGCTCCAATAGTGACAGTAACCGCTTCATTATTTACTACTCCCAAACGAGTGATTATGGGATATGCCAAAAGGGTGTAGGAAGCGAATAAAGAGCCTATTAAAATTGCAGTAGTCCAGCTATAGCCTAAAATCAGACCTACCAAGATTCCCATAAGTAGCGGCACAGTGAAAGTCAAGCTAGCAAATCCAAAGGCGCGACTTTTTCTTTTGCGGAACTTTTCTAGATCGACTTCTAGCCCTGCGACAAATAGCAAGTATATTAACCCAATATCTGAGAGTAGGTTAATCATCGGTGAGTTGGATTGAAATAGATGCCAGCCCGAAGGGCCAAGTACTAGTCCAGAGAAAACCAAACCCACTAATCCTGGTAATCTTAGCCGCTCAAACATAATAGGTATAACTAAGATGACCACGAGCAAAATAGCAAAGGAAACAATTGGTTCCTTGCTAAGAACTTGGGAAGTTGGTTCCAGAGCAAGAACTTGTGATATGAGTTCCATAGGTAGGAATTGATGAGGCTATGGTAAAACTGCGATCGCCTTGAAAACGAGCGCTTGATCGATATAAATGGATGTAGGAGCCGCCTGACGAAAAATTAAAAATCTTAACTTACACTAAACTAGACAATTGTCTAAGAACTAACTACCTACGGGTGGATTTGGCTCAAAATGAACCGCAAGCGATCGTAGTCGTCTTTAAGTAACATGCTCAGGTTCCGCCCAGCTTTAATTAGCCATTCTCGGTCAGCTTTACGTAACTGATATACATCTCGAATGGCAGCTGCGGTCAAGGCGTCCACTGGCGCACCATTGATACAAAGGAGTGTCCGCAAAAAATCTAGTTCTTCAGTAAATTTAACGATCGCTTCAGCTTCGCACCGATAAACAGCTTGATGAATTTGCGGGGGACGGGGTGGTAGATACTGATATACTCTTCGGTTATAACTTGGATTTTGTGAAGATAGTTCAAATCCAATGATGGCAGCTCTAAATTCTGTTCTCAGCATGGCAAATATCTGGGGTTGTTCTTCACGTAAGTCCTGCAATGACAGCCCCAAAGCTCTAGCTCGGTGTACGGAATCTATGGGCATGGTAGTAGCATGATATACCACAGCGTAAACGAGATTGCCAGATTCTTCATCCACTGCACAAACCCAACTACCAAAAGGCGGCATAGAGGGAAAGCTTAAATCTTCTGGTTCCAAACACTGTGCCAAAAATTCAGTACTACTAGTTTCAATCACCTCTGCAAAGTGATTGGGATGGCGATCGCTTCTATCAAACTGTGGTAATGGAAGGCGCATGGGAGTGCTCAGTTAAGAGTTAGGAGTTGAACAATAATAACTCCCAATACTGCTCGGGTTTTGCATTTTGAACTCGGAATTTGGTTTGGGGTAAAGGGTAAAGGGTAAAGGGTAAAGGGTAAAGGTTTTTTGTTTTCCCTTTTCCCCAAAACCCGACAAGTATTGTAATAACTCCTAACTCCTGTACAGATGCGATTAATAGCGTCTCTTCTAACGTACAGACAAGGGTTAATCGCGTCTCTACTTCTAATTAATCTATTTTCCTTTTTTACGTCCGGCTGTGGTTTCTACGACTTCTAATTCCTTCAGGCGGAAGGTAATTAATTTATCCCAGTTACCACCTTCAAACAATACGGCTACCTTACCATCACTCACTCGTTGCACGAGTCCTTCAGAGCGATAGTAGGTATCTGCGGGATTCTTAACGCGAACAGTTGCTCCAGGCAGAATCATCTCTTTAGCCTCACTTGTTTCCTGTTAATAGCTTAATACTTGTTAATACTCATTGGGCATGGGAAAGATGAGGGAAGTGTTGAGCACAGGGCAACCTTTACCCAGACCTCTGTCGCTCTGCTTCTTGTGCCCTATGCCCCATGCCCCATGCCCAATCAATAATACTTCTGCCGTTGGCGAAAATTTGCTACCGATTCTACTATTCCCAAGGAAATGAAGTTAGTCAGCATGGCAGAACGTCCATAACTCATCCAGGGTAAGGGAATTCCTGCTACAGGCGCTAAGCCGACAGTCATACCAACGTTGACAATTAACTGAAATACAATCATGGACAAAACGCCAATAGCCAACAACGAACCGAAATTGTCTGTGGCGGTTTGAGCAACATGCAGTAAGCGGAAGCAAATTAAGCAAAAAACAAAGAGTACTACCAAACAACCAACAAAACCGAATTCTTCGCCGACTGCGGAGAAAATAAAGTCTGTATGCTGTTCTGGGACGAAATTAAGTTGGGTCATTGGGCCTTTGAACAGACCCCATCCCCAAATTTCACCGGCACCAATGGCAATGCGAGATTGAATCAAGTGATACCCAGCACCAAGGGGATCGTGATCTGGATCCATGAATACAGTAAGTCGGTCTTTTTGATAGGGTTTCAAAATATGATTCCAGGCAAAAACTCCTAATTCGCCACCGAGTATATTGAGACTCCACGCACCGATAGCACCCAAACCAAATCGACGCCAGGGCAGAGTTCGCCAACCGATAATAGCCATAGCGATTGACCAAGCTATCCCTAACGGGCCAAAAGATAGCTCTTTAAATAAAACTATCGGTTGTTCTAAAGGCCAAGATGTACTGAACAAAATGGCAGCAATCACAGGAGAAATCATCAGAATTAGCCAGCCTGGGTTAGCATTTGCCCAGTAGAGCATTCCCAAGACGATCGCCCCAAATACCATTGATGTTGCTAAATCAGGCTGTAAAAATACTAACCCCCAAGGTATAGCGGTGATTGCCAGTATACGGAAAACGCTTTCGAGTTTAGAAGCAGTACGCTTGTGTAACAAGGCTGCTAAGGTAATAATCATGCCAACTTTGGCAAACTCTGAGGGTTGCACATTAAAGCCAGCGATACTAATCCATCGCTGTGCCCCTTTAGCGCTAGTACCGGCAATCATCACGGCGATTAAGCTGAAATTCGTAAGTGCGTAAGTTACCCAGTGGCACTGCATTAAGATTTCGTAACGGGTACGAGCTAAAAATAGTGCTATCAGTACACCGATACCCGCCACCAACCAGTGCCACCACCAGTCGGTTACTGGCTGCTTAAGTTCCGTACTGAGGATGGCGACGCCGCCAAAAATACTGACAGCAACGGGTAAACAAAATAATAACCAATCTACATATTGCCAAGGCTTAACCCAAGACTTCCAGCGAACTTTGGGGAGCGATCGTTTTAATAACATTGTGTCAGTTTAGACTTTAGGTTTAATTGTTGGGCATTGGGCATTGGGCATGGGGCAAGCAGGAGGTGTGGGAGGTGTGGGAGGGGTGGGAAGTGTGGGGGGAGACGGAGGTGTGGGAGGAAAGAGAAGCATAAATTCTCTTTTTCCCCATCTCCCCACACTTCCCACACTCCCCACACTCCCCACACTCCCCACACTCCCCCAGTCCCCAATTCCCAATCTCCAGTCCCTAGTATTCCCAGGCTATAGCCCAAGGAACAGATAGAATTAAAATTTATTATGTCAAAGCTGCAACTGATACTTTACCAGCGATGTTGAGAGCGATCGCTTTTAGTGCTTTTGCTGAAGCTGAATCTGGGTCAGCAACAACTATTGGTACACCATTATCGCCGCCAACTCGCGTGGAAATTTCTAGTGGTACACAGCCCAAAAGTGGCACTTCCAATTCAGCAGCGGTTTTGGAACCACCACCGGAACCAAAAATGTCATACTGTTTATCTGGCATATCTGGTGGAATAAAATAACTCATATTTTCCACGATTCCTAATACCGGGACGTTCATCTGTTGGAACATCCGCAATCCCTTACGAGAATCTAACAGCGCGACATTTTGGGGTGTGGTGACAATTACTGCTCCTGCCATTGGTACTGCTTGGGTTAAAGTTAACTGAGCATCTCCAGTTCCTGGTGGCATATCTACAATCAAATAGTCCAATTCTCCCCATTGCACTTGATAGAGAAACTGGCGAATTACACCATTTAACATTGGCCCGCGCCAAATCACTGGTTGATCTCGGTCAATCAAAAAGCCCATTGAAACTAATTTGACACCGTGATTAAAAGCAGGTTCGAGGATTTCGCCTTTTTCAGTTGAACGCACAGCAATTTCCGCATCTGCCAAGCCCAACATTGTCGGGTCATTAGGCCCGTAAATATCAGCGTCTAGTAAGCCGACTTTTGCTCCTGTTTGGGCTAAAGCCACTGCTACATTCACCGCCACAGTACTTTTACCAACACCACCTTTGCCGCTGGAAACAGCAATAATATTTTTGACTCCAGAAATACCAGTGCGGTCTGGCAAACTTTTTTGTTGGGGTGTTTCTGCTGTTACTTCTACGCTTACATGTGTAACGCCTGGTAGTTTTTTAACAGCTTTTTGGCAATCTTCAACAATAAATTCACGTAAAGGGCAGGCGGGAGTAGTTAACACTAAAGTGAAACTAACCTTACCCCCATCAATTTTGACATTGCGAATCATATTCAGTTCTACCAGACTTTTGCGAAGTTCTGGGTCTTGCACTGGTCGCAATACTTCTAAGACAGAGCTCGAATCAAGGACATCGTACATAAAAAATTCAAAATTCCAAATTTACCGAAGTTCTGATTTAAGAAAGGCAGAAGCTCCTGACTTCTGTTGCAATTGATGAAATATAATCCTAGTCAGCATCTTAGCTATTAACTGGATGTAAATAAAAGCAAGAGCAGATTGGTATTTTCGCGATCGCTGCCGTAATAAAACTTAGGAAACTGGATTATTACCTAAATAGAATCTTAACGTTATTGGGTATAGGAAATGGCGCATGGGACATGGGGAGATGGGGAGATGGGGGCAGGGGAAAAGGTTAAAGGTTAAAGGGAAAAGGAATAAATTTAATCTTTCCCCTTTTCCCCATACCCTGTTTGCCCAATGCCCAATCCCTAAAAATCAAAACAACTGTCATTAATAGATTTTTTATTACCTGATACTGCTGGTAATGCCGCTTTTTCTACTGCTTCGACTAAAGAGCGTGCAACGCGGTCTGCGTAAGGACGAGATAAAGACCAAATTAGGGGTGACAACCAACCGCGTAGTGTTACAGAATAAGATAAACAAGTACCACAAACTGTTGATTCTACTTGGTAGGTGACCCGTTCTTCTATTCCAGGAATTGCCATAACTCGGATACTCAGCATTTCTCTGGGATTGACGCGTTCCACAAAAATCCGGATGGGAATTGGCGAAAAGCGTGTTACAGCTTGAAAAATTAATCCTGGTTTGGGTACTAATCCGTAGGGTACGTTAGTACTTTTAAGTAGTGGATGCCAAGAAACATCCGTTAAGTCAACTACTTTTTGCCACAGTTCATCTACAGAAGCAGAACTAATCTCTCGATACGTCCGCACCAGAGAAGCGCAAAACCGACGACGTTTGCGGTGGATGAATTTGGATAACCAACCCTGCATTTTCCTAATCCTCCTCCTGGCTAGACACTTTCTGGTAACTCTGGTATTTTAGGCAACTAGGCTTAACCTCTAGACCAAAACTTTCTTAAAATTTCTCTGGGCATAGCAATGGTATATTCGGTGCAGATGCCAAGCACCAACATCATAAATAAATATGGCGCAGAAGTTTTGAGTAGATGAGTCAAACCCTTGATACCTCAAGGTTAAGACTAAATTTTAGTGTTTATACCAGAATATTCCAATTAAAAATTTCAAAAAAAACTCAGTCAATATACAAGCCTATACGCATTTGAGGGAAAATAACTCTAGTGATGCCCATCAATTCTATAAAATGCTTGACCAGTAAGAAAAAAGCAGGTTGGGCAAATAGAGCTTGATTGTTGGCGCGATTTTCCCCAAATTTTAAGATGAGAAATTTGTGGCTTTCTAGAAATTGTAATTTAGGTTCGGGAATCTATGTTGACCAACTCGCAAACACCAACTGTAGCAGCGGAATCATCCAAGTTTTTGCCACCAGCTGACGCTAAGGAAAGAGTCAGTCAGTTTATGAAACAGCTGCAAGACGAGATTACGCAAGCTTTGACAGAACTGGATGGTGTGGGTAAGTTTCATGAAGATAGTTGGGAACGCCCAGAAGGAGGTGGAGGGCGATCGCGCGTCCTACGCGATGGTGCAATATTTGAACAAGGTGGTGTCAATTTTTCTGAAGTTTGGGGTTCCCATTTACCGCCCTCAATCTTAGCTCAACGTCCTGAAGGCGCAGGACACGGCTTTTATGCCACTGGTACTTCAATGGTGTTACACCCCCGGAATCCCTACGTCCCTACAGTCCACCTCAACTATCGCTACTTTGAAGCTGGCCCTGTGTGGTGGTTTGGCGGTGGTCTGGACTTGACTCCTTATTACCCTTTTGCTGAAGATGTAACACATTTACATAAAACTTTAAAACAAGCTTGTGACCAACACCACCCAGAATATTACCCAGTGTTTAAACGTTGGTGTGACGAATATTTCTACCTCAAGCATCGCGGTGAAACAAGGGGTGTGGGCGGTCTATTTTTTGATTACCAAGATGGTCGTGGTACTTTATATCGCGGCCCCGATCCCAACGGGCCAGCAGCTATTTATAGCAATAAGGTGGGAGAACCAACGCCACGTAATTGGGAAGATTTGTTTGCTTTTGTACAAGACTGTGGCAGAGCATTTTTACCAGCCTATGTGCCAATTGTAGAACGGCGACATGGGGTTGAGTATGGCGATCGCCAACGCAATTTCCAACTCTATCGCCGGGGACGATATGTAGAATTTAACTTGGTTTACGACCGAGGTACCATTTTTGGCCTGCAAACCAACGGACGCACTGAATCAATTCTTATGTCCCTACCACCTCTGGTGCGTTGGGAATACGGCTATCAGCCAGAACCCAATTCCCCCGAAGCCGAGTTGTATGAAACCTTCCTAAAACCTCAAGATTGGATTAATTGGAAATAGAGGGGAGGCAGGGGAAAAGGTTAAAGGTTAAAGGGAAAAGGAATAAATTTAATCTTTCTCCTTTTCCCCTTACCCCTTTCCCCATGCCCCATGCCCAATGCCCAATGCCCCATTTAAAATTGCTACTCAGCACTGTTTTGGTGAGTTAAACTACTAAAGATAAGCACTTAGCATAAAAAAGTGACAATTTTAGCTGTAGCTTGCTAATCTCAAGTGGCAGCATTATAACAGTTCTGTAGCTAGTCAATTTAAAAGGAATCCCACGGGGAGGGCTTGAGTGATTCATATAGACCAAAAAAGTTATACAACCCAAGACGGAAATACTGTGATTGTCTTGACACCAGCAGGTCGCCTAGACATCACTACTGCTTGGCAATTTCGCTTAAAGTTACAGGAGTGTATTTCTAAACTCAGTCGCCATGTAGTTGTCAATCTGGGTCAGGTCAATTTTATTGATAGTTCTGGTCTGACATCTTTGGTAGCTGGAATGCGTGATGCAGATAAAGTCAAGGGTAGTTTCCGCATCTGTAATGTACATCCAGAAGCCAAACTCGTGTTTGAAGTGACGATGATGGATACTGTGTTTGAAATCTTTGAAACTGAAGAGGAAGCTTTAGAAGGTGTACCTCGTAGTATCGCGAGCTAAGAAAAGAGTTAGGAGTTAAGAGTGAGGAGTGAGGAATTAACTCATAACTCATAACTCATAACTCGATGTTACTCAATACTGATTTCGCTTTGTGTAGCGATAAGGCCCCATAATTGCTCCCCAAGTTGCTTGTCGAGTTGCTGGGTTGATTCCTTTGTCGTAGGTGTAAAATTCTGTTTGTGTGACTTCAAAGCCTAAGGAAACTTCGACGGTATTTCCAAGATAAGTAAAAGTGCAACGAGTTTCCGGTAATGGAGTAGCGGTAAACTTATAGCGATCGCCAGTTAGCTTTTCGTAATTAACTGTGAGGATACAACCTGGTAGTAAATCTAATTCATCGGGTGAGAGTGTATTTAGTAAAGCAGAATTATCACCCGCGCCTTTTAATGCTTCTGGATTTTTAAGCATATAATATTGCACTTTCAGAGGGGCATGAGAATCGCTTCCCTGATGCAAGCGCATAATTCGTTGGCGGTAGGGTCGATCTAGGTTAATAATATTAGCCTGTTCGGCAAATATGGTGATGCTATCTTCTATGAACAGATTAACTGGTCTTTGCCACAGACGCAGGTGGACATACCAAACTGGTTCTGCTAAGGCTTGTTCCCGATTATCAAATTCACCAGCTAGGTACTCACCTAAAGCAATTAACTGTGGCGAGAAGTTCATAAGTGAGATCGATGAATTTTTAAAGGTGATTATTTTTGGTTAGTTCTTTAGGCCAGAGTTACTAGCCTGTGTGGGTACTAACTTACAATCTAATTTTGATTTGTTTATATTGTAAATGAAAGTGTCAGTAAACCGAAAATTTTTGGCGGTATCAAGTTGAAAAATTGGTGGTCTACAATTAGTACAAAGTTAAGAGCGCCGGAAACCGACGCTCTTAATGTTTGCAAATGAATGAAAGTTAGCGAAATCATCAGCATCCGATGTGTCATTTTAGTAACTAGGGATCGCGTCTAAAAAGCGATCGCTTTATTCGTCTAGTTAGAACAAAGGTACTTGAAAGGCAGATTAAAAGCTGATTTTGGCTGATTAGATTGATCGTTTAAAATCAAGCGCCAGCAAGCCTTCTGGAAAAGTTTTCCGTCTACAAGACCGTCGCTAGCCAAAACCTCAACTTGGCAAAGTAGCCTTTAAGCGGGAAAATAAGAATACGTCGCCCTTCCTTAAGATTTTCTTTGTGAATAACGTCCGTACTGTCTCTGATACAAAGCGAACTTTCTACAATCTGCATACCCGACCGATCAACACTATTTATCGTCGGGTAGTAGAAGAGTTGATGGTGGAAATGCATCTACTGTCAGTAAATATTGATTTTAGCTACAATCCAATTTATGCCTTGGGTGTCGTCACTACTTTTGACCGCTTCATGGAAGGCTATCAACCAGAACGGGATCGAGAATCTATTTTTAATGCCTTATGTCAGGCTATAGAACAAGATCCGCAACGCTATCGACAGGATGCCGAAAGATTGCGATCTGTAGCTAAAGGTTTACCAGTTCAAGATTTAATTGGCTGGCTGAGTCAAACCAGCAACTTAGATCGAGATGCTGACTTGCAAGCACAATTGCAAGCGATCGCCAATAATCCTAACTTTAAATACAACCGTTTGTTTGCAATTGGTGTATTTTCTTTATTGGAATTGGCAGATCCTGAACTAGTCAAAGACGAAAAACGGCTCACTGAAGCACTCAAAGCGATCGCTGCTGGTTTACACCTGTCTGATGACAAATTGAGCAAGGATTTGGAACTATACCGTTCTAACCTCGACAAAATGGCCCAAGCGCTAGTAGTGATGGCAGATATGCTCTCAGCCGATCGCAAAAAACGCGAACAACGCAAACAACAATCAACTACTCAAGTTGCTCCTCCAACTTCCAATGAATAGTTATGAGTGAGGAGTCAAAAGTTATTGAAAACTCCTAACTCCTCACTCATAACTCTAAGTTTTAATTTTATACACCCAAGATTTTGTAGATTAAGCTGTTAATTAAAGTCAGCGCAAATGCTCCAATAACAGCACTCCAAACACCATAGCGTAAACGAAAGCCTTCGACTAACCAAGCCGCAATACTAAAACAAACTACAGCAATCATAAATGTGAAAATGCTGGATAGCAAGTCTAATGTGAGTACATTTGGTACTGCGAAGACGAGGCTTAAAATCGGTCGGACTATTGCTGTCACAATACCGAGTACTGCTGCCGAAAGGAAGGCTTTAGCTGGAGTATCAATTTCAACTCCCAAAGGCAATTTACTAATTATTAACAAGCTGATAGCTGTTACTATCCAAACAATTAAAAGCGTCACAATATTCATGCCACAACCCCTGAAACGTGAATGGCAATTGGTGATAAGCTACTCAACCTACCTATGGAAAAATCTTTCAAACTCAACCAATTATTTGTAAATTAACAGAATTTTTTTCTCTAGCCGAATTTTATTCTGGATATCTTTAGGTTTGACAAAAAGCTTCAGGAGACTGGGGAGTGTGGGGAGATGGGGGAGTGTGGGGAGATGGGGGAGTGTGGGGAGACTGGGGAGTGTGGGGAGATGGGGGAGTGTGGGGAGATGGGGGAGTGTGGGGAGATGGGGGAGTGTGGGGAGATGGGGGAGTGTGGGGAGATGGGGGAGTGTGGGGAGAAAGAGAATTTATGCCCCCGTCTCTTCCCACACCTCCCACACCTCCCACACCTCCCACACCTCCCACACCTCCCACACCTCCTGCTTCCCCCATGCCTCATGCCCATTTCACCTATTTGGAGCAGATTGGCTTTGTCCTGGTGCTACAGGTGCTGGGGGTGCTGGTGGGTTGGAAATATCAGGATTAATCGGACTGATGTTTTGTCCGGGCGCGGAGGGAAATCTGGGGGCAAGATTGCCTTCAGGGTTGATGCCTGGAACTGGTGCTTCACCAGGATTAGCTGGGAAAGAAGGTACAGGAGGCTGGTTGAGTGAGTTTGTCGGTGGTTGAGATGGGCCAGGAATAATTCCTAAAGAAACGCGATCGCCTCCTACTTGCCGCAGCAAGTCTAATGTCTCAATCACATCATTGTAAGTTGCTGTGCGGGAAGCATTCAGCACCACAACGCCATTGGGATTTGCTTGGAGATACAGTTTTAACCTCTGTGCTAAATCTTCACGTTTTACAGGCTGTTTTTCTATGTAGGTGTTGCCAACGGCATCGATAGTTACAATCTGAGTGCCACTTTGTGACGTTATCCCAGATACAGATTTAGCGCTGGCTTTAGGCAAATCAACATTTATTGCCTGTTGGCGCGTAAATTGCAGTGCTGCTAACAAAAAAAACGTCAGAATACAAAAAACAACATCAATTAAAGGAATGATTTGAATCTGGGCTTCTTCGATTGGAGTATGTAGATTAACTTTCATTTTCTCAATTTAATCGCCTGGTTTAAGGGTTGAATTTTTGACTCTTACTAAGGTAGGATTGGCGGCTCAGGAGGTTCAGAAAACCTGTTTTTCCCTTGTTTGCGGGGTGATGTGAAATTCTCTCGTGCAATTGGTGATGTAGTATTACTAAAATCAGGCGGAGACTGGCGGTAGAGTAATTCCAACTCATTCCCTGCTCGACGAAAAACTTTCACTTGGTTAACTACAAAACTTTGGAATAGGCGATAGAATACCAAACTAATGATGGCAACTATTAGCCCTGCTGCTGTACTAATTAACGATTCACCAATACCAGTAGTCACCCCAGCAGTAGATTCAGTTCCCAAATCACCAATCCGAATTGCCCGCAAAGACTGGATTAAACCCAAAACCGTACCCAATAATCCCAGTAGTGGTGCCAGGGCAATTACGGCTTCCAAAAGTTTTTCGCCCCGCCGCATTCCAGCTAATTCATCTTCGGCTGTGGACTCCAAGGCTAGACGAAAGCTTTCCGCATCACTTTTACTTAAATGTAAGGGTGAATAGAGAAAACGGCCTACAGGCTGATGGCTTGCTTGTCTTGCAATATCAGCAGCGACTTGCCAATCATCATGGGCAGCATCTAGAACGCGATCGACTATTTGCTTTTCTTGAGTTAAAATTCGTAGCCAGAACCACAAACGCTCGAAAATTACACTCAAAGACAAAATCGACAGAACCAGCAAAGGCCACATGGCTGGCCCGCCCTTGTAAAACAAATCTAAAATATCCACTGTTTAAATTTCCTCCCTCCATAACTAAAGCAACTATCCCCAAGCATTATTAATTTTAGAGATTAATGGGCATAGGGCATAGGGCAAACAGGAAGTGTGGGAGGTGTGGGAGGGGTGGGAAGAGACGGGGGCATAAATTCTCTTTCTCCCCACACTCCCCACACTTCCCCATCTCCCCACACTCCCCACACTCCCCCATCTCCCCACACCCCCCACACTCCCCCATCTCCCCACTCGCTTTTAATTGGTAGCGTCTTCCAGACTAATTGGGGCGGTTATTCCCACCGGGAGTTTAAAAGATAATTTGTCAAAATTAAAGATAACTGGAGGTTCAAAATATGAAATTTTCAATTCAATCAGTTTATACCTGGTACCGTGACTTGCTTCGTAACCCTAAATACCGCTGGTGGGTAATTTTAGGAACATTAGTTTATTTGGCCAGCCCAATTGATTTTCTCCCGGACGTTTTTCCCATCGTTGGGCAGATTGATGATGTTTTCCTTTTGACCCTGCTCGTCAGTGAAGTGTCTGGGTTAGTGATTGAAGGCTGGAAAGCTCGTAAAGGCGATGTAAATACCGAAGCATCAAATACCACTGAGGGTACTACCTCCACTGCAAGCACCATTGATGTCGATGCTGTTTCTGTCAAGTAGTTTTAACAACAAAATAAAATTTAATAATCCCCCTACTTTTGGCGTCTGAAGTAGGGGATATTTTTTTATTCAATAACTAAAGTACTGCCGAATGTCTTGTGCGATCGCAACTCAAGTAAAAACCAGGAAGCCATCGCTAAAAATTTACAAAAATTTTAATAAAACCTATATGGTATTACCTGTATTATGGCTAATAACCTAGATTTTGAGGCTTTTTCGTAAAAATCACACATATATAAAAATTACATAGGAAGAAATAATTAAATAAAAGTTTAATTTTTTGACTATTAACAAGGAAGTTCTAACGACAAACCGCATAGTCTCTATGTGACCTACTGGAGGTAGTCGTTAACAGCGTCAAACGACGAAATTTCTGGATACACACAATGGTCAATTGGAGAATTAGGGCGTGAAAAACTTGAATGACTTATTCCCAATCTCAGGTTGTGACGATCTCCAAAGAATTGGAGATGTAATTTTTGTTCACGGATTAATGGGGCATTACCGAGAGACTTGGCATCCTAAAGGCAAGCGTGATGATAATGATTTCTGGCCAGCTTGGTTGGGTAGGGATTTGCCAAATGTTGGTATTTGGTCGCTGGGGTACGAGGCGGAACCTTTTGCTTGGAAAGGAAATACAATGCCATTGGTGGATCGAGCTACCAATTCTTTGGCGCTTTTAGATACGTATGATATTGGCGATCGCCCTTTGATTTTCATTACCCATAGCATGGGTGGACTTTTAGTCAAGCAAATGCTTCGCCATGCCAATGATTTCGGGACTGCAAGATGGAAAGCAATCGTTGAGCAGACGAAAGGAATTGTTTTTCTCTCCACTCCTCATTCAGGTTCCGATCTTGCTAATTGGATTAAATATATAGGCGATTTTCTGATAACCACAGTCAGCGTTGATGAACTCAAAGCTCACGATTCCCGTTTACGCGAGCTAAACCTTTTATATGGAAATAACGAACACCTGAGTAAAATTCCAATGGAAGTTTACTACGAAAAGTATCAGACCAAAGGAATTTTAGTTGTGAATGAAACCACTGCCAATCCTGGTATTGGAGGTGTAATTCCAATACCAATGGATGAAAACCATATTTCAATTTGTAGGCCAGAATCGGATAAAAAACCCATCTATAAACGCGTGAAGAGATTTATTAATGAAAACTTAAATACGCCATTAAAACAGATTCAATTAAATCTTAAAGATCCAAAAGTTGAAAAAATACATATCGAGCAACAGAGCAACTGTACTAACTTTAAAGATTCAGTCAATATCCAAGGAGACTTTGTTGTTGGACAGCAAAACAAGTTTATTGAGTGAAACTTCCCACCGTTTGCAAGAATGCCATAAACAAACCACTTGTAGAGACGCGATGAATCGCGTCTTCACTCTGATTTAACAACCAGACGTGGGAGAAAGTTGAGTAAATGAGTGATGAAATCGATCCAAATCCCTCGTCAAATGAGGAAGGTAACGAGAAATCTCAAGAACCTGCCGAACAATCACAGTCAGCATCTGAAACTCAAAGTACAGAGCAATCAAAAACCAGCAATAATTTAGAAGACATCATCAAAAATTTAGCAGGTAAAGAAAGCGCCGAAAGTATTGAATTTTTGCGTTCCCTAGCTGCTGCAAATGTCTACATTAATTTTCACAGTGGCGGTGTTTACTTTGAAGATGAAGTTAAAATTAGAGGCGATTTTGTCACAGGGAATCAAACAAAATCGACAAAACATACTTCTGTCAAGAAGATAGCAGGACAAGTATTAATTACTAATATTGAAAAAGTACGTAGTGTATACGTTGAAACTAAAAATTATCATTATGCCCAAAGTATTTTAGATGATAAACATATCTTAATTCTGCGGGGTGATGCCAACTTTGGCAAACAAACTACTGCGATTCATTTGCTTTCCTTACAAGAAAACGAGCAAATTTTTGAAATTGATCCAGCTATAGAAGACCTGAGCTTATTTGAATGTGAAGCAAAGCAAGTATATTTAATTGATTCGTTAGCTGCTGATAGTGCAGCAAAGCTTAATAGTTATGTACTCAATGGATTAAGACAAAAATTCAAGGAACAGCAGAGCTATCTTGTCATCACTTTAGATAGTCGTGTACCAATTTCAGAAGAAACTTTAGCAGATTATATCCTCAATTGGAGCCAGCTACCATCTAGCGATCGCTTGTTAGAAAAACATCTCAAATGGTATCTTCAACAACCAGAGTTACTTGATAGCAGTTATGCCATAATACAGTCTATATCTGTGCGTGAACTGCTAGATAACAACAAACTGCTACCTGCTGAAATTGATACTTTAGCCTCACTCTTAGTCAAGGTAATTAATCAGGATCTCAAACTTGAAGACGCATTGGCAAGTTTTCATGTGAGTGCCTATAAACAAATCAAAAACTGGTTTGAGTCCGAAGAACAAGACTTAAGTCAACGTATCTTGATGATTAGTTTGGCAGTTCTGAGTGGTAGTAGCTATCAAGCAGTAAAGAATGCCAGTCAGCGCCTACAATTGCAGATTACAAATGAGTCAGAACCAGAATCTATTTCGGCAGCAGTATTTAATCAAACACGCACTCAAGTACTCAAAAAAGTTTTTGCTCACTTAGTTCAAGGATACGAAATAACGCACTTTGGCCGCAGTCCTGTTGAAATAGTCGAGTTTGACAATCCGATATTTCAACCTGCTGTTCTCTCTTATGTTTGGCATGAGTATGACTACATACGTGAACCGTTATTAGTTTGGTTGCACGAACTTGGTTCTCATCGTGATGCAGAAGTGCGAACCAGAGCCGCAGCAGCAATTGGTGAACTAAGCAAGTATGCTTTTAGAGATGTTTTGAATAAGATATTAGGGCTTTGGGCAAATTCTTCAGACAAGAGTTTACAAAAATTGGCAGCACTAGCTTTGAGTGTTCCCATATTTGATAGTAATCTTGCTCCACAGGTATTGGGATTGCTGCATTCATGGAGTACCTTAGAAAACAATTTCAATTTGCGTTGGACTGCAACAGCAGCGTATAGCGGTTATGTGGGACTGCGTTTTCCAGAAATAGCATTGCGGGATTTATTTGCGATCGCTCGCACAATATTTACGCCTCATATTCAAAAAATGAGTTCCAATCCAGAAGTAGAACTAGATGATTTTTTTGCGATCGCTTCTTCTGAAGAACTATTTTTATTTTCCGCAGTTGTCGAAGGTGTAGCAAGTTTATTTGCAACTGGTAAGTTTGTCACAACTCAATATTTTACTGTCCTGAATGCTCTGGAAGAATGGACATCACAAACCAAGACAATCATATCTAGACTATTAACTCTACTTGGTTTACTGATATTTTGGCGACTGATGCGCGAAGATAAAATTCCCGCAGGTTTGAATAACAATCATGTACCGACATTACTTTGGTTAGCAAAAGAGAGCCAGGTATATGAAGACCTGATTGTCTGCCTATTACGACGTGCTTTGAACTTTAAACAAACACGCATACCTGTATTAAATGAAATTTACAACTGGCTGAAAATTGCTGACTATGACCATCGGATGAAGCGAGTAATTGGACGAATAATCTACACATTAGTAACTCAAGGCACTGAGCGCGAACGGGAACGAATCCTTTACAAACTTAATCAATGGGCTTTAACAGAACCAGACAATACAGCCAGTGAAATTTTATCAATTATTAAAAAGCATTTACAAATCTAGTAACTGAGGTAATTACCTAATGAATACATACAATCCCATCCTCAAAAAAGAAGAAGTTTCGCGTTGGCGAATTTTACAGCCACGACCAATTCCAGACCCAGAAACAGCATTAGTTTTGTCTGCTGAAGGTCAATCTTTATTGGTCATTAAAGAAGGTGAGAAAGGGCCTACTAGTGGCGAAATGCTATGGGGCAAATATAATCTGGTTTACACAATAGATACGAGCAAACATCCATTACGTTTTGCGTGCAGTTTACCGTGTAAAACTGATGCTTTCGACTTTCAAGCTGATGTCAATTTCACTTGTAAAGTTAGCGATCCATTAATGATAGTACGAGACAACATTAGGGATGTCATCCAAGTACTAAAACCGCTAAGTGAGGAGATGATGCGAACTATCAGTCGTAAACATGAGGTTGAAGATAGTGGTGCGGCGGAGCGAGAAATTAGCGACTACATAAAAAAAGCAGAATTTAAATATAAAGTGGGTTTGTCTATCGAGCAATTTACCGTATCATTATTTCTAGAACAAGAAGCCCGCGATCGCATCCGCGAGAAAAAGCGAATACAGGAAGAAATCGAGCTAGAAAAAGTTAGACAAAATTTAGAAAAGCAAAAAGCACAATTAGAAATTGACAAAGCTAAACAAAGAGAATTACTGGAGTTAGAGCGAATTCGGCAACGTAATCAGTTCCAGCGTGAAGAACAAAAAACACAGATTCAAGGAGAACTTGAGCTTCAAAAACTCAAGCAAGATTTGGAATTTGATAAAACACAGTTTGAAATCATCCAAGCTAGGCAAAAAGAACAACTAGAACTAGAGTTACGAAGACAACGTGAAAAATTTGAACTTGAAAGTATGGAACTTAAGATGAGATTCTATGCTCCAATACTTCAAGGTGGAAATTTTCAGTTACTTGCACTCCAATTAGTACAAAGTCCTCAAGATGTGAAAGTTATTCTGCAAACCCTCAACCAACAAAAACAAAGTGAAAGAGACCACCAACTTAAAATGCTAAAAATGTTGCTGGACGAAGACGCACTTGAAGGCTCTCAAATCAATGAAGTTGGTAAAAGTCTTTTGCGGCAATTAGTCGGATTAACTGAACAATCAACGGCTATTCTAGAAAGTAGTTCGGTAGATACTCCAGAAGTACAAGAAGCTTTACCAGAGGCAGAAACCACTAATAACGATAACTCTGTAGTTGATATACCTGAAGAGTTTCGACGTGATGATTAGTTTGTTTATCTCATGCACAGCAACACATAGAGATTATGATTGAGCTTGTTCATAGCATAATTAGAGCTTCCTGGGAAATACTTGTACTGATACCAATGCCGTGGCGGGCAGTAATTATTTTAATAGTTTTATTACCCGTTTTTTCCTGGCTTTTTTGGCGAGTAATTCCTTGGTTACTTGCTATAGGATCGCAAATAGTTTTTGTGTTTGCAGAATTCTTGACAAATGTTTTACTTTTATTTGAGTATTTATTCACTAAATCTATCCGCAAACGAGGACATAAACCGCCAGATTTGATCTACATTTTTGATGATTGCTTCAGAAAGTTAGTTAGTTTTTGCCAACTTGTCAGTCAACAACTAGATAAGATTTTCCATAATTCGTTAAAGAAAGGATGGATTCCCCACAAAACCTGGTTAATCATCACAGGAGTTATTATTTCATTCATATGGTATGCACGTCCTGTTTTTGGAGAAACTAGTGTTGGTAAATTGATTGACGGTGGCATAACGTGGTGGTACTCGTTTGAAGGCTGGGTAATCAATAAGAAATGGGCAACTTCTATTTTGAAGTTATCACCACAAAAAACTGTAATTGCTTACGTTAATACGATTAATAATCAAAAGTATCAATCGGCTTGGAACCTGACTTCTAATAACTTCCAAAACAATAAAAACCTAAATAAAAATGGTTATGATTCCTATAAAAAATGGTGGAGTACAGTTAAAAAAATAGAGGTAAAAAGTGTTAAACCTTTATTTAAGACTCCCGATTATGTTTTATTAGATACTAAGCTAAAATTGGTTATGAGAAATGGTCGCAGAGACTCTTATTCTCTGAAATTAGGGTTAGTCTGGGATGTTAAAAGTGATAAATGGCTAATTGATAGTTCACAGTAATTATAAACAAGATTAAGAACAATGGCAGCTTTTATTGTTCGTCTTAATTAAATACAAAACAATAGTAGGATGCCGTACCCTCAGCAGTAACACACTCTACTGACTGAAGTAGGGGATATTTTTTTAAAGGCAAAGGAACGCAAGGAAAACGCAGAGGTTCGCAGAGTAAGAGTTAGAGGACGTTACAGCAGATTCATTTGCATGAGGTACAACTTGAATGGTTTTGAGGCAGGAGGCAGGGGGCAGGAGGCAGGAGGGAGAAGAAGAATTTTTATCTTTGACTTCTCTTGTTGTGTACCTCATTTAGTTGCAAACTGCTGTAAAGTTGAATCATTCTGTGCGAACCTCTGCGCTCCTTTGCGTTTAAAAATCTTTCAC
>JAVRCH010000164.1:0-94314 GCA_034530795.1 Nostoc sp. DedQUE12a
GCCCCGATGGCAAGACACTGGCTTCTGCAAGTGATGACAAGACCATCAAACTCTGGGATGTCAGCACGGGCAAAGCCATCAAAACCCTCACTGAGCATAGCAGTAGGGTCTATAGCGTCGTCTTCAGCCCCGATGGCAAGACACTGGCTTCTGGCAGTGATGACAAGACCATCAAACTCTGGGATGTCAACACGGGCAAAGCCATCAAAACCCTGATTGGGCATAGCATTTCGGTCTGGGGCGTAGTCTTCAGCCCCAATGGCAAGACACTGGCTTCTGGCAGTTTTGACAACACCATCAAACTCTGGGATGTCAGCATGGGCAAAGCCATCAAAACCCTGACTGGGCATAGCAGTACGGTCATAAGCGTAGTCTTCAGCCCCGATGGCAAGACACTGGCTTCTGCAAGTGATGACAAGACCATCAAACTCTGGGATGTCAGCACGGGCAAAGCCATCAAAACCCTCACTGGGCATAGCAGTAGGGTCTATAGCGTCGGCTTCAGCCCCGATGGCAAGATACTGGCTTCTGGCAGTAATGACAACACAGCGATTTTATGGGATTTGGATTTCGATAATTTATTACTCAGTGGTTGCAACTTGCTAAATAATTACCTCATTGCCCATCCAGAAGTGTTGGAAGAGTTGCAATCATGCCAAACTCCAGCGCAGTTGGGGCAAGGGGCGACAGTGTTAGTCATCCAAGGTGAGAAGTTAGCCCGAAATGATGATATTAATGCCGCTGTGGAAAAGTTCAACAAAGCAAAGCAGTGGAATAATAAATTAAAGTTTGATTCCCAGGCGAGAGCAAGAGAGTTGGCGAATCAAGCTAAGGTTGAATCGCAGTCGAACTCACGTTAGAGATTACCAACAGATAAATTATCCAAAGTCTTTAGCAAGACGAGTATTCCTTGTGAAGCAGGTCGAGAAAGCAAACACGCAAGTGGTCATTTCCCCCTACTCCCTTCCCCCGGTTTCTTGGTTGAACTTTTACCAAATTCGCTGCATATTGAGTACAAAACCAGGTAATGTATCTTCGCCCTCAAGAATTTGAGGTGATTTTAAAACTTCCACATCCTGTCCTGGACGATAAATTTCTACTTCTTGTTTTTTTCTATTTATCAACCAACCTAGACGACAACCATTTTCGATATACTCTCGCATCTTCCTTTGAGTTTTTATCAAGCTGTCATTAGGTGAGAGTATCTCGATAACAAAATCAGGACATAGGGGAATAAATTTTTCTCTTTGCTCTTTAGTCAAAGCATCCCAGCGAGATTTTTCTACCCAAGCAACATCTGGAGAACGGTCAGCCCCCGAAGGTAAAGTAAATCCAGTTGATGAATCAAAAACTTCGCCCAATTGATTTTGGTCGTTCCAGAACCATATTTGAGCGTTAATATAAGAATTACTTTTTCCTGTTTCTCCTCCCGTAGGCGGCATTATAATCAATTCTCCTTGGGCATTGCGTTCTAATTTTAAATCGGGATTTTCTTGACACAACTGATAAAACTGCTCTCTTGTTAGTTTAATTACAGAATTCAGGTTTAATGTAAGTGCTGTCATAGGAGTATCTCCCGTTTTTGTTCGCTGACTAAGCTCAAACCTATATCAATTTTGATATACACCACAATAAAATTTTATTGCATAGAATAGCTGTATTGAGTCATCAATTCGCCATGACTGCAACCACCAAAAAACTCACTTTTGCCGAGTATCTCAAATATAAAGATGGCACGGATACTCAATATGAATTGGTAGATGGAGAATTAATCCCCATGAGTGTTGGCACTGGCAAACACGGCAGCATCTCCAAGTTTTTAGAACGCAGCTTTGATGACGAAAGTGCCAAAATGGGCAGCCATTGGACAGCACAAAAGTTTTCTGTGGGAGTGCGTTCCCCACGCTCTGGACGTTGGGACACTTCACGAATTCCAGATGTGGTAGTATTACCAACACAGCAATGGGAAGCACTTTCTAATAGAGAAGCTGTAATTGAACTCAACGAAACTCCTGCCATACTAGTAGTAGAAGTGGTCAGCGAATCTACCCAAACCACAGACTACCGCAGTAAACGTTCTGAGTATGCTGTTCTCGAAATTCCTGAATACTGGATTGTTGACCCCATTCAAGAAGTAGTAACAATATGCACCTTAGTAGAAGGGTTCTATGATGCTGTTGCTTTCCGAGGACAAGAACGCATCATCTCTTCGACGTTTCCACACTTGGATTTGAGTGCCGAACAAATCTTGGCAGGACACAAATAAATGGCATACAGCGATTTTAGTCTTGCTAAGGTCAAAAAAACTTTTAACTTAACCTTTGATGAAACTCGCAATTTGTTTGCTGATACAAAACCTGTTACACCATCAGAAACTCTAAGAACGATTTTAAGTGATTACATTCCTTTAGCAACCGCAATTTCAACTGAAAAAGCCAGATCAGAGTTTCTAATTGCACCAATCCTGGCAGAGGTAAGACGACTATTAAGAAATCAAGTCTCGCTGTTTTCTGGCAATGAATTTAATGTTGATGCAACTCAAGGCTTGCAAGGTTTTTGCGATTATATTATCAGCAATTCCCAGGAGCAATTATTTATTTCTGCGCCAGTAATGTTTATTTTCGAGGCGAAAAAAGAAGATATTATCGGCGGTCTTGGTCAATGTGTAGCGGCGATGATTGCAGCGCAGTTGTTCAATCAAAATCAAGGTAATGAAGTTAGCCAGATTTATGGTTCGGTTACTAGTGGAACTAACTGGAAATTTTTATTTATAGAAGAGGCAACTGTTTATATAGATTCTACTGAGTACTATATTAAAGAAGTTGATAAAATTTTGGGTATTTTATTGCAACCTTTTCAGCCTTTTTTAACTGCTGTTTAAATATCACCGAGAGGCTAAGATCCCCGACTTCTTCAAGAAGTCGGGGATCTTTTTGTTCGTAATTTTTTATAATAGTATTTCAAGCCGAGAAATCAGAGGCGACTGTGACCACTACACTACACTGGCAGGAGCGAGTTGGTAATCAAAGAGATTGGGTTTGGCGGGGTTGGCAAACTCGCTATACTTATATTCGCTCTGCCAAAAATGACGAAAAGACACAACCTCTAATTCTGTTACATGGCTTTGGCGCTTCCATTGGTCATTGGCGGCATAATTTAGAAGTGTTAGCCGAACATCACACAGTTTACGCCCTAGATATGCTCGGTTTTGGCGCTTCGGAAAAAGCCGCAGCTAATTACAGCGTTGAACTTTGGGTAGAGCAAGTTTACGATTTTTGGCAAACCTTTATCCGCGAACCAGCAATATTAATCGGCAATTCCAACGGTTCCTTGATTTCTCTGGCGGCGGCGGCGGCTCATCCCGACATGGTGCGGGGTGTGGTGATGATGAGTTTACCAGATCCTTCACTAGAACAAGAAGCAATTCCTCCTGTGCTGCGACCAGTGGTGAGAGGAATTAAAAACATTGTGGCTTCGCCGTTGATTCTCAAACCTGTGTTTAACTTTGTCCGTCGTCCGGGAGTGCTGCGTCGCTGGGCTACTCTCGCCTACGCTAACCCAGAAGCGATAACCGACGAACTGATAGAAATTTTAGCTGGCCCTCCCCAAGACCGAGGTTCGGCGAGGGCGTTTAGTGCTTTGTTTAAAGCAACAATTGGAATTAATTTTAGTCCGAATGTCAAGGAGTTATTACCAACCTTAACAATTCCCATGCTGTTAATTTGGGGACAAAAAGATCGCTTTGTTCCGCCAGCTTTGGCTAGCCAATTTGCCCAATATAATGACAAATTGGAAGTGCTGAATTTAGAAGACGTGGGTCATTGTCCTCATGATGAATGTCCAGAGCAAGTGAACCAAGCGATTTTAGATTGGATAAACAGAAGTTAGGAGTTAGGAGTTAGGAGTTAGGAGTTAGGAGTTAGGAGTTATTTTCCTTGTCTCCCTTGTCTTTCCCATCTCCACATCTCCCCATCTCCCCCTACCCTAGCCGACGGTTGTTTGGCTGCTGTCAACGTTTGTGGCGCCGTTCACAGTACGGGCGACAGAAATCATTCTGTCAAGGATTTGTTGGTTGGGAACTTTACCTTTTAATACTACAGTGCTGCCTGTTTGAGCAACCCAAAGGGTATTAACATCATCAAGTTGGGCGTCTTGGTCGAATGCCAAGGCAACTCGTTTGGCTAGACCACTTTGGTCATATTCTCCATTTAATCCTAGACGTTCTGGCGGTGTTGTTTGTGTAGCGGTAGGTGCAGCAGTAGCACTAGGAGTTTGGGGTATTGCTTGTGCAGTGGGGTTTACTTCAGCATTTTGAGGTTTTTCCATTCCAAATAGTCTTTTTAACCAACCCATAACAACTTATCTCCGATAAAAAGTTCAATTAGATTTGACTATACAAGTTTTACCAACGTTTAACATCTGCCGATGAAAAGAGATGCAATCAAAGAGAATGCTGCTTGGGAAATAAATTCTAGACAAATTATCTCTATCAATTGAAATGAGTGCAGCTATTAAGTTTAAAATAAAAGGTCTAACTTATTTTTTTTAGTGGAGCAGTACGTCTAGCGTAGTCTTTAGCTAGTGTCTGCGTTACTCAAATCCTGCTCTAGCCTCTGTTGGCGAAGATGAAACATACTCTTTCTGTTCTGGTAGAAGATGAGGCGGGTGTTCTGTCCCGCATTTCTAGTTTATTTGCGCGTCGTGGTTTTAATATTGAAAGCCTTGCTGTTGGCCCGGCTGAACAGGGAGGTGTTTCACGAATTACGATGGTTGTACCTGGTGACGATCGCGTCATCGAACAACTCACCAAGCAATTATACAAGTTAGTCAATGTCCTCAAGGTACAGGATATTACCGAAACTCCTTGTGTGGAGCGAGAATTGATGCTGTTAAAGGTGAATGCTACTAGCAGCAATCGTTCTGAAGTTATCGAACTGTCTGGGATTTTCCGGGCGCGAGTTGTGGATGTGGCGGAAGATTCTCTGACTTTAGAAGTTGTGGGAGATCCAGGTAAAATGGTAGCGATCGTGCAAGTGTTACAAAAATTTGGTCTTAGAGAAATCGCCCGCACTGGCAAAATCGCCCTAACTCGTGAATCGGGTGTGAATACCGAATTACTCAAATCTTTGGAAGCAAAGGTTTAGCAGTTAAGAAGAATTCAGAAGTCAGAATGGGCTTTGCCCCACTGTGCTAACAGAATTCAGAATCCATCATTAGGTAGTAGGCTAGGGTAGCTGTGCATTGGTGTCAACTTCACGTAAAACTGATGTCCCGCAAGAAACTGAAGTTCCTTGCTAATAGCGAAAGTCATCTAAAAGATGACTGAATTCTCCAACAATCTTTAGTCTAAGTAGACTTGAGCTATTAGCCTGGAACTTTAGTTCTAGGCGGGTGATGAAGCCAACAGTGAAGCTATTTCTAGCTTAAGTTGACACCAATGGTAGCTGTGCTACCTTGCTGTAATTTAATCAATTTCGTTTTGGACTAACGAAAAATTTTAACCCGCGCAGGCGGGTTTTGCTTATCTAGCTCTGAATTCCATTCATCAGGGCTTAAATTGGCCTTTGACTTTTTTTTGTTGAAGTTTCAAATTTGACGTGGTTGAGTAACAAGAATTACTAACATACAAATAAGCATAAGCTGTTATGTCTTTTTATATGCACAACTAACGCCAAGTTGGCATGACGCAACAGCTAAAAAACTGCTACAAAATTGTTAGAAAGATAAAACATTAAAAGCAAGTTTTAATAGCCTTATAATCTGACTATTACTTCTTGTTAAGTGTTTAATTACAAAAATCAGTGTATTTATTTAGGGCAAAAATAATTTCCTGAGATAAATGATAATGCTCAACAATATATACACTCAATTTTAAAACTGAAAAATTTAATTTTTTAGACATTAATAATTTAATGTAAGTTAGGCAAAATGCTTACATTATCAAACTAATGAAATTTAGATTTACAGGTTAACTCTGCACTATATAAATCCTTTTTTGAGGATAAACGGCTATATTTAGGTGTCTAATTAACCGATGATTATTTAGATTATTCTAGAGGTTTTGATAGGCATGAATTTATCATTGTTACTCGTTTCCAATTGGCTGCCTCAAAAAGTAATTAGCAGATTATTAACTACTTTGCTGAATATCAGAAACAGGCATTTATTTGTTTTTGATATAATTGTTTTTTTAATAACAACTTTATTAGCTTTAAATCTATGCTTAGACGGTAAATTATTCATCGAAGAATATAAATCACAATTAGGAATTGTCACAATACTTTTTTTAGCAGTCAAATTGACTGTATTATGGAATTTTGGTTTTTATAGACTTTACTGGCGCTATGCCAGTATTGAGGAACTTTTATATATAATTATACTGATGGTAATTGCGGTATTAGTCCAAGCAGTATTCTTTGATGCTATGGGATTTTTAGCATATTTAAGATTGGATATACTGCCGCGATCGCTACCGTTAATCGATGGTTTACTTTCGTGTATTTTCATTGGAGGATTGCGTTTTAGTATTCGGATTGTAGAGAGAATTAGTCAGCAAAATCCAGTATTTAATCCCCAAGAACGTGTGTTGATAGTTGGTGCTGGGAATGCTGGAGTTTCTCTGGTACAAGAGATGCAAAGAAATCCGCAATTAGGATTTTATCCTGTTGCTTTTATTGATGACGATCCTCGCAAATTTGGAGCATATATACGTGGGATTCGTGTAGTTGGCGATCGCTATCAAATTCCTGATGTTTTAAAATCTCTGCAAATTCATAAAGTTATCATTGCTATGCCGACAGTTACAGGTGCAGTTATTCGAGAAATTGTAGATATTTGCAAAGCAACTGGAACTCAAACTAGCACTTTACCAGGTATACATGAAATCCTCAATGGCCGCGTGCGAGTTGACAGCATTAGAGATGTGAGAATTGAAGATTTGCTCAGACGAGAACCCGTACAAATAGATTTTGAAAAAGTTTCCCAATTTCTTCAAGGTAAAACAGTATTGATTACAGGTTCAGGTGGATCTATTGGTAGCGAACTTTGCCGTCAAATTTTTAAATGTAATCCTGCCAAAATGATACTGATGGGACATGGAGAAAACTCTGTGTTCAATATTCAACAAGAATTAGAACAACTTGTTCAACTGCTTCAAAACGAAAGCGAATCATCAATTAATCCTACTCAAATTTCTAGCTTTATTGCTGATATTCGCTTCAAATCTAGATTAGAACATGGATTTCAAACTTTCCAACCAGATGTAATTTTTCATGCTGCGGCTCATAAACATGTCCCACTAATGGAATTAAATCCAGTAGAAGCAATTACGAACAATGTAATGGGAACAAAAAATTTACTAGAACTAGCTTTGCAATATGATGTCAAACATTTCGTGATGATTTCTACAGACAAGGCAGTTAACCCTACTAATGTGATGGGTGCTAGTAAAAGAGTTGCTGAAATGTTAGTGTTACAAGCTGCAAGAGAAAGCGGTAATCCTTATGTGACAGTACGTTTTGGCAATGTTTTAGGCAGTCGAGGTAGTGTAGTTCCGACTTTTAAAAAACAAATTGCATCAGGCGGCCCGGTAACCGTTACTCATCCAGATATTTGTCGTTATTTCATGACTATTCCTGAAGCAGTTCAGCTAGTTTTGCAAGCTGCGGTACTTGGTCGTGGTGGCGAAGTTTTAATGCTGAATATGGGTAAACCTGTAAAAATTGTTGACTTAGCGAAGGAATTGATTCGCCTTTCTGGATACGAAGTTAACCAAGATATTGAGATTGTATTTACTGGTTTGCGTCCAGGAGAAAAACTATTTGAGGAATTATTTATTACTGGCGAAGAATATGAACCAACTGAACACCAAAAACTGTTAGTAGTAAAAAATGCTAGTAAGATTATTCCAGAAAACTTGGATGTTACTGTAGCAACTTTGTGTCAAGCAGCAGTGAAAAATGATATCAGTTTTATTCTGTTTTTACTAGAACAATTAGTACCAGGATATAAACCCAAACATTTAAATAATTATGTGGCATCAAATATTTCCAGCAATACTTCACTCAGAGTTAAGCCAAACATGAATATGCTGGCACAGGTGAAATCTTAAAAAATACCATCGACTTGAGTAATTTAGCATCTACCTTAATTTCAAGAATAAATATGTACAAAACCTCTAATATCACCAGTATTTCGCAGGTATTCGATAGAGTTTCTAGGGGTAATAATAGATATTTGGCTGGGATTAAAAACATCGCCAAGATTTTTGTCACCAGAAGAAGTGAGTGGTCAATTGGAATTTATATAGGCGAATCTCCTTTTGATTTAGTTTCTCCAGACACAATTATTAATCCAGTATTAACTGCCAAGGATATAACAGATATCCCAGCACACTTTATTGCTGACCCATTTATGGTTCCTGAGGACGGCATTTGGTATATGTTTTTTGAAGTGTTGAATAGTCTACAAAATAAAGGAGTAATAGGACTAGCAACTAGCAGTGATGCATACAAATGGAATTATCAACAAATTGTACTTGATGAACCGTTTCATTTATCTTATCCGTATGTATTCAAATTTAAAAATGACTATTACCTGATTCCAGAAACTTCTGAAGCTAGTTCTATTCGTTTATATAAAGCGATTAATTTTCCAACACAATGGTCTTACGTCAAAACTTTACTCGCTCAAAGTGATTTTGTAGATACTAGTATTTTTCAATACAATAATTTTTGGTGGTTGTTAACTGCAACATCAGAATCAAGAAATACATTACGTCTTTATTATTCTGAAGATTTAATGGATGGTTGGATTGAACATCCGAAAAGTCCAATAATTCAGGGGAATAAAAGTATAGCAAGACCAGCGGGTAGAGTTATAGTATTCGATGGCAAAATTGTGAGATATACCCAGGATTGTGAGCGAATATATGGCCATCAAGTTCGAGGGTTTGAAATAACTGAATTGACAACAACGAGTTATCAAGAGAAAGAAGTTAAAAATAATCCAGTTATTAAAGCTAGTGGAATCGGTTGGAATCAAATAGGGATGCACCATATTGATGCTCACCAAATTGATAAAAAGAAATGGATTGCATGTGTGGATGGAAAACGTTATCGATTAGTTTTTGAGCCAATATTTAATAAATGAAAGTTTGGTTAAAAGTAATTTGGTTTTGATTTGTGAAATTTTTTACGTAGACGCGCAGCGGCTTGCCACAGGCTACCGCAGAGACGCAGAGGACGCTGAGAGGAGAAGATGTGAGCAATCAAATTTCAATAAGTTTATACCTTTTTTTTGTGAAGCTGCATATATTTACCCCCGGCTACGCCGTCCTGCTTGCCAAGGGGGGACTAGAGGGGGGTTTTGATTATGTGCAGCTTCATACACAATTGGTATTAGTTAAATAAAATAGAGAGGAATAGAAGAGATGTTAATTATCACAAAGAAGCTTATATTCTCAGTGGGAGAAGTTTGGTTTGATGAAAATTCAGAAGAATTAAGCAATGTCGATGTTGTGCATTATAGGCAATTGTTACACCCTATTAAAGGTGGTCAGTCTGATGAATTTTACACAAGATTAATTGATTTAACTAAAAGTCAAGATGAACTTTGGGAATGTATCAGCAGTAATGATAGATATAAGATTAGACGAGCAGAGCAAAAAGACCAAATTATTTATGAGTATTGGGAGAAAATTGACTCTGATACTCTCAATGATTTTTCGGATTTTTATGATTCATTTGCTTCGCAAAAAGGGTTAAATAAAATTAACAGAGTTCAACTAAAAAATCGTGCTGATGCTGGTGTAATTGATATTTCACGCGTCAAGTTAAAAGATGGTGAATCTTTAGTTTGGCATGTTTATTATCGGACTAAAAATAGAGTGCGTCTGTTACATTCTGCATCTTTGAAAAAGAATGATGATACTTCGTATCAATCGATTTTGGGACGAGCAAATCGTTACCATCACTGGCAAGATATTGTGAGATTTAAGAATTTAGGCATTTCAACTTATGATTTTGGTGGTTGGTATACCGGAAATACAGATCGGGAAAAATTAGGTATTAATCAATTTAAAGAAAAGTTTGGTGGAGAAGTTGTCAAGAATTTTAACTGTGTTTATGGCATTACTTTGAAGGGTAAACTATATTTACATTTGCTAAATGTATATATGAGGTTATCTCAATTATCTTTATTGCGTAAACCTTACTTTTTATCTCACACACGGACACAGGAAAAAGTCGAAGCGCCAGCTTCCAGCGAAGTGGAATTTTCAATACCAGAAGCACAGAGAGAGTGAGAAATGCAAAGCTTAGTTAATCGCTGGAAGAAGCTGACAAGTGGCTCTATCAATCGCCAAATTTTTGGTGCGGCGATGATAGTTGGTTTATTGACAGCGTTAGTTAAAGTGGCGGCTGTTGGTAAAGAATTAGTCGTTGCTCAGAGGTTTGGCACCAGCGATGACATCGATGCTTTTTTTATTGCTTTGCTGATTCCTTCTTTTATTATTAATGTCATCGCAGGTTCTTTTAATACTGCTCTCATACCTACTTATATGCAGGTACGAGAGCAGGAAGGTACAAAAGCTGCTCAAAGGCTTTTATGTGGAGCTACAACTAGTGGCTTGGGATTGTTAGCAATTACAACAATATTCGTGGTAGCTTTAGCACCTTTGTATCTACCACGAATTGCGGCTGGATTTAGTTCTGAAAAATTAGAGCTAACTTTTCATTTGCTTTGCGCGATCGCACCTTTTATTCTCTTAAGTGGAATAATTGTTATCTGGGGTGCTGTGTTAAATGCAGGAGAGCGTTTTGCTTTAGCAGCATTCTCACCAATTATTACTCCAACTATTACCATAGTATTACTTTTAACACTCAAATCTTGGGGTATTTTCGCTTTAGCTACTGGGTTAGTCTGCGGTGCAGTACTAGAAATAATTTTGTTAGGAATAGCATTGCACCGACAAGGCATTTCATGGCTTCCCAAATGGTATGGATTTGATAATAATCTGCGTCAAGTTGTTCGCCAGTATTTCCCCATGATTGCAGGGGGACTTTTAATGTGTAGTACAAATTTAGTAGATCAATCTATGGCAGCAATGTTGTTACCTGGTAGTGTAGCAGCACTCAACTACGGTAACAAAGTAATAGCATTTCCCATGTCTCTAGCTACTACAGCATTGAGTACTGCTGTAATTCCCTATTTTTCTAAAATGATAGCTGCTAACAATTGGACAGGAACGCATCGCACACTTAAGCGATATATACAAATCATCTTTGTCACAACTATTCTACTATCAGCATTCTTATTTGTATTTTCTGAATCTATAGTCAGAATACTCTTTCAAAGAGGTTCATTTACCGCTGATGATACTCATTTAGTAGCTCAAATCCAAAATTGTTTTGCTTTGCAAATTCCCTTTCATGTAGCAGGAATTTTGGTAGTACGCTTAATTTCTGCAATGCAAGCCAATCATATATTAATGTGGGCTTCTGCCTACAATCTCATCAACAACATTGTTTTAAACTATTTATTTCTCCACTATTTTGGCGTTGCCGGTATCGCTCTATCAACAGCCTGTGTTTCTGCCTTAGCATTCTTATTCTTATCATACTTCGCTCATAAAAAACTCAAACACAACTCTCTGATCGCAACCTAATTTTTAAATCTCTCTTTTGAGTGCCTTGTGTATGATTTTATTTACATAACATGAAAATAACATTAATTATTAATTCCCTTACCTATGGGGGTGCTGAACGTATTATGTCAATCATGGCAAATTACTGGTCAGCTAAGGGATGGCAAATTACTCTATTAACATTTGATGACAACAAAATACCGGACTTTTATTTAGATTCTGATATAAATTACATTCCCTTGGGTATAGCTGAAAAATCTCTCAATGCAATGATTGGCATTTGGAATAATTTAAAACGTATCCGAATTCTACGAAATGCAATTATTAATAGCGACCCAGATATTGTAATTAGCTTCATGTCTAGAATTAATATCACTACCTTACTAGCAACACGGTGGTCGAACATCCCAGTAATAGTTTCTGAACGTAGTAATCCTGAAAAAAGCTATTTAGGTTGGAATTGGCAACAATTACGAAAATGGACTTATTCATTTGCAGATAAAATTGTTTTTCAAACTCAGCGAGCAAGAGATTATTTTCCAGTAAAACTGCAAAATAATAGTTGTATTATTCCTAATATGGTTGTATTGCCAGCAATAAAAAAGCAGTCAGTAGAGAAATTTTCAATAGAGCGATCGCTCATTGCTATGGGACGTTTTGTTCCAGAAAAAGGCTTTGATTTATTGCTACAAGCTTTTGCCAAACTCAAAGATAATTACCCACAATGGACATTGACGATATTAGGAGACGGAAAACTACGTCCAGAATTAGAATGTTTGCGTAACGAACTGGGATTAAGCGATCGCGTTTATTTTCCGGGAATGGTAAACGATACTTATACTTTTTTACAGCAAGCAGATATTTTTATTATGTCTTCCCGATTTGAAGGTTTTCCAAATGCTATTTGTGAAGCAATGGCATGTGGTTTACCAGTTATATCCACAGATTGTCCTAGTGGCCCGCGAGAAATTATTCGTGATGGAATAGATGGGATTTTAGTTCCCAATGAAGATGTTTCAGCATTAGCCGCAGCAATAGAAAGACTAATATCTAATGAACAAGAACGCAATTCTTTAGCTGCTCACGCGCCAGAAATAACCGAACGATTTAGCGTCAAAAAAATCATGGAAATGTGGGAAGACGTGTTAGTTAAAGTTATTGAAGAAGAATTCAGGAGTCAGAATCCAGAATTCAGAATCAAAACCAGCAAAATTTAAATGATTCAATAGAACGAGAAAATATATTTATTTCTTGGCGCTCTTGGTGGTAGCCTGCGGCAAGCCGCTCCGCGTCTACGTTTTTTCATAACCAAATATTTAACAATGAATATCCGAAAATATCTTTACTTCAGTTATGCTTATTGTCGAAAATACAATTTTCCTCAACTCTATAATAAATTTCTCCAAGAAAGTTCATCTAATATTTGCATTGATACGACTATAAATTTGCTAACTGAGCTACTACTTCACTGCAATAAATCTGTTCCATATTATGCGAAATTAATAAATAACCTCTCCATTGAGAGAATTATCCATGAAAAACCAGAGCTATATCTTTATCAGTTACCAATCCTCACAAAAGATATTATTCGCGCTAACTTTGAACAACTCAAATCTACAGATTTAGCACAGCGTCAGTGGTATTTTAATACATCAGGTGGTTCAACAGGAGAACCAATACTTTTAATTCAAGATGCTGAATATAACGATAAATCTACAGCAATTAGCTTACTGTTTTCTTATTTAGTTGGGCGAGAATTAGGAGAACCAGAAGTACGTTTATGGGGTTCAGAAAAAGATGTTTTTGATGGCACGATGGGATGGAAGGCAACCTTTTTTAATTTCTTGAGAAATACTACATATATGAATGCTTTTCAGATGACTCCTGAAAGAATGAGGGATTTTTTGAAATTGCTAAATAAAAAACCGCCAAAGTTAATTGTTGCCTACGCTCAAGCTATTTATGAATTAGCGAAATTTGCTGAAAATGAAAAAATTACACTTGTTCCTCAAAAAGCAATCATAACTTCTGCTGGGACACTTTATGCTTGGATGCGGCAGAAGATTGAGACTGTATTTCAGTGTAAAGTATTTAATCGTTATGGTTCTAGAGAAGTCAGCGATATCGCTTGTGAAAAACCAGGAGAGCAAGGATTATGGGTAGCTCCTTGGGGTAATTATATTGAGATTGTAGATGATGACAATAATCCTGTGCCCGCAGGAGTTGAAGGTAATATTTTGATTACTTCTTTAACCAATTTTGCGATGCCATTGATTCGTTATAAAATTGGCGATCGCGGTACTTTATCTCCTGAATATAAATCTGGACAAATACTACAGCAAGTTTCCGGTAGAAATGTTGATATTTTTAAAACTCAAAGCGGAACTTTAATTGATGGGGAATATTTTACTCATCTTTTATACTTCAAAGATTGGGTACATAAGTTTCAAATTATTCAAAAAAGCTACTTAGAAATCACCATCAAAATTATTAAATCAAATTCTAATTATTTCACCGAAGAACTTGATGATGTTGTTGCAAAGTGCAAGCTGATGATGGGCAAAGATTGTGTAGTTAATTTTGAATTTGTCGATTATATTCCCGTAAATAGCTCTGGTAAATACCGCTACACAATTTCCGAGGTGATTTAAATGAAGAAAAAGATTGTATTCCTGATTCGAGATTTGAATTATGGAGGAGCAGAAAGGCAATTAGTCACACTTGCAAAAGCTTTAGATAAACAATGTTTTGATGCTACTGTTTTATGCTTTTACGCGGGTAGTTCCTTATCTTTAGATAAAGATTTAAAAGATAATGGTATCCCAATAATCTATTTAGAAAAACGAGGACGGTGGCATTTCTTTAGCTTCTTTTGGCGTCTTATCCAGCATCTTCAGCGCATACGTCCCGATGTCTTGCATGGATATGGTGGAACACCAAATTTACTGACTATCTTTTTAAAACCATTTTTCCCTTCAACCCAGATAGTCTGGGGATTACGTAATTCTAATAGTGATTCTAATTTTTATGATTGGTTAGGGCGTTTAATCTTTCAATTAGAACGTATTTTAGCCAACTTTGCTAACTTGATAGTGGTCAATTCTTATGCTGGGAAAACATACTATCTCAGTCATGGATTCCCCGCTAAGAAAATGATGGTAATTTCTAATGGTATTGATATCGAACTTTTTCAGCCTGATTTAGAAGCGAGGAAAAAAGTGCGATCGCACTGGGGAATCTCCCAAAATACAATTTTAATTGGTTTAGTGGGACGGCTAGATTTAAGAAAAGACCATCCGACATTTTTAAAAGCAGCAGCATTACTGTGCGAACATAGCCAGAATGTACATTTTGTTTGTGTAGGTGGTGGTTCAGAAAACTATGCACAGGAGTTAGATGAATTAGCTTCTCAACTAGGCATTTCTCAAAAAGTTATTTGGGAAAAAGCGCGTGCAGATATGTCTGCAATCTATAATGCCTTAGATATTATTGCTTCTTCATCTTATACGGAAGGATTTCCCAATGTAATTGGAGAAGCAATGGCCTGCGGTGTTCCCTGTGTGGTGACAGATGTAGGCGATTCGGCTTTGATTGTTGGTAATCCCGATGTAGTAGTACCTCCTAAAAATCCCGAAGCTTTGAAAATTGCCATCGATAAATTAATAGAAAGATTGAGTATTGATGGTTGCGATCGCGCCCAAATTCGACAGCGAATAATTGACCACTTTTCAGTAGCTAAATTAGTCTTGAAAACCGAAGTTGCTTTACTTAGTTTATGTCATGAATCAATCAATAAATATAAGATTTGATTTCCTTTTTTATTATCAATGTGCCTTAGCCGTAGCTGCTATTTTCACCTTTTTCACAGATATTAATTCGTATTTATATACATCAGGTATTCTTTCTCAACCTCCTTTATTTTGGATTTTAGGTTTTGCTGTAGCTTCTATTCCCTTAATTTTTTCACGAAACAAATACATTCCTATATCTGTAATTCTTTGGTGTTTTGGTTTTATTTTTGTCTCATTACTGTGGTTTGTACTATTTCCACCATCTGGAGAACTTGCTTTTGAAGAAATAAGAAAACGACTTTTAGCAGTGATTTTTATCATTGCAATGGCCTTAATTTTTTCTGGAAATAAAACAATCCATTCCTTGGCTCGATGGGCAATATTTTTAGCCGTATTAATTACTGTATTTAATAGCATTTATGAGTTTTTTAACCCTGCTGCTTTTAATGCATTAGGTAATGGTGGTCGGGTAACTGGATTTTACTTGAACCCGAACAGTAATGGCTGTGCGTTGATACTTGGGATGATTTTTAGCGTCAGTATATTACAGCCAATATATCGTTTACCTTTTGTGTATCTTGTCGGTATTGGAGTTCTCTTCACATTTTCACGAGGTGCTATTCTTGGCTGGTTAATTACAGTTATTATTTTTACCATTGCCCGCGTACTGCATTTCAATAAATTACTTTATTGGATTTTTGGCATAGGAATTTTTATTCTCACCTTAGGTTCACAATGGTGGCAAGAATTATTGCAAAATTTAGATTTGAATGCCAACTCATTAGAAAGAATTGCATGGTTTCAAAATATCTCAACTTCTGATTCAGAAGATTCCGCAGATTCGCGGTTAGAAGTAGCTCAATTGGCTTGGCAGATGTTTATGAAACATCCCTTTTTTGGCAATGGAATTGGCTCAACTTTAACGTGGAATATGGAAATATCTACGCACAATATTTATTTATATTATATGGCAGATCATGGAATCATCGGTACTCTAATTCTACCTATATTAGTATATGCAGTCACACAGCACGCCCGTGGAGAAACTAAATATATTGGCTTGGCTTTTGCTGCTTTTATTCTTCTTTGGGGACTATTTAGTCATAACGTTTTAGAAGAACGTTATATCCTCATTATGTTTTCATTGATGGCTGCCATGACTGGAGCAAGCCGATTAGAACAAAAGTTAAAATTAGGATATCAATTATGAAAATTATTTATATCATTACTGGACTCTCCACTGGTGGTGCTGAAGTCATGCTTTATAAACTTATTTCTAGGATAAATAGGCAACGTTTTACTCCAGTTGTTGTTTCTTTAATGGATAGTGGAACATGGGGCGATCGCATTGTGAATTTAGGCATTCCAGTTTACACCATTGGTATGAAACCAGGAACACTTAAACTAATTAATATTTGGCGAATGATTCACATAGTACGCCAACTCAAACCTGACCTAATTCAAGGTTGGATGTATCATGGAAACTTGGCTGCACAGTTTGTAAGACTTTTCATATTTAGACAAGTGCCTGTTTTCTGGAATATACGTCATTCACTTCATTCTTTAGAACTAGAAAAGCCGAGAACAACTATTATTATTAAACTATGCGCTAGATTTTCTCACTTACCGAAAAAAATTATTTATAACTCTCATAATAGTTCTAAACAACATGAAAAAATTGGATATTGTCTTGAGAAAACCTGTGTAATTCCCAACGGTTTTGAAATAGAAAAGTTTAAACCATCAACAGAAGCTCGCCTCAGTGTCCGTTCAGAACTAAATACCCCAGAAAATGCTTTATTGATTGGCTTGATTGGTCGTTATCATCCCATAAAAGACCATTTTAATTTTCTTCAGGCTGCTGCATTGCTACTCAAAACTTATTCCAACGTCCAATTTGTTCTTGTTGGCAATCAAGTTGATTGGGATAATCATATTTTATCGGAACTCATCCATGAATTAGGACTTATCCAGCACATATATCTATTAGGTGAACGTCATGATGTGCCACGTTTAACTGCTGCTTTAGATATCGCCTCTTCCTCTTCATCTGGAGAAGGTTTTCCCAACGTAATTGGCGAAGCTATGTCTTGTGGTGTTCCCTGTGTAGTTACAGATGTGGGAGACTCAGGCTGGATTGTCGGTGATACTGGAAAAGTCGTCCCCCCAAAGAATCCAGAAGCATTAGTCAATGCTTGGCAAGCATTAATCAATATCGGAAAAGACGGCAGAGAAAGCTTAGGAAAAGCAGCACGCGCAAGAGTCATAAAATGCTTTTCTTTAGACTCCATTGTGGCTGAATACGAGGCTATATATGATAATATATTGCCTCAAAAAAATACTAAAACTCACGCAGCGTATTTCAGGTAAATGAAGTACACGAGTAGGGGCGCATAGCTATCATTGCTGTCAATTTAAGCTCAAACTCTTACCCCACCCCCAACCCCTCCCCGCAGCGGGGAGGCAGGGTGGTTTCATACAAAGAAAGAAAAAACCAGATGAGTAAAAAGCCTAATTTTTCGTTACTCCTCCCTGATACAAATCTTGCGAATTGCGAATTGATATTAGGCTTGCACCACAAAATCAGAAGCGGTGAGAGTTGGCGCATCTTGAAGAGTGGCAAATAGACCACCATTGCCAAAACCAACAGCACTACCGTTAGGATTGTAAAACAACTGTCCGGTCACAGAGTCGTAGACAATGACAGCACTACTGAGTGCCCCTAAAGATGTGATTGCAAAATCACTGGCATTACTGAAACCCGTTCCGGCATTAGAAGTAATTGCAGTAAAGGTAGTCTTATCCAGAACAATTTTATCGTTTTGGGAATGTGTGAAGTCAGCTATCGCATCTTTACTGATAGCTGTATTGTTATAGGCAGCATCGGTATTGTAAACAAAAGAGTCAGCACCCGCACCACCTGTGAGAACATCGTTGCCAGCACCACCAACAAGAGTATCGTTGCCCGCACCGCCGATAAGAGTATCATTGCCACCATCACCGCGCAACAAGTCATTGCCACTTAAGCCGTCGATTTTGTCGTTACCTCCTTGACCATTAATTACATCATTGGAGTTGTCAAAACCTGCGATGTTATTGTTCAGGTCATTGAGGAAGGTAACGGTGTTGCGACGCAAAATGCTGTTAAAATTCCAGTTAGCATTGAAAACATCAAAGGTATCACTAGAAAAACTTTGGTTAAATACAATATTTCGATAGCCTGGTTCTATTCGGGATTCAGGTAGATTATCCAAGTTTTGTAACTGAAAGTTTTGCAGAGTGACTTCGGTATCAGCTACGTTTTCAAAGGTGACTTCTAAGTTATTGCCATTTTGAGTGAGTTGCAGATTCCTCGCAATTAAGCCATCACCAGAAAATTGCAACGTATCATAAGAGGCAATTGCCGCCGCCGATGGTTTTGATCCAGTGCCCACACCGCCAAAGCCAGTGATGGTATCATGGCCATCACCTAGTTCGATGGTAAAGCGATCGTTCCCAGTACCACCAAACAGACTATCATCGCCAGTACCACCATTCAAAATATCATTTCCAGCACCACCAACTAAAGTATCATTGCCAGCACCACCCCGCAGCAGGTCGTCACCACTTAACCCGTCAATTTTATCGTTACCTCCTTGACCATTAATCACATCATTAGAGTTATCAAAACCTTTGATGTTGTTATTTAAATCATTCAAGAAAGTAACAGTATTTTTGTTGAATATCGTAGTTTGGGTGGATTTGGCATTAATCACATCAAAGCTGTCACCAACCGAGGGTTCAAATCCGCTAAAAAATGTGATATTGCTGATTGCAGGTTTTCCTGCCGATGCAGGCAGGTTATCCAGATTTTCTAATTGAAAGTTTTGCAAAGTGACTTTGGTATCAGCTACGTTTTCAAAGGTGATTTCCAAGTCATTGCCATTTTGAGTTAGTTCCAGATTTCTGGCATTTAAATCAAAGTCCCCGATAAATTGCAATGTGTCGAAGGACGCAATTACCCCTGTTGACGGATTTGACCCAGTGCCAACACCGCCAAAATCGGTGATTGTATAATTTATTGAACTAATAAAGGTGCCAGAAGCACTTTTACTAATAACAAAAGTGTCATTTCCACCATTACCTGTTAAAGTATCATCACCACCGAGTCCGTTAATAACTTCGGTGGCAGAAGTGCCAATCAAGTTGTCGTTTTCAAAAGTCCCGTTCAAGTCGAGGCTAGGCGTAGCAGTGCCATAAATGACATAGCTTTGTCCAGCTTGAGTAATGCCATTAGGCGAACTATTCCAAGCCCCAATAATCACGTCGCCAATACCATCACCATTAATATCTCCCGCGTCACTGACCGACCTACCGAATTCGCCACGCGTACCATTAATAGCGTAGCCGTTAGTACCATTCAAGGACAAAAGGTCAACGCTACCGCTACTGCCAACACTCGCCCCCCCAAACACCACATAACTTTGTCCAGCATTAAAATTCCCATTAGGAGAAGCAAGAAAGGCCGCAACAATCAGGTCGTCAATACCATCATCGTTAACATCCCCTGCACTGCTAACTGAGTAGCCTAAGTAACCACCAGTATCAATGCCATCGATGCGAAAACCGTTAGTGCCATTTAAAGAACTGGGGTTGAAGACACCGCCACTGCCAACATTCGTCCCCCCAAACACCACATAGCTTTGCCCTTCATCTACAAATAAGGGGTCAGCAGTCCACGCCCCAACAATCAGGTCGTCAATGCCATCATTATTGATGTCTCCGGCATTACTGACTGAAATGCCTAATGCGTCATCAGAATCGATACCGTTGATGGTAAAGCCATTAATGCCATTTAAAGAAGAGAGATTCAGGGTGCCGCCGCTACCTACATTCGCTCCCCCATATACTACGTAGCTTTGCCCAGCAACATCGTTGAAGTTAGGGTCGGCGCGATATGCCCCAATTATTAGGTCATTAATGCCATCGTTATTAATATCTCCTGCACTGCTGACTGAATCACCTGAGTTGTCATCCGCAGCAATACCATTAATTTTGAAGCCGTTAGTGCCATTCAGGGATGAAAGGTCGAAGCTACCGCCAACACCGACATTCGTCCCCCCAAAAATCACATAGCTTTGTCCAGCACCAGAGTTGCCATTGGCGGAGGCACTAGGCGCTCCAATAATCAGGTCGTCAACGCCATCGTTGTTGATATCCCCAGCATTGCTGACTGAATCACCTAACAGACCATTCTCAACAATACCGCTAATTTTGAAACCGTTAGTGCCATTGAGGGACGAGAGATCGAAACTACTGCCACTACCGATATTCGTCCCGCCGAATACCACATAGCTTTCCCCAGCACCAAAAGAAGTATAAGGTGCCCCAATAATTAGGTCGTCAATGCCATCATTGTTGATGTCTCCGGCATTACTAACTGACCAGCCTAAACCACTATCAGAACCAAGACCGTTAATTTTAAAGCCATTAGTACCATTTAAAGAAGAGAGATTGAAAGTGCCATTGCTGGCCACATTCGTTCCCCCAAATACCACATAGGTTTGTCCAACAAAGTCCTTGCCCCCAAGGTCAGCGAAAGGCGCGGCAATAATCACGTCGTCAAAGCCATCATTATTGATGTCTCCCGCTTTGCTAACTGACCAGCCTGACCCGTTTCCGGCAGCAATACCGTTGATGGCAAAGCCATTTTTACCGTTCAAAGAAGAAACAGTGAATGATGAAATAACCATGATTTTCTCCTGTGTCTGTTGTTATTAAGGCAATGGAAACTGGAGTAGTTTGAAACGCAGAGTGACGCGGAGTAAAACGCAGAGGTACGCAGAGATTTGTACCTCAGCAGACTAGAAAACGCTATAGCGTCATTATGGTAAAGCTATGAACAAATTTTGCAAATAGCAATTAAAGTTTTTGTGTAAGTTTAGCGTCTGGTAAAGATCGCAGTTTTAAGGTATCTCTCTATTCAAGTAAAAGATTTTTTAAATTTTGCAGAAGAAAAAACAACTTTGTAGATGCTTGTGTAAATACTCGCAGGGCACGGCGAGGTGAGGCAATAGCTGTACTTTTTCCTGCTCTGACTCTCTGAAAGCGTGCTAGCAATGAAAGTTCAAATAAAGCAAAAGGAATCCCAATAAATAAATTGAGGGGATTCCTTAGATCTGTCTCAAGATAGTAGCTTTTATAGCTTTCTTGAGGAACCTTTTAGATGCTAACTGCTGAGAGTATTTTAATTACAGCAATTTACAGTTGAGTAGACCACAGTAGAGTTAGAAGTCGATATTTAATCAGATGTGCTGTGTTTGGTTTGATTTCCTTTTGGTACAACTAGCACCTTATCAACGCGGTTACCATCCATATCCATGACTTCAATTCGCATACCTTCCCAGTCAAAATGATCTGCGGCGGCGGGAATACGACCTAAATGAGTGATGACAAAACCGCCTAAGGTTTGATAACTGCCAGGTTCCTCAGATTCCCATTCTTCCATATCGAAAAGTTCTAAAAACTCTTCCACAGGTAACATTCCATCCAAAAGCCAAGAACCATCTTCCCGTTGTACGGCTTGTGGCTGGTCTTGTCCATCTGTTGAAGGAACATCGCCGACAATTTCGCTCATGATGTCGTTGAGAGTGACTAATCCTTGAATGACGCCGTATTCATCGACTACCAATGCCATGTGGGTGACGGTTTGCTTAAATAATTCTAAAACTTTCAAACCGCGGGTGCTTTCTGGTACAAACACTGGTTGGCGCAATCCTACTGTTAAGTCTAGCTGTTCACCTCGAAAACTCCTAGCTAATAAGTCGGTAACTGGGATTACACCCAAGACATTATCAAGTCCCCCTTGACAAACTGGATACCGGGAGTAGGCACTATCAACCATTTTTTGGCGATTTTCTTCAGCAGTGTCATCTAAATCTAGCCAGACGATATCAGGACGGGGTGTCATTAAATAGCTTACAGGGCGATCGCCTAAACGAAAAACTCGTTCTACCATATCCTGTTCGGCTTCTTCAAAGGTTCCCGCCTCAGTACCTTGCTCGATTAAGATTTTAATTTCTTCTTCAGTGACTTGTGGCTCCGTTGACTGGGTAACACCTAACAATCGCAGAACCATATCGGTGGAAGCGCTTAAAAGATGTACCATAGGAGAAGCGATCGCCGATAAAGCACGCATGGGAATAGCTACAAATGCTGCAATACCTTCCGGGTTATTTAATGCCAAACGCTTCGGCACTAATTCGCCGATAATCAGTGAAAAATAGGTAATAATCAACACCACGATTCCAAAAGATAGCGGTTCGCTATATGGTGCCAAGACGGGAACAAGTTTTACATAGACTGCCAGCCGGTTAGCAATTGTTGCTCCTCCAAAAGCACCAGTCAGAATACCGATGAGAGAAATACCTACTTGAATGGTTGACAAGAAATTATTTGGAGACTCAGCGAGTTTGAGTGCTACCCTTGCCTTAGCATCCCCTTGATTGGCAAGCTGCTGTAGTCTAACTTTCCGCGCTGAGACAATAGCCATCTCAGACATCGAAAACACGCCATTGGCAATAAATAGCACCAAGATGATTAAAATTTCAAAAGTGATGGAGGACATGTTTAAAATTGCCGCTTATCAGAGCGAACGTAGCTCAATCCTTAGTATCTAGTATTAAAGGTGCTGCGATAAATTGTTTGACTATACACAAAGTAATAGTTATGAGTTGTTGATTTTATGATGTCGTTGTCCATTATTCTTCCTGAGAATGAATTAGAGGGCTGTTAACACTTTTAAAATGGTGGACATAAACTGCCTGAAGATTATCAACAAGCGCTAAGACTTCCATTGCTAGTAGAACTTATGTCATTTTCTTCTATTGTGCGTGCCTTAGGGCGATCGCCGCTCACTACTGAATTTATTTCTAAGTTAAATCGCCAACAAGAATTACGCTTAAATGGCATTCCTCGGCTGCCAAAGGGTTTGGTAGCTTCGGCATTGGCGCAAACTCAGGGCAGGAATTTGTTCGTGGTATGTGCCACTTTGGAAGAAGCCGGACGCGTTTACGCACAACTAGAGGCAATGGGATGGCAAACAGTACATTTTTACCCCACTTCTGAAGCTTCTCCTTACGAACCTTTTGACCCTGAAACTGAAATGAGTTGGGGACAAATGCAGGTGTTGGCGGATTTGGTAATGGGGCATGGGGCATGGGGCATGGGGCATGAGGAAGAAAATCCCAATTCTCAATTACCCAAGATGGCGATTGTGGCTACTCAAGGGGCGTTGCAACCACATTTGCCACCGCCAGAAGCTTTTCAAGAATTTTGCTTGACGCTGAAGCGGGGAATGGAGATAGACCTGAATGCTTTTAGCGAAAAAGTAACTCTTTTGGGGTACGAACGAGTACCTCTGGTGGAAACTGAAGGGCAATGGAGTCGGCGTGGTGATATTGTTGATGTGTTTCCGGTTTCTTCGGAGTTCCCAGTCAGGCTGGAATGGTTTGGCGATGAAATCGAACAAATCCGGGAATTTGACCCAGCAACTCAACGTTCTGCCCTTGACAAAGTTGACCAGTTAATTCTGACGCCGACTAGCTTTGCTCCCATCATCATGGCACCACTGAAAAATAGTGATGAGTTAGGAGTTATGAGTTCTGAGTTAAATACTGATTCAGCACTCGATAATGGAAATTCAGGACTAATTGAAGGTAGCCGTCGTTTTTTGGGTTTAGCGTTCAAGCAACCAGCATCTTTGCTAGACTACTTACCAGAAAATACCTTGATTGCCATTGATGAGCCAGAACAGTGTCACGCTCATAGCGATCGCTGGGTAGAAAATGCAGAAGAACAATGGAGGCTGGGGACTAGGGACTGGGGACTGGGGACTGGGGAAGAGTCTAACCAATTACCGAAAATTCATCGGTCTTTTGATGAGTGTTTGGTTGATGTTGCGAGGTTTCAAACACTATATTTATCGGAACTCTCGGAAGAAAATGATGGCATTAATCTTGCCAGTAGAAGCGTTCCGGTGACGCCGCATCAGTTTGCTAAATTAGCTGAAACTATCCGCCACGAACGCGATCGCAATTTCTCTGTCTGGCTGATTTCTGCTCAACCTTCGCGTTCTGTGTCGCTGTTGCAAGAACATGATTGTCCGGCACAATTTATCCCCAATCCCCGCGACTACCTAGCGATTGATAAGCTACAAATCAACCACACTCCAGTCGCACTTAAATATTCTGGTCTGGCGGAACTCGAGGGTTTTATTCTGCCTACGTACCGCTTAGTAATCGTCACTGACCGAGAATTTTATGGTCAGCACTCGTTAGCAACTCCCGGTTTTATTCGCAAACGCCACAAAGCAACTTCTAAACAAGTTGACCCCAATAAGCTACGTCCAGGGGATTATGTGGTTCACAGAAATCATGGTGTTGGCAAATTTGTGAAGCTGGAAAGCTTAACGATTAATGATGAAACTCGTGATTATTTGGTGGTGCAATATGCCGATGGTTTACTGAGAGTTGCAGCCGACCAATTAGGTGCATTATCTCGGTTCCGCGCCGCAGGAGATAAGGCACCAGAACTCAACAAGATGACTGGTAAAGCTTGGGAGAATACCAAGAACAAAGTCCGCAAAGCGATTAAGAAATTGGCGGTGGACTTGCTGAAATTATATGCAGCGCGATCGCAACAACAAGGTTTTAGTTTCCCCAGCGATATGCCTTGGCAAGAGGAAATGGAAGACTCTTTCCCCTACCAACCCACAACAGATCAGCTAAAAGCCGTACAAGATGTCAAACGCGACATGGAAAGCGATCGGCCAATGGATCGCTTAGTTTGTGGCGATGTCGGTTTTGGAAAAACGGAAGTGGCGATTCGTGCTGTTTTTAAAGCAGTCACCGCCGGTAAACAAGTGGCACTCCTTGCGCCAACGACTATTTTAACACAGCAGCATTACCATACACTCAAAGAACGTTTTGCTCCGTACCCGGTAAATGTCGGCTTACTCAACCGCTTCCGTTCCGCTGAAGAACGCCGCGATATTCAAAAGCGATTGGCAACAGGCGAACTCGATGTAGTTGTTGGCACACACCAACTTTTAGGCAAAGGCGTATCATTCAAGGATTTAGGACTGTTGGTGGTGGATGAAGAACAGCGTTTTGGGGTGAACCAAAAAGAGAAAATTAAAAGCTTGAAAACTCAAGTTGACGTACTAACTCTCTCGGCTACACCCATTCCCCGTACCTTGTACATGTCTTTGTCGGGAATTCGGGAAATGAGTTTAATTACTACACCACCTCCAACTCGACGCCCAATTAAAACTCACCTTGCACCGCTGAATCCCGAAAGTGTGCGTAGTGCAATACGCCAAGAATTAGACCGAGGCGGACAAGTATTTTATGTAGTTCCACGAGTTGAGGGAATTGAAGAAACAACCGCAAGCTTGCGAGAAATGATACCGGGGGGTAGATTTGCGATCGCCCACGGGCAAATGGATGAAAGCGAGTTAGAATCAACCATGCTCACCTTCAGCAATGGTGAAGCAGATATCCTTGTTTGTACGACAATTATCGAATCTGGCTTAGATATTCCACGGGTCAACACCATCTTAATTGAAGACGCTCATCGCTTCGGCTTGGCTCAGTTGTATCAATTACGCGGTCGTGTGGGACGTGCAGGTATCCAAGCTCATGCTTGGCTATTTTATCCCAAGCAACGGACGTTATCTGATGCCGCACGCCAACGGTTACGAGCAATTCAAGAATTTACTCAGCTAGGTTCTGGGTATCAATTAGCGATGCGCGATATGGAAATTCGCGGAGTAGGTAACTTGCTGGGTGCAGAACAATCCGGCCAAATGGATGCCATCGGTTTTGATTTATACATGGAAATGCTCGAAGAAGCAATTCGAGAAATTCGCGGCCAAGAAATTCCCCAAGTGGAGGATACCCAGATTGACCTCAACCTGACGGCATTTATTCCCGCAGATTATATTACCGATTTGGATCAAAAGATGAGTGCTTACCGGGCGGTGGCTACAGCGAAATCCAAAGGAGAATTAAAGCAGATTGCAGCTGAATGGAGCGATCGCTATGGTACTTTGCCAGTCCCAGCCAATCAACTGTTACGAGTCATGGAACTTAAACAATTAGCGAAAAAACTTGGATTTAGCCGCATTAAACCAGAAAACAAGCAGCACGTTGTTTTAGAAACACCAATGGAAGAACCAGCTTGGAATTTGTTAGCAGCGAACTTACCAGACAATCTCAAAACCCGCTTTGTGTATTCTCCTGGGAAAGTGACAGTGCGTGGTTTAGGTGTTTTTAAAGCCGACCAACAATTGCAAAGTTTAATTGATGCTTTTGCGAAAATGCAAGGTGCGATTCCAGAGGCGGCCGTTGTTTGACGATTTTAATCAAAAGACATCTGGTAAAAATCTAATGTACAGACGTAGCATTGCTACGTCTCTGATTCATCTACTAAATTGCTTGGTTCGCCAGGGTAGAAGTCATAGTCCACAATTTCTGAAAACTTGTAGGGACACTCTACCGGAAAAGTACGCTTAGGCAAATCTGTTTCTCCAACAGCTAATTCGATACCTTTAAGATAGGCTTTGCCAAGTGCTTCTTCAAGGTAGGGCTTGAGGCTAGGATTGTCTTCAAGCAGTTCAGCAATATCTAAGCGTTGAATACGAAGCGTTGCTAACCAGCTACGGCTACGCTGTCTTGGCTGGTACTGCCATTTTAGTAAATGTCCAACCAACACACTTAGACGGTTTCGCAATTCTTGACGTTGCTGTTTACCCAAAGATTGAATCTCCTCAATCAGATTTTGCAGATCGATTTGACTCCACTGCTGATTCTGAAGTAAAGTTGCTTGTTCCTGTGTCCAAGCGTAAAAATCAGTTTCGTAGAGGCTTGGTGAAGACATTGGTATCTTTGGGTTTGTTTCAGGTATACGCATTAGGTTAGTTCAACCTCAACGTCTTTGCCTTTATTGTAAAAAAGCATATTCAAGTTTTTCGTTACGAGCAGAAATTCAAGACCATTTACATTCCAACTGGAGTCAGTGATGAGATTGCCGATCCTAAAACTGAAGTCGAAGCAATTTTTAGAAAAAAGTTAAACCAGACTGAGTAATAAGAACTCTACCGACATTTGGGAGAATGCGTTATTTGTCATTCTATAACTATAAAATCAACAGGAGAGTCAGAGTGAGTATTAACCTTGATTTACCGCCAGAGCCAGAAAACGAACTTTCTACGGAAGCTTCTAAGTTAAACCTTCCTCTGTCTGAATATATTCTTCGGATTCTCTCTATAAGGCAAGTTCTAGCAAATCCACCTAAAACAGGAGCCGAACTCGTTGCCTATTGGCAGAGTGAAGGCATTATCAACTCACGATCTGATATTACAGATAGTCAAGCATACGCTCGTAAGTTGCGTCATGACGCCGAAACTCGTGAGCGAGCATAGATAAAGTTGATGTATTTGCTAGATACCGATGTTTCAGCCCTACACACGTTAACAGTCTCCTAACACTGTGAGGTTTTGAGTAAAATGCAAGGTGAAATGCCTACCGCAAGCTGCTGAACGTCTAGGTTAGGTAGCTGTAGTTTAATTAGTCGTTTAACTAACAAATTTGTTTTAAGAAAGTTTCTTTGATATACCCATTTTGTTTTTATTTGTTATACTTGTTTACGAAAACAAGTATATTTGTTTAGGGGCAAGTTTATGAGTTACGATACTGCCCGTCAACAACACATTAGGTGGTTACACAAGCAAATAGAAGAGAAGATGTCTGCTCTTACTGAAGCTGAAGTACGTGTATCTCAGCTACGAGCTGACATTGAATATTTTAAGTTGATGTTAAACATACACGAAAAGGCTAATACCGATGCCTCTAGTCCAGATACCTCTATAATGCTTAACTCTAATGAAAGTTGTAACGCAGGGTCTAATCAAAGTCAAACAAACAACTATACATTTGTCGATAATACTAAATATGGGCTTGCAGATGATAACAAGCGTTCTCCGAAAGAAATGCTACGCGCTGAATTTGCAAACAAAACGTTAGCAGAGGTAGCTGAAATTGTTTTGAATAGCCATAATGAGGCTCTGACTGCTGATGACATTGCACGAGCAGTATTTATAACAGAGAACAATGATGAATATGTACGTGCAAGAAATTCTTTATCTACTGAATTGCGTCGAGGAGCTAGAGAAGGGAGATGGCAACAAATAGGACGTGGTTCTTTCGCTTCAATCAAAGCAGAATATTTCAGCGATAAAAATGTAGTCACTCCACATTTTTCAACCAATGGGAACCGCACAAACAATTAAAGTTTAGCTACCCGTGTCATAAATCAAAGTTAATCAAATACAAGGAGAATCTCTATGCGTCCGCTTGCAGCACAACTTGGTGGCAGAGATAGCCGCTCACATGATCTACTGCGCCATGTCGATCCTGATGGTGCAGAGTACTTCACAGTCAAAGCCACTGGTCAATCTGGAATGTCTCACTCTGGATTAGCTAGGTTCGTAGGGGTACACCAAACAAAAATCTCAAGATGGGTAAAACGAGTGCAGCAGGCTGATCCTTTGAAGAATTCCCTGCCAGAATGCTTAAAACGATTTGCTGGATGCGATCTAACTCTTCCAGGGTACTTTGATTTTGAAAACCGAAGTATTCTGTCAGATGGTTTTTGTGCAGCTATTATTAAGTACTATGCCTTATATTCAAAACAGGTAAACAAAGAGAATCAAGCCAAAACTCAACAAATATTTGATAAGATCGAACATCTTGGGATGCGACTTTTCATCCACCAAAAAACTGGATGGAAATCTAGCTATCGCTCCTCGTCCTCAGTAGAAAACAACTTTGAGCTAGAACTTGAAGCACATAGAGTGCGTCTAAGCGTTAGGGAAATTCTACGGCTTAACAAATACCCCGAACTACAATTGGCTATTAAAGAATACGGTCAAAAGTATCATTGTCTATGTCCGAAGCTTTTTTCTGATACTCATGATGCAATGAACAAGCTTTTGCAAGGTTTAAAAGCAAGAGAAATCAGAGAACAACACAAATTATCTCGGAGTGTATCCCTTCGAGACCACTATGATACCCATCCTTTAACAGACTACTCAGCCCTCAGCCAACTAGCAGCTAATCAAATTCGTTATCAGGATAAGCACCCAGTAGAAGCTGTTCGTATTGCTTTCGAGCTTTTTCTCCCTAAACACATACCGCAGCCAGTACCCATTATTGAAAATGTGTATACAGCAGATAAGCGACTTAGAAAAGTAGCAAAACAGAGAAGCCTTAAGGCAGGAGTTCAACTGTCTTTATTCACTGACGATCTTAGAATCAACCCTCAACTTTTATAATAATTAGTGCGCCTTCAACCTAATTTGTTGTTATACCAGCAAACTCAGAGCTTGCTTCTATTCCAATTCTATTAATTCTGCTATTGAGAGCGATCGCTATGGTACTTTGCCAGTAATGATTTTCGTGAAATGGTATAACTCTCGACGGTAAGCTGGCGAAAGGTTTGAGTGTTTCGTTTTACAATTTTTCACTTAACGATCTTCAGGTTACATAGTTGCGGTTAATATAGAAGCGATCGCCAAATTAACAAAGCAGGCTTATTGCCTACTATTATTCTTTTTGAATATCAAAATTATCAAAAATGGCTTTTACTTATAACCGCACGGTTCGCTTTCAAGATACTGATGCTGCTGGGGTAGTTTATTTTGCCAATGTTTTGGGTATTTGTCATGAAGCTTATGAAGAATCTCTAGAAGCATCAAGTATTAATCTCAAAGATTTCTTTAATAATCCATCTGTGGCTTTCCCCATTGTTCATACTAATGTGGATTTTTTGCGTCCTATGTTTGTAGGGGATAAATTGCTGATTAGTTTAATTCCCCAAAAACTAGGTGTTGATAAGTTTGAAATTACTTATGAAATTAGTGTAGGTGAGGTGGTGGTTAGTAAGGCTATTACTCGGCATGTTTGTATTGATGTGAGTAGTAGAGTTAAGCAGGAATTACCTGATGAGATAATTCAGTGGTTGGAAACGAACCGCAGAGGCGCAGAGGGCGCGGAGAGAAGAAGGGCAAGAGAGGTTATTTGAGAGGATTTTGTAGGTATGCGATCGCTATTTTTTCTAGCTGTTGGCGGTTAATTTTACCTTGGGAGTTACGGGGTAAGTTTTGTTGCGGAATCCAATATTTTGGGATTTTAAATTTGCTAAGTTTGTCTTTGAGTAAAGTTTGAATTTTTAAGGCACAGATATTTGATTTTTTGGGAATATAAATTGCTGTTAAGGCTTGTCCCCAGTGTTTATCTGGAATGCCTATGACACAAATATCAGTCACGAGTTGAGTTTCTCTTATGGCTGATTCAATTTCTGCTGGGTAAATATTTTCTCCGCCTGTAATGATTTTTTCGCTGCTACGTCCGACAATATTTAAGTAACCTTGGTCATCTAAAAAGCCTAAATCGTCTACTCGAAAATTATCCTGGTTTTCTTGAATTATGGGATAGTAACCAAGGGCTAAAGATTGAGCTTTAATAGTAATATTTCCTATTTCATTGGGATTTAAAATTTCGCCTTGCTGGTTGTGAATGGTTATCTTGGCATGAGGAAGAACCTGACCACTGCTAGTTTTACCATTGAGAAAATCATCTGGTTTGAGAGTAGCAATTTGAGAAGCGGTTTCTGTCATGCCATAGGTTGGTGCTAATCGAATGCGATAAAATTTAGCTTTTTCTAATAGTTCTTCCCATGCTGGCGCACCTCCTAAAAGGACGGTGTTAAATTCGCTTAGCCATTCTGTTAATTCGGGATTTTGTAGGAGTCTTTGTAATTGAGTTGGTACTAATGATATGAAAAATTCGGATTGTTTAATATTCAATATTTCACCAGATTCTAGGGTTTTAAATGGTAGAATAGCTAGTTTACCACCTGTGGTGAAAGAACGAATAAATTGCATTAAACCGCTGACGTGATATAGCGGCAAGATGCAAAAAGAGTTGACTTTTTTTATTTGAAAATATTCTGTAAATCCTTGTACAGAAGCTATGAGGGTTTCCCAAGTATGAATAGCAAATTTAATTTGTCCTGATGAACCACCTGTGGGAATCATGATGAGTGGGCATTGGGCATGGGGCATTGGGCATGGGGCATTGGGCATGAGAAGAGGAGAAGGGGGAGATAATAGCAATTTTTCTCCCTTGTCTCCCTTGTCTCCCTTGTCTCTCCCATCTCCCTTGTCTCCATATTTCCCATGCCCTATGCCCCCTGCCCCATGCGCTATTCCCAAAATAATATCTGGTTGTACTAAATCAAAGACTTGTTGCCATTCTTGTGTTCCCCAATCGGGGTTACAAAGAAAAACTCGGTAATTAGCTGCACAAGCAGCAAGAAAACTTGCTAAAAATCGTAATGGTTCGCGTTCGGCTAAGATGATTTTTGGCAGTGTTTCAGACGCGGATAACTGTATTAGTTCTAAATATAATTCTTGAACTAATTGATGAAATTGGCCACTATCATAACCAATCAACCAATCATTTTTATTCAGGTTATTAAGATAGTCTAAAGGGTTTTCCATAGACTTTGAAGCCAGGTATGTTCTTGTTCAAAAAAGTGGTCGATGCCAAAACCAACTGCCCTGTGATTTTGGGATAATTCTGCTACTAGTTGAAGTGCTGCTTGTCTGCCGATCGCACTTTCAAAAACTGATGAAAATACAGGATCAATTTGATTTTCTTGACAAAACTTTCTCAACCGAGATGGCGATCCAATTATCCCAGGTTTAATTACAAAAATTCCTCGCCAACCTTGTTGATAACAAGCAATGAGTTGCCTTAGTGTGGCGACTGATTCATCTAAAGCCATCGCTGTTCCATAAAACATACTCAATTCCAACATTCCCTGAAATTGTTCAATGGGTAATGGTTGTTCTATAAATTCAATTTCTGGGTTTAATTCTCGATTTGCCTGGAGATTATCGCAAGTCCATAGCCACAAGTTAGCTTGTTCGTAGTTGAGTCCACCATTCGCATCTAATCGCAATTTGCTAGAAGCTGGTAAAGTCTGTATCAATGACTCAAAAATTTTAAGTTCATTAGCGATCGCATCTACACCAATTTTCCATTTAAATGTGCGATATCCCTGTTGCCATAAACTTTCCCATTGATTTAAAGCCGCTTCCCCAGCAGGTAGTAAGGCGCTGTAGGACAGGGAAGACACGGGGACGCGGGGATACTCGGACGCGGGGAATTTATGAATTTCATTCTCCGCTTCCCCGCGTCTCTCAGTCTCCGTGTCCTTTTTGACCATCTCCTGTGCTGATTCAAAGCCAAATTGACAAGCAGGTAACTCATCTGGAATGGAGAAAATCCTTTCGTCTGTAATTTCTGCTGGGAGTTGGCGACAAAAATCTAAAGCTTGTTCTATGGTTTCCGAACCAAACCAGCTAATGGGCGCGATTTCTCCCCAGCCAACTCTACCTGATTCGTCGGTAAGGCGCAGAATAATGCCATCGCGAATATCCCATTTACCATGACTTGTACTAACCGTTCGCACAAATCTTCGCCGATAAGGACGAAATTTAAATGTGTAAATCACTATCTTGATTTGTCATTAGTCATTAGTCATTAGTCATTAGTCATTAGTTATTTATCGTTTTTCTTTGCCCCATGCCCAATCTAAAACACAAATCCCAAGCCTAAAAGTAAGCAACTCCAAAAATGTACGGCTACGGCGATGAATTTACAGTTACTAACTTTGTCTGGTTGATGATGATTTTCTTGGACGTGGCGGCATAATTTGATGGCAAAGGGTAAACTCAACCAACTTAGCAATGTCCAAACTGGAAAAATGCCCGACAGCACAAACACTAAAGTCAGGGGATAAATGCTGCCAGTGAACCAAAATAGCACTTGGGCACCTTTTTCGGTTCCGAGACGAACGATGGGCGATCGCTTGCCTGCGGCTATGTCATCCTTAACTTGGTGAAAGTGCGAGCAAAATAAAATCAAGGTTGTGGCAATGCCAACAATAACTGAGGCTGCTAAACCCGTCATTGACCAAGTTTGAGTTTGGCTGTAATATGCTGCCTCCACTGCTAAGGGGCCAAAGGCAAAAAAGCAAAGAATTTCGCCTAAACCCTGATATCCTAAGCGAAAGGGAGGCCCTTGGTACATATAGCCCAAACCACAGCACAGCAAAATTATACCGATAACAGTTAGGTCTTGTTGCCAAAAAGCGATCGCTACTATCGCCAGCAACCCCAAACCCAAGCACAAGTTTCCTAACCAAAATATTAATGGCTTATTACCAGTTAAATTCACCAGAGAATGATGTTTATTTTCATCGATACCTGTTTCGGAATCAAAAACATCGTTACTGATATTTTCCCAGGCAAGAATTAAAATTGCCGCAGCTACAAAAGTAGAAAATATTGCCCAATTGAAAATTTTTGTTTCGGCAAATGCTACTGCTGTTCCTACCCAAATGGGCATGATGGCAACGCTGTACATGGGCGGTTTAATCGCTGCCATCCATAACTTGGTGTTCGGATATAAAATCTGCTTGGTAGTCATCAGTTTTGATTAATTAAATTCCCACAATCTCACTTTCACAAAATATTTTTAGTGTCAGAATTCTCTGGTTCAGGAGAACATTATGATGAATGAATATACCAATCATACTAGTACAACACGGCATAAATAAACCACCCATTTCAAATCAATCAAACGCTGACGCTGCATACCTGTTTGAATTTTGAATTTTGAATTTCGCCTTGCGGGTGGGGTTGGACTCCCGACTCTGATGCCGAAGTTGCAGTCTTGACTACAACTGGCTTCTTAGGCTCTAGGAACACCACCAAAAGGCAAATCTTACGCTGGTGAAATGGCAACTTAATATGTTACCTGTAAAAATACGACCACGATTAATTACACTTTAGGAAGTTAACTTAAAAAAAATTTACTATCGATAGATCCATGACAGTTTCACCATGTCGTAGCAACTTGTTTGTACAGCACAAAGATTTATATCAATTTCTGTTAGCAGTGCAAAAAAAGTGCATCAAAAATAATTCCAAGCAAATTGTCAGTATCTCCCAAGAGATCGATTTAGTTGACCCTTTACTCGTATTGGCTCGATTTACACAAGCAAATGAAATAAATTTTTACTTTGAGGATAAAGGCAAAGGAGAAGCGATCGCTGCAATTGATTCTGTAGAAAAGTTACAAGTTGATGGCACAGAGCGTTTCACTAAAGCCGAATATTTTATCAAATCTTGTCTAAAAAATATAATTAATTTTGGTAGCTCTAACTTACCTTTTTCTGGACCTCATTTTTTTTGTTATTTCAGCTTTTTCGATCAAAATTCCCAAGTTGATTATCCATTTCCATCAGCTACCATTTTTCTGCCATGTTGGCAAGTAGCTGTGAAAAACCAGCGCTGTATATTAGTAACAAATTTAACGATAAATGCTGATGTAAATATTCAAAAAATATTAGACACTGTACGAACGAAAATTGAATTCCTGCAATCTTTAGAAAATTATTCTCCAGATATCGATTTTCCCAGAAAATTTTACCAAAAATCCATTGCCAACGCCGAGCTATTTAAATATTCAGTAGCTTCTGTTTTAGAAAAAATCCAGTCTAGCCATTTAAGCAAGATTGTCCTAGCAGATATACTAGATGTCAAATCCAGCAATCATTTCGACTTAGTTAAATCTTTAAACAATCTCAGACAAATACATCCTAATTGTTATATTTTTTCTACAAGTAATGGCAAAGGGCAAAACTTTATTGGTGCAAGCCCCGAACGATTAATTAGTATTAATAATCAGCAGTTAATCACTGATGCTTTGGCTGGTTCTGCGCCACGAGGTAAAACTCCTGCTGAAGATGCAGCTAAGGCTAATCGCTTACTTAATAGTGAAAAAGAAAGGCACGAACATTCGCTGGTGCTTAATTTTATAACTCAACGCCTATGCCAGCTAGGTTTATTACCCCAAATATTAGCACCTCGTCTACGGCAATTATCCAACATCCAGCATTTATGGACACCAATTAGTGCTGTAGTTCCTGCTAACATCCACCCGTTAAAAATTGTCGCGCAATTGCATCCTACACCAGCGGTTGCTGGTGCAGCACGAGATGTTGCTTGTGCCGAAATTCGTCGTTATGAAAGCTTTGAAAGGGGTCTATATGCTGCACCTCTGGGTTGGATAGATGCTAACGGGAATTGCGAATTTATTGTGGGAATTCGCTCAGCATTAATAGATGGCGATCGCGCTAGGTTGTATGCTGGTGCTGGTATTGTTGCTGGCTCCGATCCTGACAAGGAATTTGCAGAAGTGCAACTTAAACTCCAGGCTTTGTTGAAAGCGTTAGTTTAAAGTTATGGCAAGGAATAGGCAATAGGCAATAGGCAAAGAAAGTGTGTTGATGCCGAAGTTTTACGATCGGGTTATGTCTTAAACTATGCTTCAAATGCTATAGAGCAGAATTCAACAGTCATAATGAGCTACGCGCCGCTACGCTAACACAATTGAAAAGATTTATTTTAAATCCCGATGAGTAAAGGGTTTTGCATTGGCGCCAGTGTAGTTAGCGACAATATGACCATCACCAGTCATTTGATATTTGTATGTCACTAATCCTTCCAAGCCAACAGGGCCGCGGGGAGGCATTTGTTGAGTACTGATTCCAACTTCTGCACCGAAACCATAGCGGAAACCATCAGCAAAACGGGTGGAACAATTGTGGAAGATATTAGCTGAATTCACCAGTCCAAAGAACGTTTCCACAGCGGCAGAATTTTCAGAGATAATGGCATCTGTGTGACGGGAACCATATTCGTTAATATGAGCGATCGCATCTTCAATAGAGTCTATAATTTTAATCGACAAAATGAAATCGCTGTATTCTGTTTCCCAATCAATTTCTGTTGCAGTTTCGATATTTGGTAAAATTTCTAAAGTACGTTCATCGCCCCTTAATTCTACGTGCCGTTCTGCTAAAGCCGCAGCAACTTTGGGTAAAAATTCTTGAGCAATTGACGAGTGAACTAGCAAAGTTTCGATAGCATTACAAACAGCAGGATATTGGGCTTTGGCATCTACTGTAATTGGAACCGCAAGAGAAATATCAGCGGCTTTATCTATATATAAATGACAAATTCCATCGGCGTGCCCTAGTACGGGAATGCGTGTATTTTCCTGCACAAATCTCACAAAGGAATTAGAACCTCTGGGAATAATTAAATCTACATATTTATCTAACTTTAAAAGTTCGAGAGTTTCTTCTCTGGTTGTCAGCAGCTGTACCGCATCAGGGTTAACAGCAGTATGGGATAATCCTTGTTTAATTGCCTTAACTATCGCTTCACAAGAGCGTACAGCTTCCTTTCCACCTTTGAGGATAACGCCGTTGCCAGATTTGATAGCCAAAGAGACAATTTGAATTGCTGCTTCTGGACGCGCTTCAAAAATAATCCCTAAAACACCCAAAGGACAAGTAATGCGCTTGAGAATTAAACCAGTGTCGAGTTCGCGGTGAATCTGCACTTTCCCAACAGGATCGGCTAGCTTACCAACATCTCGTACCCCAGCGATCGCATCTCTTAATTTATGTTCATCTAACTGCAAGCGCTTATAAAGCGGTTTAGCAATTCCAGCCGCACTAGCAGCTTCACAATCAGCAATATTCGCTGCCAGAATCTCATCTTTAGCTGATTCTAAAGCCTGGGCGATGGCTTCAATCGCTTGATTTTTGTCCTCAGTGGAGAGAATCGCCAGCTTACTTGCAGCTTGCCGAGTTTGTCCTGCGATCGTAATTAGGGAAGACCCAACTTGAAAAGTAGTCATATCACAAAAAAACCTTCAACTTCCTCATCCTATCAACAATGGGCAATGGGCAATGGGCATAGGAATGGGGAAAGGGAAAGGGGTAAGGGGGAAAGGGGAAAGATTAAATTTATTCCTTTTCCCTTTTCCCTTTAACCTTTTCCCCTGCCTCAACAACTCCCTGCCCCATACCCTAAACGTTAACGGCAGTTTGAGTAATAATTTCCCGCACTTGACCACCAGTCAAACTCGCATTGGCACTGAGGATTAAGGCTGCTACTCCTGCTACGTGAGGAGCGGCCATAGAAGTGCCATTATAAAAGCCGTAGGTTTGATTTGGTAGCGTAGAGTAAACGTTAACCCCTGGTGCAGTCACATAAGCCATATTGGAATCAATTCCGGCTCGGTTAGAGAAATCGGCTAGGTTCTTATTGCTGTCAACTGCTCCAACGGCTAAACCCCACTTTGTAGCATAGTAAGCAGGGTATAAAGGAGTTGAACCTCCTGAATTTGCTGCTGCCATAACTACAATTACACCTTTACTAGCGGCGTATTCAATGGCTGCTTCTAAGCCGCTGTCAGGAACGGTTCCAGCTAAACTCATGTTTATTACTCTCGCGCCATTGTTGACGGCGTAATAAATTCCTTGGCTAATAGCAGAATAAGTGCCTTTGTTATCATCACCCAACACTTTCACAGGCATAATTTTGGCGTTATAGGCAATGCCTGTAACTCCAAAATCATTGTTAACTGCTGCGATCGTACCAGCCACATGAGTACCGTGACCATAAACGTCTAAAGTATTGTTATTGTTATAAATAAAGTTCCAGCCGTAGAAATCATCAATGTATCCATTGGCATCATCGTCGATACCGTTGTCAGCAATTTCTCCATTATTTGTCCAAATGTTTGAAGCTAAATCTAAATGGTTATGGTCAACCCCAGAATCTAATACCGCAACAACTACTCCTTGACCTGTATAGCCTTTCGTCCAAACTTCCGGAGCTTTAATTAAATCTGCCCCCCAGTTATTGCCAGCTAAATCAGGAATACCTGAAAAGGTAGGTTGACCAATAGCTTGAGCGACGGCAGCAGAAGCGTTGACTAAACCATAACCATTGATAGAGCTATAATTTGGCAAATTGTTGGAGAGATGAACATCAATACTAGCTTGGTTGGCTTCATTGAAGACATTGGCTAAATCATCTTCTCCATTGCCATTGAAATCACCCGCTAGCCATTTTTGCTCATTCCAAAATCCACCTTGTGCAGTTGCCCATCGCTGATTTGTGAAGTTGCTACCGTTGGAGAGATGAGCATCAATACTGGCTTGATTAATATCATTAAAAACATTAGCTAAGTCCTCTTGCCCATCACCATTGAAGTCGCCTGATAGCCATTTTTGCTCGTTCCAAAATCCACCTTGTGCAGTTGCCCATCGCTGATTTGTGAAGCTGCCACCGCTGGAGAGATGAACATCAATACTGGCTTGATTAGCATCATTAAAAACATTAGCTAAATCATCTCGTCCATCGCCATTGTAATCACCAGCTAACCATTTTTGGTCGTTGGAAAATCCACCTTGTTGAGTTGCCCAGCGTCCAATTGTCAAGCTGTTGCCGTTGGAGAGATGAACATCAATACTAGCTTGATTAGCGTCATTGAACACATTGGCAAAATCATCTCGCCCATCGCCATTGTAATCACCAACTAGCCATTTTTGGTCGTTGGAAAATCCACCTTGTCGAGTTGCCCAGCGTCCAATTGTGAAGTTACTACCACTGGAGAGATGAACATCAATGCTTGCTTGATTAGCGTCATAAAAAACTTTTGCTAAATCATCTCGACCATCACCATTAAAATCACCAACAAGCCATTTTTGACTATTCCAAAATCCACCTTGTTGAGTTGCCCAGCGCTCATTTGTAAAGTTACCACTGTTGGAGAGATAAACATCAATATTGGCTCGGCCAGCGTCATTAAAAACTTTTGCAAAATCATCTCGTCCGTCGCCATTGAAGTCACCTGTTAACCATTTTTGTCCATTCCAAAATTCGCCTTGTGCAGTTGCCCAGCGCTCATTTGTAAAACTGCTGGCAACAGTAGCAGAAATTTCGGAAGTACTGGAGGAAGAAACAGATTCTGTACTCAAACTATTAATATTAGAAGGAATAACATAGTCTTTTGCAAGTCCAGTTAAAGAATCAATTCCAGCTATTGTTTGGTCTGTTTCATTTGAGGTGTCTGGAAAAGTCAAGGTAGTCAGTGCTTCAATGGGATCAACATCAAACCCATAACTTAGAGATAGTTCAGCTTGTCTTGTTGCCGAAATAGATAACAACGCTAGATCTGATGTGCCAAGAGAAATAACACTATGAGAATTGGCAATAGGTTCAGTAGGCAACAGGCTCAAGGAGTTGGCATCCAATGAAATAGGGTCGGACATCTAGCGTATTCCCCCAATAAATTCTCAATTAACTTAAGTTTGTCATTGCTGAAAAATAAACAACTGAAACTAGCCATTGATAGAACACAGGAAACCGATAGAAAAATCTTTATTCAAAGAATTTTTTTCTATTATTCGCCATCTGAAATTTTAATTTTCAGATACGTGTATAACATTTAAATGTAAATAATATTGTAAAGCAAAACTAAAGATTTTATAAAATAACTTAGAGAATAGCTGTATAGCAACAAACATAAGAAATAGATTTAAGCAAATTTTTCTAAAGCTTAAGGAGGCCTGATGGTTACAGCAACAGTACCAGGACAACAGGTCAAAGTTGGCCCCACCCAACTGCTGATTAACAATGAATGGGTAAATAGTATCAGCGATCGCCGATTTGCAACAATCAATCCAGCTACAGGTGAAGTCATCTGCGAAGTCTCAGAAGCAGACGCCCCAGATGTCGATAAAGCAGTACAAGCAGCCCGTACCGCCTTCACTTCTGGAGAATGGCCAAAGATTTCTGCCACCCGTCGCGGCGAGTTACTTTACAAGCTAGCTGACTTAATTGAACAAAATATTGATGAGTTGGCGCGGTTAGAAACTCTCGACAATGGCAAGCCGCTACAAGATTCTTTGGGTGACTTGGGGTTAGTCATTGCTTGTTACCGCTACTATGCAGGCTGGGCTGACAAAGTTCAAGGTAAAACTATTCCAATTAACGGGCCTTACTTTTGCTACACTCGCCACGAACCCGTGGGTGTGGTTGGTCAAATTATCCCGTGGAATTTCCCATTGCTAATGCAGGCTTGGAAACTAGCACCCGCTTTGGCAACTGGTAATACTGTAGTAATGAAAACCGCAGAACAAACACCTTTATCAGCCTTGCGGGTGGGTGAGTTGATTGTTGAGGCTGGTTTTCCGCCTGGTGTGGTCAACATTTTATCAGGATACGGGCCAACCGCCGGAGCAGCAATTTCCCGTCACATGGATGTTGACAAAGTGGCATTTACTGGTTCCACTGAAGTCGGACATTTAATTATGGAAGCTGCTGCTAAAAGCAACCTCAAGCGCGTTACCTTGGAACTTGGTGGCAAGAGTCCCAACATCGTGTTTGCTGATGCTGACATGGACAGGGCGATCGCTCTTTCTCACGAAGCCTTATTCTTTAATCAAGGACAATGCTGCTGTGCTGGTTCGCGGGTGTTCGTGGAAGAAAAATGCTACGACGAATTTGTTGCTAAAAGTGTAGAAAGAGCAAGAAAACGCATTGTTGGCGATCCCTTTGATGCCAAGACAGAACAAGGGCCGCAGGTAGACAAAGAACAATTCGATAAAGTCATGAGCTATATCGAATCTGGGATGCGCGAAGGTGCCCAAATGCTATGCGGTGGCAATCAAGTTGGTGACAAGGGTTTCTTTATCGCCCCCACAGTCTTTGCCGATGTCCGCGATGAAATGAAGATTGCCCAAGAGGAAATCTTTGGGCCAGTAATGAGCATCATCAAATTTAAAGATATCGACGAAGTAATTCAACGGGCAAATACCACAATCTACGGACTCGCCGCCGCTGTGTGGACTCAGGATATCACCAAAGCACACGCGATCGCTAACAATGTTCGGGCTGGCACAGTCTGGGTAAACTGCTACGACGTATTCGATGCTGCTGCCCCATTCGGTGGATTCAAGCAATCCGGTATTGGTCGAGAGCTAGGCGAGTATGGCTTGCAGCAATACACCGAAGTCAAGACAGTTACCATTAAACTCTAGTTTGGCTGGAGTCTAGCTTTAGCTTTGACTGTTGACTGTTGACTGTTCACAGTTAACAGTCAAAAAAAGACCATATCTAGCTTTCTTAATTACGAATTACGAATTACGAATTACGAATTACGAATTACGAATTACCAATTGCCATAACGCAATTTTTAGTATGGGGTGGGCATGATAAATACGACATAGCACACAACCCAAAGATAACTCTAATGATAAATGCGATCGCCACTAAATTTCGCCAACTGATGGCTGGGAGGAAAAGCCGAATTGCCTATTTTCACGGTCATGGCGGCAAAAACCAAACCAGACGTTCCTTAGTACTGTATACCTGCATAGGATTAGTAGGTACAATTCTGGCATTGTTGTTAATCGCATCCCCAGGATTCACCCAACAACCACAATCTCAACAAACTTTAGTAGTAGCTACACGAGCCATACCACCCTTTGTCATAGAAGACAAAGAAGACAAAGATCGGCTATCAGGATTTAGCATCGACCTTTGGCGCAGCATCGCTAACCAAATGGGTGTAGAGTCTAAATTTATTCAATATCCCACTGTATCGGAACTGCTTGCTGCCATTCAGGAAAACAAAGCTAAACTAGGAATTGCAGCTATTTCCATTACAGCCGAACGCCAGCAGTATTTTGACTTTTCATTACCAATTTTTGCTGGGGGGCTGCAAATTCTGGTCAGAAACCCAGAGAGCAACACCAGTGGCTTTCCCGATATTTTCCAACTGTTTTTTTCCACTAGCCTCTTGCAAGTAATAGGTATTGCCCTAGTGCTAATTGTCGTAGCAGCCCACATCATTTGGTTATCTGAGCGTAATCATAAAGAAGGAATGCTTCCCCAAGCATACTTTCCTGGCATTTTTAAAGCCTGTTGGTGGGCAGCTGCCACATTAGCAACCCAAGCTGATGAGATGCCTAAGGGGGTAGTAGGACGCTTAGTAGGTATTATTTGGATGTTCATTGGAGTGCTTTTCGCTGCTTACTTTACAGCCAGCGCCACCACCTCATTAACAGTGCAGCAACTTCAAGGCGATATCAAGAGTATCGACGATTTACCTGGTAAGATAGTGGCCACAACTGCGGGTAGCACAGCCGCCACATACCTGCGAGAACATCATATTTCAGTTCTGCAAGTTCCTAAAATTGAGCAAGCTTACAATGCTCTAATGACCAAAAAAGCTGATGCTGTGGTCTTTGATGCACCTGTACTTCTGTTTTATGCTGCCAATCAAGGCAAAGGCAAGGTACAGGTTGTTGGCAGTATTTTGCGTGAAGAAAGTTACGGTATCGTTTTACCCAATGACAGTCCCCACCGCAAACCAATTAATAGAGCTTTGCTGAATCTCAAAGAAAATGGGACTTATCAATCTTTGTATGATAAGTGGTTTGATGCCAAAGAGTCTTGAAGTGGGAATGGGGCATGGGGCATGGAGAATAGGCAGTAGGAGTTTGAAGGCGACAGTTGAGGCATTGAGGCTGAAGTTTTAGGCTTTAAGCCTTAATGTTAAACCTTTAAGCCTTAATGTTAAACCTTTAAGCCTTGATGTTAAACCTTTAAGCCTTGATGTTAAACCTTTAAGCCTTAATGTTAGACCTTTAAGCCTTAATGTTAGACCTTTAAGCCTTAATGTTAGACCTTTAAGCCTTAATGTTAGACCTTTAAGCCTTAATGTTAGACCTTTAAGCCTTAATGTTAGACCTTTAAGCCTCGAAGTAAAACCATAGATCTGTAGAGACGTTGCAATGCAACGTCTCTACATTGTTTGGAGGATAAAGGTTTTAGTCTTATCTGAAACGTATTGCCCCATGCCCAATGCCCCATGCCCAATACCCTATTCCCTACCTCCTTCTTGAGCAAGTCGAACTTTTGCCTGTTGCCACAATTTCTCTAACTCATCCAAACTGTAATCGCTCAGGGGACGGTCAACAACTGCCTCCATTTTTTCTAATCGCTGGACAAATCGCTGATTTGTGCCTTGCAAAGCGGCGCTGGGGTCAAGGTTATGCCAACGCGCAAGTTGAATCACTGCAAATAGTAAATCACCTAATTCTGCTTGTTGTCGTGCTGGTGTTTCCTCTGCTAAAGCTTGTTGAAATTCCGCTAATTCTTCATGAAATTTATCCCAGACTCCATCAATGTTTTCCCATTCAAACCCCACAGCCGCAGCTTTTTGGGAAATCTTCATTGCCGCAGTTAATGGGGGAAGGGTACGCCCATAACGACTGAGTTTCGCACTGAGTTTTTGAGTTTCTGGAGAGGATTCGCCTTTTTCCGCAGCTTTGATTTGTTCCCAATTTTGCCGCACCTCATCAACACTTTGCACTGACACATCACCAAACACATGGGGATGGCGGCGAATTAATTTTTGGGAAATCCTTTGAGCGATTTCTTTGAGGGAAAATTGTTCAGATTCCCTGGCGATTTGGGCTTGCAATACTACTTGTAATAATAAATCGCCCAACTCTTCGGCGATCGCTTCCTTATCCCCATTTTTAATCGCGTCCACCACTTCATAAGCTTCTTCGATTACATAAGGTGTCAGCGTTTCGGGAGTTTGCGCCAAATCCCAAGGACAACCACCATCAGGCGATCGCAATTTTGCTACTACCTCTATTAACTCCTGTAACGCGGCTAAAGTATCACTATGCTTTTGATTTGATTCCATAAGTTAAATTATCAGACTTATTGTTGACATAAATAATTAAATATGCAGTTTAAGTTTTCATCCCTGCAATTAGATTGTAAAACCGATTAAGATCGGCTTTTAGTATTTCTAGGTTTAGACTGACGCTTAGTGCGACTTGTAACTTGACGCTTTTTAAGCTTGCCACTGGGAAGTAATCCACGAATCCCCTGTTTTTGAAACCGCTTGTATGCCGAACCGCTCCAATCGCTGAGAGAATGACTCATGGCACCGAGTTCTAAACCCAAGAAAAGGGAGATATATTCAGTATCGTAATCCAAGAGCGATCGTCCGACAGTTTTCCCCAACTCTTGCCAGGTAAAACTAAAATTCCACAGCTTTTGGGCAATTGCCAAAACAAAAATTGCCAAAACAGCTAGCAAACATCCCAGATAAAGCACCCGTAGCGTTGTACCAATAATCGGCCCGTGGGATAAAAAAGAGCGATGACGGAGACTTTTTTGATAAGGTAACCATATCCAACGCAAGAAACCCCAGCGTTGGTACTGCACAGAATAAATATCTAAATCCGGGCCAAACATCAATCCGCCGAACAGAAATCCACCCGCAACCAACAAAGTTGCATTGCTACTGCGAGTTTGCCAAAAAGTTACACCCACCACGAATGGCAGAGAATATAGAGTAATGCGATCGTGCGTCCGACCAGAGGGCATCCTGATTCCTGTTAGCGATAGCGGGGCGTTGAGTCAGTGCTGAATACTGAGTGATTATAAGCCAATACCGTCGGCTTAAGCATTAGACCTCTTGCAAAAAACACTTTTGCACTCTTGTGGGAAAAGGGAAAAGGTTAAAGGGGAAAGGAAAATACCAAACCTTTTCCCCTTTCCCCTTTCCCCGACTTCTGCAAGAAGTCTATTTTTTAGCTTAGCCCTTCCTCAGCCACCTAGCTCCTGCTGGGCTTTCTGCTTTATTTGTTGTAAAAGAAAGATAGAGTTACTTTTTATTTTTGCCTTTTGCCTTTTACCTTTTGCCTTTCTTATGGCTGTAATTCGGTTAATTCTATTGGTGGCGATACTGGGAGGACTAACACTGTTGTTAGTTCAAAATTGGTCACCTCCCCTATCGCTGGTATTTTTAGGTCTGCGGACTCAACCATTACCACTAGCGATGTGGGTTTTGTTCAGCACAGTCACTGGTGCTTTTACATCTATATTTATTGCAACGTTGTTTAAATTATCCAATTACTTTGCCCCAGGACAACGCCAAACTCCTGATAGACCAACAGCAGCTTCACCTCGTGCAAAGGCAAATCGTAGAGAAGAACCTACATCTGGTCGTCCCAGTCCTCCTCCAGCTAGTAAAAAAGAAGAACCTACCAACGATGTGTTTGACGATTGGGAGACAAATAGTAGTGGAGATGATTGGGACTTTGATGAAAAGTCCGAAGAAGCGTCTACTCGCAATCCTCAAACTCAACAGCCTAGAGACTCTAAAATTTACGAACGTCAATCACAACCTAAAAGCAGTTCTGAGTCTGGTTCAGTTTACTCCTACAGCTATCGCGAACCGAAAAATACGGCTGCGGGAAAAACTGAATCAATTTACGATGCCGATTATCGAGTAATTATTCCCCCTTATCAGCCCCCAACTACGAACCAAGCAGATGATGATGATGATTGGGGATTTTTTGAAGATGATTCTGAAGATGACAATGAACGCCCCCGTCGGTGAGAAGTATTAAGCTAAATCTTTACTTAATACCACACCGCTCTCTGGACTCTTGCTTGACTTTACCAGTCATGGCAGCTTCTTGCAAAGCCATGAAAGCATTAAAATCTTCCAAGTCATAACGGGTAGTCAACAGTTGTCGGAGTTGATCTTCAGCTTCGACTGTCAAATAGCCAGTGGCTAAAGCTTTTTGTACAACGTCACGAATTCGAGCCATAGTTGACGCCTCATTCATCTTACTATTTATTAATTCAGGCTTATTCAAGTGGAATATGCAGTAGTTTTTATGTCGAAAACTTCTAAATTTGCAAATATTTTTCGGCTAATTACGGGTAATAAGTCATTATTTACACCTTTACTATGAATAATTAATTGTTCATTGCTTGTCCTAATTGAATTATTAAAAACACTACTTTGTGTTGATTAAAACACAGTATATTGTATACTTAAATTCACCCCTCCAGGGGAAAACGCGTGTTATTTGAGTAGACAGAAATTGTTTCGATAAAGTTTCAAAGAAGTTATTTTAAATTTCCGTTAAACGTAAATATAGCTCAACAAAATTTGTTAAGCCACCTCAGGAAAGTTACTCAATTTGTGAGATTATTAATTATTTATCTATACTGAATAATTGTTAATTTATGATGTTTGTTATTTTCAATACATGAATAACAGTAATAATAGCAGTTCGTTTCATGCAAATAGAAGATTAATTTATAGAAGCTAAGACTTAAACTTTGAGATAAAAGACCAAATATAGATGATTTGAAAGCCACATCTATCTTAGGGAATATTATTGTATGACTACACAGGAGGTTTAGTGAAGTCCCATAACTAAAGAATATATTTTGATTAACGCGTGCTGAGTTGGCATTCACGTTTGGTTAAAGCTCAATTCTTGTTAACCTTAAAAAAGTCTAATTTCTCAAACCCTTACCCATATCTGTTGTCGCGATCTGAGCAGTGCCGCACCCTGACATTTGAGCAAAACTATCAAAGCTTTCAGAGAAATTCAAGTTGAAATTTCATTTCTTCTGGCTCAAGAACTTCCCAGATTAAAGTCAGCCTCCTCAATATTTCCCCAATTGAGTGGCGGTTCTGAGCGCAGTAAGTAATTCCTGCGTGCATCATCATCATGCCATTTTGATGAAGTACTACAAAATCATCATCATGTGTGAAAATTACCCGATTTTGAGAGTTTGCAAAATAAAGCTGTTCTCCATCTGATGCACCTATGAGTCCTGCTTCTGATGTAGTCGTAACATCAATACCGCGGCGACGTAAGCCTTCTGCTATGGCATTACTGACATTCTCATCTAGGTGGAATCGAATTTTTTGCGTCATTTCGATTCTTTAGTTTCTGTTGCAGAATTGAAGGAGTTTGGGCTTGTACTTCTTTAACAAAAGCTTCTGCTTCTGCAATTTCTTCCCTAATCTCATCTCTATGATCGTGGTAATAAGCTAGAGCAGCATAGACATCAGCTAAAGTGATACTCGGATAATGATAAACGATTTCGTCAGGGGAAAGCCCCATCTGTTCGTGCCAAATAACAATATCTTGTACTCTAATCCGGTGTCCAGCAATGCGCGGTTTACCTCCACACACGCCTAGAGTAATTTCAATGTGTTCTGAGATTACTGGTATCTTAGACATTTGTGCTTGTTATCCAAGAAACACTCATATATTAAAAAATTATATCCTAATGTTCAGCTTATTAACGATTGCCTACAGTACGATTGCTTTTCTGTTGTGAAATGGCGATCGCCTATTCCAAATTACTTTTTTTGTCTGGATCTAAAATATACTTATCCAAATACAACCTGATAAATTCGTCAGCTGCTACAGGATTAAATGTTTGTAGTGCTTTGGCTATATCTACTATGGTATTGCCTGCGATCGCTTGTTACTCTAATTCTCTAAAATCTCAATTCAGTACTAAAATTAAACTCTTGTCAGGCTTTATTTGAGTCTGACGAAGCAGCTAAAATAACTGACAATTGGAGCAAAGCGACTGGTGAGCAGTTTATTACAAGGAGTCAACCTGTACTTAATTGGTATGATGGGCGTTGGTAAGACGACGGTGGGGCGCTTACTAGCAAAGCAGCTGGGTTATGGGTTTGTGGATACCGATGATGTTATTGCTCAAGCAGCAGGTAAATCCATCAATCAGATATTTGGCGAAGAAGGAGAAGCAGTATTTCGCCAATTGGAAAGCGATGTCCTGTCACAGGTTTGTGCTTTTACAAAGTTAACCATCGCAACTGGTGGCGGTATTGTCTTGCGCCGAGAAAACTGGGGTTACTTACACCACGGTTTGATAGTGTGGTTAGATGCGCCAGTGGAACTAATTTACAGCCGTTTAGCTGAGGATACCACAAGACCGCTGCTGCAAGATGCCAATCCTCAACAAAAGTTGCGATCGCTCCTCGAACAACGCCAAGGATTGTATTCCCAAGCCGATCTCAAAATCACTATGCAAGCAGGAGATACACCTGAAGAAATTGCCACGCGGGTACTTGAGGCAATTCCGAGCGTTTTGAAAACACAAGTTTCTCATAATTAAAAACAGAGCGATCGCTAAAAGAACATAGTTCAATTACAAAGTCAGGACAAATTTGGGCAAAAGAAGCTTTTTGTGGTTCTGTTAAAGCATTCCATCACGGTTTTTGTTTTGCTACAAACCTTTAGCGATCGGCCTATGCCCCATCCCCGAATACGGTTCGGTTAAAGGGGAAAGGGAAAAGGGTAATTTCAAACTTTTTCCGTTTTCCCCTTACCCTTTTCCCAGCCCACATCAGAGATGAAAAATGCTTATCCGAACCGTATTGCCCCATCCCCCATGCCCGATTCCCAATCCCCAATATCTTATTGTTACAGGTTCCAAAGTCTTCTACACTGACAGAAATAGGTTTTAATTTTCAATGGCGGCTCCTCATGACGGTCAACGATTCTGAATACATCAGGCAAGCTGAAGCCACTCGTGTGCGTGTACTAAGCGAAGCACTACCTTATATTCAACAATTTGCTGGTCGCACTGTTGTTGTCAAATATGGTGGCGCAGCGATGAAAGACAGCACACTCAAAGACAAAGTTATCCGCGATATTGTATTTTTATCCTGCGTGGGCTTGCGTCCAATTGTAGTACACGGTGGTGGCCCAGAAATTAACAGTTGGTTAGATAAGCTGGGCATCGAACCACAATTTAAGAATGGTCTGCGAGTCACTGATGCCCCCACAATGGATGTGGTGGAAATGGTTTTAGTTGGTCGAGTTAACAAAGAAATTGTGGCGTTAATTAACCAAGCTGGTGGATTGGCTGTAGGACTTTGCGGTAAAGACGGTAATCTATTTACAGCCCGTCCCCAAGGTCAAGAAGACATCGGTTTTGTGGGGGAAGTCAGCAATGTGAATATCAAGATCTTGGACACCCTGGCTAGCAATGGCTATATTCCTGTGGTATCCAGCGTTGCCGCAGACGAAACAGGGCAAGCTTATAACATTAACGCCGATACTGTAGCTGGAGAAATTGCTGCTGCACTAGGAGCAGAAAAGTTAATTTTACTCACTGACACCAGTGGAATTTTAAAAGATTACAAAAACCCGTCTACCTTAATTCCTAAAGTGGATATTCGCGAAGCTCGTGAACTGATTACTGCTGGTATAGTTAGCGGTGGGATGATTCCTAAAGTCAATTGTTGCGTGCGATCGCTCGCTCAAGGAGTACGTGCTGCACACATCATCGATGGTCGCATTCCCCACGCCCTACTATTAGAAATATTTACTGACGTTGGGATCGGTACAATGATTCTCGGTTCCCAGTTTACCTCATAGGATTGTAGACTGTTGACCAGAGAGTTAGAAGTAGAGACAAGAGTTAGAAATTATTCTCCCTTGTCTCCCCTGTCTCCCCACTCTACCGAGGATAAGTAATAATAACCCGCGATCGCCCACCGCTAAATGGTGTACGACGCCATGAGTTATTGATAATCACCGGATTGACTATTGTTGAGTTGCGAATTGTAGGATTCACCAAAGTTGGATTAATCAAGGTGGAATTTCTCACCCTCTGCCTGATGACAGGATAAGAATAATTGTTGTAGTAATCAATGCGTTGTGGTGTTAATCCTGTTGCTGGGTCTACAGGCATTGGTGTGGGAATCGGACTACCATAAATGAAAGAACCAACAGCAGGCGAGCGCCTAATTCCAGAGCCACTGTCAATTATAATTATCTCGGCAGATGCTGGAGCGATGGCAGCACTCATCACTGCCAGAGATATGCCTGCTCCTAGCCAGCACAATTGTGAATGCTTGATTTTAACCATATGTTTGATAACTTGTATTTGATACCGGACTTTTTTACGAGAAAATAGCCATAGCTACTTAGTTAAAATTTTAGAAGTTTATTTACTTTCAAGTTGTCAGCCTGTGAAAAGATTTTAAAAAGATTGCTGACATTGGCAAAATTAAAATAGTGGTAATTTGTGAGCAGAACGTGAGTGCAGATAGTATAGAAATTGCTAAAACCCGCTACCAGACTGGAAAAATTGCCTTTGAAAATGGGCAATATCGCGAAGCTGTAGAAAATTTAGAAAAAGCCAGCGCCCTATTAGCCCGTAATTCTCGTCTTGGGGGTGAAGTCGAAATTACTCTGGTGACTGCTTATGAAGCAGCTGGCCGCACAGATGATGCGATCGCTCTGTGCGAAAGACTCAAACGCCACCCACATTTTGAAACTAGCAAACAAGCGCGACGAATGCTTTATATCTTAAAAGCACCAAAGCTCAAAAGACCAACCGAATGGATGACTCAAATCCCCGATTTGGGCGCACTACCTGATAACGAACTCAAAATTACTGTAGCTGCTAAGTCTACTAAATCTCCTCAACAGCAAAAGCCTAAACTTACTGAGCGAGAATTCGTTGACCTTAGTCAAGTTAATACCAAAGATAATCGCTTTATCTGGGTAGCGTTAATTGCAATAGGTTTAACTATTTTGTATTTGGTTTGGTTGGGTGTTTCCGGAGGGTCTGTTTAATACTCGACTCACCACCACTCCAGATTGTGATTTTAAAGTTTTTCTTAATCTGCTAACTAGAGTCAGATTTGTGGAGTTGATGCCACCAAAATTGAGGGCATTGTTTTTTTCTTTACAGCAGATTTCAAGCAAATACAAATACATTAACCTACACCTAAAACCTCAACTCAGATCTGATTCTAATTTTGAATTTTCCTGTATCGGGTGCCACTAAAGTTTTATAGGCAATGACGATATACATCAGCTGTCATTTTTGCAATGGAGCTCCAATTATATTGTTGAGCTAACTTGAAGTTGTGCTGCCCCATAGACAATAGCTCATGCTGCTTTTCTATAGCAGAAGTCATGGCTGTCATTAAGCCTTTTTTATCGTCTATTTGGTATAAAAATCCTCCTTGCTCGTCAAGCACTTCTCCAATACAACCTTTGCGTGGTGCAATGCAGGCTCTACCAAAAGACATTGCTAAAATTACCGCACCTGATGTCAAAATATCTCGATAAGGAAAGATAACTAGATCACAAGCATTCATGTAGACTTGAACTTCATCATCTGGTACAAAGCCTGGGAAGAATTTGATTCTTGGATCTTTAGAAATCTTTTCTTGAAGCGTATCTGTTATTTCTTGAGTATCATCATAAACTTTACCTGCAATCAGTAGTTGAATATTATCACTTTTATCACTATAAAGATGACTAAATGTATCTATAAGTTCAAACACTCCTTTGTAGGAACGAATTGTACCAAGGAAGAGAAAAACAAGGCTAGAATCTTTTAAACCTAAAATTTTTCGTGCAGTTAGTTTTTCAATTTTATTTTCGTAAGATTCAATGTAGTTTCCATGTGGAACTACAAATATTTTGTCTGCATTTTTAACTGAGAAATTTTTGATTATCTCTTCTTTTGCTACTTGACAATGAGCAATCATGGCGTTAGATAATCTAGCTACAACAAGGCTATAAATCCGATCTAAAACTAAGTTTTTATTTTCATGATTCTTGATATTATGTACAGTCCAAATAATTTTAATACCTATCAGTTTAATAATAATTAATTCCGATACAATTATGATAAATTTAATTATATTAACCAACTGATTGTTTGAACGTACAAAGAATGGATGTAGCCAATGTAAATGTACTACATCTGTTTTTTTTGGAAAAAATACTGTAGGTAAAAATAAGGTTCTTGATGAAGATATTTGAGGAAATATTAATTCAATATCTACTTTTTCTAGATGAATTTTCAGTTGTTTTATATAAGGATTGTCATCAATTACTTTAGGTAAAAAAATAGATTTTATATGCTTTTTTTTTGAAGGCGTTTTAAGAGATGTTGGTATCATTTTAATTCAATCTCAAAGCTTATATAAATACCATAACTCGTGAAGCAAAAATTATATTTGTTTCATTGGTAATAATTATAACTTTTTTAGTTAGAGAAATAAAATTCTTTTTTGAATCAACACAAGAAAAAAAGTTCACTTTGAAAGAGATTGCAAAGTAGCAAGAAGCAAGAATGGCTGATTTTAAACTCCAATTTTCCCCTGGGTTTAGCCTCTGCTCTTTATTCCTAGACTTCTCGCTATTGATTACTAAATGGCACAGGTTGTGACTTCTATTTTAAAATGTCCAAAATCATATCAAAGTTAGCGGCAGCTGCCTGCTTAGCTTTTGGTAGTACTTGATTTAGTCGTTCCGCTACTTCGTGACGTTTATTCCAACAGTTAACTATGGCTTCACAAGCTACATCGGCATTGAGAAATTGTTGGATTGAAATTAGTAGTCCATTATCATGGAGTGCTTCGGAACCGAAAAGATCTGTCATAATTCCTTCTGCTTTCACTGAATAACCAACTGGCAGAGTACAGATACCACTAGAAAGCCCAGCGATCGCTGGATGCATTCTTTCGGCTACAATCATGTCACAAGCTCCTATTAGGCCTTTAAACTCTGACGCAGTATGATCTGCACTTGCAAGTCGAACATCTAAATTATAATCAAGGGCTTTTAACAATTGTGTGGCAAAGATGCGATCATCGTTATTAGCGTTGATTTCTTGAACATGAGGAATAATCAATACCTGCGCCTGAAATTCGTTAACCATTAGCTTGATTACCTGACACCAAACATTAATATGGTTTTCGTAATCTTGAGCAGCATAACGGCAAATAGCTTGACTAGGTGCGATCGCAATTTTAGGTCTATCTTGGTCAATACGATAGTTTCTCAGAATTTTAGCTACGATGTCTGGAGACGGTGGTTTCAACAAAAAAGCCGGATCGGCAGTGTGTTTTACTAGTGAAGGATCTAAACCTAAATCTTTAGTTACATATTTATAGGAAAATTGTTCGCGAACTGTAACTAATTTAGAACGACGAGCAACGTTCAACCAAGCATCCACTTCCTTTTGAGTTTTGAATGGGCCAATTGATTGAGCCAGAAAGACAACGGGTACACCAGCATCCAAAGCTATATTTAATGGTAATAGATGCCGATCCAATCTTCCATAGTCAGAACTGAATACATCTCCTCCAGAAGCGATGGCAATTGATGATTCGCAGATTTTTTGTACATTGGATTGGTAATCAGTTGACAAAGGCTTATAAAATTGAGAAAGAATGTTACGTAACTTGTGCAGCTTTGTTCTATTAGCATTTCTCAGATAATCTTTAATCGCCTTTGAACCAAAAACCTCTAGCCGGATTTCGTCATAATCAGGTGAATCAGTCAAGACATCTATACCTAAACTAGGCTGACGTTCCAGTAACTGTTCAATAGTAGGGATGACTAATGCTTCAACACCTCTATTACGTAACCCAGTAATTCCCGTAATAATTGCATTCATGATGATTTTTATCCTTTGATTGTTTTTTTAGTAAAGATAAAGCTTTGTAATTGATATATTACAACTACTATTTTATTTAGTACTTACCAAAATCATGATTACCATTTTCAAATACAAAAGGTTTTTGGTTGTATTTTATACAATTTTTAATCTAGCAGGTGAGAAACTTAATATCACAAAATTTGATAATAAATGTTGTAATTTTCATAAATGATTGATTCGTCTAATTTTCCAAACTCATCATTAATGAAAATGTTTGACCTAAGCATTAAACAAATTCAGCATTACCAGGCAAGTTATTTATTTTTAGTCATATAACCCTTTACCTCCTAACTTAACGGGAGATGTTTACTACTTGCCAAAAGAGTTTTGGTGCAATCAATAAAATCGATAAGACGTATACTATTATGCCTACAGCTATGGAAATAGCTAATATTGCAGTAGAACTAATTAAGCTACTCAAAAAGTATTTAACACTAAAGATACTCATCAGCATAATTATTGTTCCTGCTAAAGGAACAGCACCTTGACGTAAATAAGTCCATACATCAACATGAATTAACTTCCAAACTACCCAAATATTGAGCGGTGCCATTAAATAACCTCTGATCACATAAGCTGCTGCGACAGCAACAATTCCCCACTGAACTGCTATAGCAAAGGCAATAACATTGCTGACAGCTTGTATGAAATCTAAAGCCAACTTCCAAGAAGGTTTTCCAACAGCCATCATCACAGAACCGTTGAAATAAAAATAAGCATAAAGAATACCAATAAGATTCAAAACTTGCATAACTGGAATACTTGGCGACCACTCTTTTCCAAATATCACCGTTACTATTTCAGGTGCTAATATTACTGTGGCTAAGAAACCCGGAAAAGTAATCAAGCTTGTTATTTGTATCGCTTTGTAAAGCGCGTTGCGTAATCTTTCAGGTTCTTGTTGTAATCTTGAAAAGGTAGGAAGGGATACTTTGACAATAATGGTAGTCAGTAATTGTGTGAGGATTAGGAGCAAACGATAAGCAACGCTATAATATCCTAATGCAATAGAACCTAGAAAATAACCAATTAAGAAATCGTCTGAGCGGCGGTTTAAGAAATTAAATAAATTCATCCCCATTACATTCACTCCAAAGCTAAATAGTTCTTTGAAGTGTTTTGGAGAAAATCTGAATCCTGGACGCCAATCGCTGACAGACCAAAGTACTAAAACTTGTACAAAACTGTTGGTTAATTGTTGACCGACAAGGCTCCAAACTCCAAATCCCCTAAACGCCATAGTTAAGCCTACTATACCCCCAATAACTACCGCTATTAATGAGCGTATTGCAAGAGATTTGAAAGCTAATTTCCGTTGAAAAGTTGCTTCTTGAACGCTACTAAAAGCACTGATGATAAAGCCTAAAGATAAACAGCGGATGATTGGTGTAATCTGTGGTTCTTTGAATAAATCAGCAATCAATCCAGCACCAGCAATACTGAATATAGCTGCCAGCCCGCTGACTCCTAAATTAGTCCAAAAGGCAGTGTCTAAATGTTCTTTTTCTAGATCTTGACGTTGGACGATCGCTTGGGAAAGACCTTGGTCAAGAAAGACTTGTAAAAAATTTAAAAATATAGTGGAAAGAGCAACTAAACCAAAAGTTTCCGGGCCTAGCAAGCGTGCCAGTATTAAGAAAACGCCAAGAGAAATGATTTGACGCCCCCAACTGTCTAGAGCAGACCAAAATACTCCTTTAACAGCTTTTTGTCGTAAATTTGATGAATCTTTAGGTGATTGCATTATAAAAATTACCTATGAAATAACCTATTATGCAAGTGTGGACTTCCTGGATATTGGTAGTTAGCTAGACTAGCTATTTATATTTATATGTTTAGGTTACTGATAGCATCTGGCTTTTATTTATAGTTATTAATAAAATTTGTTTGCCCACAAATAACATAGCAAAATATATGTAATGACCGTTAATATATTCGCTTAAAAGATTTTCTTTAGTCCTCAAAGACTAATCATTGATGACTCTACCATAATATTTTTGCAGATTGGTAGTCATGGAATAAACTTTAGCAGAAAATTTATTGATAACTTTATTGAATTTTTATACAAAGTATCTAATTGCTGATATTTTTACGGTTGAGGTAAAATGTAACTCTGTAATCATTGATTACAATACCGAATAATCATTATAGTGGGGACATAGGACTCGGTTTTAATTTGTGAGTTGACTCCATGTTCGGCAATCAAGGCTCAATCAATATCTCCATTGGCTCTTGGCTTGAGAAATGAGCCATGTTTTGAGATAATAAAACTGGCTATCAACACATCAAAACTTATTAAGCAAAAAATCAGATAGCTTAACTAGCAATGCAAGGTATAGTATTAAGCGCACTTAATTGCTCATCTACATTCGTATATGTTTATTAATACTGACGCACAGGTAACGGAAAATCAAACCATAGAGTACGCAGCGAAAAGTCTGTAGCAATATCTTGCAGGGCACGTAGAAATAAGAGTTTTAGAGAGTTTTTGCATAAGTTCTATGAAGCTACAGCACTCACAATTGAGTTGAGGACGAGTTTTTTAACGCAACCATATAGGAGTGCTATACGAATTTAACAAAGCTATAGACACTCTGATGATTTTTGAATGTTCCTGATAAGCTTAATCAACACTCGGCATAAAATTAGGAAAGCTTTTGAGCAGTTTCTCAACAGGAGCCAATCTGTCGCAAATTTCCCAAAATTGTAGGAACTGGGAAGAAACCTTTAACACCAGATTGCCTTCCGTTGAGGTAAAAGTCAAGATTGGTTAAAAAGTTTGACTTTTGGGGAGATTTATAGTTTATGCGTTCTTCAATTTTAGGAAAAATTTTCTTGTCGTTGATTAGACCATTAAGGTTTGTATTGGCAAAGATGAAATTTCTTTCGCCACAAATTAGTCGAAATCGAATCAACCGATTTTTTCAAATCCCAAATCCTATTTTGTGGCTAGTAGTCTTAACATCCCTACTACTTTCTGGTTGTGTTAAGTATGATGTGGGAGTTAACTTTAATAACTCAAATAGTGGTGAATTAGTACAACATATAAAATTAGGAGAGCAGCTAACGAGTTTTAGTGGCAATTATGTATACGAATGGTTAAATAGCGTAGAGCGACGTGCCCGGAAGCTTGATGGTAAAGCGCAGCGAGTTTCTCAAGAAGAAGTTATTGTAACAATTCCTTTTAGCAGTGGCGGGGAATTGCAAGAAAAGTTCAACCAATTTTTTAACTCGCGTCTTAATCAACCCTCTGAGCCTGTGCAAAGTGAATCTGGCTCAGAATTACCAAAAATTGAATCAAACGTAATTTTGGAGCAGAACAATTTTTTACTGTTAGTAAAAAATCGTTTGATTTATGATTTGGATTTGCGATCGCTGTCTCTAATTTCTAACAAAGGAAATGTCCTAGCTAACGCTGGTTCAATTCTCGATTTGGAATTTGCTCTCAAGACTCCTTGGGGAGCAAAAAATCTTCCACAAACTGAGACTGCAATTGAGCCAGAAAAGAATGGCAATCAACTGCTGTGGAAACTCAAAACCGGCGAACTAAATCACATTGAAGCTGTTTTTTGGCTTCCCAGTCCCCTTGGTATTGGTGCATTTTTTATTATTCTGTTTGTCTGGGGGGGATTGTATTTAAGATACAACTTTATGCCAGATCCCAGGATTCAGTTTTCTCCCAAAGCACCAGCTACTCAACAACAGTAGAATATTGATACATCCAAAATTATCAGTTTAGCCGATGAAAAATACATCGGCTTTTTTAATGATAAAATTCTCTAAGCAAAGAATATAAATTGTCCGGAACACGGATAGAATCTGCTTTAATTTTTCAACTTATTTACTTAAACTGGGAATGGGCACAGATGTGAGGAATAAGTATTTTCAAGTTGCAGGCGAGTTTTTTTACACTATCAAATAGAAGTTCTATAGTTACTTTTTGGTAACTACTTTACTTAGTAAGTATTTACTTTTAGTATCTGACGTAATGCTTGGCAATTTAGAACCAAAAGCAGTAAATCCTAGCCAACAAGGAGATAATTGGTGGCAAACATCTTACACATTGATTCCAGTCCCCGTAGCGAACGATCGCACTCCAGAGAACTATCTAAGGAATTCATCACTGCTTGGAGAGCAGCGCATCCTGAAGATGCGATCGCCTATCGAGATTTAGGGCGTCACCCAGTTCCTCACGTTGACGAACCTTGGATTGCAGCTGCATTTTCCCCGCCAGAAACCCACACCCCAGAATTAGCCGAAGCGATCCGAATTTCAGACGAGCTAATTGATGAATTTTTAGCTGCTGATCGCTATGTCTTTGGAGTGCCAATGTATAACCTCAATATACCTTCCACTTTTAAGGCTTACATCGACCAAATCGTTCGCGTTAACAGAACTTTTACTGTGGATGCTCAAGGCGGCTATAAAGGTTTAGTCGAGGGTAAAAAGGCAGTTATCATTACCGCTCGTGGCGGTAACTTTAGCGCGACATCCCCTTTGGCGGCCTATGACTTCCAAGAACCATACCTACGGACGATTTTCGCCTTTATTGGGCTTACAGACATTCAATTTATTAACGCTAATAGCTTGAATGAAGGTGATGCCACTCGCACCGAATCTTTAGCAGAAGCACGGACAGCAATTCAAGATTTGATTGCTCAGTGGTAAGAGGAAACTGGGAACTAGGGAATAGGGATTGGGAAGATTTTCTGATACCTAGTACCCAGTCCCCAGTCCCTATGGTGACAACCGCTGAATTTTCCAACAGCCATTATCTAAATGGCTGTAGAGTAAGCGATCGTGCAGACGGCTAGAGCGTCCTTGCCAAAATTCAATTTCTGTGGGGATCACTCGTAAGCCTCCCCAATGAGGTGGACGAGGGATCTCTTGATTTTCATATTGGTTCTTAAACTCTTCCATACGTCGCTCAAGAACTTCTCGGCTTTCTAACACTTCGCTTTGATTAGATACCCACGCACCCAAACGACTGTTGACAGGACGACTGTGAAAATATTGGTCGGACTCAGCTTCAGAAACTTTCTCTACATAACCACAAATCCGCACTTGACGTTCCAGTTCCGCCCACCAGAAAACTAAAGCTGCCTGGGGATTTTCTGCCAGTTCTTGCCCTTTATGACTGTTATAGTTGGTGAAGAAGGTAAAGCCCCGTTCGTCAAAATCTTTAAGCAGTACCATTCTGGCTGAAGGCTTACCATCTGGTGTAGAGGTAGCAATGGTCATGGCATTGGGTTCGGGAAGTTGGGCTGATACTGCCTGCTCGAACCACTTTCTAAACTGAATAAAAGGATTAAGGTCAACTTCGAGTTCGCTCAAACCTTCCAAGGTGTAGTCTTTGCGAAGGTCTGCTACGGTTTTGTCCATTTTAATTTGCTTCCTTGTTATCAGATAGGCTAATAGATGTCTTTGTTAAAAATATCTACGATCGCGATCGACACCAACGCCAGTTTTAAAATTTATCTCAAGGAGTCTTAAAAACAGATTGCCTCAGATGCGCCGTTCTGCCTCCCTTAAACAACTATTAATCTATGGTCTGAGCGGTCCGCTGATCGCTTTAAATGTTTGGTTGCTATCTGTGCTTTTTCGCTATTTCCAGCATCCAATTAGTATTTTAAGCATTGCAGCAATTTTGGCTTTTTTACTCAATTACCCGGTTAAGTTCTTTGAGAGCGCTCGAATTACTCGCACTCAGGCGGTGATTATTGTTTTGCTTGCAACTTTGACCGTTTTGGCGATCCTCGGCGTGACGCTGGTACCAATGCTCATTGACCAAACAATCCAATTATTAAATAAAATTCCTGATTGGTTAACTGCTAGCCAAGCAAACCTACAGCAATTTGAAACCATCGCCAAGCAACGGCGTTTGCAAATTGACTTGAGGGTTGTGACCAATCAAATCAATGTCAACATTCAAAATCTCGTACAACAGCTAGCTTCAGGTGCAGTGGGATTTGCAGGAACATTACTGTCAGGATTATTTAACATAGTGTTAATAGTGGTGCTGGCGTTTTATATGCTTTTGTATGGCGATCGCGTCTGGTATGGTCTGGTGAATCTTTTGCCTTCTAATATCGGAGATCCCCTGACTGCATCCTTACGGCTAAATTTCCAAAACTTCTTCTTGGGGCAGCTGTTGTTGGGACTATTCATGGTAATAGTCTTGACGCCAATTTTCTTAATCATGAAAGTACCTTTTGCTCTGCTGTTTGCCATACTAATCGGGATCTCAGAACTTATTCCCTTTATTGGAGCATCTCTAGGTATCGGTCTAGTGACAATTTTGGTATTGTTGCAAGATTGGTGGTTAGCAGTTCAAGTTGCTCTGGTAGCAATTCTCATGCAGCAGGTTAAAGATAATCTATTAGCTCCCAGATTACTCGGCAATTTTATCGGACTCAATCCCATCTGGATTTTTGTTGCTATTTTAATGGGGTATGAGATTGCTGGATTGTTAGGGACGCTTGTTGCTGTTCCCATTGCTGGTACTATCAAAGGCACTTTTGATGCCATCACAAGCGGTAAATCAGGTGAATTTGTATCAACAGTCACTATCCGTCACGAGCCGCCCCTTGATTAAATTAGATAATTTAGTAAATATCCAATGCCGTTTAAGAATTGTGGCGTGCCTATTGTCACTGTGTACCCAAAGTATTTAGTAGTCAAGCAATGCCAATAATTTTTTAGGAGAATGGAAAATGCAAAAGTATATATGTAGTGTTTGTGGTTATATTTACGACCCTGAAGCAGGTGATGAAGACAGCGGTATAGCACCAGGAACAGCCTTTGAAGATATACCAGATGATTGGGTGTGCCCGACTTGCGGCGCCCAAAAATCAGACTTTGAAGCTTATGAACAGTGAAGATATAGCAACTGCCAGCTAGGTTAGGACATAAACTAATGCTAAAACCTCAACACCAGTAGACTTTCAAACCTGTTGCCTGTTCGCCATTGCCTATTGCCTGTTTCCTGTTCCCTGGTATAACAGCTAGCCTAGAGAGTAGATGCCTGAAAAGAGATATTTTTGAAATTGCTACCGTTACAAATTGTAGTTATTGGGGGTGGGGCAGCGGGTTTTTTTGGCGCGATCGCTTGTGCTAAAGTTAACCCTGATGCCCAAGTTACTTTAATCGAAGCTAGTCGCCAACCCCTAGCGAAAGTCCTAATTTCTGGTGGCGGACGCTGTAACGTCACTCACGCTTGCTTCGATCCTGGGGAATTAGTGCAAAATTACCCCAGAGGCGCGAAAGCCTTGCGAGGCGCTTTTACTCGGTTTCAAGCTCAAGATACAGTAGCTTGGTTTGCTAAACACGGAGTCTATTTAAAAACTGAAGCCGATGGTCGGATGTTTCCTGTTACCAACACTTCAGAAACAATCGTAGAATGTTTGATTAAAGCAGCGGCGACATCTGGAGTCAAACTTCGCATCGGTACACCCGTAACTTCAGTAAAACGCACTTCCAAAGACCACGGGTTTGATATCCTGTTGAAGTCGGGAGAAACAATAAAATGCGATCGCCTACTTCTTGCTACCGGTAGTAGCTTGATAGGTTATAAAATTGCTAGGGAGTTAGGACATCAAATTGAATCACCCGTTCCCTCTTTATTTACCTTCAACATTCTCGATCCAAAGCTGAGGGAGTTAGCAGGAATTAGTGTTGACACAGTACAATTGCGGTTATCTCTAGATGGTAAGTCTCAATTACAACAAACTGGGCCGTTACTGATTACTCATTGGGGTTTGAGTGGCCCGGCTGTTTTAAAGCTTTCTGCCTGGGGTGCAAGAGTTCTACACGAAAGCCGCTATCAAGCAACATTATTAATTAATTGGTTGCCTGATTTGCAACAAGAACAAGTGCGACAACAAATTTTAGCAGTTAAGAATGAATGGGCAAAAAAAGCGATCGCACTGCATCGTGGTGTTGACCTGCCGCATCGTCTGTGGCAATATATCATTGCCCGCGCAGGTATTACCACAGAGGATCGTTGGGCGGGAATATCTAATAAAACGTTAAATCTGTTAGTCCAAGAACTCACCCAGGGGCAATATTTAATCAGTGGCAAAGGAGTTTTTAAAGAAGAATTTGTTACTTGTGGCGGTGTCAATCTCCAAGAAGTAAACTTTAAAACAATGGAAAGTAAGTTAGTTCCTGGGCTTTATTTTGCTGGAGAAATTTTAGATATTGATGGTGTGACTGGCGGCTTTAACTTCCAAAGTGCTTGGACAACCGCATATTTAGCCGGTAATGCAATGGGAACCGAACTGTCGCACATTTAAGACAGCAGGTATTTTCGTGTTGAGTGTTGACTGTTGAAAGTTAACCTTAAAAGGGAACACTCAACTGGGAAATCTCTTAATGTTCAAAGATTATATCATGTCCGGTTAATTAGTTATATTCCCACACTCATTGCACCCTAAAGAGCCAAAGCTGTGCTTTGTCTCCCCTCCCCGCCTGCGGGGAGGGGATTAAGGGGTGGGGTTCTTCGCGGTTTAACAAGTAATCAAGCGGACATGATATTATAGGAGTTTAGCATTGCTAAACCCCTACTCACTAGTAGCTATTTTCAAGTTAGATATTCGTGCGGTCAATCACGCAACGAGGGGATGAAAAGATTTCTTTCCTAGTCGCGAGTCCCTATTTTTAAAACAGATATTGCCATAATGAAGAGATGCTGACTAAATGGCAAAATTAAGGGTACAATGACTGTAAATTCTTACCTAAAACGAGAATTTTGTTTACGGCGTTGCTTATGTCTAGCAATTGCTTTGCGCTTCTCTTTTTCTATCGGAGTCTCGAAGTGACGTTTTTTTCTCATATCTTGGAAAATTCCTGCTTTAGAAACTTCCCGCTTAAATCTTCGTAGGGCTGATTCAATACCTTCATTCTCTCCTAAAACTACTTGTGTCATTCTCATTCCTCCTAAATGTGGATGAATAATTGAAAACTAAAATACAAAAGAAAATATTCCAGCAGATTCGAGCCTTTGGCTTTATCTGCTGGAGACTCTAGATATGAGATTTTTAGGAATCAACTTAGTAGTTTCTGTTGCGGCGAGCATTGCCGCCACCCCAGCTCCCACGAGAGGAATTGTTTCTTTCCTCACGGGGTTTAGCTTTATTTACTCTCAAATCACGTCCCATCCATTCAGCACCATCAAGTGCTTCAATGGCAGCTTGTTCTTCTGCATCTGTTTGCATTTCCACAAAAGCGAACCCACGCGGCTTGCCTGTTTCTCTGTCTGTAGGTAATTGAACACGGGCTACTGTTCCGTATTCTGCAAATGCCCGCCTGAGGTCGTCTTCCGTAACCTGATAGGACAGGTTACCAATGTAAATTGACATAAGAGTCTCCGAATTTAGGGAGTGTAGAGAGTTAAATTCGGAGAGACGCTTTTAAAAATCAAAACGAGTTACTCAACCGAACATAATCCTTATATGGATAAGTGTAGCACAGCCTTTGAATATGCATTCACAGTGAATTTGATTTCCAAACCAAAGTTTCAGGACGGGTTTTTAACCCTTCCAACGATACGCTTTGGATGTTTTTGCTATGACAGTTTTAATTTGAAAAGCAAATCAGTATTAACTAGCGATCGCCGAGAAATTAGTGTTTTGGAAATTTAGATATGTACTAAGCGTTAAGGATTATTTACTAGTGGGGTTTATTGTACCATAAATTACTGTGTTAAAAGCGAACTGGAAAATATCGATGTCCAAATGTTCCAAATAATTTTAGCCCTCGCTGAACTGGGCTAAAATCCTTTCTGCTTCTTTACACAGCACCTCGTGATGTTCACCGTTACTAGCCAGCAAACCTCCCCACTGATTAATATCACCGGTGTTGTATTGCAAAGGTGTACCATCGAAGTGAGTAAATTGACCTCCGGCTTCTGTTAAAATCAGTTCTGGCGCTGCCATATCCCAATCTTTGGGAGCAGATTTCCCAGATAGAGAAATGTAAATTTCTGCTTGTTTTTCGACAATTGTGGCGATTTTACACCCGACACTGCCAACAGCTTTTTGATTTTGACAGGGTAAGTTTTGCAGTAAATAATCTAACCGTTGATTGCGGTGAGAACGACTCACGACTAAGGTTAAATCTTCAATTCGTTTAGCTGACGACACTTGTAAAGGAACAGAACCATTACGGGTTTCTACAAATGTACCGCCTCCTTTTGCAGCATAATACAACTTTTGCGCTTCTGGAACTGCCACTACTGCTAACACTGGCCGTGTTTCTTTGACTAAAGCAATGTGAATCGCATATTCTCCAGTTTTTTCGATAAAGTCCCGCGTGCCATCTAAGGGATCTATAATCCATACCCAAGGGCTAGAAGATTGTGGAGACTTACTTACGGATTGATAGGTTTCTTCGCTGATGTAATTAAAATCTTCATTACCCAAACTTGCTTGCAGCTTTTCGAGGATATATTGACTGACAGCTACATCTGCAACGGTAACAGGTTCATTTTGTTTGTATTTTACTGCTAAATTAGGATCTTTGGCAGTGCCGTGGTAATAAGATCGCAGTATATCCGCGGCTTCCCAACCTATCTGACGAGCGATCGCTAATATTTCTTGTAAGTCTTTCATTAATCTAGCTTAATGTAACTTAAAAATATATAACCTCAGTCGGGGGACATAGCTGTGCGTCCCTAAATAAAATTCATCCAGCGTCGAGTGCCAAAATATTGGCAGGAATTAGCAGCGATATTTGCTGCTAGTGCTAGTGCGTTGGTAAAACTTTCTCTTAAAATGTGGTGACAGAAGCCACCGTGAAAAATATCTCCAGCTCCTAAGGTATCAACTGCTTGAATTTGGGGCACATCTACAATACCAGTTTTATTGCAACTTAAGTATTGAATTGGTTGTTCTCCGTGAGTAATGGCGATATGAGGAATATTAAATTTGCTTAGATAACCAAAAACTTCTTGTGAAGTTTGACAGTTAGGTGGATGAAAATTAGCCGAACATATGGCGTAGTCTACAAATGGTAGGATTTCTTCAAATCCGGGTTTCCAGCTACCACCATCGATGACTACCGGGATACTCTGGACTTTTGCCATTTGGGCTATGGAGTAACCAACAGCCATCTGATGTCCGTCAATTAGTACTATGGCAACATTTTCTAAAATATTTGCTGGGATGGATGCGCTACTGGCTTGAGTTTTCACAGCATTGATGGAAACCACAGCTCTTTGCCCTGTAGCTTGGGTAACAATAATTGAAGAGACTGGCGGTGCTAAATCGATGGTAGGCTCAAGATCGGCGATCGCCACTTGATAATTTGCCAAATCACCTCGAATTAACTGCGTCATCGGGTGAGAACCTACCACACCCAAAACTGTAGCCTGATTAGCTAAATAGCTAAAGGCCACAGCTGCATTTGTAGCTGGGCCACCTGCTGCCACAGTATAGTCAATAGCAACTATCTTTTGATTATTCTGAGGCAAAGAGTCAGCGAGGTAAATCAAATCCAAGGTTACCAAACCTACAAATAACCCATTAGCCATTAGTTATTAGTCATTTGTGTTCATAGTAGTGTATGAATTGTTTTTTTAACAGACGCGATTAATCGCCTCTTTTGTACAGACGCAATTCATTGCGTCTCTACTCTTAACTTTTGTACAGACGCGATTCATCGCGTCTCCTAACTTTTAACTCATGCAAACCGATCCCAAACCAAGAACACTGTACGTCGTTGGCACACCAATTGGCAATTTAGAAGATATGACTTTTCGGGCTGTGCGAATTTTGCAAACTGTGGATATTATTGCTGCGGAAGACACGCGCCACACAGGGAAATTGCTACAGCATTTTGAAATTAAGACACCCCAAATAAGTTACCACGAGCATAATCGTACCAGTCGCATTCCAGAAATATTACAATATTTGGCGAATGATAAAGCGATCGCTCTAGTCAGCGATGCTGGAATGCCAGGAATTTCCGATCCTGGATATGAGTTGATTAAAGCTTGTATTGAAGCAGGTATTTCCGTAGTTCCTATTCCCGGTGCAAGTGCAGCAATTACAGCTTTGAGCGCAGCTGGACTACCTACGGATCGGTTTGTCTTTGAAGGTTTTCTGCCAGCAAAAAGTCAACAGCGACGAGAACATTTAGAATCTTTACAAACAGAATCTCGCACATTGATTTTCTACGAATCGCCCCACCGTTTGCAAGATACTTTACAAGACTTAGCAGAAATTTGGGGAAGCGATCGCCAAATCGTACTCGGACGGGAGTTAACTAAATTGTATGAGGAATTTTGGCGGGGAACAATTGCCGAAGCGATCGCCCACTACAGCCAGCGAGAACCCCAAGGTGAATATACCTTAGTTGTTGCGGGAATTCCACCGAGCCAGATCCAATTAACACAAGAGGAATTAAAAGCAGAATTGAAACAATTAATCACTCAAGGAATATCGCGATCGCAAGCTAGCCGTCAATTAGCAAAAGTAACTTCTCTTCCCCGTCGCCAACTCTACCAACTAGCTCTTTCTTTGGTTATAGACTCTGATTCTAATATTTAAACATATGAACAAGGTATATTATGTATGCAAAATAGTACGATTATAAATAAAATGTTCGCACTTTAATTGCTAAATTTTAGATGCAAAACTTAGCTCGTTTCTCCTTTTGGAAGCAAATCTTTATTGCTCTCCTGTTTTATGTTATTTGCAGTAGTATAGCTGTCCTACTTTCACCACATGGAATTGCAAAATTAGCAGTACAAGAGGGAAAAGAGTTTCAGTACTGGGATGCAATTCATTATGTCAATTTGGGTTTTAATCCTCAATGTCAAGCCTTTTACCCACTCTGGTCTCAAATAAATCGTTTATTTGCCCCAAAAAATCCCCTTCTTGGGCTGCGGTATGCTTTTATTCTGTGTAACTTCCTCTTTGTCTTGTCACTGCCTATCCTCTTATACGTCTTGCGAAAAGTCATTAAGTCAGAAAGTTTAAGCTTTATCATTCTCATACTTTATGTTGTCAATCCCAATTCTATTTTCCATAGTATTGGCTACACTGAGAGCTTGTTTTCCTTATGGGCAATTATTAGTGTAGTCGCTCTTTTGTTTTCAAATTCTGTATTTTGGAATGTCATCTTAGCAGTGTCCGTGATTCTAATGTCTGTGTCTCGGCCGAGTTTAGTGCAACTTCTCTTTGCTTCATCTAGTGCGATATTTTGCGTATTTTTAGGAAGTTACTTCAGGTCTGAAACCCATTCCAAAACTCGGGAGTGGAAAAAATATACTATACCCACTGGATTAATTGCTATATGCGCTATCGTAGGTTATTCAATCTACGGCATTTATTGTTTATTATCAACAGGCAACTTTTGGACTCCCTTTAAGGCTCAAGTGGAGTGGGGAAGAACTCTTCAGTTACGACCGTTATTCCTCCTCTTTCCTAGATCCCTGTTAAATGATTTACACGGTCTCTACTTTCCATTTATTCTATTATTTCTAGTGCTAATCCTTATTTACTTTCATACCAAAGACCAGGAAATTTCACTGTATGTGCCCAAACATCCTCTACTATGGATAACCCTTTTTTATCCTCCTATAGCGATTTTGATTTATTCCATTCGTTATTGGCTGTTAGCTAAAGCTGGTAAGCTTACTCCTCAATCTGTAACTTCAAGTATTTCCCAATTACAAACAAATTATGTATTCTTTTTTTGCTTATTCATTTGCATAGCCAATGCAGCTATTGGATTTTTAGCAGCTTCAGGTTATCTCTATAGTCTTGCAAGATTTGTATTCGCAACACCCTTCTTTTTTATTGCTTTTGGTATGGTCATAGACCATCTTGATAGTCCAAAAACACGAGAATTTCTTTATGGATGTATCCTGGTTTCTGCCTTAGGACTAATCGAACAATGGTATCGTTGGGGCAACAACCGTTGGGTAGGATAATTGGCTAAAACTTATTTCCCGCAATTAATCATGAGTTAAATAACATAGCTATATGCAAAATAATATCAGAAAAACTAAGTCTAAAAACTCGCCTATATTGTTCCTATTAATCTTAGCCATAGCTATCAGAATCTACAACATTAATTCGCCAATTATCGGCATTCATTCCTGGCGTCAGTCAGATACAGCAGCAATAGCTAGAAATTTTTATGAGAATGGTTTTAACTTATTTTATCCTCAAATTGACTGGGGAGGTAATTCTCTTGGTTATTGTGAAACCGAGTTTCCAATTTATTCATTTATCGTTGCTCTTTTTTATAAAATTTTTGGAGTTGCAGAGTTTTGGGGAAGATTTTTCTCAGTTATTTGTTTTTTAGTAGCTCTTTATTTCCTTTATCAGTTAATTAGCAAAATTTTAGATAAAAAGACTGCATCTTGGTCTTGTTTATTTTTTGCAATTTTACCTTTGAATATTTATTATAGTAGAACTTTTCAACCAGAGTCGATGCTGTTGATGTGTTCAGTTATCGGCATATATTATTTTATTAAGTGGTTGGACTCGGAAAAATTACAAGATTTAATTTTATCAGGGAGCTTTGTTGCCTTAGCTTGTCTAATCAAAGTTTTACCAATAATTTATTTAGGAATACCACTTTTTTATTTAGCATGGACTAAATATAGTATAAGAATTTTTTCTCAAATATCTCTGTGGATTTATAGTATATTGATCTTAATAACTGTAGCTATTTGGTATTATCATGCTCATCAATTATTTTTAGAGTATGGCAATACTTTTGGTTTTTGGTCGGGTTCAACTAATAGATATAACTATAATATTGTCCTTACCTCGCGTTTTTGGACAGAAATATTCTTTAGAACTATTGTTCGGCATTTTTCCATTTTCGGCTTTCCTATATTTTTATTAGGTTTATTGCTACCTAGAAAAAGTAGACAAGAATATATATTAGAGATTTGGTTAATTTCAGTAATTTTAACTTGGGTTTTAGTACCTGTTACAAGTTTAGTTCATGAATATTATCAACTTCAATTTATGCTTCCGGGAGTGGTATTCATGGGTAAAGCTTGTAGTTACTATTTGGAACAAGCTGCTGGGCAATTTAATTATAAGAAAGCTATAGTAGTGTGCTTATGTCTAACTGTGGCTGCTGGCTCTGTCATTTATACTGTTGATTATATGTTCAAAGAAAGAACAGAAAAATCGGCTGTTTTTCAATTGGCACAGCAAGTAAAACAAAATACAGAACCAAAATCATTGATAATTGCTACTACTGCTAGTGACCCAACATTACTTTATTTATCACATCGAAAAGGATGGCTAATTAACCATAGTGATGTCACTGAAGAATATATGCTCTCTAGAGCCAAATTAGGAGCTAAATATTTAGTAGGAAGTTTTAATTTTGTAGAAAGCTATAATTTGTTTGTCGATGATAACCAAAAGCAAAAAGTTCAGAATTTTCTCGATAAATATCCCAATATTTTGAAAGATGGGATGAACTTTATTGCTAAATTACGTTGATTCTATAAAAGTAATGGTGCATCAGGCTAAAGCCTAACGCACCTAATTAAGATTTATGTCTTTCTGATTGTATTCTGAATTCTGACTTATGTTTTAATTTTTTGGAGCCTGAGCGTCCATTAAACAATTTCTCAATGTTTCAGCTAACACCTGTACGTCAGGTTCGCGAAGTAGAGAAAGGTGAGAACCGGGAATATAATGTATATCTAATCCTCCGGCAACTATTTCACCCCAACCAAATTGAGGATCGTATTGTATGCCTATACCTTCACCTCGGTTCTGGTCTTCAGTCCGCAACAGGATAGCCCGACCAGGGTAGGGTGGATAAGTATATTGACTAATAGCTTGAGTATTAATGTCTATACTTTTTAAATGTTTGTCAGTTTCAGGTAAATCAAGTTTGGCTTCCAAATAACGCTTATATGTATTTTGGAGACGGGATTTATTCCAATAGCTCCATTTCACAATCTTTTGCCAAAGGTAACCAACTCCTTGTTGAAGGATATTATTTAAATGCAAGAAAATGCGTTTGAAAAATGGCGATCGCCTGCTATAACCAGGACGACAACTATCAAGGATAATTAGAATACCAATTTCTTCACCTTTTTCGTGGAGTTGTCGAGCCATCTCAAAAGCAACTGCACCTCCAAAGGAATAACCTCCCAGAAAATAAGGGCCATGAGGTTGGAAGGTCTTAATTTCTTGAATGTAGTGCGCGGCCATGTCTTCAACGCGGGTATGGAAAGGATGTTTTCCATCTAGTCCCTGTGGTTGTAGTCCGTAAAATGGTTGTTCGGAACCTAAATGTTGTGCCAATTCACGGAAACACAAGACTTCTCCACCAAGTCCGTGAACGCAGAAGAAAGGCGGCTTGGAACCACTAGGTTGAATTTCTACTAAAGATGACCAAGTAGCTCTTGATTTGTTTTTTAGTGAAGTCTTATTTATAGCTAAATCTTCTTCTTCACTGATGATTTTGGCTAAAGCTTCTACAGTACTTGACTGGAAGAGAATGGCAAGCGGCAGATTTTTATTAAATGTCTTCTCAATTTGCCAAAATAATTTTACTGCCAGTAGGGAATGGCCTCCTAATTCAAAGAAGTTATCTTGAACGCCAACGGGCTGCACCCCTAAAAGTTGTTCCCAAATTTCTGTTAGCTGGCGTTCTACTTCATTGCGGGGAGCAACAAAAGTTCCTTCTGGCTGTTGTCTTGATAAGTCCGGTGCAGGCAAAGCGCGGCGGTTTACCTTGCCGTTGGGAGTTAGGGGCATGGCCTCCAGCAAGACGAAAGCTGAAGGTAGCATGTACTGTGGTAGCTTGGTGGAGAGGAAGTGGCGGATTTCACTAACTGTAGTTATCGAATCCTGATTTAGGATAATGTAAGCTACTAAACGTAGATCTCCTGGAACATCTTCACGGGCAATTACTACAGTCTGGAGTACATCTGGGTGTTGGGCTAACACCGTCTCAATTTCTCCTGGCTCAATGCGTATGCCACGGATTTTGACTTGATGATCTTTGCGGCCGAGGATTTCTAGAGAACCATCTGGACGATAGCAACCGCGATCGCCTGTATAATACAGCCAATCTTCTTCGTCATTTCCAAAGGGATTTTTGACAAAGCCAGAACGGTTTTCTTGCTGTGCATTGATGTAACCTAAACTCCGAAATGGAGTACGGATAACTATTTCGCCCGGTTCGCCAATGCCGCACGGTTGATGATTTGGTGTAAAAACTAGTGCTTGGGTTTGGGGCAATGGCGATCCCACTGGCTGTACTCCTGGCGTACACTCAACAGGTACTTGGTAATAACACTTGGCCAAGGTTGTTTCCGTGGGGCCGTAGAGATTGACAATTTCCCCTGATTCTGGGAAAGCATCCCGCCACCGAAGTACAAGTGTTTCCTTGAGAGGTTCCCCAGCAAAAAATAACCAACGTAAGTTACGTAGAAAAACTCCTGATGGCACATTCGCTAACCAAGATTGTGCCAGAGAAGGAACTGTGTGCAATACAGAAATTTCCTCATCTTCTAGGTAACGCAAAATTTTAGTCGGTTCTAAGTTATCCCCTTCCTCTGGCAAACACAAAGTCGCACCGCTAGTTAAAGGTAAGAAAATATCTCTGAGGACGACATCAAAGGAAAGGCCTGTCAATTGGGCAACGCGGTCTTGCTGACCAATTTTAAATGTCTGCCGCTGCCAGTTGAGAAAATGCGCCATTCCTTTGTGACACCCCAGTACGCCCTTAGGTACACCAGTGGTGCCGGAAGTAAAGAAAATATAAGCTGCATCATCACCAGCGATTTGAGGCAAGTTTACGGTTTGAGTACTGCCCTGGGGTGAATTTATAATTTCTCCTGTATCTGAATTTACACAGATACTAATTAAAGATTCAGCTATGCCGCTATCTTCTTGGGTTTGATTATCTATATATAATATGTATTTAGCTTTAGCTTCTCGTAGCATCAGCTGGTGACGTTGGCTAGGGAGTTTGCGATCGAGTGTCAACAGCACACCGCCGCTTAAAAGCACAGCTGTCATACTTGCAATCAACCCAAAGCTGCGCGTCCCAAACACCGCCACCACATCTCCCCGCTGGAGTCCTTGGGATAATAAAGCCTCAGCTAAACCTTGAGCTATTTTCCCCAAGTCCCCATAGTTCCAAGCCTGAGATCCTTGACGAAGTGCGGAATGTTCTGGCACAGAGTTCACCCAAGAGGTAAACATTGTTGTTACCAGTTGGTACTCTGGTTGAGGCAACACTGCTGTTGGTTCTGGCAGCAAAAATCGCGCTTGTGGTGTGACTAGAGAATAAAAACTAATCTGGTTTTCTGGAGCAGTAACAATTTGATTCAATAAATGATGGAATTGATGCAGCATTTCCATCATCCGCTCTGGAGTAAACAAATCGGTATTGTAAACTAAATCAAGCTTGATCCCCTGGTTTTGCTCTGTAACATACAAAGTTAAGTCAAACTTGGAACCTGTTTCTAGCATCGGGATTGGTTCTACAGCCACCCCAGGTATTTCCAATTGGATGTCCCTCAAGTTGAGCATATTAAACCACACTTGAAACAGTGGGTTGCGGCTGGTATCCCGTTCTGGTTGCAGCTCTTCCACCAGTTTCTCGAAGGGCATATCTTGATGAGCATAAGCGCCTAAGGCCATCTGGCGGACTCGACTCAGCACTGAACGAAAACTGGGATTACCAGAAAAATCAGTCCGTAAAACCACAGTGTTAATGAAAAATCCAATTAACCCTTCAACTTCAGAACGGTTACGTCCAGCAATGGGAGAACCAATGAGAATATCTTCTTGCCCAGTGTAGCGATGCAGTATTGTGCCAAAGGCCGCCAGCAAGGTCATAAATAAGGTGACGCCTTCCTGACGCGACAGTTCTGTGAGTGATGCACCCAAGCTTTGGGGTAGCGTTAACGACTGGGCCGCCCCTTGGTAAGTTTGCACTGGTGGCCGCGGTCGGTCAGTAGGTAATTCTAGTACAGTATTAGCGCCTGCTAAGTGGGTTTTCCAATAGTTTATTTGGTTGGAGAGGACTTCACCCGACAACCATTGATGCTGCCAAGCAGCAAAATCGGCATATTGAATGGGTAATTTTGCTAAGGGAGAAGGCTTACCATTTAAAAAAGCTTCATAAACGACTGCTAACTGCTGCCAGAGAATACCCATTGACCAACCATCTGAGGCAATGTGGTGCATGACTAACAGGAGTATTTGCTCGTGTTCGTCTATTTGCAGCAAGCTAGCCCGCAGCATCAAGTCAGATTCGAGGTTGAAGGGGGGCTGCGCTTCTTGAGTGAGGAGATATTGCGCTTGCTCCTCTGTGACTTTAATTACCTTGAGTTCGATAGACCGAGGGAGAGTAATTACTTGTATTGGGCTACCATCAGGTGATTTAATAAAGTTTGTTCGCAGTGCTTCGTGATGAACAACGATCGCATCTAGCGCTTGTTGCAATACATCTATATTTAACTGACCCGTTAAGCGTTGTGCATCTGAAATAATATATGCCCGACTGTTAGGTTCCAACTGCTCCAAAAACCAGACTCGTTGCTGGGCAAAGGATAAGGGCGCTGCTTCTCGGTTGTCTATTTGCGGAATGGTCTGATTTTGGGGATTATTTTCTGGAATTTGGTTTTGAGCAATGGCTTCGGCTAAATTAGCGATCGTGGGATTTTCAAACAAAACTTGCAACGGTATTTCTATCCCGAAGGCTTCGCGAACTCTAGACATCACTTGAGTAGCCAGCAGTGAATGGCCTCCCAATTCAAAAAAGTTGTTGTGGATGCCTACTTGTTCCAAACGCAGAACTTTTGCCCAGATGCTTGCTAAGACTTCTTCTGTGGGATTCTGGGGTGGGACAAAGTTACTTGAAAGATTAAGGTCGGATATATCAGGTGCAGGCAAAGCGCGGCGGTCTATTTTCCCATTGGGGTTTAATGGCAGGGTATCTAAAAATACGAAGTAGGCAGGCACCATGTATTCAGGTAGGCGACCTTGCAAAAACTGGCGTATTTCAACCTGAGTAGGAATTTCTTTGGGGTTAGCAACGATATATGCTATCAGTCGCTTGTCACCAGGAATATCTTCTCTAGCTATAACTAAAGTCTGCGTCAATGCTGGATGTTGGTTGAGTACAGCTTCAATTTCTCCTAATTCAATTCGGAAACCGCGTATTTTCACTTGGTGGTCAATGCGACCAACAAACTCTACATTGCCATCGCTGTTATAACGTGCCAAGTCCCCAGTTCTGTAAAGGCGTGCCCCTTCTTGAGAGCTAAAAGGATCGATAATAAACTTTTCTTTCGTCAGTTCTGGACGGTTGAGATAGCCCCGCGCTAAACCAATACCGCCAATATACAGTTCACCTGACTCACCAACAGGCACAGGCTGTAAATTTTCATCGAGGATGTAAATCTGAGCATTGGTAATGGGGCGACCAATGGGAGCAATAGTGTAACTACTTCCCCGCTGGCAAGTCCAGAATGTGGTATCAATGGAAGCTTCTGTGGGGCCGTAACAATTGTGTAAAACATTGTCCAAATTCAATTGGGCAAAAAATCGGTCTATGAGTTCTACAGGTAAAGCTTCACCACCGCAGGTAACGTGCCTGAGAAGCCGGCAATTCTCAATTCCCTTTTCTTCCAATAAAACACGCAATATTGAAGGTACCAAGGCTAGGACAGTGATTTGCTGCTGGGCGATCGCTTTTACAAGATAGGCAGCGTCTTGATGTCCACCAGGACGAGGTACAATTAATTGCCCCCCAAAGCACAATGGCCAGAATATCTGCCACACTGAGGGGTCAAAACTAAAAGAAATGGTCAGTAAAACTTTGTCTGCGTCAGTTAATCTAAAGGTTGTTTGCCGCCAGTGCAATTGATTGCAGATTCCACGGTGAGGAATCATTACACCCTTGGGCTGTCCTGTAGAACCAGATGTGTAAATTACGTAAATTAAATTATCAAGGGTCGTCTGATTTACAGGGTTTTCTTGGTTGTTTTGGGTGTTTTCTTCCAAAAGCAAGTCTAGACAAATTACTTGCGCCTGATGCGATGGTAGGTTCTCAACCAATTTCTCTTGGGTTAACAATACTGGTGTTTGCGTATCTTCCAAGATGAAAGCTAAGCGCTCTTTTGGATACGACGGATCTAAAGGCACATAAGCACCTCCAGCTTTGAGAATTCCCAACAGCCCTACAATCATCTCCAAGGAGCGCTCTAAACAAATACCCACAAGTACTTCTGGCCCAACACCTAATGTACGCAGATAGTGTGCTAGTTGATTTGCTCGTTGGTTTAACTGCTGATATGTAAGTTGTGTGTTTTCAAATACTACTGCAATTGCTTGGGGCGATCGCTCTACCTGCATCTCAAACATTTGATGGATACACAGATTACCAGCAATTGTTTGGGTATCAGTCCATTCCTGTATAACTTCAGTACCCAAAATGTTAGTTAAGGTATCTAACGGAATATTTTCTTTATCTTTTGAAGTATGATTGTCTACCTGCATTTTCTATATATCAACAATTTACTAAAGTCTCTGGTTATATTTGTGATTTTCCTAAAGCCAAAGTTCCTATTAATTTAATAATAATAATCAATATAAATATATTTATCTTACTTAATTTTTTATATGTTTTTATTATATTATATTTTTTAAGCCACGAAAAAGCTATAAAGTCAGTAAAATAAATTTATCCAATATTTTTAATAAAAGAGTTTTCTTATTTTTCAAGAAAGTTTAAATCAAAATTTTTACCCTGAATTATAATTCTTTATCCTTTCAAAAATTGTCTTTATTAAAAATATAAATAGATAGATGCCTTAAAATCCCCATAATCTCTGAGTTTAAAATTTAGAGTTGAAAATTTAAAGTTTAAAAACTATATGACCAATTAGAAATAAATATCTGAGTTTTATGTGAAAAGCAAATTGCTGTTTTTAGTGACATAATGTAGCAAACATCATAGTGGAATTACTTTATCCCTTTTTATCCCTTTTTATATTGACTGGCTGAGCGAAAAAATAATTATTACCGAATCTTCATTGTGTTTCTTAGTATGTAAAATTACTGTAAAGCCTTAGTATGAGTAGCTGCAATAATTACGGAAATTCATTAGAATTTTTACATACGCACTTAATTGCGTAAGCCTATAGTTTCTGACATAGAACACTAAATTAGTTCTAAATCTAATCTGGCTCCAAAGAATAGCCAAAATAATTGACCCTCGAAAGGAGCAAAAATGCTTATAATGCAGATATAACAAGCCTTATACGTCTTAAACATACTTGATAGTGCTTCAATTTCTGAAAACTCATTTTTAGTGTTCCATATTTGCGGAACAATTTTATTGGTTTTGTGAAATACACATTTTGTTTGTTACACTCCAGCTAACAAGATACTCACTTGACAAGAGCGATTTAGTGATGGAGCGAACCTTCGGATTTTACTGAAGTTGCGATCTATTGTCTATTCAGATGTTTAAGAAGTGATACAAATCTAGTCAAAGTTCAAAGAAATGTAAAGTTTTGTAACAAAAGTCAACGATTTTGATGCATTTCGTTATATGTTATGTCTGTATGTTTTTTTAATCAGTAATTATGCGTAAGCAAGCAAAAAGCCTTGAAGCAAAACTGAACTAGTATAGCTAAACATACTACATTAACTTCGTAAGGGGTATAATTTTTTCTGAAAGCACAGATCTGTGAAAGAGCTTTGAAGGCCCGGTTAATGTAATACGCAAATTACAATTTTTGATATCCTGACTTAGAATATCCAATTATTAATGTCAGGAACTCCATTGAACTATAGTTTAATTAAGACAAAACCCTTACCTTTGCATTAAAACCCGAAGTTACGAGATGCTACGTTGTAAAAAATGCTGAAGGTTTGGGTAAAACTCACACTAAGACGCTCGAATATATTTTTGCTAAAAAAATTAACTTTACTCCTAAAAAGAGAGTAAATATTCAACTAAGAAGGTCAAGTTTGTTTCTAAGGACATGTGAGATATTTCACTTGCATATATTTCCATCCAACTTTAACGACACCAAGTGTTACTAACTATGAGTAATCAAAGTATCGCAACAAACAAATTGAGTGAAGTACCTTTGGATCTACGTGCATCTTCAATAGTGAAAGTACGCAAAGGTTCGTGGTGGCTGAGACTAACAACACTGTTTTTAGTAGATTGTACTCTTTTATCCTTAGCTTGGATTTTAGCTGGATACCAATCTTCTTACAGTTTTACTTGGCCCAGTTCAATTAATTATTTGCCCATATTAATAACTATTGGCATTCAAATAGGATCGCTAGCTCTAGAGGGTATTTACCGAGAGGGTCAAAAACGGTATGACTATCTGAATATTATTAAATCACTGACTTTTGCTCACGGACTAATATTGCTTTTTTGTTTGACATATCAGCCAATTGTAGATATTAAAAGTCCGAGGTTAATACTGTTGTCTTGGTTATTCAGTACATTTTTTGTTTGTACTGGTAGATATAGTGTAAATCTAGTTCTCGAATATCTCCGTAAGCAAAAGAAAATAGTTCGTTCTTCTGTATTCATTATCTCCGATCCTCAAGACCACGAGCAAATAGCTAGCTTCATAAAAAAAGAGAAGCATTACATTGTATCTGGAACAGCAAACGCTAATGCCTTAGATAGATATCAACGTCAACAAACATTGAATCAACTTAATCAGCTAGGAGTAACAGAAGTCTTTATATCTTGGGATGCTTTGAAGAATAGAATGTTTTTGTGTTGGTTATTTCAAGCATCAGGTATACAAGTACATATTATACCGATGGAATTAAAACCAATTTATAGAAACGTAGAATTCAACAAAATAGGAGGAATGCCTTGTCTGAGTTTAGATTGCCCGATAATTACAGGTAAAGACTTTTGGATAAAGCGTATTTGTGATTTTTGTTTCGCCACTTTCTTCGTAATGTTAACATTCCCCATCTACATAGCTATAGCTATAGCTATAAAGTTGGATTCTCCTGGCACAGTATTTTACAAGCAAACTCGTATAGGTCTACATGGAAAACAGTTCAAAGTATGGAAGTTTAGAACCATGAGATCTGATGCAGACAAATTGCAGAAGGAGCTGGAAGCTTTAAATGAGACAAAAGATGGGATTATTTTCAAAATAAAAGATGACCCTCGTATTACTCGTGTTGGAAAATTTCTCCGTCGTTACAGTTTAGACGAATTACCCCAACTCTTTAATGTGATCCTTGGAGAAATGAGTATAGTTGGGCCTCGTCCTTTACCAACTAGAGATGTAGATAAGTTTTCTGAACATCATTTTATTCGACATGAAGTTTTACCTGGTGTTACAGGACTTTGGCAAGTTTCTGGTCGTTCAAATATTTTAGATTTTGAACAAGTTATAGCTCTGGATATGAGCTACATAGAAAATTGGTCGCTTAGTTTAGACTTTGAAATTCTGCTCAAAACAGTTATGGTGGTTTTGAAAAAAGAAGGTGCGTACTAAAAGAAAATGAGTTGCTGTCGTTGAGTTTAGCTCAATTGATTAATTACCAAAATCATGATAAAAACTCAACGAAGCAACCTCTTTGTTTATCCTAAAACTATTTAAATAGTCCTGTCTCAGTTACTTTATTAAAGAAAGCAAAACTAACATATAACTTTGTGCCAAGTAAATATTTTCTTTAAAAATGAATTGCAGAAATAAATAAAGTTAATTTAAATGCTTGGTATGTCTAATAGCCTTAGAGTATCTGAGAAAACAGATTTTCACTTATTACTTTTAAGATTGAGAACTCATTCTACAGAGATTTACGGTTTTTACAGTTATGAATTTGATTTAAATTAAGTAACTGTAACATAAGGAAATCAGTGGAGCAAAAATTCTAAAAATTAAGCTGATTACTATATGGTAAAAAACCGTAAACTAATAACTAATTCTGTTTCAATGGTAGTTAATCGTTTAGCGCAAAGCATCACAGCCTTTGTGTTAACAGCATCTATCGCTCGCATATTAGGAGCCGAGGTTTTAGGACAATATCTACTAGCATTCACCTATTACTTTATATTTGTAAATATTGCCTCACAGGGGTTAAAGACCTTATTCACCAGAGAAATAGCCCGCGAACCTGAAAAAACACCACTTTATTTAATAAGTGGAACCTGGTTGCAGTTAATTTTCAGTTGTTTGAGTTATGTCGTTTTGGTAATCATAGTATTTTTATTGCCCTACAGTTCTGAAACTTCTACTGCTTGCTACATAATGGGTTTAACAATCATTCCTTTTTCGCTTTCCAATATTACTGAGGCTATTTTTCAAGCGAAAGAAAAGATGCATCTAATTGCCTTAGCAACAGTTCCAGTGTATGTAATACGTTTATTCATCATGCTCTGGGCAATGCAAAGGAATTATGGAGTTGATTATTTAGCGGCGATTTTAGTTATTTCAGAATCAGTAATTCTGGGTATTGAATGGCTTTTAATCACTAAAATTGTCAAAGCCAAATGGCAAATTGATAGAGATTTTGTTTGGAAAACAATAAAAAATTCGCGCACGTTCTTTGCAATTGAAGGACTAGCTGTGGTCAATGGCAGAATTCAAATTTTGATACTTTCACTATCAGGGAGCGAGTTTGTAATCGGTGTTTATGGTGGAATCATACAATTATTCCAACCGTTTTTGATTATTGCTAATAGTATAGGAATAGCAATGTTTCCGGGATTATCAAAGGCAGTCAATCAAGGGCGGGATAAACAGCGAAACATTATAGAAAAATGTATTGAAATTTTATTAACTATTGGATTACCTTTATGTGTTGGTCTGCTATTTATTGGTAAAAACTTACTAGTTTTTATATATAATCCTAGCTTTGCTCAAGGAAGTTTAGCTCTTAGTATTATTGCCATATCGTTAATTTTTCTTCCCTTTAATCAGTCATTATCTTTTTTACTGGTAGCAAATGGGTTTGAGATTGTAAATTTGCGTCAAGTAGCTATCAACACTATATTAGGAAGTTTGTTAGGTCTGATATTAGTCTCGCAATATAACTTACTGGGTGCAGCAATAATGGCTTTATTAATGAGTTTTATTGCTTTTAGTCAGTATCTATATTTCACTTATACTCTTGTATTTCCATTGAATTTATGGCGAATTATCCGCTCTCCTCTGATAATAAGTATCTTAATGGCAGTTGTATTTATGGTTTTAGAAACAATTAATTTGAATTTTTTATTAACTCTAGCGATCGCTACTTGCTGCTATATTCTATTCGTTAGCTTTTTAAGTATTCATGCTTTAGGTAAAATTCATATTGTCTGGGAAAAACTTGTAAAAAAATGACCTATATTATCGATAATTTTGTTATCTAATTAACTTCCAAAAAAAATCAAGCATCAAATTCAATAAATATGGAAATTATTCAAACAGAAACAACAACTCAAAATATGCCAATTTCAAAGGAAAATAACCAACCAGTAGTTAGTGTAGTTATTCCTACACGCAACAGGCCGCAAATTGTTGTCAGAGGTGCTAAAAGCGCATTAAGTCAGACGCTACAATCCATTGAAGTGATTGTGATAGTAGACGGGCCAGATCCTCAAACAGTCGATGCACTATCTCAGATAGGGGATCCCAGACTTAGAGTTATAGAATTACCAAAAAATATTGGCCCATCAGGTGCTAGAAACACTGGAGTTAAGGAAGCAAAAGGTACTTGGATAGCATTTTTAGATGATGACGACCAATGGCTCCCACAAAAATTGGAACGTCAATTAGAAGTAGCTAATAATTCCAATTCTCAGTTTCCAGTTGTCGCCAGCCGTTTCATTTCTCGCACTCCAAAAGGTGACTTTATTTGCCCAAGAAGGCTACCTCAAACCTCTGAACCTTTGAGTGAATATCTTTTTGTTCGGAACTCCTTTTTTAAAGGAGAAGGATGCATACAAACCTCCACTCTTTTTGTGAAAAAAGAGTTAATGGAAAAAATGCCTTTGGAAGAAAAATTTGACAGACATGAGGACTGGGAGTGGTTGCTTCGGGTTAGTGTAATGGAAAATGTACGAATAGAATTTGTACCTGAAGCTATGGCAATCTGGCATTCAGAAATGGGAATCAAGCGTTTGAGTAACGTCAATGATTGGAAATATTCTTTGGATTGGATTCGTTCAACCCGTAATTTAGTAACACCAAAAGCTTATTCAGGTTTTATTGCAACAATTGTTAGTCATTCTGCGTCATTAGTGGGTGATTGGAAAGCATTTTTCCCTTTATTGTGGGAGGCTATAAGGTGGGGTAAACCCAGGCCAATAGATATATGCTTGTACTTAACAATGTGGTTGATTCCTCAAGATCTTAGACAGCGAATTCGCTCTGTTTTCAATAAAAATTCCAAAAAACAACCAGCTGTTTTAAAGGAAATCTCACCCTGAAGTGAGTTAATTGACTGATATACTGAGGTCTCAAAAGGATGTGTTGTCAGTTAAACCGCTTCATCAGCGTCAGCGACTGGCAACTCATGTATACTGTGTCTCTAACTGGGCGAAAGCAATACTTAAGATTAATCAAAATACTTTTATGTTTGTCAAAAGCCATATAAGTGAATTAAGTTTTTAAAATCTACCCTACACTAATGATATGAACAAAAAATTGAATTTGTTACAAGTATACCGTGGTATTGCTGCTATCCTCGTAGTCTTATCTCATGGCGATCGCATACTTGGTCGCGAATTAAATCAAAATACCTTCTTGCAAATATTTCATTTTGGTTGGATAGGCGTTGATTTTTTTTTCGTACTAGGTGGATTCATTATATTTTATATTCATCAATCTAATGTAGAAAAGCCATTATTTATAAATCTAAGAAACAAAGTATTTGCTAAAATTACCTGAAAGTAACAACCACACACTGGCAACCGGCTCAATCTCTTGTCTGTGTTCACGATGATGCATACTACAAGCAATGAGAAAACTTTTACTTTCTGCCGAACAATTAATTACAGTTATTTGCTTAATAATTTATTCAGGAACTCCATTAGATCCATTCCTGACTGAAGGCTTTACCTTACAAGAAGGTGATAGAACCATATTTAGATTGCTTTATACCATTACATACGCATTAGCTTTTTTATTAATTATTCTACGCTGGAAAAAGGTTCTCTATGTTGTTAGTAAAAATAGGCTTATTTGGGTCTTAATAGGAGTTTGTGCGCTTTCTAGTTTTTGGTCTGTAGATCCAGATACTACTACACGTAGGGTTTTTGGCCTCATAGGCACAACATTTTTTGGAGTTTATCTAGCTTCACGCTACACGTTGAAAGAACAACTGAAATTGTGCGCTTATATGCTTGCTATATCAGCAGTAGCCTGTTTCCTAGTTGTTTTTTTGATCCCGCAATATGGTCTTGGAGCTGATGAACACGCAAGGGCTTGGAGAGGAATATATCCACAAAAGAATATTCTTGGTAGGAGATTTGTACTAAGCGGAGCAATATTTTTCTTCCTTGCCATGACTACTCGTCAAAATCGCTGGGTTTTATGGCTTGGCTATGTAGCTTCTGGAATACTTGTGTTATTCTCAAGCTCAACAACATCTTTAGGGAATTTATTGATACTTACAGGAACTTTCCCAGTATATCAGAGAGTTTTACGCTTTAGGTATACAACTTTAATACCTACACTGACATTTATAGCGACTACAAGTATAGCTTTTTACGCCTTGTTCGTAACATACGCCGATCAAATTTTGGGAAGCGTAGGTAAGGACACAACACTAACTGGACGTTCAGAAATATGGCCTGCTGTGTTGGAGATGATTGACAAAAAACCGTTACTTGGATATGGCTATGGAGCTTTCTGGTTTGGCTCCGATACCTCCGGTGCTACTTATGTACAAGAGTCAGCAGGATGGACTACTCCTAGTGCTCACAATGGATTTTTGGATCTCTGGTTAGCAGTGGGTTTAATAGGAGTCTTAATTTTTCTAGCGGGGTTATTAAGTAGTTTATTTAAAGCAATATATTTAATCCGGTTAAATATATTGCTTGAAAATAATGTATGGCTATTAATTTATTTAACCTTTCTCCTTTTTTCAAATTTCACTGAAAGTATATTAATAGAACAAAATTCTATTGAATGGACACTTTACATATCAGCCCTACTATCAAGTCAACTCTTTCTTCCTTTCAAACAAAGTTATAAAAATAAAATCAAGACAGATACTGGCCATTTGAAAATTTAAAAATTTTAAGGTAATTAGTATTAAAATTTTGTTGCAAAATTCAAACTAAAAATAATGAGCGAAACTAATCCTATCAAAATTACCATGTTAGGGCCTAGCTTACTTCAGCAAGGTGGTATTTCTGGTTACGAAAAGCTTTTTTTAGAGTCCGCTCCTTCTGAAGTTGAAATATGCCATATCATTACCCATGAAGAAGGAAATATAGCAACAAAAATCATGGTATTTTTGAAAGCTATATGGAAATTCCTCTGGATATTACTCAAGCAGGAAGTTGATATCGTTCAACTTCAAATTTCACAGCGTGGCAGTATTTTACGACAAGTAGTTATGATACTTTTAGCTTGGGTGTTTCGCAAGCCAATAATAATACATGCTCATGGTAGTCAATTCCATCTCTTCTACGCTGGATTGCCAAAATCTATACAACAACTGCTAAGTTTGATATTTGCCAAGTGTCAAAGGTTAATTGTACTATCTGAAAGTTGGAAAAGCTTTTATATAGAAAATCTTGGGCTAAAACCAGAACAAGTGGTAGTTTTTTATAATCCCGTAAAAATTCCTCTTGAAGTTCCACACCGTTCAGTATCTGACAAAGTTAATTTACTCTTTTTAGGACGAATTGGTCAACGCAAAGGGGCATTTGACTTGATCAAAGCCATTTCTCTTTTGCCTAATGAACATCGAACTAGATTGAGTCTGATTATGGCAGGAGATGGAGATGTAGAAAAAGCACGCAATTTAGTTACAACTTTAAATCTAAAAGATTACATAAAATTACCTGGCTGGATAGGGCCAGATGAGCGGGATATTCTCCTAACTCAAGCAAATATTTTTGTGCTGCCATCTTATAATGAAGGTCTTCCATTAGCGATGTTGGAAGCAATGGCTTGGGAATTACCAGTCATAGTTACACCAGTAGGAGGTATACCTGAAATAGTTACTAATTTAGAAAATGGATTAATCGTTAATCCAGGTAACCCTGAGCAATTGTCAGATTCTTTGAAATGTTTGATTGAAAATGAAGATTTGAGGTTTTCTTTGGCGCTGAAAGCCAGAAAAAGCGTTTTCTGTCTTGATATAAAAAATCATTGGATTTCTTTCCTTGATTTATATGATTCAATATTAAATCCAAGTGTTTAAGTAAGTTTAAAAAGTTAGTAAGTCCCAGACTGCAAATTAATAAAATCGAAATACGCAGGTTACTGCACGCTGTATTAGAAAAAGCAGAACCTAGAATTGACAAGTGTTTTTCCTTAAATAATTCAAAATTGAAATTATTATGGCATCTGCAAAAAGAGTACTAATTATCGTTGAAAATCTGCCAGTTCCCTTTGACCGACGGGTATGGATGGAAGCAACTACTTTGCAAAAAGCGGGATATGAAGTTGCCGTGATTTCCCCTACAGGTAATGGCTTTGACAAAGACTATGAGGTTATTGAACAGATTCATATTTATCGTCATCCTCTACCACCCGAAGAAAGTTCCGTCGTTGGCTATCTTCGAGAGTATAGCTGGGCGATTAACTGGCAATTTAGCCTAGCTCAACGGGTGTGGCGAGAGCGTGGTTTTGATGTCATCCATATTTGTAATCCGCCGGATTTGCTTTTTTTAGTAGCAGGGTGGTTTAAATTATTTCATGGTGTACGCATTATTTTTGATCATCATGACCTCAGTCCTGAGATGTATGAGGCTAAGTATCAAAGGCGTGACATCTTTTATCATGGATTACGGTTGGCTGAACGCTTGACATATGGGACAGCAGACATCGTAATTTCAACCAACGAGTCGCATCGAGAGGTAGCTATTACCCGTGGTCAAAAGAAACCAGAGAAGGTCTTTGTAGTTCGTAGTGCACCAGACCTTTCCCGTTTTCGCCGAATGCCTCCAAATCCCAATTACCGTACAGGCAGGGATTACCTGGTGGGTTACATGGGTGTTATGGGGGAACCAGAGGGAATTGATTATCTCCTGAGAATGGTAAATTACATTGTTAAGAAAAAAAATCGCCAAGATATTCACTTTATGCTTATCGGCAGTGGCCCTGCGGCAGAAAAGCTCAAAGCCTTATCTAAACAACTGGAAGTAACTGATTTTGTAGAATTCACAGGATTTAAACAAGGCGAGGAACTTTTAGAGCGGCTCTCCAGTTGTGATGTGTGCGTGGAACCCTCTCCTACATCTGCCTATAACGAAAACTGCACCATGAATAAAATTCTCGAATACATGGCTATGGGTAAAGCAATTGTCCAGTTTGATTTGCGAGAGGGAAGACGTTCTGCACAAGAGGCATCTCTCTATGCCAAACCGAATGATGAGGTGGAATTTGCTGAGAAAATTCTAGAGCTTTTAGATTCCCCTGAACGCAGAGAAAAAATAGGAGCCGAGGGGCGACGGCGAATGGAGGAGATACTTGAGTGGCAATATCAAGTTCCTAAACTTTTAGAGGCATATGATAAAATTTTTCAAAGTCACTAATCACTACCATTAATTTCCACGATTATTACTCATGAAGTTGAGTAATAGGTAAATACTTAATATTCATGGTGCATCAAATCGTTAAGAAGCGCTGGCATCAGCTAAAACCTATAATTTACCAAGGTTCTTTCTAACGAATGTGGCGCAATCATGCCAGAATGTAAACTCAATTTGTAACTTATATAGTCTATACTGTGTGTTATGCGTAAGGTTTTATGGTACAAGTCGTGTTAATTTTAGTGCCTTGTGCTTGTTCCAAGCCATAATATCTTTAGTTTATCGCTCAAAACCTGTACTTTTGAAGATTTATGTCATAAAAATTTATGGAATCTAGAGAAACTATTGATTTAGACCTTAATCGTTACTTGTTGATGTTGAAACGGTGGTGGATACCCGCAGCCACCATATTTCTAGCTACAGTTATGCTCAGTGCAGTAGCTACACGATTTATGAAGCCGTCCTATGAAGCAGAAGGTAAGCTATTGTTCAGAATTCCTTCTTTTAAAATAGTAGGATCTAATCTTTTGCCGACAACCACAGAAGGAGGATCTACAGGAGACCTCAAATCTCTGATAGCATCTCAAAATCCTATCAACACCGAGATAGAAGTTCTTTCCTCTCCTTCTTTATTACAGAAGACAATAGATAAGTTACAGCTCAAAGATAAAGAAGGCCAACCCTTAACAGTAAAAGCTCTACAAAAATCGCTGGTATTAAAAATTATCGGCGGAACAGATGTACTGCGAATTAGTTATTCCAGCCTTGACCCTGAAGAAGCTGCGGCAGTGGTCAACACAGTGATGAATGTTTATGTAGAAAACGATATTCTCACAAATCGCTCAGAGGCAGCAGCAACTCGTCAATTTATTGCTAGGCAGCTTCCAAAAACGCAAGAGGCTGTTGACAAAGCAGAGAGAGAATTGCGCATATTCAAGCAGAAGAACCGCATTGCAGACCTAACAGAAGAAACAAGGTCAGCCGTCGGGATTATTGGGAATTTAAATAACGAGATTAATACTGTTCAGGCTCAATTAGATGAAGTTAACGCTCAAACCAATGAACTACGACAGAAAGTAAATTTGAGTTCTCAGAACGCGATCGCTGTCAGTGCCCTCAGTCAGTCACCAGCTGTACAGGGAATCCTAACACAACTTCAAGATATCGACCGACAGTTAGCGAGTGAGCGTAGCCGTTTCCAAGATGATAACCCAGCAATTATTAATCTAGAAGCAAAAAAAGCTAACTTAAGAGCTTTACTACAACAGCAAATTTCGCAAACTGTTGGTAACAACGCACAAGTTCCTCAGAATTTATTGCAGATTGGAGAACTCAGACAAAACCTGATCCAAGATTTTCTGCAATCAGAAGTGCAACGCTTTGGCTTGAGCCAAAGACTAGCCTCTTTGTATAATTCCCGCTCTAATTATGAACAGCGCGTGAAAGTTATACCCCAGTTAGTACAAAATCAGCGCGAGTTAGAGCGGAAAGTTGAAGTTGCAGAATCAACATATCAAACTTTATTGAAAAAGGTTCAAGAATTACAGTTAGTTGAAAATACGAATACAGCTAGTTCCCGAATTATTGCTCAGGCTTTAGTGCCCAGCGATCCAGTAGCAGGCAAGAAATTTATCGTTTTGCTGTTAGGAGTAATGTTCGGTTTATGTTTGGCTACAACAACTGTTCTCTTCTTAGGTGTGAGAGATAGATCTCTAAAAACACTTAAGGAAGTTAGAGATGTATTTAGATATACCTTATTGGGAATTGTTCCTTTGTCTGTGAAAAAGGTTCGCTCTCGTTTTTCAAGTGCAGAATCAATCACTCAAAAAGTTGCTGTCCGAGATATGCCTCACTCTTTAACAAGTGAAATGTATCGGATGATTCAAGCAAATCTAAAATTCTTGAGTTCAGATAAAGTAGTCAAAACAATTGTAGTCACTAGCGCAGTTCCTAAAGAAGGAAAGTCTACAGTTTCAGCGAATTTGGCAGCAGCGATCGCTCAGTTAGGGCGCAAAGTTTTATTAATTGATGCAGATATGCGAGTTCCTTCTCAGCACCATCTGTGGGAACTAACCAATGTAGTTGGTTTAAGTGAGGTTCTTGTAGGTCAAGCTGAAGTTAACACAGCTGTATCCAAAGTAATGGATAACCTTGATGTATTAACTGCTGGAGTTAGACCTCCCAACCCACTTGCTTTGCTTGACTCAAAACGCATGGCATCATTAATTGACAATTTTTCATCTCAATCTAATTATGATTTTGTAATTATTGATGCTCCTCCACTCCTTTTAGCTGCTGATGCTCTAACTTTAAGTCAAATGACCGATGGGATTTTGTTAGTATCTCGACCTGGGGTGATTGATTCTAACAGTGCTAACGCTGCTCAAGAGATGTTAGAAAGATCCAACTATAATGTATTAGGTTTAGTAGTCAATGGAATCATTGATAAAAATGAATCTAGTACTTATTTGTATCACGGTCACGAATATTTCCAACCAAGAGAGTTGACAAAAGAGTTTAAGGGACTTGCAAAAAAGTAAAAGCTCTACAGTAGTTTATGTTGGTTATACCAACCTTGATTACGTTACAGCAGTGAAACCTTAATTTAGAGTGAAACGCTTATAAGGCAAACTTTAGCGGAGCAAGGAAAGCTCCGCTTTTGATTAAGCTTTAATGCTATAGCAGTTGAAGTATAGTTTAGGACATAAACTCAATTACAAAAATAGGTTGTAGGGAAAAATTCTGTAAAAATCAGAATTTTTCCCTACAACCCGTTAATAAGCTATTTAGTACTACTGAATTTAGTACTATTGAATTTCGTATGCGCCTCTATCTTGTGCCGAACCTTTTATACGGGGGCCGCCGAGAAAATCGGTTTTCAAAAAATCAAACTTAATGCCACTATTGATTGCTGGACTCGTCGATTTGACTCTAAAATCACGTCCGCCAGCATTAACAAACTGTGGATCTGCAATAATATCGTTAGAACCCCTACCACTTGCAGCATAACCGTTATTGTTGTAGAGGTTGTAGTTAAAAACAGTGTTGATATTTTTTGGGCTCTTCGAGTTTATCGGCTTGCCACTCTGAGAATAGAGGATGTTATTCAGGACTTTGACATTCCTGGTATCATTCATCGAGATTTGTCCGTATGGAATTCCTGGAGTCTGGCTATTTAGATAAGAAGTGTTATTAATAACGTCGATATTGTCACTTTTGAATGCATGAACGCCGCCACCACCATTCTCATAAACTACGTTGTTAGCAATCAAAGTACGGCCTCGATAGGGAGGTAATTTCGATCCCGCCTCGTCATTTCTTTTTCGGTCAGCAATTATTCCGTTTCCGTCTTGGAACTTGCCGTTAACAATCCAAGGAACGTACATTCTATTTCTGTAGACCTTGTTGTTCCTGACGAACATTCTGTAGCCCTGGTTACCGTCATAGTTCCAACTCTTGAGGAACGAAATGCCACTACCGCCAAAGGGTGAATACCAGGCATTATTATATACTTGGTTACCATCAATTGTCAGATAGTCGATTTCAATTGCGATAACGCCTCCTCCTCCACAGTCATGTATCTTGCTGTTAAGAATACGTACATGATGAGGACGACTTTTTCCTCGCCCATCTACAGTGATGCAATTTCCACTAGTTAGTGGATTTGAGGTGTTATACTTTTGGCTCAAGGCATAGTTGAGACTTATATTAGGATTATTTCCTTCAACTTCTATGTCATCTACTTCGATATACGAAGCTCCATCTTTAATCCAAATTCCATGCCATCCATTGAACTGAATTTTCGGCGAATGTCCAGGATACGCTTTATATTTAATCCATGCATTAGACGAACCGGAACGTGTAATCGTTAATACTGCGCCTGATGAGGAATTTTTGTATACTCCGTTCATCAAGAATACAGTATCCCCAGGTTTTGTGAGGTTTGCCGCCCTTTGAGGAGTTCTAAACGGCGATGAGGCACTAAGTCCGCTATTTTTGTCGCTGCCGCTACCACTAACATAATATGTTGTCGAAGCACCTGGAACTTGGCTTATTAGCTTGCGGTTGGGTAGCTTATTGACTTGAATACTGGATGATTGAGGAACATCTTTAACTAAAGGCTCTGTTATCTTCTGCCCTTGAACCATACCTGCTAATGCCCAGGGAAGTACAACAGATGCACTCAAACTGAGAAAACTCAAACCATGAATCATCATAGGAAAAAAAGGTTATGTTGCAAAAACTGAACTGTCAACGGTTACTAACTCTAGCCTTAGTAAGTAACTCAGTAGTCGATACAGTCGTATCACTGCCATTTGTAAGTTTATACACGGTTTTTTAGGTTTGCACCTGCGAATTTCCGCGTAAATATTATTTGAATGCTTTTTGAGATTGTGTTATCAAAATTGGCAAGTTTCTAGTAAAAATACTGAGGATAAACCTATCAGTATGCAGAATTACCATTTTAATGAACACTAAGCATCAGTACAAATGGCATCATTCGTAATTCGACATCATTCTACTGTGTATATGCGGGATCTGTAGTTAAGATAGTGTATCTCTCATCAATCGGTTAATTTACTTAAATAATACTTATGATAATGAAAATCATGATTTCGCTAAAAACAAGGCATAGACGAGTATTGTTCGTCTATGCTTTTAAAAGATTCTCATTATCATAGGAATTTCAGGTAATTACAACAAACCTTTAAAAAGCCTATTAATCCAAATTGAAAATTCTCAGTAATACCCGTAGGGCTTAATTTAAATGTGATGGTAATGAAATTATGGGGACACGAAAAGTTGACCAATGCCCCCAAGTGAAATCTGAATTTATAACTAAAGTCCGAATACCCTCAAAATACTGAAGATAACACCTAGAGGCCCAGCGACAAGGCCTGCGCTATCACCGACTTTTGCTCCGCCGGAGCGGCCGACTACTACGACATCATTATTGCGGAGTATGGGATTAGTTTGCTCATTAATCCCAGCGGAGAAATCTACTTTGACTACGCGTTTAGTGACGGAACCATTAGGATTGAGACGAATCAAATCAACAGCATCGTCACTAGCTCTGGCATCGTTGAATCCGCCAGCAGCAAGTATAGCTTGGTTTAAAGAGCTATTAGGTTGAATCTCTGTTAATCCTGGTCTTTTGACTTCCCCTACCACACCTACTTGAATGCGTGCAGGAGACAAAGTAGTTGTAGCTAGCTGAGTAGCTTCTGCTGGGTTGATCTCAGTCGCTGTCGGAATAACAATCGTATCTCCGTCTTGGACGATAATATCTTGATTGGCATCGCCACTCTGTAACAGTTGCCAAAGATTAATATCTATAGCTTGTTCTGAGCCAGTTCTTGTCAGTCGGCGTAGCTTGAGATTACGAATATCTGCCTGTGCTGTAATTCCACCAGCTAGTTGAATTACTCGCGTTACATTTGGTAGACCGGTGGGAGTAGCAGCACCACTGTTAGGAGTTGCACCTCCCTGATCGCTTAGGCTACCTGGGGTAACTAGATAGGAACCAGGACGGTTAACTTCACCAATAATTGTTACTGTGCGGGGTGTGGTTTGACTAGCAGCAAAGTTAGCTGCAAATATATTTCGGGATTCTGCTATGTTGAAATTATTTGCAGTTGGGACAACTATAGTGTCTCCATCCCGTAAGGTTATATCCTGTGATAATGTACCTGTTTGGATAAGTTCTTTTAAGTTGAGCGTGACGACTTGTTCTGAAGAACGTCCGAATTTACGTCGTAATTGAACTTGAGTCACATCCGCAGCCAGTGTAACTCCTTGGGCTGTTGTCAATGCAGCTAATACAGTGGGGTATTGTACCCCTGGATTGTCTCCGGCGCCTCCACTCAAGTTCAAAGTATAAGCTCCTGGACGTGTTACTTCGCCGGCAACAAAAACATTAATCGGACGAGGCGATAATAAATTAACTGAGATTAAAGGACGTTTGAGGAAGCGAGCATATCTTCTGGCAATTTCATCAGCGGCCTGTTCAGTTGTTAGCCCCAGAACTGGAACACTGCCAATTAAAGGTAAGTTGATTGCTCCTCCTGGAGGAACTTGGTATTCACCAGTATATTCAGGTACTTCAAAGACATTTACACGGATGCGATCGCCGCCTCCCAATAAATAATTAGTATCTAATTGTGTTTGTGTATTGGGTATTGGTGTAGCTGGTGATGCTGGTTGTCCCTGAGCTAGGCTAGCAAAGGGTACAGCAATATTGACAGTAGTTAATATTGCTGCACCCAAAACTGGTTGAGTAAGCGATTTAAACAAATTCGTTTTAAGCATATTTCCTTGAGATTCTGAAATTGCGATTAATAAAGTACTGTCTAAACATTTTTATTTTGACTATACCTAAGTATTCAAGTTCCCCAACACTCTTATTTTCCTTGAAAAGTGTAATTTTCCGGAGAAAATTTGTTTATTGAATTTGAATTTTCAATGAAGTTACTTTAAAGTTAACTGTGTTTAAATTTGACAATTATCCCAAAATCTCAGACTTAGGTAACCCAAGGGAGTTTATACAATAATTTGTCTGCTTTTCAATGAGGCAATTACCAATAAATTTTTACTAATAAGTCAATTTAATAACACTTAAGTTTTAATTTTAAAGATTTAACAAGTAACATTTGTTGTCAAAATTAAAATCAGCACTCTTCAATTTTCAAGCAGGAATTATTTAGCGTTCGCATTCATTAGTTAAGTGAGTTATTTTTTGTTTGGATTTGTTGAATAAAAAACTCTTCTAAGGACTGACGGGACAAGTTCATGGTAATAATTTTACCTTCCATTAGACGAAGGCTAGCAAGAAAATCATAGTAGTCATCTTGTAGTGTACCTTGCCAGGAACCATCAGGTTCAAATCTCAAAGTAGGTAGCCATTTTTTGAGAACTTCCCAGTCGCCACCTTGACCTTTAACATGATATGTGTTGTTGCCACCTAAAAGTTCATTGAGGGAACCAGAGCAAATTAATTCACCTTGAGCGAGTATGGCAATGCGATCGCAAATCTGTTCTACTTCACTGAGAATGTGGCTGTTGAAAAAAATCGTCTTGCCAGCAGCTTTTAAAGCCAAAATAATTTCCCGCATTTGGTAGCGTCCCACGGGATCGAGTCCAGACATTGGTTCATCTAGAAAAACCAATTCTGGCTCGTTAATTAGCGCCTGTGCCATACCAACACGCTGTAACATTCCTTTGGAATAGCGGCGCAGCAGTTTTTTGCGGGCATCGGCTTGGGATAAACCTACTAATTCCAGCAGTTGGGGAATGCGTTGGCGTTGTACGCCCTCAGAAATTTGGAATAGCCCAGCTGCTAACTGCAAAAACTCCCAGCCGGTCAAATAATCATACAAATAGGGATTTTCAGGTAAATAGCCGATGTATTGCTTAACATGGCGATCGCCAATTGGCTTACCTAACAATAGTCCCCTTCCACTAGTCGGACGAATAATCCCCAACAATAGTTTTAAAAGAGTAGTTTTACCAGCACCGTTTGGCCCTAGCAGCCCAAAGGTTTCACCTTGATAAATTTTTAAAGAACAGCTTTTGAGAGATACGACTTTTTGATTTAGCCAAAAACCAGTACGATAAACTTTTCGCAACTCAGAAGTTACGACTACTGGCATGTTTGCCGTATTCAGTTGAGAATCAGGGTCATCTGCAACAAACTTCATCTCGGTTTAATCAACAATTAGCAGCTTGGTATTTATTACAAGTTACCCAACAGGGCGATCGTAATCACCACTTAGTGCGATCTTTATCAGAAAATGGGGAGTGGGTAGAGACGCGGTTATACTCTTACGAGAAGCCCCTCTTCGAGCGTCTACGCGTCTGTAGGGAGTAAGGAGTGGGGAATGAGGGGACACACAAGCACAGGCGAAATTCCTAGCTCCTAACTTCTCACTCCTCACTCAACAGTCAACAGTTTGACTGGTTTCATAGGACGCCTTTAGAACTAGGAATCAAGCCAGCACGACGAAGGTCAATTTCTACTGCTAGGCGTGTTGCCCTTGCAAAGGCCTTAAATGTCGCCTCAATAATGTGATGAGAATTAATGCCATCCAGTTGCCGAATGTGTAGTGTCATTTGGCTATGGTTCACCAATGCTACAAAGAATTCGCGCACCAGCTGAGTGTCATAAGTTCCTACACGCTGGGTAGGAATTTGTAAACCGTAGCTGAGGTGAGGGCGTCCAGAAAAGTCCAGCACTACTTGAACTAAAGCTTCATCCAACGGTGCAAGGAAATTACCAAAACGAGCAATGCCTTTTCTATCGCCTAATGCTTGGTTCAAAGCTTGTCCTAAGGTAATACCCACATCTTCGTTAGTATGGTGGTCATCAATTTCCCAGTCTCCCTTGGCTTGGATATCTAAATCAATTAACCCGTGGGAGGCGATTTGATGCAACATATGATCCAAAAACGGAATGCCTGTTGCTGCGGTGCATTTTCCTGTTCCATCAAGGTTGATGGTGACTTGGACATCGGTTTCCCCTGTGGTGCGATGAACAGTAGCAATTCGAGGGGTTTGAATTAACTGGTCATAGTTTGAATTGACTTGGCGATTGGTTGTTTGCATAGGGAAGAGTTAGAAGTTAGGAGTTAGGAGTTAGGAGTGAGGAGTTAGGAGTTAAAAATTCATAACTCATAACTCATAACTCATAACTTTATCGCGTCACATTCCCATAATTTCATATCCTGCATCTACATACAGAACTTGTCCGGTGATGCCGCTGGACAAATCGCTGCATAAAAAAG
>JAVRCH010000165.1:0-9178 GCA_034530795.1 Nostoc sp. DedQUE12a
TACAGCAGTTTGCAACTAAATGAGGTACACAACAAGAGAAGTCAAAGATAAAAATTCTTCTTCTCCCTCCTGCCTCCTGCCCCCTGCCTCCTGCCTCAAAACCATTCAAGTTGTACCTCATGCAAATGAAATCTGCTGTATATAAGGCAATACAGTTCAGTTCAGGAAATTTATCTGTTGAGGCAGGTAGAGGAAGCACAAGAAGTAGGGAAAAAGCAACGCTCAAAATCAGCTTAACTTGTTCTGAATGCAATCAATTAAATCTGTAAAATATTTACAAAAAGAGAAATATAATTCCGAGCCATCTTATCTATTTTTGAACTCGAAAGTTAGCCCACATCACCAAACCGTTAACTTGACATTCTAAATCTTTCAACCAGGCAACTAATTCGTGGTTGCTATTGTGTAAGATAGTGTATTTTTCCTCATCTTGGACAAAATTTAGCCCTATTTGATAATTTTCAATGAGTGTGTCGATATTCTTCGTGAAGCGTTTGTCTAATGATTCGGCTAATTGTATGGCTTTGGTTTGCTCTACTTTAAAACTCAATAAATTCGCTTTTTTCTTCGCTACCATTTCTTGTAACTGGTCAATATGAGAAAACCTCCGGCGTCCAAGAGTGCCTTTGGTTGGTATAAAAAGTGCAGATAGTCCATGATTAAAGTCTTGCTTATTGAGTGCAAAATAGTTCCAATCACCGTATGCGTATACAATTAATCCGCCGTTACTATTAGGTAAAACGAGTTCTGAATGCCAGTAAAAGTCAAGAACATAGACAGCGATCGCCTGCTGGGGATCGGTAGGAGGTATAATCACTCTAGGAGTGAATATCCAAACCAGCAAGATAGAAGTAGCAACTGTCAAAGTCAATATTAGAATCCGGCGTAAACGCATAGTTTTACATAAGTTAGCACTACAGATAATATAGATAAAGCAAGTGTCAAAAAAATGATATATACAATTTCTGTCAGCATTCCAGCATTGAATGATTGATTTTTAGCTTTTAAGTAGCGAACATGATTATGGTTAGTTTAATCTTATTATTAATAGGTTTAGGAATTTTGTTTTTAGCCTGGAAAACTCAAGACGAAATTCATCGTATTGCAAGTATGGTAACTGGAACAATTTCTTTGGTTTGGGGATTTTCTTTAGCTCCATTGTCATTTCAATTGCTATTTGAGATTATTTCAGTACTTGCAGCTTTTTCTGTTTGTATGCGTTGCTTGGGTTGTGGTTCAAATCGAGATTAACTTTTCACTCGATAAACTTTGTATCATTTTTGCATTGCAAAGCCAAAATATATCTTTCGTGCCGTTCATCCCCCAATACTGCTCGCGTTTTGCATTTTGAACTCGGAATTTGGTTTGGGGTAAAGGGTAAAGGGTAAAGGGTAAAGGTTTTTTCTTTCCCCTTCCCCTTTTCCCCTTAACCGACAAGTATTGGTTCATCCCCTATTCCCCATTGGGTAGACGCGTCTCTACCCAATGCCATTTATTTGTATTTAGCTAATGACTTATCTACGTTTAAAAAATGGGCAATTGTAGCTAAAACTGTGACTATCAGCTTTTGCATAAACACTGGCGGCCCAACGATGATGGTGTCTGCTTTTTTGATCAGCAAGGCAAATTGCAAGAGATTTGTAGGGGTTCCTTCTTTATTTACCTTGCCATCGATCGCTAATCCAAACATAGACTGGAGAAAATGCTCAAATTCACCAGCCGGTCGGACTTCAGAAGTGAAAGTCACCCAATCGTCAGATGTATTGCGGAAACTATGATGCATACCGGCAGGAACTTGCAAGACTTCTCCCGGCTGCAATACTTTAATATTTCCTTTTTTACCAACTTCCATTTCCAGCGAACCCCTCAAAACCTCGAAGATTTCTGTCTTAGTATCGTGATAGTGCAGTGGGCTACCTTGGGAACCGGGTGGCAGTTGAAACAGGAATTTGACATACTCTCCATTAGTATCATAAGTTGAGCCAAGAATCGTCATGCGATCGCCCGTTACAGGGTTCTCAATTTGTTGGTTGTTTGAGTCTGCGGTGAAAAATGCGTCGGTAAAGTGAGGGTCTAGTTTTGCAGATATCATTTTCAGAAATTCCCTTGGCGTTGTTCATACTCTCAAGGTATGCTGTCTGCAAAATCTTCAATTGACATCCTACGCCAAAGAATTGACCGAAGACGCCGATTTAGAAAACTCCGCCTGAATGCTTTATGAAAGAGGCTACTTTCTCCGTCTCCATCGTTCGAGATATCGTGCAATATGCAGCAACCTACGGCGTAGACGCAAAAAAGTTGTGTGCTGCTGCGGGAATTGAACTAGCGCTGATAGATATGCCAGATCGGCAGATTACCGGAGCGCCTTTGAGAGCTTTATGGTGTGAAGTAGTTAAAATGACAGGTGATGAAAACTTCGGCTTGCACTTAGGGGAAGCTTTTAATGTAGCTGCGATCGGTATTGTCGGCTATGTGCTATTAAATTGCACTACATTCAAGCAAGTTCTAGAAAAACTCTCTCGTTACACTAATTTATTCAGCCAAGGAGTTTACATTAATTTTTCAGTTTTGCAAGGGCAGGTATTAGGGACTTGCGAAATTGTAGACCACTTAAAAAATTATTTATTAGAAGAACCCCGGCATCCCATCGAAAGTACCTTTGCTGCTTTGATGGCCGCAACAAAAATGCTTACAGGAAAGCAACTTTATCTCCAGACAGTCTGGTTTCAACATCCACGCCCAAATGATATTTCTGAACATCAGCGGATCTTTTCCACAGATATACGTTTTTGGGCAGCAACCAATCAAATAATTTTTGATGCCAATTGTTTAGATTGGCCTGTTTTCTCAGCCAACCCCAGCCTCTTGTCTATTTTTGAACAACATGCAAAAGCCATGTTAGACGAGATGAGCCAAGATAACAGTTATAGCAACCTTGTTATTCAAGCAATTTCTCAACACTTAAAAGGAGAAGTTCCTGCAATCAAAACTATTGCTCACAATCTAGCCATCAGCGTCCGCAACTTACAGCGAGAATTGCAAACAGAAGGTACTTCATATCAACAACTTTTGGATGCGACGCGCAAAGAATTAGCACTAAGACACTTAAAAAAAACAGATACTCCAATACATGATGTAGCTTTTTTGTTGGGCTTTTCTGAACCAAGTGCCTTTAACCGCGCCTTTAAACGATGGACAGGAAAAACTCCAACAGCATACAGGTCAGACAATGTATTTTAGTCATTCTCCGCATCCCCGCGTCCCCGCGTCCCCGCGTCTCCCTCATCTCCCCATCTCCCCATTCCCAACTCCCCGCTTCACTTCAAATCCCCGTAAACCCTCTGGTTCTTCGTACTCAACTTTAACCTCTTTGACTACAGCAGCAGGTGGCCCGGAGTGACACCAGCGAACCATCTCATCTACAATCTCTCGCGCCCCTTCAAAAACTGCTTCTACTCGACTATCGGGGAGATTCCGCACCCAACCAGTTAATCCTAACTGGCTAGCTGTCTCCACAGTGGCGTAACGGTAGCCCACTCCTTGGACTCGGCCAGAAATGAATACATGGGCGCGGATGATCTTTGGCAGTGCTGTGGAATTCTGCATAGACTGGTCTGTTCTTTACGATTTCCAGTCTACCTAGTTTTGTATACACAACCTGTTTTTAACTCGAATTTGCGAAATTAATCGCGGTCTTCGTCTTCATCGTCGTCATTGCGGCGATGTCTGTACTCGCGGTCTTCATCGTCGTTGTCATTACGGCGATGTCTGTACTCGCCATCTTCATCGTCGTCTTTGCGGCGATATCTATATCCGTAGTCTTCGTCCTCTTCATCTTCGCTGCGATGTCTGTACTCGCGGTCTTCATCCTCTTCGTCTTCGCTGCGATAACTATATTGGGTGCGATCGCGATTATCCCACTCTTCATCGCGTTGATTCTGCCTGCCACCGACTATATTCCTAAACAAATCGCCTATTCCCATAATTTTTTTCCTCCTGAGGAAAGCGAATTCCCTAATCTAGAGTCACTTTTAGTAGTTTGTCTAATGCTTGTAGCTGATAAATCTTCCAGCAGGCGTAGATATAAATAAAATTGCCCCTGCCTTTGGAAGTGTAATAGGCTAATCATAAAGGTTTTCTTAAATTCTAATTTCTGGATTCTAAATTCTCAATTCTTATCTACTTATGTCTAATCTGCCACCACTCAATACAGACACAATTTGGGCAATTCTCAACGATGAACTAGATGATGCCACAGTTAATCAGTTGGTATGGCATTATTTAGGCTATCGCTATGATTCATCAACTGAACAATGGGATAATAGCCAAGTTCCCCCAGAATGGCAGGATGAGTACCCACAACCACCAGATTTTATTGACTCTCGCCCCGCAACAGTCAAGTTAACTCGTTCCATTCCTACTGAAAATAAACAATCACTCAAAGAAAAGCTCGGCTTCAAAGGTTACAAAATTGGTGAATTTGGCCCTCGGCAAACTCGCAGAGCTACAGCAGCGAATTGGCTGTTAAGCTATCTGCAACAAAATAGCACTAAAATCGATTAAAAGAGAATTTATAATTCAGAATTTAGAATTCAGCAATGTTGGAATTAGCTGTTTTATAACCGCATTTGATTAATTCTGACTCCTGAGTTTTCAATTCTGAATTATTTTTATATTTTTGCCTTTTTGATAACCATTGTATTTTTATTTTCTCTACTATTTTTGAAGGAATTAATGCTATAAAAAAGTCAAATTTTCCCAAAAATAGCTAAATTTTAGAAAAATATTTCTCAATTCATCCTGAAGATAGAAGCACTACTTATTCAATTCATTCTCTAGAGCGATTTGCAAATTCAATTAATCATCAGAGAATACTTCTATCAATCCTTGATCTTACAAACACTTCTATGGCAAAGCCAGTTGAATTTAATTTATTTGCACCATATAACAAAGGAGCCGCATTAGTTGGTTCTTTTTCTGATTGGCAAGAAATCCCAATGGAAAAAGGTGAGGATGGCTATTTCCGCACAAGTGTTGAATTAGAAGATGGCGATTATCAATATAAATTTCGAGTTCAAACAAATTCATGGTTTTTTGAACCAGAACAATGGGTTGAAGTCACAGATCCTTATGCAACTGATATAGATGAAGTGGGCGGAAAAGATAACGGTATTGTCCGTATCAAAGATGGGGAAAGAATTGTTGATACCTATGTTTGGAAACATGATGATAAACCGTTACCTGCTGACCACGAATTAGTAATTTATGAACTGCATGTTGGTGATTTTTCTGGTGGTGAAGATGACCCTTATGCACGAGGCAAATATAAACACGTTGTTGAAAAATTAGATTATTTGTGTGAATTAGGAATCAATGCTATTGAGTTGATGCCAATAAAAGAATATCCTGGCGATCATAGCTGGGGTTATAATCCCCGCCATTTCTTTGCAACAGAATCTAGTTATGGTACTACTGCTGAGTTGAAAAACTTGATTGATGAGTGTCATGCTAGAGGCATTCGTGTAATTAATGATGGTATCTATAATCACTCAGAAGCATCTAGTCCGCTAACACAAATTGACCACGATTATTGGTATCATCACTCTCCTCGCGACCCTGATAATAACTGGGGGCCTGAGTTTAATTACGAACATTACGACGAAAATTTAGAAATTCATCCAGCGCGGAAATTTATTGGTGAGACAATCCGTTTTTGGATTCAGGAATATCATATTGATGGTATTCGCTATGATGCAGCGCGGCAAATTGCCAACTATGATTTCATGCATTGGGTAGTCCAAGAAGCTAAAAATGCCGCTGGCCCGAAACCTTTCTATAATGTTGCCGAGCACATTCCTGAAACTACCAGCATTACCAATGTAGATGGGCCGATGGATGGTTGTTGGCATGACAGTTTTTATCACTGCATTTTAGAACATATCTGCGGCGATACATTTGATTTAGAGCGCCTTAAAGATGTTATTGACTGCAAACGTCAAGGCTTTATGGGTGCTACTAATGTGGTAAATTACCTCACCAACCACGACCATAATCATCTGATGGTTGAATTAGGAAACCGTGAGATTTTTGATGAAGAAGCCTTTAGGCGGATTAAATTAGGAGTAGCTATCCTAATGACTGCTATCGGTGTGCCTTTAATTTGGATGGGAGAGGAGTTTGGCGAGTACAAACCCAAACAACCTGAATCAGCTAAAATTGATTGGACGCTGTTAGGTAATGATTTAAATCGTGGTTTGTTTGAATATTACAAAGGCTTAACCAATCTGCGTAAAAGTAATCATGCTCTCTACACCGAAAACATTGACTTCATCCACGAAAATGCAGAAGCAAAAGTGTTAGCTTATAGCCGTTGGAATGAAGAAGGTTCTCGTGTAGTTGTGGTGGCAAATTTCTCAGAAAATTTCCTAGCTGGCTATCATGTTCCTAACTTTCCTAACAGTGGTACATGGCACGAATGGACGGCGAATTATGATATCGAAGCTGGTGACGATGGCGTCATCACTGATTTGGGGCCATACGAAGCTAAAGTTTTTGTGTGGCACTAACTATAGCAGGCAATAGGCAATAGGCAACAGGCAAGAGGTAATATGATGTCCGGGTAATTAGTTATGATTTTGGTAATCATTAGACCCCACCCCTTAATCCCCTAAGAGCAAGCTCTTAGGGGAGACAAAGCACCGCTTTGGCTCTTTGGAGTTCTTCGGGTTTAGTAACTAATTAACCGGATATGATACAGCAGTTTGCAACTAAAATGAGGTACAGAACCAAGGATTCACAAATCAAATTATTCTTCTCCCTCCAGCATAGCTGCCTTCTGCCTCCTGCCTCAAAACCAGTGACTTTGTACTTCATGCAAAAGAAAATTGCTGTATAAGTCTTTTGGTGTCTGGGTTTTACGGCCAGCTTAATTTTAATTACTGGGTATTGAACTGTTGCCTGTTGCCCGTTTGCTGTTCCCTTTTAATTGCGGCTAGTGATGTGTTTCTCTTAAAAAATTTGCATAATTCGCCCGAACTGTCATAGTAGTAGGATGGCTGACACCTAAAGTCCGTTCGCAAATTTTCAAAGCTTGCTCAAACAACGGTTTGGCTTTCCTATAGCGTCTTGTATGACGGTAGAGTGCTGCTAAATTATTCAGACTAATGGCCACATCGGGATGGTTGTCTCCCAGCAAACGTTTAGTCAGTTCCAATGCTTGCTTATAGAAGGGTTCGGCTTCGCTGTAGCGTCCTGTTGATTCGTACAGTTGTCCTAAATTGTTCAGGCTAGTAGCAACATCGGTATGTTCTTCTCCCAGCAGCTGTTTTCTCAGTTTTAAAGCTTGCTTCAGCAAGGGTTCGGCTTCGCTGTAGCGTCCTGTAAAACAGTACAATGCTCCTAAATTGTTCAGGCTAGTAGCCACATGGGGATGTTCTTCTCCCACTAGGCGTTTCCAGAGTTCTAAAGCTTGCTGATACAAAGATTCGGCTTTGCCATAGCGCCCTATAGATTCGTAGACTACTGCTAAATAGCTCAAATTTGTAGCGACATCAGGATGTTCTTCTCCCAGCAGGCGTTTTCTCAGTTTTAAAGCTTGCTCAAACAAAGGTCTAGCTTCGCTATAGCGCCCTGTAGATTCGTAGAGTAATGCTAAATTGTTGAGGCTAGTGGCGACATCAAGATGGTTGTCTCCCAACAGGCGTTTTCTTAGTTCTAAAGCTTGCCGATACAAGGGTTCGGCTTCGCTGTAGCGTCCTGTAGATTCGTAAAGTCCTGCTAAATTGTTGAGGCTAGCAGCGATATAGGAATGTTCTAAATCAAGATGATTTTGAGTTAGTTTTACACACCGTTGCAACCAAGATTCTGCTTGTTGATAAAGTTCTTGACCTTGATAAAACCAAGCTAATTTAGTAAACAGAGCGATTAAATTTTCATTACTGAGATGCTGAGATAAGTGGGTTGCAACTTCTGTAATGTGGGGGATATGTGGAGTGAAATTAACAATATCTTCTGGGTTAGGCTGTTGCGGAATTAGCTTTGCTACCTCTAACATCATTGCTGCAAATTTAGTTTTTGCTTCATCCACTTGATGTGAATTATCCAACTTTATGCGGAGAAGTTGCCGAATTAGAGGATTTAAAAGATAAATTCCTTTATTTTTCTGTTGTAGCAAATGCAATTCCAGTAAATCGGCGATCGCTTTATTATTAAGTTGTTGTTTTTTCTCGTCTTCTATCGTCTCCACAGATAAGGGAATGTCAGCTAAAGCACACAAACTTAGCAAACAGCCAAAGCTTTGTGCATTCTCATCCAATTGTTCCCAACTCAATTCAAAAGCTTCAGCTACGCCGTATTCATAATGCATCACTGAGTTAGCATTGGCTAGGGGTTCATGTTCCTCTCGCTTTTTCTCTAGCCGCTTTAGCAGTATTTCTAAAGACAAATCTGGTATTTTATTGAGATATTGCCCCACTAACTCTAACGCCAAAGGTGAATATCCCAAAAATTTACAAATTCTTCTAGCAACCCAAGGTTCTTGTTGCAGCCTTTCCCGAACCACTAGCGATTTTAATAGTTTCATCGCCGCCAATGGTTTGAGGACATCCAATTCGCTATTATATTTTGCGCTCAGGTAAGCTTGTAACTTTTCTAGTTTGCCCTGACTTTTGGAAATAGCTAATTCAGGATAATTCTGGGCAAATTTGTCATATAGCTCCCCCATCCACTTTCTAAAAGTAGGGATATCAACGTTTAATGTGCTGGCAAGTTGAGCTTCAGTTTTACCTAAGTTTTCAGTTTTAAAAGAGTTTACAAAAGCTACCGTCTGTTCGAGAGATAAACCAGTAGTAGCAGCTTCTTTGGCTAGAAAATTAGCCCATTTCATAACAGTTTGTTAACTTTATTTTTGATTCTACTTTGTCTCGATTTGCAAACCTCCTCTCTTTGAGGGAAATATACATTTGTATAGAAAGATTTAAAAGCAGTCGCCGCCTTTAGCCATTGTCAGTTGAGCCTCGGAAGGTCAAAGTTGAACCTCAGAAGGTCAACGTTGAGCCTCAGAAGGTCAACGTTGAGCCTCAGAAGGTCAACGTCGAGCCTCAGAAGGTCAACGTCGAGCCTCAGAAGGTCAACGTCGAGCCTCAGAAGGTCAACGTCGAGCCTCAGAAGGTCAACGTCG
>JAVRCH010000166.1:0-56480 GCA_034530795.1 Nostoc sp. DedQUE12a
CTTAATAAGTAGTAATAATTTTTTAAGAATGCCGAGGATTCTTGTCATAGACGATGACCCAGCGATTTCAGAACTAGTTGCCGTCAACTTGGAAATGGCTGGCTACGATGTTAGTCAAGCTGAAGACGGCATCAAAGGTCAAGCGCTGGCTCTCCAGCTACAACCAGACTTGATCATGCTCGATCTGATGCTGCCCAGAGTAGATGGGTTTACAGTTTGCCAACGCCTGCGCCGGGACGATCGCACCGCCGAGATTCCCGTGTTAATGTTGACAGCGTTGAGCCAAACTCAGGACAAGGTAGAAGGCTTTAACGCCGGCGCAGATGACTACCTCACCAAGCCTTTTGAAGTTGAAGAAATGCTAGCGCGGGTGCGGGCACTTTTGCGGCGTACCGACCGCATTCCCCAAGCAGCCAAACATAGCGAAATTCTCAACTACGGCTCACTCACCCTCGTTCCCGAAAGATTTGAGGCGATATGGTTCAACGAGACAGTGAAATTGACTCACTTGGAATTTGAGCTACTTCACTGCTTGCTGCAACGCCACGGTCAAACAGTTTCCCCCAGCGAAATCCTCAGAGAAGTTTGGGGCTACGATCCTGATGACGACATTGAAACGATTCGAGTCCATATTCGTCACTTGCGAACCAAGCTAGAACCAGATCCCCGCCATCCCCGCTACATCAAGACAGTGTATGGTGCTGGATACTGTCTGGAGTTACCGAGTATACCTCCAGCCGCAGAAGGAGCTTCCGCAACACTGGTGGAATGAAATCACCGCAGCAGTTCTGAGTTGTAAGGAAGATTTTCCAATTTGTAGAGACGTTGCATTGCAACGTCTCTATTTTTAGTAATCCTGGAGATAAATGGTATAAAAATTGCAGCATACATTGGTGACTGGGATGATAGGTCAAATTCTCGGTGGACGCTACCAAATTCTGGAACAAATTGACAAAGGTGGATTTGGAATTACTTTCACAGCCATTGATACCGGACGACCTGGGAAGCCTCAATGTATCGTCAAGCAGTTTAAACAGTTAAAGAAGTTAGTACTCAGGTTGTAAATCCTCAAGGAAAGACTGTTGCTATAGGTACTCCTGGTTATATGCCTGGTGAACAGGCAAAAGGTCAACCTACTTTCCCCAGTGATATTTATGCCCAACACCACGACGGAAATCAATTATCTGCTGTAAAACTCTTCCTACATTAGTTCCGGTCTAACTGAGACATTGAGTATTTGTAGAATGGCGATCGGTCGTGAAATTCTCTTAAGACAAGTGATTATTGCTGCAACGGATATGCTTATCGCCTCTAATGCTTTAAGTTTAGCAACTACTTATGTATTTTCTCGGTAATTTATGCAATTATTACAGTAGGTATACTGTTGTAATTACTGTCATGTTACAAAATTTAAAAAATGTACCGCTTTTAGTAAAAGTTCTTTTATTGGCACTGGTTGTAGTTAGTGGCGGATACGCAGGTCTTGAGTTTCTAATTAATCGTAATCTTATACCTTTATCATCTACTTCAACAGAATCGGCATCTGTTGAATATGAAAATTTCAACTTCTACGTTGAAGAGAGACAGGAATCAAAACCTATCCCAAAAGTCCAAGTCCGCATTATTTCTGATGGCCCACCCACTTTAGCCCAAACAGATAACAATGGTTATTCAGAAGTTAGTATTCCCAAAAGAAAAAGTGTCAAAATACTTTTAAGTAAAGACGGCTATCAAACAGTTGATTATCAAGTAGATTTACGAACTACACCTAATACAACTAAAACCTATTACTTAGAGCGTAATTCAACAGCAAGTAATGGGAATTCTGCCGCTACTCCAGAATCATCTTCATCAACATCTACAGTTACATCTTCACCAGCAGAAAAGTCTACTTCTTCTATAGCTACAGGAGGTACCCTCACAGGCAAATATGTTGGTAAATGGTTAGGAAATCCGACCGAAAAGAAATCCGAAGATAATTCATCCAACGATATTCAAGTAGAAATTCAATTAAAAAATGGTAGTGTAGGCTCAAAAGTTGGTAACATTAAATATTCTCGTCCATATAATCCTTGTTACGGTGACTTAATTCTGCAAAGTGTAAAATCAGGGACTGTGCAATTATTTGAAAATATTACATCCGGTAATTGTATTAGTAATGGCACGATCGCAATAAAGTTAGTCGGAGACGATTTTATAGATTATAAATGGGAGCGTCCTGGCTCTCCAGTGACTATCAGTGGGTCACTAACACGCCAGTAAATAAATTGTCTTAAGGGTGGGCATCACCCACCCTTAATTATTATTTCAATGCCTCAGCAGTCTTCTCCTTATCCAACTTGAGAATTAACACTCCCAAAGGTGGTAAACACAAATCCAACGAATAAGGACGACTGTGCAAAGACCAGTCATCTGTCCATTTACCGCCTAAGTTGCCCATATTACTGCCGCCATACTTACGGGCATCGCTATTGAACAACTCGGTATAAAATCCCTTTTCTGGGACACCAATACGATAGTGAGAATGGGGTTGTGGCGTGAAATTGCAAACCACGATCGCAAAATCCTCAGTATCCTTATCGCGACGGATAAAGGAAACCACACTATGGCGGTTATCGCTACAGTCTATCCACTGAAACCCCGCCTCAGCAAAATCTTGGGTATATAAAGTTGGTTCGCTGCGGTAAAGATGGTTCAAATCTTGGAAAAATGTTTTTAACTGTTGATGGGCTTCATACTGCAATAAGTGCCACTCCAAGTCAGCCCAAACATTCCATTCACTCCACTGTCCAAACTCCATGCTCATAAACATGGTTTTCTTGCCTGGGTGAGCGAACATGTAAGTAAACAAGCAACGCACATTCGCAAACTTCTGCCATCTATCCCCCGGCATTTTGCCGATCATGTTGCTCTTGCCATGCACTATTTCATCGTGGGACAAGGCCAGCATGAAGTTCTCACTGTGGTTATACCACATACTAAAGGTGATATTGTTTTGGTGGAACTGGCGGAACCAAGGATCCATGCTGAAGTAGTCCAACATATCGTGCATCCAGCCCATATTCCACTTCAAGTTAAAGCCCAGTCCGCCTGTGTAGGTAGGCCAAGATACCATCGGCCAAGAAGTGGATTCTTCAGCAATGGAGAGAATTCCAGGAAAATAGCTGAAGATAATGTGATTTACTTGGCGGATAAAATCAGCTGCTTCTAGGTTTTCTCTGCCGCCGTACTGGTTGGGTAGCCATTCTCCTGGTTCGCGGCAATAGTCATTGTAGAGCATGGAAGCCACAGCATCGACACGAATGCCATCAATGTGGTATTTGTCGAACCAAAACAGGGCATTTGCCATCAAAAAATTCTTGACTTCGTGGCGACTGTAGTTGAACACCAAAGTACCCCATTCTTTGTGTTCGCCTTTGCGGGGATCGGCGTGTTCGTATAAGTGGCTACCATCAAAGAATGCTAGACCATGACCATCTTTAGGAAAATGACCGGGAACCCAATCCACAATTACACCGATCTCATTTTCGTGACATTTGTCAACAAAATACATGAAATCTTCAGGCGTACCAAAACGAGAAGTGGGGGCATAATACCCAGTTACTTGATAACCCCAAGAACCATCAAAAGGATGCTCGGCAATGGGTAGCAATTCTAGGTGGGTGTATCCTAATTCTTTGACGTAAGGAATAAGCCGGTCTGCTAGTTCTCGGTAAGTTAAAAAGCGTGCGCCTGGTTTGAGTTCTGAAACTATAACTACAGGCTCGGTTTCACCATTGGGCAGTTTAGCTGGTTCGGCACTAGAAGCGTGTAACCAAGAGCCTAAATGCACTTCATAAACAGAAACTGGCTGAGTGAGGGGGTCAGCGTGACGCCGTTTTTCCATCCAGCCTTCGTCGTTCCAACTGTAAGCATCTAAATCAGTGACAATGGATGCGGTTTTTGGGCGGGGTTCCTGCTGGAAACCGTAGGGATCGGATTTTTCGTAAATGTGTCCTTCAAAATTTTTGATTTCATATTTGTAATGCTCGCCCACTCCGATTTCCGGAATGAACAATTCCCAAACCCCAGTAGGGCCTTTACGCATTTGGTGTTTGCGCCCATCCCAGTAGTTAAAATCTCCCAAAACTGAAACATTGCGGGCGTTGGGTGCCCAAACTGCAAAATAAACGCCCTTGACGCCACCTATTTCGGTGGTGTGCGCTCCCAGTTTTTCGTAAATTCGATGATGGTTGCCTTCTGCAAACAAATGCAAATCAAAGTCTGTCAAGTTGGGAGAACGGAAAGCGTAAGGGTCATAGGTGACACGCTCGTGTTCCCCTTCTTTAATCCGTAACTGGTAGTTTGCCAGTTCTGCGGTTTCAATCGTGCATTCAAAAAAGTGGGGATGATGTACTGCTTGCATTGGGTATTCTTTGCGTTGTTCGGGAAGAACTACCCATGCTGCGCTTGCATTTGGTAGGTAGGCTCGCACAGCCCAGGCAGTTTTGCCATCTTGTTCTATGGGATGGGAACCTAGTATTTCAAAGGGATCGTGATGTTGATTCCAAACGATACGGTTAACCTGTTCAGGGGCGATCGTGGTCATGGACATGAAGCTACCTACGTGTAATAACGTGATTGACTAAACGTACTTTTTTAATATCTATATATATTCTTTACATTTATTTGCAAATTTGTCGCCATCGTTATCCTACCTCAGAATGAATCATCTGGTTTTTGGGGATGGGGGATTGGGCAGGGGAGGCAGGGGAAAAGGTTAAAGGTTAAAGGGAAAAGGAATAAATTTAATCTTTCCCCTTTTCCCCTTACCCCTTTCCCTTTCCCCATGTCCTGTTTGCCCAATGACTAATGACCAATGACTAATGACTAAATATTTAAAAATGGGAAAAACTGAAGTAACGTTTTACGTATGCGAAGTAAAAAAATCTGGTCGCGAATTTTGGGGTCTAGTTTTGGCGGTGGTGCCTGTTGCAACTGTGCTTCTAACTGGGCATATTCGGCAGCAGTCAGGAATTTGCCATCGATAGGCGATCGCCCTTCTATGATAATCTGTGTCCGTAATATCTCTTCTGGTAGATCTTCTGGTGGTGGTAATGCTATTACGGGCGATCGCCAATAGCTACTTAGAAATACAGTTATTGTAGTAATTACAAATACAATCAATAATTTTACTAAATTTTTGACTTTAACTTTCATCATCCCCCTAACTGCATTCACAACGCAGCATGAAAATCTGTTTTGCTAACATCCCATGCTAATAAAAATCTGGCAATATCAAGAGACATCACCAGGCCTTATTTTTTGATACATTATGAATTATTTTGTCCTTCCTAAGCTCAGTAATCTAGGCTATTCCACACCAGTGTCGTTTATTTACTGCCATAATTAACTGGTGCTTGAGCACTAGTAGTCAAAAATCCTGAAAAGCTTGGTTAATAGGCTTTAACATTTTAGTCAATGTTTAAGAAGCCTGAGTTTCAGGCTTCTTAAATAACCGTACTATCTCATACTCCTACGGTGAAGCAAGCTAAGGGGAGCATCTCCGTTAGGAGAAGGGTACAGAACTTGGGAATTTGGAATTTTAGGAGAAGTCGGAGATAAGGCTTCCTTAAATCTCAACTTCAGTGATTGTGTCTACTCTACAAATAAGCAGGCTAGACCAGCGTTTCCCACATCAGCTTTACAAAGCTTTCACACTACAACACACAGGTGCGGGTTTTTATGTGAACTTGATTGATTCAAGTTATGTGGTGAGTAGCTTTGTAAGTAAGCTATTCTTGGCTGATTTTAACTCAATTTCAGAGTGCCTTATTTAGGACTAGCAGTCGGGGTAGCTGCGGGGGTAGTTGCGGGAGTAGCTGCGGGGGTAGTCCCAGTAGCAGGCGCGTCTGTTGGTTCACCTGTAGCCGCTGGAGTAGTAGTACCACCACCACCTTCACCGCCACCTTCACAAGCTCCAAGCATTGCAGCCAGACTTAACATTAGAGCCAAACCAAAGATTTTTGTTTTCATAACTCCTCTTTCACCAATTGTGGCTAGAAAAATTTTTCGCCTGTTGAATACGATACCGTATTTATTGCTTTTTTTTAAATGCTGTAAGATTACATACTTAAAAAAAACAACCCTTTGGGGTATTGTTTTTGAAATTAGGTATCATACAGCCATTTGATTAGTTTTTCTGAACTCAGGAGCAAGATCCAAAGCATTAAATTTTTTTGTCAATTTAGCTATCATAGCAAAAAATTTTATCTTTAAGAATTTAGGAATCAGCCGTCAAAATCAGAAAGGTATTGGACTATGAGTTAGTAAACATACCAGGGAACAGGCAATAGGCAATAGGCAACAGGCTTGAAAGTCTCTTTTTTCAGGGTTTTACCATCAGTTTATGTCCTAAACTATATTTTAAATGCGATGAATACAGAGATTGAAAATTCTCTCCAAATCTACAATTGGCAACTATAGACTAGATATCAGTATCAAAAAATACTTAGATTCTTCGGGTTCCTGAACTTGTGAGCGGTGGAAATTGCTCACTACTTTTGCGTGAATTCTGCATGTTTTTTATTTTTTTCACAGAGTATTGCAGCTTACCGCCCTTCATTGCCATACTTTAGGTGCAATATATCTAAACAGCAAGTTATCCAGTTTATAATCATTGATTGCAAACTTTGGAATATCTAGAGGATGCAAACGTTGATATAGCTAGCTATTAGAACAGTTAAAAGGGTGTAGTCTGTTATGTGTGTTTATTGCATAGAAGGGTATTTTAACCTCAGCAAAAACAGACAATCAATTGAAAGTACAATATTTTTCATCTAAAAAAATTTATGGTTGTTGGTCGTAAATCAACTGTTTCTACAAAGGGTACTTGGTCTTGGCGAGATTCAATTCTTTCTTTGGGTAAGCGACGACGTTCTGCGCGTCTGGAGTCAACAGCGCACAGTGATTCTATACCTACTACCCAAACTGCACCAGTATCCTCTACGAGAAGAAAGCGTTCCTCAAAAAAATTATCGGTTTCTTCTACAAATGAGGCAGTTATACCCAAATTGCCCAAAGAGTTGGGCAGACAACAACTGCCAAATCTGAATGACCAATCTAATCAAGCCAGCAAGAGTCCAGAGGTAGGTTTTCTTGGTCTTCCCATCATGCCTGGTTCTGGAGCAACACCATTATGGTTGCTGCGTTTATACACTTTTCATCGTTATTCGTCAGTTTTGGCATTTTTGTTAGTAGCAGCGACACTTGCAGTTTATGGCTGGACAGTGTATTCTCAAGAGCTTTGGAGTCAGTCATATCGCAGACTGCAAAATCTCCAACGTCATGAGCGGTTGTTGACGACAACTAACGCGACACTGACAAACAAAATGGCACAGGAAGCAGAACAGTCAAGAACAGGACTGGTATCGCCAACTCCTGAAGGAATGATTTTCTTACCTCCAGCATCTTCTAACTCTGAACCAGCATCGCCTAACACAAAACCAAATCCCCAAACGCAACAACAAACACTCTCGCCGCTGGGATATTAAGGGCAGTGGACATGGGGCATGGGGAGATGGGGAGATGGGGAGATGAGGGGCAGGGGAAAAGGTTAAAGGGAAAAGGAATAAATTTAACCTTACCCCTTACCCTTTCCCCATTCCAATGCCCGATGCCCGATGCCCAATGCCCAATGCCCAATGACTAATGGCTAATGACAAAGGACAAACCCAATGCAAAAGTCACCAGGCAAAACAAAATTTCGTACTTCAGGATTCACAAGGCGACAGAGGCGTTCTAAACGAGGTTTTTTGGGAAAATTTGCGTCTAATATCCAAGAACAAACATCAAATAGCAAGTCCCGACTGTTTATAGTGTGGGGCGTGTTGATAGCAGCTGGGTTGGGGTTGAGTGTTAATTTGTATAACCTGCAAATTATCCGTGGGCCAAAGTTAACAGAGTACGCACGAAACCAGCAAATGGTTAATTTGCGACCTTTTATGCCCCGTCGTCCGGTAGTAGATCGTAACAATAATTTGTTGGCGATTGACCGTCCTGTGTATACTTTGTACGCTCATCCCAAATTGTTTGATAAGTCCAATGAAGAGATAGCAGAGCAACTTTCACCGATATTGGCGAAAGATGCTCCTGAATTGGTAAAGACTTTTGAAAGCAAAAAAAGTGGGATTGTACTTTCCCCAGCGATACCGGAAGAAATTGTCGATCGCATCACCTCTTTGCGCTTAAATGGTCTAGAGTTGATTCAAAAATACTCGCGATTTTACCCTTCAGAGGATTTGGCTGCTGATGTGGTGGGCTACGTGAATATTGACCGTCGCGGTCAGGCGGGTGTGGAATACTCTCAAGAAAAGTTGCTAGAACGTTCTGTACAGACGGTGCGCCTCAGTCGAACAGGTACTGGTGCCCTGATGCCAAATCATGCCCCTGAAGGTTTTTTACATTTTGATGATTTACGGCTGCAACTGACTATTGATAGCCGTTTGCAACGAATTGCCCGCACTGCTCTTAAACAAAAGATGGACGAGTTTAAGGCTAAACGTGGGGCGGTAATTGTGATGGATGCATTGGATGGTTCCTTACTCGCCTTAGTTTCTCAGCCTACTTATAACCCTAATGAATACGCCAAAGCTAATATTTCACTGTTTAAAAACTGGACTGTGGCGGATCTGTATGAACCGGGTTCTACCTTCAAGCCTTTAAATGTGGCGATCGCTCTGGAAAATGGTGTCATTAAACCAGATGATATATTTAATGACTCCGGTTCTATTCGCGTAGCTAATTACACCATAAAAAATGCGATGAACAATGGTTATGGGCGCATTAGTATCGCTCAAATCCTACAAAATTCTAGCAACATTGGTATGGTGCAAATGATCCAGCGATTAAAACCTGGAATATACTACAACTGGCTGGAACGTTTGGGATTAGGACAAAAAGTTGATACAGATTTACCTTTTGAAGTTGGCGGTCGGCTCAAGAGTCAAGAAGAATTTATCGCTTCGCCAATTGAACCAGCTACTACTTCCTTTGGGCAAGGCTTTTCCATGACACCAATACAACTGGTACAAATGCATGGCGCTTTAGCCAATGGTGGTAAATTAGTTACACCCCACGTAGTTCGGGGTCTAATTGATACCAAAGGACAGATGCATGATTCACCAACTCGCACTATACCACGCCAAATTTTCTCAGCTGCCACAGCCCAAAAGGTAGTGGAAATGATGGAAACTGTTGTGTCTGAAGGCACTGGTAAGGTATCGCAAATTCCCGGTTATCGGATCGCTGGCAAAACTGGTACTGCTCAAAAAGCTAGCCCCAATGGGGGTTACATCAAGGGTGCGAGAATCACTAGCTTTGTAGCTATTTTACCAGTAGAATCTCCTCGCTATGTAGTTTTCGCATTGGTGGACGAACCAAAAGGAGAAAACGCCTACGGTTCTACCGTCGCCGCCCCGATTGTGAAGTCAGTGATTGAAGCGCTGATTCCTCTCGAAGAGATTCCGCCAAGTAAGGCGATGGAATGAGGTGAAGTTGGTATGGGGTATGGGGCATGGGGCATGGGGCATGGGGAAAGGGGGAAGGGGAAAAGGGGAAAGATTAAATTTATTTCCTTTTCCCTTTAACCTTTTCCCCTTGCCCCCACACTCCCCACACTCCCCACACTCCCCACACTCCCCACACTTCTCTATCCCCCATCTCCCCTGCCCCAATGCCAATCCCTTTCTAGGCTTAATCTTTCTTTATAACCACGGAAAGAGGTACAGAACACTACTGGTGTGGGAACTTAAGTATTAGAGGTGAAACTGATTTCTCACTTTTCTAAGGCTACAGAAGATTCCATGCAAAGCAATATAGTAATGTTCCCTAAGCCTGGTGTTGGGGAAAAGAGTACGCAAACACAAGAAACAACAGTTACCAACTACGACCGCGCCGAGCAGCAATTTATAGAACTGCTGGCAATGGAGAATTTGGACGCTCGACTGGACATAAAACCTGCAAAAGCCAATGAGTTTCAACAGACGCTTTCTATGGCAATTAGCGCTGCCTATGAAAACGATCGCTCTGATGAGCAAGCTCACCTTTTCTTACAAAGGATACTTTATCGAATTAATCGGCTAAATCTGTTTTGGTACGATGATTTGCATAATTACACCAATGAGCGATCGCTTTATTTGTATTCATGTCGCGACCAAATTGAAACTGCTTGGCAAAAGTGGGAACTTGCACAATTCGATCTGGCTGCACTGCAACAATTGGATGCTAAACACGCTTTAATTGAGCGTGTATCCGCTGATTTAAATCCACCATTATCGCCAAATAGTCGCTATATCCGTGAGGAATTGACCGAAAGTGGCTATCGTCATTTGCTGGCGATCGGCTCTTTTGATGGTTTGGTTGAAGCTAGTAATCTTTCCCGTGTTTTGGGTGGTGCTGCCAATGAAGTACAGTGTACGCTGGTGCGGGTTCTACTAGAAGAATACGGGAATGGTCGCTTATCTCGCAAGCACTCGACATTTTTTGCCCAAATGTTAGCTGAGTTTGGGATGAGAACTGAACCAGAGGCATATTTCAATTTAGTGCCTTGGGAAGTGTTGGCTTCTACTAACCATAACTTTCTCATGACAGAGCGCAAACGCTATTTCTTGCGTTACAGCGGTGGGTTGACCTTTTTTGAAGTGGCTGGCCCTGCGGTTTACAAAAATTATCTTGTGACAGCACAACGCCTTAAACTTTCAGAAGTAGCAGTGGGTTATTGGGAATTACACATCAGAGAAGACGAACGCCACGGTCGTTGGATGTTAGATGATGTAGCTTTGCCTTTGGCAGAACAATATCCTAATCATGCCTGGGAACTAGTGCTTGGTTACGACCAGCAAAAGCTCATGAGCGATCGCGCCGCCGATGCTGTTGTAAGATCTATACGCCAAGCAGAACAAGCTGCTTTAGTCATATAAGAATTTCCAAAAATTAGAAATTCACGAACAATACAGAATTGAGAATTAATTACCCAGTAACTTCAACCCGTTTGTACTCCTACGGATAAGCAAGCTATATCCCCTAGTCATATCAGGTTCGGTTGAAGACTTATTATTAGGACTGACGCAAAGACACGGAAACGCGGAGAGGCGGAGAGTTTGGAATAGTAAGTAATTATCGGAACTTGATGTCACACAAAATTTAATTCCAAAATTCTGTTTTCTTAAAAAATAGCAGAGTCTTTTTAGGATTTTAATTTGGCATTATTAGCCATTTTATTCCTAATTTGCCTGCTCAGTAATTTCCTTGGCAGACACTTTGTTATTCAAGGAACAGTTTTTTATTGCCTTTCTATCAGGTAGTAAATCAATTTTCGTTGCATAAATCATACCTTATTATTGAGTGAAGTTCAAATGAAAGACATCTTTTTTTGTCCTGAAGAATCTAATTTCTACTCTAACTGCTTAGAAAATCTTGTAATTAGAAATTGTCAAGATTCCGAATCCATCGTTGAGTTTGGTTCAGGAGATGGCAGCCCTGTAATTAATTCTTTGTTGAGAAACAAATTTGATGGCATAATTCAGGGATTTGAATTAAATACTTCTGCATGGAAAGCGGCAAATTTAACCATTGACGAATACAATCTCAATGATAAATATATCATCCATAATTCATGTTTATTTGAATCTTCTCAACATGATGCAGGTTATCTGATCGCTAATCCGCCATATCTCCCTGCACCAGATAATGATATATATATGCCACTTTTATTTGGAGGCATAGATGGAGCTACGATTACTAACGAGCTTTTGATGTTAGATTATGAAAATGTGTTGGTTTTAGTTTCTAGTTATTCTAATCCAATAAGTACGCTAGATTTAGCAAAACAAAATGGTTATTGCGTGGAAAACTTTCTGATTTTACCTTTGCAGTTCGGCTACTATAGTTCTGAACCTAAGGTGAAAAAACACATAGAAGAATTACGTAAACACAAAATGGCATTTTATTCTGGGAATTATTATTTTTTAGCTGGAGTTTTATTTACAAAGTGCGAAGATTGTGAAATAGATTTATCTAATGAATTAGCCCAGGTAATGACTAGTTTATGAATATATAGCAGAAGGCAGGAGGCAGGAGTTAGAAACTTTTCATATAAGCTAACGCGTCTATATATTGCACAAACTCCGTGTAGAACGTCATTAGTCATTAGTCATTAGTCAAAAGTGTTTACCAAGGACAAAGCGCAAAGTCTGTGGCAAGATACCGCAGGGTGCGCCGGTCTTTGGCGATGCCGGAGGCATCCCGCAGGGTACAGAACTTTGTAAGAGAGGACAATTGACTTAGGACAACCTCACCAGTTGATGTGCAATCTTATTTGCGTAACAGCTTATAATGAATGAATTCTGAATTTTGTACCTCATTTCCTTGCCAACTGCTGTAATTATTGCTGGGGATTTTGTTGTTGCAGTAGCAATCGCAATCTTTCTAGTTCTTGCTCTGCAATTTCAGCGCGTTGGCGTTCTTGTTCGGCGCGTTGGTGTTCTTGTTCGGCGCGTTGGCGTTCTTGTTCAACTTTCTCAGCACTCCAAAGCAGTAAATTCCCAGCTTCGTCCCACCATCGCAACCAATTAGTGGTTATACCTAATCGATTACCATACCAAATTCCCAAAGATAGATTCAATTCTGAAATCAGATACTGTCCTTGAGCGTTGGGCTGTTGCAAAACATATTGTCCTGCTTCCAATCTACGTACTTCAAGCATTGCACTCGCTGGGTCGAAAATCGCGTAGACAGGAATTTTGAGAATATGTTCGTAGAAATACAGCTTGCCGTAAGGATACATTGGGCGTACAGAATATTCGCCAGTTTCTGTTTCTGAAAGAAATTCCATGACAACCGCCACGGGTTCTCCTTCTAAATAAGGCGTATAGCTGCGACGGACAATACCTTGAGGTATCGGGTATACTTTTTTCACGAACAGCCAATCAGGTGCTTTTACCACCGTTTTTTCATTCACTTTTGCCACTAAACCAAAGTTAGAGGCAATCAGCATTTCTGAAGTGATTAAGCCTGCTTCTCCGAGGGCATCAGTCAAAGCAGCTGCAAGAAAAGGCTGTTCAATGTTTTCCACAGGTTCATCTGGTAGAACGAAGTCGTCAGGGAGTTTTTCCCAGCTGATGACGAGATTTTGCTTAGATGGAGTAGCTTGCAGAATCACCGCGTTTCTCCAATGTTGATATAATTGTATTTTTATTGTATTTCGTATTCATACTGAATTATTCTTAGAGTCTCACGATCGGGAATGCTTTAGGATGTATCAAACTGACCCGCCGCGATCGCCAAAAGATGTGTTGCCAACCATGTACGATCTTCCCAGTGAAGATCCTAAGGAGCCTGGTTTGCCCGATCAGTTTCATCTCTTGCAACCTCGTCTGTTGGACGAAACCTTTCGTCCGCAAAATTACCCCAGCGATGAAATATTTGTTGCTAGCGATTTGAATCTTTATTATGACCCACGCCATCCACTGTGGCATAAACGCCCAGATTGGTTTGCTGTTTTAGGCGTTTCCCGTCTCTACGAACAGCGGGATTTACGCTTAAGCTATGTCGTTTGGCAAGAGGGAGTCGATCCTTTTATTGTGGTTGAGTTGCTGTCTCCAAGCACTGAAAAAGAAGATTTAGGGCAGACATTACGGGATATTGAGCAACCACCAGGAAAATGGGAAGTTTATGAACAGATTCTTCGTGTTCCTTATTATGTAGTGTTCGATCGCTATAAATATCAGTTCAGAGTGTTTAAGTTAAATGGGGCGCGTTATGCTGAGGTCACACTTTCAGAGTCACGCTTCTGGATACCAGAATTACAATTAGGCTTAGGCGTATGGCAAGGACGCTATCAAGATGTGGAACAGCCTTGGTTACGCTGGTACGATTGGACAGGCTGCTGGATATTGACTCCTACAGAACAACAAAGCCAACGCGCTGAACAAGAAAGTCAACGGGCTGAACAAGAAAAACAACGGGCTGAAAGGTTGATCGCGCAGTTGCGATCGCTTGGCATTGAACCTGATGTAGATTAGCCAATGGGGAATAGTACGTTGCTTATTTTCTGTTCTTCTCCCGAAGGGAGATGACCTATTCGGGCTTTTTATACCAATGTCCATCATCGCCTTTTTCGTAATCGCGCTTCACAGCACTCCAAGCAACACGAAAAGCACTTTCTTCTTCACCATACTCTTGTAGAGCGTTGTTAAAAGCAGCCCGAAAAATTTCTTGGGCGTGCTTAGGTAAGTTATCTTTAACTGAATCTGGTAAATCTTCAATTTGCTGATAAGGCATAAGTAGGTCGGTGTGAATATTTATCGTTGCGATGAGGCAGGAGGCAGGAGGCAGGAGGGAAGAGGCTTTGAGCCTATTTAATTTTTCTTAACATAGTTTGGTTTTTCGACATTGTTCTACTTAAATAAATGATACTAAATTGGAATTAAAGTCTGTAAATGTTAAATTATAGTGGCGTGGCAAGCATAAATTAATACAATAAAAAATTTCTTGATATTGCTGAAATCTCAATAATTGAGAAACTTATAATGTATTATTTTAGTATTATCACACCACTAAGTAATAAGTAAAAGATCGTGTCTTAGAAGAGATACAAATTAATGAGTTCCCTTAAAGACGTGATGGTGTCAAAAAGCTAAGTTTTTGAGGTTTAAAACTCGATATACTATCCCAATAATTGACTTGACTTATATTGACCTGGAGTAAAGCAATATTCGGTTCATCCAGTCCTTTAGGAAACCAAGTTTGAAGTTCTGGTTTCCATAATTCTCGCATTTTGTTGCGGTCTTTTACAACTTGCGAAATACCTGAAATAGAAACGAACCGTTGCTGTTCTGATGACACAAAACTGACATTGACCTGCGGATAATGTTCAACCTCTGTCACCTTGTGAGAATCAGCGTAGGTAAAGAACCAAATTGTAGCATCAGAATTAATCTCACCACTTCTTGACATAGGATAACTATGCAAGCTTCCATCATCATCGACTGTGGTGAACATACCATAATCAATATTTTTGATTAGTTCATCCAACTTTTGAATCTGCTGTTCGCGGTCTGTAGAAGTTGTCATTGGCGGTACTTTTTTTGTTTAATTTTCTGGAATTTAATTTTTGATTCCAGCCAGGTTGACTTTACATAGGTAAAAATCATCTTTCATTATTAATGATTTTAATTGTAATTGCGTGAGTCTACAGGTTGAACTATATTATTAATAATATTTTTGCCTTATATCTTTAGAAATATTAATTGAGAATGATGTTCAACCACAAACTGCCGCTCGTGTAGCTCTATCTTTGGGCGAATTTTATAACAAAGATTGCATTTGTCAGCTTATTTCTTTAGATAGAAATTTTAGAGCCTTGACCTCAATTCAAGTTTTTTCTGTAACTTTAGACTGATGAATGCAGCTATTAGTTTAACTAGGCTTAGATTCGGAGATCTATCTTAGATAGGACTAACGCAGTGTACAAACTAATCATGGTATGGATTCACCAAAATAGATCGGCTTAGGCTTTGATTAATCATTATCTGCCCTTCGGGCAAGGCAGAAGGCAGAAGGGAAGAAAAAGTTTTAATATCAATACGTAAGTTTTATTAAAATACCATTTATATAAAGTTTATATAAAGTAAGATAATTTTTTGAGGGCAATATTAGGAGTAAGAATTGCTGTGATTAAAGCAATACACACCACTATTAAAGGGAGAGCTAGATTTAAAATAAAAGAACTCTATCGTTCGGTAGAATTAAAGGAATATTTGGAGCGATCGCTCTCTAAAGAGCCAGCGATAAATTATGTTCGTGCTAACCCGATAACCAGCAATATTTTAGTCAATTTTAACCGAGACATCAGCCATACTAAAATTAGTACTTTAATTGAAAAAGTATTATTAAATTCTCCAAAGCCAAGTAAAAAATCTCAGAGAAATAAAAAATCAATTACTCAAACAACTGCCATCCAAGAACAAAAGCCAGAAAGCTGGCATTTAATGGCAGAAAATAATGTTGTTGATGCATTAAATACCTCAAAAACATCAGGATTATCTAGTGAATCGGCTGCTGCAAATCTTCAGAAATATGGCGCGAATATTTTAGATCAAGCAGCAGTTCGTTCTGATTGGAAGATCATAATTGAGCAGTTTCAATCTCTACCAGTAGCATTGCTGGGTGTTGCCGCCGGAGTTTCTATTCTCACAGGTGGAGTCATAGATGCTGTGGTGATTATGGGTGTTGTTGGTTTAAATGCAGCCATTGGTTATGTCACAGAAAGCCAATCAGAAAGAATTATTCATTCCCTGAAAAATCAGGAACAAACATCAACTCTGGTAATTAGAGAAGGTAAACAAATAGAAATTCCCACAGAAGATGTTGTTTTAGGAGATATTTTATTTCTCAAACCTGGCGGTTATGTAGCGGCAGATGCCCGACTCATTGAAGCTGATAATCTGAGTATTGATGAGTCTGCCTTGACAGGAGAAAGTATTCCCGTTACCAAAATTACTGCATCTTTGAGTGGTGAGGATATTCCCTTAGGCGATCGCCACAATATGATTTACAAAGGAACTTTTGTGACCGGTGGTCAAGGACTCGCTGCGGTTGTCTCCACAGGCAAATTTACCGAAATGGGTAAAATCCAACAAATGGTTGGTGAAGCAACAGCAATCCAGACTCCCCTAGCAAAACAACTAGATGAAGTTGGTAGTCAGCTAGTTTTAATTAGCATGGGAATCTGCGGTTTAGTCTTTGGTATGGGAATATTACGGGGATATGGTTTAGTACAAATGCTCAAATCATCCATATCCTTAGCCGTCGCCGCGGTTCCCGAAGGTTTACCCACCATCGCCACTACAACCTTAGCCTTAGGCATCCGAGATATGAGGAAAAATAACGTCCTCGTTCGCAGTTTAAGTGCGGTGGAAGCATTAGGTTCCGTACAGACAATTTGCATGGATAAAACCGGGACACTGACAGAAAATAAAATGTCTGTGGCGGAGATATATGCAGACAGTAAACATATTACCGTGTCCGATGGAGAATTTATTTCTGGCGAAGAGAAAATTAATCCCTATATCTGCGATGAACTCTTAAAGCTGATTCATGTCTCAGTTCTCTGCAATGAAACCAAAATCAGCCTACAGGACGATGGCGAGTATATAGTTACAGGTTCGGCAACAGAAAACGCCCTGATTTACATGGCAATTAGCGCTGGGATAGATGCGATCGCACTTAGAGAAAAATATCTTTTATTGCAAACAAACTTGCGATCCGAAAATCGTAACATCATGAGTACAATTCATCAAACTCCTGATGGCCAGCAGCTAATTGCTGTTAAAGGTAGCCCTGGCGAAGTTGTGCAGATATGCCAAAAGTGGGTCAAAAATGGGCAAATAGTACCTTTAAGCGAAGAAGACAGACAGGCGATGGAAATCGAAAACGATCGCATGGCAGGAAAAGCGCTGCGGGTGCTGGGTGTAGCTTATAGGCATATCGATATTGAAGGACGGCCTAATGCGGGGACGCGGGGACGCGGGGGCACCAAGGGGCGGGGACGCCCTAATGCGGGGACGCGGGGACGCAGGAATAATAAAGATATAGAAATTGTAAAAGGGAATGATGTCGATGAGTTTTCTCAGATCGGTATCTCTCCATCTGAGCGTTCTTGCGTCATTGAGGATAACTTAATTTGGCTGGGTCTTGTAGGCATGGCTGACCCCATTAGAAAGGGTGCCAAAGAATTGATTGGTGACTTTCACCAAGCGGGTATTGATACAGTGATGATTACTGGGGATCAAAGCCCAACAGCTTATGCGATCGCCAAAGAATTAGAATTGAATCGAGATCCCCAACTTGAAATTCTCGATTCTACAAATCTGAATAACCTCACACCAGAAGCATTGACAGCACTTAGCGACAAAGTAGATGTTTTTGCCCGCATCAGTCCCAGCAACAAACTGCAAATCGTCCAAGCATTGCAAGCAGCCGGAAAAGTCGTTGCCATGACCGGCGACGGTATTAACGATGCACCAGCATTGAAAGCCGCCCAAGTTGGCGTAGCGATGGGCAAAGGCGGAACCGATGTCGCACGTGAAGTTGCAGATATCGTCTTGGAAGACGACAGACTAGAAACCATGATTATTGCCGTTAGTCGGGGACGGACAATTTACAACAACATTAGAAAATCCGTGCATTTCTTGTTAGCCACAAACCTCAGCGAAATTATGGTCATGACCACCGCCACCGCATTGGGTATAGGCGAACCCTTGAATGCCATCCAACTCCTGTGGCTAAATTTGGTAACAGACATTTTCCCCGGACTATCCTTAGCTTTAGAAGCACCAGAACCAGAAGTATTAAGTCAGCCACCCCGCAACCCCGACGAACCAATTATTAAAAACACCGATTTTGCCAGAATTGCCTTTGAATCAGCAACACTATCCGTCAGTACCTTAGCAGCTTACGGTTACGCCATTTCTAGATATGGTATTAGTCCCCAAGCAAGCACCATTGCCTTCATGAGTCTGACTAGCGGACAACTGCTGCATACAATTAGCTGTCGTTCAGAAAAACATAGCATCTTTAATCAAGAAAAACTGCCCAATAACTCCTACTTAAATACCGCCATTATCGGCTCATTTGCCATCCAAATTTTAGCGATCACTGTTCCTCCCTTGAGGAATCTTTTAAAAATTACCCCACTCAATCTTGTGGATAGTGCTGTGATTGGTACCAGTGCTTTACTACCATTATTACTCAACGAATCAACCAAAAATACTACCCTCCAAAAAAATGATCTTCCAGCAATCCACCCACAGATAAAGACCCTCCAATTATCTCTCCCATCCCAAACACAATAACTCTCTAAAACTCTTCTTACTCTGCGTTCTCTGCGTCCTCTGCGGTTCGTTTTTTCAAAATCCCAAATCTAAAATTGCATCAGCCTTTAATAGAAGTCTCATATCAAAGGTAAATATTTATGAAAAAAGACTTCATGTTTACTTCAGAGTCAGTCACCGAAGGACATCCAGATAAACTTTGCGACCAGATTAGCGATGCGATCGTCGATCGCTTCTTACAACAAGACCCATATTCGAGAGTAATTACAGAATGTGCAGTTTCTACAGGCATCGTTTTTCTCGCCGCCAGATTTGAACCCAACACCAACGTCGATTTTACTAATATAGCCAGACAAGTAATCGAACAAGTAGGCTATGAGCATAAAGAATTTAATGGTAAGACTTGCAGCATTTTAACTAGTCTTAGAGAATTACCCTCAGATAAACACCATTTATTTGATGAAAACAGTTTAACTGACGCAGAAATAGAAAAAATCACCGTTAATAATCAAGCAACAGTGTTTGGATTTGCCTGTAATCAAACATCGAGTTTCATGCCCTTACCAATATGGCTAGCCCACAAACTTGCTAAACAAATTAGTGAAGTCAGACGCCAACAAATGCTTCCATACCTGACTCCCGACGGCAAAACTCAAGTAGGAGTTGAATATAAAAATCGCCGCCCGTATAGAATTCATAGTATTACAGTTATTGCCAGTCAAAACAAAGCATCAAAACCAGAATTAAAGCAATTACAGGATGATATTCGAGAGACAGTAATTTCTCCTATATTTGAAAATGAAGACATTAAACCAGATGCACAGACAAGAATATTTATTAATCCAGACGGGCCATTTATTCGCGGAGGCCCTGCGGTTCATTCTGGGTTAACCGGTAGAAAAAATGCCATAGATACATACGGCGAGTATTCCAAACATAGTGGTTCAGCTTTAAGTGGTAAAGATCCAATTAGAATCGATAGAATAGGAGCATATATCGCTCGTTATGCAGCGAAAAATATTGTAGCTGCAAAACTAGCAGATGAATGTGAAGTACAGCTTAGTTATTCTATAGGGCTTTCTAGACCTGTTAGCATCCAAGTCGAAACTTTTGGCACAGGCAAAATAGCAGATGAAGAAATCACAATTCTTTTAGAAAAGCATTTTGATTTTAGACTTGCAGGAATTATCAAACAATTTAATTTAAGACATTTACCTTCATTAAATAAAGGTGGTTTCTATAGAAAACTTGCTGCCTATGGCCATGTAGGAAGGATAGATATAGAACTACCTTGGGAAAAATTAGATAAAGTTGATGTTTTTTAACAGAGAAATTATCAATGAAGAATTCAGGAGTAAGAATGGGCTACACCCCGCTGCGCTAACAGAATTCAGAATGAATTTACGACTTATAGATGTAGCTTACTGATTGACTAAATACTTAAATAAATCATCAACGATCGCATTCATGGCCAAAACATCAAAAGCATACCAGTGACTAGAATCTACGAAATAAACTTGATTTTTTTGAACTACTTTTAGCTTTTGCCATAGAGGTTGTTTTTGCAGCTTTTCTAATGTCTCTCTAGCAGCTTTTCCTCCTCTATATGAAAGGAACAAAACATCACCATCAATATCTGACAAATTCTCCTGAGAAATATTACCTTTTGTGAAAAAATCTCCATTTTGTGCGGATGGGCGTTGTAGTCCAATATCATTTAAAACAGCACCAATTGGATGTTTCATTCCATATGTGTAGATTCCAAAGGTTTTATCTATAGTAGCAACTGATACTTGCATTGGCTCTGCACTAACACTCAAGGCTTGTTTAAGTTTTTCAATCCGTTGCCAATATTTGCTTATTAACTGTTTGCTCTCCTGTTCTTTATCGAACAACTTAGCAGTATCTTCCAAATGTTTTTGCCAAGGAGGAGGGGGACTAGGATTATTCAAAACAACAGTAGGCGCAATATCAGATAGCTGCTTATAGATATTTTGAAACCGAGTAGTCGAAACAATTACATCGGGTTTTAGTAACAAAATCTTTTCTAAATTGGGTTGAAATCCAATATTTTTTACTCCATCTGCTTTGCCTTGAAGGTGTTCTGGAAAAGATTCTCCTGCATACCAAGCAGTTGCTATAGGTTTGATACCTAATGCCAAAGTACTACAAAAAGTGCCCATCCACAGCGTCACTACTCGTTGAGGATGTCGAGGAATGCAAGTTCTGCCCATCACATGTTGCACAACTTGGCACTCTTGTTGCGGTTGTTTTAGGCTTGTAACACTATAGTTAATGTTGCTGCTACAAGCCGAAGTAAGTGTAAATGCCAACACTCCCAACAACAGTAAATTAATCAGGTGACGTAAAGAAATTCTCATGAGCAAACTACTCAAAACTCCCAGGAAATTGTCCCTTGCACAGTCAATGGTTCAGCTGCATAAACAAATGTTCTAGATTGAGCAAATTCATAATAACTACGGTCAAACAAATTTCGGATATTGATCCCAACCCGAAATCCATCTCGTTTGTAGTACACTACAGCATCAGTTCGCAGGTAACTTGGCACGGTAAAACTATTTGCTAAATCTCCTTGTGTCTCTCCTTTATAAAATAAACCAAAACCAAAACCCAACCCTTGCAAATCACCTGAGAGAATTTCATAGGTTGTCCACAGGTTGAAACTGTTTTCTGGTGCATTATTCAAGCGGTTATTGACAGCAAATGTGTTATCTTTAGTAATCCTGGCATCGTTATAGGCATAGCCAGCAAAAATATTCCACCCTGGTAAAATTTCGCCGCCAATGCTTAGTTCTACGCCTCGGCTGCGTTGTTCGCCTGTTTGAATTGAGAAACCTCGATTAACAGGGTCATCCGTCAAAACATTTGAGCGCGTTACCTCGTAGAAAGCAAGCGTAGCAGAAAGCCTGTTGCTTAAATCTGCCTTGACTCCAATTTCATACTGCCTACCACGTTCGGGTTGTAATGTTCCATCACCAAAAACAATTCCAGTCACAGGAGTAAAGGAAGTACTGTAATTGGCATAAAGTGATATCGGCTCAATGGGTTGATAGACAATACCTACACGCGGACTGAATGCACTGTCTGAGACGCTTGTTTGTGTGTTGTTCAGAAAATTATTGTCTGTACGCTTAAAAGTGTCGAATCGCACACCCAGTAATAACTTGAGATTGTCCGTCAGCCCGATCTGATCCTGAAGATAAATACCCAAAGCATCTGTTACAAAAGTATTATCAAATCTGGTGAAAGCAGCGCCGAGGGTACCACCATACACTGGGTTGAATATATCTATCGGTGCAATTGACCTACCAATTCCCTCAAAGATGGGTGAATCAAATCTACTGAGGTCAACTCCAAATACGACCTGATGCTGAATCGATCCAGTTGAGAATTTACCAATCAGGTCTGTTGTAAAATTATATCCCTGTTGAAGGAATGTTCTCTCGGTATATTGACGATTCAGAAGTCGTCGATTATCAGCTTGGAGACTCGTACCGAATATTTCATCTATAGTTGCGTAGTAAGACGAAAATCGAAATTCATTTCGTAACGATAAATTGTCGTTAAACTGATGCTCTAATCTATAGCCAATTCTCACAGTTTCTACATCAAAAGGTTTAGCGGAAGGTTCACCAATGTTACGGTTTATTGGTAATCGACCATTTGGATTGGGCAGTACCGAGCCTTCAGCTGGCACACCCAAAAAGCCTTCGATTTCTGAAGAGGAGTATTCCCCTTCCAGCGCCAATTTTGTTCTATCATTAATTGCAAAACTGACAACAGGTGCAATAAAAAATTTTTCGGCATCAACAAAATCGATAAAACTGCCAATGTTTTGATAGGCTACATTTAGTCGATATAAAACTGTTTTAGAATCGTTTAACGGGCCTGACAGATCAACTGCGCCTCGGTAAAAGCTATAACTGCCAATTGTGGCATCAACATTGTAGAAAGGTTCGCGTAGTGGTTGTTTGGTGATTAGATTAACAGTACCTCCAGGATTAGCACGACCAAATAGTACCGAAGCCGGGCCTTTCAATACTTCTACTTGTTCGATATTAGCGAAGTCAATTTGACGCGTGCCTACAGGATCGGGTAAACCATTTCTCAGAACATTCCCTGAGTCATCCCTAGCAGTAAAGCCGCGAATCACTAGAAAAGTTCCATTGGTGAAGTAAGGAGCAGAAGCTTGATTCACCCCTGGAACATTTCTCACTGCCTCTTCTAGACGAGTGACATTTTGATCTTCCAGCACTTTTCGTGGTACAACTTGAATCGATTGCGGAATATCTCGTAAGGGAGTATCCGTTTTGGTTGCTGTGCTTGCATTTGGTACGCGATATTCATCTTGCTCACCTGTCACCACCAACTCAATCGGCTCATCAGTTTCTGCTGGAGGTGTCTGCGGTTGAGTTTCACTTGTTGGCTGTTCTGGTTGCTGCGATGGTGATGTTTCTGGCTGCTGTGCGGAAGTTACACCACCAGCCACAGAGAAGATTAGACCCTCATCACCGTCAAATAACTCAACTATCGGCAATCCTGCCTCACCTGTTACTGTGACTCGGATGGTATTAGCATCCAGATTTATAACTGTGATTTCAGTAATTCCCGGAATTGGTTTTTCAGAACGGAATATGAAAGCATCGCCACTGGGTAAACGCAGTTGAGCGTTGGGAATATCAGCGATAAAGTTATTTTTTGCACTACGATTGGTAATTTGCAATTGTTCTCCAACAGTCGTCTGTAAAATCACCTCCACACCTTTATCTGTGGGATTAGCTTGTACTCCCGTCACTTGGATAACATCCTCTTGAGAAGGAGGGTTAGTTGGTATTGCCGATTGGGAAAGTAAATCTTTGATATTAGAGACTGGAAATTTAACCTCACTTAATCGAGGAATATGTGTAGTTACTTTTTGATTATCTGATTCAACTTGAGCCACAACAGGCTGACTAACAGCAAAGTTGAAAATATATCCTATCAAGCTGGGTACTAACCATGAATTTTGTTTGTGCAAAAATATCCAACCTTTCATCTCGTTCATCACACCACAGTCACTAAAATTCAAATAAAAATCTGACTTATTGCATATAGTTATTAATTGCAATAAGGCATAGTGTAGAGAAGTAATAGGGTTAGAGTCTATTCCAAAACGGAATTACAGTCGCAAAACGGCATTAAGAAGCTAAAATATTTCTTTTTCCTGACAAACATTCTCTAGGTGTAATGCCAAACTTTCTTTTAAAGGCAGCAGCAAAGTGTCCTTGCTGGGAATAACCGCTCAAATTGGCAACTTCAGCAACACTCAACTTACCCTCTCGCAACAGTTGTTCTGCTTGCTCCATACGGATATTAGAGAGATAACCAAACACTGTTGTGCCGAACAATTCTTGAAATCCACGCCTGAGAGTGCGATCGCTCATACCAACAATCTGCGACAATTCTACCAATGACGGTGGATTCTCCAACCTGGAGAGTAAAATTTCCCTAGCCAGATGAATCCGGGCAATGTTATCTGACTTCAGTCGCGGTGACGGTTGCAGTCCATCCTGAGCAGATAATATGGGAGCTAATTGCAAGGCTATTAGTTCCAAAACCTTCCCCTGTAAATATATGCGCTTCGTCATTCCTTGGAAAGGACAGTTGATAATTTGTTGTGCTATCCCCCGAATAGCCGTTGTCGTTTCTGGGTAGAGTAAAGTCTGCCAATCATTACCCTTCGCCAACAGACCCAACTGCTGGGGAATTTCTCCTGTTTCGTCAGGCAAAAAAGTTGCCAGCAACTCAGGAGGCATATGGATGTCAACGCCGACACGTCGAGATTTGAGGGACTTTATAAGCATTTTTCTTTGAACACCGCTACCCGAAATACAGGTATATCCTTTTCCCAACTGCCCCCCATATTCGTCTATGGTTCTTCCACAAAGGAGGACGCAAAATTGCACTAAGTGATCCCAATCAGGGATTTGAATCACTACATCATCGTGATATTCATAGTCTAAAATCGAAAGCGAGAGTTCTGGATACACCTTAATATCTCGCACGTAACCTTTACCTAGTTGCTTAGGTACTTCACGGAGAATTTCAAATGACTCTAGTTTTGGTTTTTGTAGGCAATTGTGGTTAGCTTCCGCCCACAGTTCCCACTCCTCTTTCATCGTTAGGGTAATGGTCATTATTGGTAGTGATTAATGATATTTATTATCAATAATCTTACCGCGATTGTCTCCTAGCTCTTAATTTAAGTGACTTCCAGTTAAAAAAATATCCCATCGTATTAGACAATAGTCAAGCAGCAAAGCTTCAGTAGTAAAATTTTAGAAGATATTGCAGGGGCGATCGCCAGTAGCCAATAATAACCATAGTCATCATACTGCCAGCAATATCGCGTATTCTTAACACCAAAAATGTTAAATTTATACCCTTTGAATGAGTCTCTTCAACCTATAGCAAGAGTGTCATCTTACATTAACCGCCTACTATAAAAAACTAGGAAATAAAATTGCAGTATATCTGCTTATAAAATTATGGACTGGAAGTACAGGTGGAAAAACGGCTATCGCCCAAGCCGAGATGAAGCAGCAAAAAACCCTCATTTGTTAGATGAAAGTCAGTTCGAGACTGAACAAGACCGACAGCTAGCCGAAGAAGCTGCAAGGAAGCATTTAGGTATACCTGCACCAACTTTAGACGAAGAAAAATCAATACTACCTCATGCAGCTTCGCCTAATGAAAAGGCTCAAAGATAAGACCATTTTCCAAAATTTTTGCAACAAATTAATTGGTTGTAGGGGCGTATATTTATACGCCCATAATCATGTATCTGGAGTAGGAATTTTGTAAAATAGTGCATTGGGTATTTTTTGCCCATACAGGCTCCACACAATTAAAAACTTCGACAAAATAATGCAAATTTTTCAACTTTTGAATCAATTAAACAGCAAAAAACTTACTAAGCTATTCAGTCAAACAGTAGCTTTAGGCGTAGGCGCTATCGTTCTGTTTTCAAGTAACAATGCTAATGCTGCCGAGCAAGTTATTTTAAAATATGGCGATTTTCAAGGGCCAATATCTGTTCAAGAATTAAATCAATTTGCAGAAACTGGCAAGACTACTCCAACATTAAGGGCTTATTTGCAGGCGGCTCAACAAGAACCTGCATTAGCTCGTAGAGCACTCAAAGCTGGCATCAAAGCCGATCGCACTTTTTTAAATAACTTGCTTTCTAGTTGGGCAGGGCCAGTTTTAGTTAACCAAATTGGTGAGGTAGTTCATCCCCCCGCAGGAGAACTAAACCAACAAGCACTGCGAACCGCTTTAAGTGAATCTATTAAGCAAAATGGTGAAGTTACACTACTAGGAGCTATTCAAAATTATCCTAGTAACTCTGTGGAACTAGAAGGAGATCGTCTCATCGTTGTTTATGAACGCCTAAGCAATCTGGCAGAAAACTTTTGACAGGTAGTTACTGTTGAAATTTAATACCCACGAGTCTACCTCAAGATTGTACCCTATGACTTAGAAATTCCCTAACGTAATTGTAGAGTTTAATTTAAGCATAGGGAAAAGATTTGTATGACAGCCGACGTTTCTAGAGATATTAAAAAGGAAGTTAATGGATCGCTGATAATTGGTATTCTGCTAATTGTTGCAGGAATTATTGCGATCGCAGTGCCTACATTCACCACCATATTCGCCGAAACTTGGTTTGCAGCAATTTTAGCTTTTGCTGGATTTACAAAACTAGTTTACGCCGCTCAGACCCGCGATCGCGGAGGTTTTGTTTGGAAACTTTTATTAAGCGGACTGTATATTGCAACCGGTATCATGCTGCTGGCTTATCCTTATACAGGCATTCTCACACTAACCCTGTTGCTTGGTACTTTTTTGTTGACTGAAGGCACATTCGAGTTAATTTTGGCCTTCCAGTTACGTGGGGAACAAAACTGGACATGGGTATTAGTCAATGCCATTATTACACTGGTCTTAGGTGCAATGATTTGGTTTCAGTGGCCGTTCAATGCACCTTGGCTACTGGGAACATTAGTTGGTGTCAGCGTACTATTCACCGGCATTTCTCGCCTAATGTTGTCATTGAATCTGCGTTCTGCCTTGGATTCTACTGACTCAGCAGCAAATCCTACTTAGTGACTGGGGACTGGGGACAAGGGAGACAAGAGAGACAAGGGAGACAAGGAGAATAATTCTTAACTCCTCACTCCTCACTCCTCACTCCTCACTCATCATTCAACACTCCCAATACCTAAAAAAGTTTACAAGACATTGCAGCAGCGATCGCTCTGGTATTGCTAAATTAACAAAGGTAATCAAAATCCAGGCTAGCTAGCTGCAATCTCAACAATGGTATCTTTCTCTACTCCGTTCTCAGATATTCAAAACCATTGGGCACGCTTATTTATCACAGCCTTAGCCCAACGTGATATAGTCAGTGGATTGCCTAACGGCACTTATCGCCCCGATAACTCACTCACCCGCGCTGAGTATGCCGCCATCATCGCTAAGGCATTTCCAACAGTTACCAAGAAGCGGCAGTATATCCCCTTTGTTGATGTACCTAACAGTTTTTGGGCAGCAGCAGCCATTCAAACAGCTTACGAAAAAGCATTTATTAGCGGATTTCCTGATAAAACCTTCCGTTCTGCTAACCGAATTACTAGGACAGAAGTTTTAGTTTCTTTAGTATCAGGCTTAGAAATAGCCACGAAGGTAAAACCTGAGCTCGTTTCAAAACTTGGACAAATTTATCAAGATGCTGCTCAAATTCCTGACTATGGCAAAAATCAAATAGCTATTGCCACTAGTGCAGGATTAGTAGTAAATTTTCCAAATCTAAAATTACTTAATCCCAATCTTGCAGCCACCCGTGCAGATGTGGCTGCGATTATTTATCAAGCTTTGGTTTATTTAGGTGCAGCAGAAAAGATTGCCTCTAGTTACCTTGTGGTGCCACCAACACCAACACCAACACCAATACCAACACCAACGCCAACACCAACACCAACACCAACGCCAACGCCAACACCAACGCCAACACCAACACCCATACCTGTTGGTAGCGTGAAGCTAAATCATACCAGAGAATTTCGTGGGGCGTGGGTAGCATCTGTGTGGAATGGTGATTGGCCTTCCAAACCGGGACTTTCTGTTGAGCAACAGAAAGCTGAATTCACCGAAATTACTGTTAAATTACAACAGCTGAACTTCAACGCCCTAATCTTCCAAGTTAGGCCGGAGGGAGATGCTTTGTATGAATCGCAATTAGAGCCTTGGAGTAATTGGATTACGGGAACTCAGGGTAAAGCACCGGAACCATTTTACGATCCTTTAGCGTTTGCGATCGCAGAATGTCACAAACGCAATATCGAACTTCATGCGTGGTTCAACCCTTACCGCGCCAGCACTTCCACCAACCCAGCTAAAACCGTCTATCCGCACATAGCAGTTACTAATCCAGAAACCGTTTATTTGTGGAAAACTCAACGCTGGATGGATCCAGGACTGAAAATAGTTCAAGACAAAGCTTACAATGTCATTCTTGATGTAGTGAAGCGCTACGATATCGATGGCGTTCACTTAGATGATTATTTTTACCCCTATCCTGTTGACGGGCAATCTTTCCCCGATGACAAAACCTACGCTGCTTACAAAGCAACTGGTGGTACACTCAGCCTCGGCGACTGGCGGCGGGACAATGTTAACAAAATGGTATTGCGTCTTTCTGAGGGAATCAAAGCAACTAAACCCCACGTGAAATTTGGTATTAGTCCCTTTGGAATTTATCGCCCCGGACAACCCCCCGGCATTACTGGCTTAGATGCTTACAATGTGCTTTACGCCGACGCCAAGAAATGGCTAGAACAAGGTTGGATTGATTATATTGCGCCTCAACTTTACTGGCGCACAGACCAACCACAACAAAGTTATTCTGCATTGTTGAAGTGGTGGACAGACATCAACACAAAGCAAAGACACGTTTACGCAGGTAACAATCTCACAGAACCAAGCAATAAAAGTCGAGAAAGTGATGAGATTGAAAAGCAAGTGAAAATTAGTCGCAGCCAAGCCGCAAACTTATCATTGGGGAATATCTTTTTTAATCTCGCTGTTTTAAGAGAAAATAGTCAAGGCATAGCCGATCGATTCCAAAGTTTTCTTTATAACAAACCTGCTTTACCTCCTACTATGCCTTGGCGGAACACAACACCACTTCCTCCTCCCACCGGACTACAAGTCAATAACCGCAAACTCAGTTGGCAGCCTGGAGATAATCAGCCGGTTCGTTCCTGGGCACTTTATCGTCAAATTGATGATACTTGGACACTTCAGCGAATTTTGTCTGCTGGCACAACCTTTGCTACTGTCCAACAAGCGGGAACCTATGCCGTGTGTGCAGTGGATAGGCTGGCGAATGAGAGTTTAGGAACGGTGATTACAGTTGAATAGCACTTACTTAACCCAGATTTAGATCCCCGACTTCTTCAAGAAGTCGAGGATCTGGGCAGCAACTTTTGTGATTACAGTAATGGTATAGTCCGTCCATACTCACGGTTTCATAATAACTACACCATAAGCATCACCAGAAAGATAGTCTTTGGCTGCTTGCATTAAGTCAATAGCATCTTGATTTTGAATGTTAGCTGGGTAGTTAAATGCAGGTTCCAAATCTCCCACCAAAGATTGATAATAACCATACAACCCAGCACGATCGCTTGGTGTTTCGTTACCAAAGATAAATCTGTTGGCTACTCGTCGTCGCACGCGGGCAATTTCTGATTCTTTTACCAATTCTGTATGTAAACTACGGATATGTTGAGCGATCGCATTTTCTACTTCTGCTAAATTTTCCACTTCACATTTAGCTGAAATATAAAATGTACCTTGAAACTCATGGCTAATGTTGCTTGCTGAAATTGAAGAAACTAATTTCCGTTCTTCTTTTAAATCTTGCACTAGTCTTGATGTTCGTCCATGTCCCAAAATTGCTGCTAACACATCCAGTCCATAAGTTTGTTCCAGTTCAACCATTCCCGGAACCCGCCACAGCATCACTAATCTTGCTTGTTGCAGAGTTTCATCAACAAATTCACGACGGACTATTTCTGTAAATGGTGCTTCAATCTCTAAAGACCCGACGAATCCCGTCTGTTTGTAGAGACGCGATTCATCGCCTCTGTAGACTTGCATAAATGATTCGCTAACAGTTGCAATTAATTCTTCTACGGGCAAATTGCCCACAGCCACAGCAGTAATTGACTCGGGTTGATACCAAGCCCCATGAAAATCTCGCATTTGCTGGGGTTTGAGTCCGGCAATTACTTCTTCTGGCCCCAACACCGCACGCCGATAAGGTAACCTATCAAATGCTGTCTCCATCGCCCTTCGATAAGTGCGGCGGCGGGGATTATCTTCTGAACGTCTAATTTCTTCCAAAACTACTAATCGTTCCCGTTCAAAGGCATCATCAGGAATACTGGCATTAGTTACTACATCTATTTGTAATGGTGCAAGCTCGGCAAAATCTTTCGGCGCAGTAGTTATATAGTAATTAGTATAATCTTGGCTAGTAGCGGCATTGGTAACAGCGCCTCGTTCTTCAATTCGACGTTCAAACTCACCGCTAGCCAGTCGTTCTGTTCCTTTAAAAATCATATGCTCTAAAAAGTGAGCCATGCCGTTAATGGCATCAGATTCCACAGATGAACCAACTTTTATCCATAAGCTGAGGTTCACGGCATCAACTGGCATCTGCTCGGCTACGATCGTCAAACCATTGGGTAATTTATGCAGGTTTGGAGCATTTAGACGAGGAAATTTGTCTACGGTTGAGGTCATTGCTATTTGTGTGAAGGAGCTACGTTACTCTCTTATCTTATCTATGACTTATAAAAGTGTTCAGGTAAAATTAGACACGCAAGTCGATGCAACTCAATTGCAAGTCAATGCAACTCAATTGCAAATCGATGCAACTCAATTGCAAGTCAATGCAACTCAATTGCGAGTCGATGCAACTCAATTGCGAGTCGATGCAACTCAATTGCAAGTCGATGCAACTCAATTGCAAGTCGATGCAACTCAATTGCAAGTCGATGCAACTCAATTGTGAGTCGATACAACTCAATTGTGAGTCGATACATTAACAATGCAGGAGGGATCACTAATCGCCTTCTTAATAAAACCTCCTGCCTCCTGCCTTCTCAAGATTCAAGTTCAAATACACGAAAAACGCTATAAAATTATGAGTAGGAATGTTAAGAATTATAAAAAATAAGTATCAATGTCCAAGATTTCTGTAAACAAAACTAAATCTCGTATCGTCGTCATTGGTGCAGGAATCGGTGGACTGACTGCTGGGGCATTATTAGCTCATAGAGGTTACAGCGTATTAATCTTAGACCAAGCGATCGTACCAGGAGGCTGTGCTTCGACGTTTAAACGTCAAGGATTTACCTTTGATGTCGGTGCAACCCAAGTTGCAGGCTTGGAACCCGGAGGTATTCACCACCGGATTTTCTCAGAATTAGAAATAGATTTACCAGCAGCAACACCTTGCGATCCTGCTTGTGCGGTGTATTTACCTGGAGAAACTACGCCCATTAACGTTTGGCGCGACCCAGAGAAATGGCGAGAGGAACGAGAAAGGCAATTTCCTGGTAGCGAACCGTTCTGGAAATTGATGGCAACATTATTTAATGCCAGTTGGGAATTTCAAGGACGCGACCCGGTGCTACCACCGCGTAATTTATGGGATTTGTGGCAGCTAACCCAAGCGGTACGTCCGAGTACATTAATTACTGTACCCTTCACTTTGTTCACCGTGGGCGATGCTTTACGGTTATGTGGGCTGAGAAATGACCGACGACTGAGAACATTTTTAGATTTGCAACTGAAGTTGTATTCCCAAGTCAATGCAGAGGAAACAGCATTACTTTACGCAGCCACAGCCTTGAGTGTATCGCAACTGCCCCAAGGATTATTTCATCTCCAAGGTAGTATGCAAGTATTAAGCGATCGCCTGGTACAATCCTTAGAACGAGATGGCGGCAAATTATTGATGCGCCACACTGTAGAACAAATCAAAGTAGAAAACGGCAAAGCCACTGCTGTAGTCATTAGAAATCAGAAAACCGGCCAAGTGTGGACAGAAGTAGCCGACCATATAGTTAGCAACGTCACCGTACAAAACTTGGTGCAGTTGTTAGGAGAAAAAGCCCCATCTGGTTATCAAAACAGAGTGGAAAAACTGCCCCAAGCATCGGGCGCGTTCGTGGTTTATTTGGGTGTAGACGCCAGCGCTATCCCCGTGGAATGTCCACCCCACCTACAATTTATGTATGATGCCAATGGCCCCATTGGCGAGAATAATTCCTTATTTGTTTCTGTCAGTCATCCCGGAGATGGTCGGGCCCCAAAAGGTAAAGCGACGATTATCGCTTCGTCATTCGTCGATCCTGCACCTTGGTGGAATACTCAAGATTATCCAGAATTAAAACAAAAGTATACCCAACAAGCGATCGCTCGTCTTGCCCAATATTTTTATCTCAAACCAGAAACAATTATTCACGTAGAAGCCGCAACACCCCGTAGCTTTGCACATTACACAGCCCGCGATCGCGGTATAGTTGGCGGTATCGGTCAAAGAATCCCTACTTTTGGCCCCTTTGGTTTTGCCAATCGTACACCAATCGAACATCTTTGGTTAGTCGGTGACTCCACCCATCCCGGCGAAGGTACTGCTGGGGTAAGTTATTCAGCACTAACAGTAGTCAGGCAAATTGAAGCGCAAATGTAGGAACGCATAGCTTTACACTCCTACAACATATCTGTAGGAAGAATTTCATTAAATGATATAAATCACACTTATAACTGATGACAAAGGAGACAAAAAATTGATGAAATAAAGTTAATGTTGCTAATGCCGGAGTAATGACAGACAGAGTTTTAATTCTTGGCGGACGTGGGCGCATTGGTAGCAGTGTTGCTCACGATCTTGCTACTTATACGCAGGCACATATTACAATTACTGGACGTTCTGCCGAGACGGGGAAAAGCGTTAGCTTATCTTCAGGGGGGCAAGTAGAGTTTTTAGTATTAGATTTAGCAGAAATTGATAAATTAAGAGAAGCGATCGCCAACTCTAATTTAGTCATCCATTGTGCTGGGCCATTCCATTACAGAGATACTAATGTTCTGGAAACTTGCATTGCTCAAGGCGTTAACTATGTAGATGTCAGCGACCATCGTTCATATACCAGTAAAGCTCTCAATTATCATCAACAAGCTGCTGCGGCTGGGGTGACAGCGATTATTAACACTGGTATTTTTCCTGGCATTTCTAACAGCATGGTACGTCACGGTGTTGAACAATTTGATAAACCAGAAAAGATCCATTTAAGTTATTTAGTTTCTGGTTCTGGTGGTGCCGGTATTACAGTTATGCGAACAACTTTTTTGGGATTGCAACATCCTTTTGAAGCTTGGATAAATGGAAAATGGGAGATAGTTAAACCTTATAGTGAAAGAGAAATAGTTAACTTTCCATCTCCCTATGAAGACACTGGGGTTTACTGGTTTGATATGCCAGAAACTTTTACATTACCCCATGCATTCCCATCAGTGAAAACTGTAATTACCAAATTTGGTTCTGTACCTGATTTTTACAATCACTTGACTTGGATAGCAGCACATGTTTTTCCCAAGTGGTTAATGCAGCGTCGTTACATGATTGAATTTCTCTCTCACGTCAGCCATTCAATGACAGATTTCACCGATAGTTTGAGTGGTATTGGCGTAGCAGTTCGTTCAGAAGTAACAGGACAAAAAAATGGTAAAACAGCCGTTTATTGTTCAAATTTAGTACACGAAAATACAGCAGCTGCTTCTGGTTGTGGCACTGGTAGTATTGCCCAATTATTGCTAGAAGGCAAACTTCATAAACCAGGCGTTTTTGCTGTGGAAGAAGCATTAGCAACAGATTTATTTGAATATACAATGCAAAGCCGAGGAATTAAAATTCATCACAACTGGTCATAATGTGTCGTGCATCTAATTCCAATTCGCAATGGGCTGCGCCCCGCTGCACTAAAGCAATAGACCTCTTGCACGAATGCAAAATTTGCCCTCATCCCCTAACCCTTTCTCCCACAACTGGGAGAAGGGGAGCAAATTTCAAAGTGCCTCTCCCAAGCATGGGAGAGGGATTTAGGGTGAGGGCTTTTGATTCTTGGTTTGCCAACGTTAATATTACAAACTTCCTTTAGGAGTTTCTGTAGTGTCAGATTGCTTGGTATCGGTAACTTCTTTTTGAGGATTCTTCTGATTAACTCGCTCGTCTATTTTTTCTAGTGCTTGTTTTGCCAGATTTTCAGTTGCTTGTTTAAATAAAGGTTCGATTTTATTTCGCCAATATTGAGTATTAGGCAATTTTTCTGGATGGTTTTTATAATCTAAAACTTTATCCCATTGACCGGATTCTAGTGCTTGATTAATATCATTAAATAATGCATCTGCTTTAGCCCAATCTTCTTGCCACTGGGCGATGACTTTGCGTGTCTCTTGGATATCAGAAGCAGCAGTCGTTGGAACCGATCTTAAAAGTGCGATCGCTCCAACTACATCTCCAGAATCATACTTCTTTTTTGCCTGTTCTAAAATTTGGGCACTGTTTTCATTATCAGAAGTTGAGGGTTTTGATTTTTCTGACGATGAAGTTACTACATCCTTAGATTTGGGTTTTACCGCAGCAATCGGTCGAATAGTAATTAAGGTACTATCATCTATTGTCTTAGTTGCAATGCCTTTTTCCCGCAGGCAAGAAGTCCATTCTCCTTTATTGGCTATCACATCCGGGTGTGCCCAAGCCAAACTGCCAGATTTGAGTTTAATTTCTACCCAACCTCGTTTTGTTTGCTTGCCAGTCACCTCGAAGTTAGTATTATTACCAACCGTTTGCACAATATTACTAGAATCGATGGAACTAGGTTGAGAACGGATATTAGAATTTCCTACAACAACAGCTGAGCATTTATTCGCTAAAGCACTATCATTCCCTGTAAAATTAGCTGCTAAATTTTTTACATTAGGATATACATTTGCTACTACAGCCGCAGTGCCACCCGCCAACAATATACCAATTAATATTGGCCACGGGTCGGATTTGCTATTCTGACGGACAGGTCTAGGGGGGACATGATTTGCCGGTGCAACTGCCAGAGTTTGCTGGCGAGATACTGCTTGGGTTCGGGGTTTAGTTGCTTGGTAGCTGGAATTTTTTACAGCTTCTTGAGGTGTAGAAATTGCAACTACGGGATTAATCGCCTCTTTACATGCTTGCAGTGCTTCCGTGGCAGTTTGGTAGCGGTCTTTGAAGTGATAACGTACCATCTTCGTCAACACAGCCGCCAGTCGAGGGTTCACAGTCACTGAATGCCGCCAGATGATTTCCCCTGTTTCTGGGTCTTCTTGTAATTCTGTTGCCGGCAATCCTGTTAATGCTTGAATGGCAATGATTCCAAGGGAATAAATATCACTGTTGGGGCGGGGTTTACCTTGCCCTTGTTCTGTGGGCATATAGCCAGGAGTGCCGATAACCACTGTGGCAGAAGCTTGTCCGCCCACTGTCACCATTTGGGTACGCAGTTGCTTGACTGCCCCAAAGTCTACCAAAACTAATTTATTATCTGAAGTGCGGCGGATAATATTATCTGGTTTGATGTCGCGGTGAATCACGCCTTGCTGGTGGACAAATTCGAGAATGCCCAGAATTTCCTGCAACAGTTGAATTACTTGGCTTTCACTCCAACGCTTACCAGGTAAAAGTTCCTCGGCTATGGTGTGCCCTTCTATATATTCTTGTACTAGATAGAATTCTTGGTTTTCGTCAAAGTAAGCCAGTAGCCTGGGTATTTGGTCATGGTTGCCGAGTTTTTCTAAGGTTTCGGCTTCGCTGTTGAACAGACGCTTAGCAGTAGCAAAAACTCTGGGGTCAGTTCCGGGTTTGAGGTGCTTGACAACGCAAATGGGGTTACCTGGCCGCCTAGTATCTTCGGCAATGTAGGTTTGACCAAATCCTCCCGTCGCTAGGACTCGAATTATTTGGTAACGATGGTCTAGTAACTTGCCTATCATATTCCCTCCCCAGAGTTATCACCTAATTTTTCCGCTAGTAATAAATATCTCCAAATTTTCTTCAATGAAATCCGCTATCTTGAAAAAAGATTTAGATTAAAAACGCAGCTTTTTAATAAACGCAGACTGTTTATTTCTCTGTTTAGTGCCCCTGTTTATTACCAATGCCACCTAAAATAACAAACTCAGTTGCATGGCAGCAGGCTGAAACCCTCATGCAACCAGCTTTCATTCGCGTTATCGACAATATCCGCAAACAGCTTGATGAGTCTTCATGGACGGGAACTTACCATGATGTCCTGATTTGGCCGCCTAACACCACTGATGAAATCAAAGCACTGGTGACTCAACTATTGCAAGCAATGGAAACTGCAACGCCCGAAGAAGCAGATGAAATCAGACAGACTCTAACTCGTCTACCGATGCCCCATCCAGGATATCATTTACTTTTGCAGCGTCAACAGCAACAAGCGAGTATCGATTTGTGGGAGTTGTGTTATCAAGTGTGTTTTATTGAATACAACCCACAGGAGGAAGCGGCTAATATTGATACTAGTTTGATTGATGAACTTGGCGAAGTGGATTGGCTGCGTTTAGATGCTAAGGCTAAGCAGTTAGTTGAAGAGGCGTTTGCCAGTTTACCAGAGAGTTGAAGCTCTGAAAGTATAATTCTGGGACTATAGAAATGAAACCCACTTACCCTTCGGGAACAGCAAGGGTAAGCGTGGGTTAATGAGGTAAGGCGATCGCGTTTTCTTCAAGCAGCACGATGATCTTCAATCATGCCGCTGTAGTCAGTTGACTTGCTAGGTTCTGACTGTATTTTTAATTTAGCCAGAAACTCTTCCATACCTGGTATTTCTAATTGATGGAATGTAATTTGATTGTTCTGACTCTTAGCCGAAATATCTGTAATACCTTGTAGAATCACCTGGGTTGTTACAAGAAATTGCTCCATACCTGGTATTTCTAATTGAACAAATCTAGAATCATTTTCCATTGGTTCGCTCAAACGCTGCTCTGTATATCATGCTCGCCCATAAATATAAGCTTATTAAAATAATATAAAAAGTACTTACTTTCATGAATCAAATACTCATTGTCAGAAGAAATTTAAGACGCAAAAGGTTTATAGTTAACTTACACTAAAGTCCAATAAATGACTTGAGAACTAAAAAATGCCTAACCAAATAAATTACACCGAAGCGTGCAATAATTTTGACAAAATTTATGAAGAGGCAATTAACAGCCGTGAACCTGTAGTGGTGAATCGTGAAGGTGCTGAAAGTGTATCTGTAATTCCGACTGCGGAACTTAATAGGATTATAGAAACAGCATATTTATTTCAATCACCTGAAAATGCAGCACGACTTCTAGATGCTTTACAACGTGTTAAGGCTAAGACTAATCAACCCCAGTCTATAGACGAACTCCGCAAGAAATTTGGACTTGAGGAAGAAGAGTAAATAAATTTAATGTCTTCAGATAACTTAGAAGCTGAAATTTCTCAAGAAGATAATTCAGAACGCGACCTCGTTTTTGACCGGAGATTTCTGGAAGACCTTACCTACTGGGTAGAAACAAATAGAAAAACTGCGCTCCGCGTTTTATCTTTAGTCGAAGAGGTTAGGCGCAATCCTTTTGAAGGATCGGGTAACCCAGAAAGATTGAGGTATCAAGATGCAAATGTCTGGTCGCGGCGAATTAATCAAGCTGACCGTATTGTTTATGTAGTTAGTGACAACAGAGTTGAGTTTATTCAAGCTCGATATCATTATAGCGATCGCTAATTTCATAATCAAATAATGCCATCTCTAAAAACGCGATACCCTCTCTATGAGACCTACACGAATGTTAGGCTATGCGAACGCCATCAATCACCGTTATCAGCGTCATGGCACAGCTTTAATTTTATTTACAAACTTCAAAATGCAGCGCCAAAGCTTCAGTAAGATTTGCTAATGCCTCCGCTTCGCTCTCTCCTTGGCTAGCAATATCAACCTCTAAGCACTGTGCCACAAACCATTTACCTTCTTGCCATACACTTGCAGTAAAAGTTCGTTTCATCAGTTTTTATTGTTCGGCACTTTATTTTGATTTGATTATACGCTAGAAGAAAACCTCAAATGCATTGAAGCCGCAAACCCTTATTTGTTAAGATTTCCAGTGCGACAACATTCAAACAGGGCAAACTCCTCATCATGCCAACATCTACAATTGACAATCGAGATGCAGCTGCTATCCAAGCTGCAACAGAAGGGGTTGCAATATGCGATCGCTCTAGCTGGGGACGCATCAAAGTGTCTGGCGATGACCGCCTCCGCTTTTTACATAACCAAAGTACCAATGATTTCCTTGCACTCAAACCAGGACAAGGTTGTGATACGGTTTTCGTCACTTCCACAGCCAGAACAATTGATTTAGTAACCGCCTACGTCAGAGAAGATGCGGTGATTTTGCTCGTTTCGCCTAACCGCCGCCAGTTTCTCATGGAATGGCTGGACAAATATATTTTCTTTGCCGACAAGGTGGAATTATCTGATATCACAGAATTTACCAACACCCTCAGCCTCATCGGCCCAGGAAGCGACGCTGTAATCGAAAAGTTGGGTATTGGCGAACTCATCGGTCAACCTTACGCTAGTCACCAAGTATACACCATTGCCAATGCTCAGGGAGTGCGAGTTGCTGTAGGTAGCGGGTTAGGCATTCCCGGCTACACTTTAACTTTTCCCTATACTGACAAAGCGACAGTGTGGGAGAAACTGTTAGAAGCTGGAGCAGTAGAGATGAGCGATCGCGCTTGGGATATGTTGCGAATTTTACAAGGTCGCCCCGCCCCAGATACAGAACTCACCGATGATTACAATCCCTTAGAAGTTGGTTTATGGCAGACGATTTCTTTTGAAAAAGGCTGCTATATTGGGCAAGAAACCATTGCTCGGTTAAACACGTATAAAGGTGTAAAGCAACACCTATTTGGCATTAAACTCAGCGCTGCTGCGGAAATTGGCAGTGCGATCGCCGTTGGAGATGAAAAGGTCGGTAAACTTACCAGTTATACAGAAACTCCTGATGGTTATTTTGGCTTAGGTTATATCCGCACCAAAGCTGGTGGTGTGGGATTGAAAGTTAAAGTGGGAGAAACTGAAGGTGAAATAGTAGAAATCCCATTTGTTTCTCACGAATACCCAGAGTTTAAATAAAAATATCTTCTTCTCGATCGCATCTAGTACCTTGGCAAAATTCATCTACCCAGGAAGCTACACTACGGGCATTGGTACTTAGTAATAAATTCACTTTCGTTTTAACGTCTTGTGGTGGTGTATTAACATACTGGGGATTTTTAGGAACTTCGGTAGTAATTGCTAGCGATCGCAATGGTTTGCCATCACTAGAAATCTCCGTAGTAATTGCTAGCGAACGTACTGGTTTGCTGTGGCTAGAAACTTGAGTACCCAATGCCACAGATGGCATAGTTTTGGCTTTGCTGTTGACCTGAGAGACTGTGGTCAGCGTTCCTGTTGAAGAAAAGCGATCGACGGGTGATTTTACTGGTTTATCTTCCCTGAATAAACCGGAGTCTGGCTTGACTGAATGTAGCGCTTTTACGGAAGTATTAGCAGGAATCTTAGTAATAACTGTAACCAATGTCCCACCTTGGCGTGTAAGATCTACTTCTGTGCTATCTGTAAATGATGTTACAGATTGCTCTAAGCGTGGTAAATCAGAGTCTAGGGTATTGCTGGTAGTATTTAAAACTAATGGAATAGCTTTGTTTTCGTAAGGAAGTTTATCTTGTAACGGCTCACTTTTAACTTGGGTTGCTGATTTTATTAAACGTAACTCTTCATCGGGATTGAAGTTGAGACCCAAAGCTGTGACTATTTTATCAGGATTATTACTTAATTCCAATATAAAATTAAGTATTTCGTCAAACTGCGGTTCCAAAACAGACAGCGTTGCCAAAATAAAACCAGACGAAGGACGCCGCAGGCCATCGTAAGTAGCCCAAACTCGCATTTTAACTAGCCAAGAGCTATTTTCCTCGTAGTAACTCAGCCACTTCTGTTTTAAGGATTGACGCAGTTGTTGGATATTCATTGAATGCCTCACTTAGGTCAAACAATTTTGGATTTGGAATTTTAGACTTTCCTGCGGAACGCTACGCGTAGCTTGCTTCCCCGGAGGGGTACGACTAGGCTCAGTCGAACGATTTTCGATTGACCCTACCAATAAACGGGTAGGGTTGGAGGCGTAAAACAGGCTTGATAGCTTGCCAATATTGGGCTATCAGCAATCTAAAAACTAAAATTAGCAGTTAACAACGGTGCAGACTTTATTTTTTAGGAATGAAATCGATGATAGAGCATCTGTTTGACTCTTTGGCCACCTAACAAATGTTGTTCTACCATTAGAGATACTTCATCGGGCTGAACGCCGCTATACCATACTATATCGGGTAATACCAGCACCATCGGCCCATTGCCACATTGTCCCAAACAGCTGCTACCTGTTACCGTTACCCCAGGAATTGGTAAAGCCGTCAAAGCTGCTAAGACTTTCGCAGCGCCTTGCTTTTTACAAGTGCGATTTTGACAAACCCGCACACATGTAGGAGAAGAGGGTTGGTCTATTGCGGAAAAGTTTGATGATTGAGTGATGTTTGTCATTTGTCCTTGGTCATTGGTCATTTGTCCTTGGTCATTGGTCATTTGTTCTTTGTCGTTTCTCAAAAGCTAGAAGCTAATAACTAATGGCTAATGACTAATGACTAATGACTAATGACTAATAACTAATCTATTGAAAGTCCTTTTGAGGCTAGCCATTCAGGGTTGAATATGCGCGATTGATACCGGGAACCGCTATCACACAATATGGTGACAATGGTATGTCCTGGGCCTAATTGCTTGGCTAAGGCAACAGCAGCTCCAACATTAATACCCGTTGAACCACCCATTAATAAACCATCTTTTCTCAGTAGTTGGTAAACTACTCTCAAAGCTTCTTTGTCATCGATTTGGATGGCGTCATCAGCAGGTGCGCCTTCCATGTTGGCTGTAACACGACCATTACCGATGCCCTCGGTGATGGAATTTCCTTCTATTTTGATTTCGCCTGTTTTGACATAGCTATAAAGTGCACTACCCAGTGGGTCAGCAACAACGCATTGAATGGCGGGATTTTGTTCTTTTAAGTACAACGCTACACCAGCAAAAGTACCACCAGTACCAGTTGCAGCTGTCCATGCATCTATTTTACCATCTGTCTGTTTCCAAATTTCTGGGGCTGTGGTTTCGTAGTGGGCACGGCGGTTGGCTAAATTATCAAACTGATTTGCCCAAATAGCGTTTTCTAATTCGGCTGCTACTCTACCAGATAACTTGACGTAGTTGTTGGGGTCTTTGTAGGGTACAGCTGGGACGCGACGGACTTCTGCTCCTAAGGCTGTCAGTGCGTCTATCTTTTCTTGTGATTGGGTATCAGGGATAATAATTAGGCATTTGTAGCCTTTAGCGTTGCAAATATGCGCTAGTCCAATACCAGTATTACCAGCGGTTCCTTCCACAACAGTACCACCAGGTTTGAGTAAACCTTTCTCTTCTGCGTCTTGAATGATGTAAAGTGCGGCGCGGTCTTTGACGGAACCGCCAGGATTGAGGAATTCTGCTTTACCAAGGATTTCGCACCCTGTTTCTTCACTAAAGCTGTTTAAGCGAATCAGAGGTGTGTTCCCAACAGCGCCGACGAAGCCATTTTTAATGTCCATTTTGACTCTACCTGTGTTTTCTTCTATAAAAATTTTGGCTTATAGCGGTGGCATGATTGACACATCTCCAGAAATAACCATAAAAGTTGCAAACCAGTGCGTAAAATCCCATACTCAAGATGTATCCAGTATTAATTCCAATGTTTGCTACAAAGCTATCGGCTCAACTCAAGATTGGATAAAATCGCATTTCCATTCTGTTTACAATATCTGTTTTATTAGGGGCGATCGTATTGCCTGGATTTGGATAAATTTACAAAACGCACGATAACAAGACGCAATTCATCGCGTCGATAACAAGACGCGATGAATCGCGTCTCTACAAGGGGGAATGGGGCGGTTGTTCGCGATGGGCTATGCCCCGCCGTAGGCATCGCGTTCCCAATTGATTGGGTTATTGATAATATATTGTCTCATTTGAGCGAGGGCGAATTCATCACGAATTATGTTGTCATAGAACCTTTCTTGCCATCTAAAACCTTGAGAGATTTGATTAATTTCAAATGTACATCGTCCTTTGTACCACCTAACAATTTTAGAAAGTGAATTTTTAGACAACATCGGATTAAATAACCCAGTAACCCCACCCTGTTCACCATCCCCCCGTTGACTTGTAGAGACGCGATTCATCGCGTCTTCTTCCTGTGTTCGTGGATTCATCGCGTCTTCTTCTCGTATTTGATTAATAATCAGAATCCCATGAATATGATTAGGCATGACGCAAAACGAATCTATCTGGCAATTAGAAAAATGATGAGGAATCTCGTACCACAATTTCTGAGCAATTTCTCCAATTGGCGATCGCTGCATTTCACCCTGTACAACCTCACCAAAAAAGCATTTTTTATCGTCGGTGCAAATGGTAATGAAATATCCACCATCACTAGCATAATTCCATGCTGGTAAACGTGTTGAATCAATTCGATATTTACCTTTGTATTTAGGTTTGTTGTTTTCTGGTTGAGGATCGTAATGATTCATAATTACATCTTTGATTGATACAAAAATTTATGTAATTATTGCTTTGCATTGATGTAATTGCCAACCCAAAAAGCTCGGAATTATTTGCGCTATGTAAATGATGGGAATAAAGAAGAAGACGCGATGATGGAAAGGAAGAAGACGCGATGACGCAAAGGAAGAAGACGCGATGACGCAAAGGAAGAAGACGCGATGACGCAAAGGAAGAAGACGCGATGACGCAAAGGAAGAAGACGCGATGACGCAAAGGAAGAAGACGCGATGAATCGCGTCTCTACAAGGGGGGATCAAAAAAACGATGCCTGCGGTGGGCTACGTCTACGCATTTCCATCCCGGTCAAAATATCTGTTTGAACAGGGGCAATGCATAGCCTTGTAGAGACGGCGATTTATCGCGTCTCTCTTGTTCGTCCACAACACAAGTCCATTGGTCTACAACACAAGTCCGTTCTCAACGAATTGTTATTTTTATCGTGTAATTACTTAGTTGCAAACTATTTTTTGTCTAAAAAAAGACTTTTATTTGTAAGTTTTACTGAGCCGAAACATTCTTCTATTAAGACACCCTAGAAAGATAGAGTTTAGTAAAAGGTATCCAATGATGCCACGTAAAAAAAGAAGTTCTCCTGTGCTAGAAAAAACCGAACAGAAATTAATCGGATTTAAATCGATTAATTCCAGCCTTGACTTTGGTGATTCCGTTAGTGTAAACCATTTAAGCGAGTTAACTGGGCAACTGCGCGACGAGATTGACCAGTATAATATGATGCTAACTGCACTTGATACAGCAAAGGAAAAAATAGAAATCCTGGAAAAGAGCATTTGTGAAACTTCAGAACGCTTAGTTGATGGTGTGGCGTCGAAGTATGGAAAAAACAGTCGAGAATATGAAATGGCAGGCGGAGTACGTAAAAGCGATCGCATTCGTAAAGCTACCATTACCCGGTTAAAATCGAGCGCAGACTCAAAATCGGCTTCTACACAGACGGTGTAACCAGCAAGCAATAACTAAGCATCATTCATAGTGAATGATGCCCATGTTTGGCGAGCAAGTGCATTTTGTGAGATTTAACTCCAGTTTAAATTTAGCTGACAATGAAAATTTCTTAGACGGAGTGGATACTGATGACATCTGAGAAAGACCGCCATAAAGAACTTGAACAACGAGAACGTATATTACGAGAACGAGAAGTTGAATTGCGACTTCGAGAAATGGAAGCTAAAATTCATACTGCTGATGCACCTTTTCATGAAACTGTTAAGCATCAGCCAGAAAATTTTCAGAAACCTTGGATGAAAAAACTAATTCTAGGTGGAAAGTTGTTTGCTCTTGGTGTGGTGGCGTTAGTTGCGGTGAGGATAGCCTCAGTGCTAGCTGGGTTTATTATTGTTGCTGCACTGGGGTGGATGTCTTACAAATTATTTTTTGAATCCAAAAAAACCAATTCTTAATTCAGGTGTAACTATTATGAGCGATCGGGTAGCAACTGACAAATTTATCCAAGACTTAGAGCGCGTTGCTCAAGTGCGATCGGAAATTTCTGTGTGTTTGAGTAAACTTGTTGAAATCATTAATAAAGCTGAATTAGCTGGAGAATCGTCATCAGGAAAACTCAGTTTAGAGCGAGATATTGAAGATATTACAGTAGCTAGTAAAAATCTCCGCCAAGGTGTATTTCGCCTTTTGGTATTGGGCGATATGAAACGGGGAAAAAGTACGTTTCTCAATGCTTTAATTGGAGAAAACTTATTGCCCAGTGATGTTAACCCTTGTACCGCAGTGTTAACAGTTTTACGCTATGGCCCAGAAAAGAAAGTTACTATTCATTTTAATGATGGTAAAAGTCCACAACAGTTAGATTTTCAAAGTTTTAAACATAAATATACTATCGATCCGGCTGAAGCAAAAAAATTAGAACAGGAGAAAAAGCAAGCTTTTCCTGATGTTGATTATGCAGTAGTGGAATATCCCTTAACGTTACTAGAAAAGGGAATTGAAATTGTTGATAGCCCAGGATTAAATGATACAGAAGCACGAAACGAATTATCTTTGAATTATGTAAATAATTGCCATGCGATTTTGTTCGTGATGAGAGCTTCTCAACCCTGTACCTTGGGCGAACGTCGGTATTTAGAAAATTACATTAAAGGTAGAGGACTGACGGTTTTCTTCTTAATTAACGCTTGGGATCAACTGCGTGAATCATTGATAGATCCTGATGATGAAGAGGAATTAAAAGCAGCGGAAGACAGATTGCGGCAAGTATTTAAAGCGAATTTAGCAGAGTATTGTTACGTAGATGGCCAGAATATTTATGACGAACGTGTATTTGAGCTTTCGTCAATTCAAGCACTCAGAAGGCGGCTGAAAAACCCCCAAGCTGATTTAGAGGGGACTGGCTTTCCTAAGTTTATGGGGGCACTGAATACTTTTCTTACCAGAGAAAGAGCGATCGCTGAACTCCGTCAAATCAGAACCTTATCTAGGCAAGCTGTTAATCACATCCTCGAAGCCGTTGCCAGAAGAGTACCATTACTCGACCAGGATGTAAATGAATTGAAAAAACGAATTGATTCAGTAGAACCAGAGTTCAATAAACTCACAACAATTCGAGATCAATTCCAAAAAGAAATTCTCAACACCAGAGATTCTCAAGCAAGAACAATTTCTGAATCCTTCCGCAGCTACGTTTTAAACTTAGGTAATACCTTTGAAAACGATTTTTTGCGTTATCAACCAGAATTAAATTTGTTTGATTTTCTGAGTAGCGGAAAACGGGAAGCTTTTAACGCTGCACTGCAAAAAGCCTTTGAACAATATATCACTGACAAATCTGCTGCTTGGACATTAACTGCTGAAAAAGATATCAATGCCGCTTTTAAAGAACTTTCTCGCAGTGCAGCACAATATGGCGCATCTTACAGCCAAGTAACAGACCAAATTACCGAAAAAATCACCGGGCAAAACATCAAAGTAAATGCCACTATAGCTAGTGAAGATGATAACTCCCCCGCTTGGGCGAAATGGGCAATGGGATTGTTATCCTTGTCTAAGGGAAATCTTGCTGGTGTCGCACTAGCTGGGAGTGGATTTGATTGGAAAAATATCTTGTTAAACTACTTCACTGTAATTGGTATTGGTGGGATAATTACAGCGGTGACGGGTGTTTTTCTTGGGCCTATTGGATTTGCACTGCTAGGTTTGGGAGTAGGCTTTTTACAAGCAGATCAAGCGCGTAAAGAGTTAGTAAAAACGGCCAAAAAAGAGTTAGTTAAACACCTACCCCAAGTAGCACACGAGCAATCTCAAGTTGTATACGATGCGGTGAAAGAGTGTTTTGATGCTTATGAAAGAGAAGTGAGCAAGCGGATTAATGATGATATCGTCTCTCGCAAATCTGAATTAGATAATTTAGTTAAGCAAAAAGAAACCCGTGAAATTAATCGTGAAAGTGAGTTCAAGAGGTTAAAAACCTTACAAGAAGATGTAATAGCTCAGTTGCAAAAAATTGAGGCTGCCTATAGCAATTTGTTAGCTTACTATAGCTAAAGTGTAGGAATACTCAATCATTTGTGAAAAACTCTATGTCTTTTCTCTGCGCTCTCTGCGCTCTCTGTGGTTCGTTGAAAAAAAATTCACAACTCAGAAAATAAAGGATAAAACCACAGATAAACTAATCAGCGTTTATCTGTGGTTCCTAATATGGTAAATTCACGCAGAGACGCGGAGGCGCAGAGAGGAAGAGAGGAGTTTTTGTAATAGAGTATTTAATTTAAAAATCTATTTTGAAATCTGGAATTAAGGAACTATGCAACAACAGTATGAAAAATTAGTAGATTCTCTTAAATCTGCATCTGCGCTATTAAAATTAGAACGGAAATCGCGACTCAATCAAGATGTAACTTCTATTTGTAATTATCTAATTAATCCTAGCTTTCGGATTGCGGTATTTGGCCCTTTTAATCATGGCAAATCTACCTTATTAAATGCCATGTTGGGGAATCGCACGTTACCCATTGATTTAATTCCGACTACAGGTGCAGCGATTACTGTTAAGTATGGTTCTGATGTGCGGACTCGCATCATGTTGGTAGATGGTACAGAAATTTACCGCAGTGGAACGGAAATCTTACAGCAATTTGCTATTCTTGATGGGAATAGACAGATGCGAAAAGATGTAGCATCTGTAGAAGTTTTTTGTCCTCATCCTTTTTTAGAAACGGGTGTAGAATTTCTTGATTTACCGGGGACTAATGACCGAGAAGAACAAGATAATTTAGTACGAGAACAACTTTTAAGTGTAGATTTAGTTGTACAATTATTAGATGCACGCAAGTTAATGACTTTAGGCGAACGAGAAAATTTGCGAGATTGGCTATTAGATCGTGGAATTAAGACAGTTATTTTTGTTGCCAATTTTATTAATTTACTCGAACCTGAAGAACAAAAACAAGTCCAAAATCGCTTGGTATTCGTGGCGGAAAGCTTTCGAGCGGAATTACCTCCAGGTTTTAGTAATTTATATCGTGTTGATGCTTTACCCGCCTTACGGGCTAGATTAAAAGGCGATGTCGCAGAAGCTAATAGTAGCGGTTTGGTGGCTTTTGAAACAGCTTTACAAAATATTGTGGGGATTTTACAACAAAATTATGGTAGTGTACGTTTGCCAAGAGTAGAGGCGATCGCTACTCAAATTCAACAATCGTTAAAAGCCAAAATTGACCCCATTGCTCAGGAAGTAAAATCACTTGTTGATAAACAAAATGCCAAAATTGAAATCAAAGAAAAAGCTGCTAACTTAATTAAACAAGGCTTTGCTACTAGTATTTCTGAATTAAGGGATTGGTTAAGTTTACCTAAATTACTGGCAAAATATCAAGCTGATGCCGCAGTTGCACTGGCAGAAAATAACTTTAAATCGTGGCAAACAAATACTCTGAAAAAAGACTTAAATCAATTGCAAATAGCAACGGTGAAATGGCTTTATCAAGCTTACGAATTTTTCCAAGCAGAAAGACCAGAAGATTTATTAATTCCCTTCCCTAGCGAACCCCAAATCACATTACCTCCCAAGCCGAATAATCACAGTGATTTGAGTGAAACTGGTTCCATCGCAGTTGGTGGTGGTATTGGTTGGTTGTTAGGCGGCCCTGTGGGTGCTGCTGTGGTTGGGAGTATTTCTTATTTATTAAATAAGAATATTCAAGAACAAGGAGAAAAATCTGCCAATGACTCTTATCATCAGGAAGTTGCCAAACTTTGTATCGCTGCAACAGAAGATTATTTGTCTAGTTTTAGTAGTCAAGGATTATCAATTTTGGCTGCATACGATAGGAAAGCTGAAAAAGTAATTTATTTGGAAGTCAGTCAAGAGCCGTTAGAAATCGCTAATCAACGCCAAGAATTACAACGATTACAAAATATTTTTAATGAATTCCTGCGAGAGTTAGAAAAAGCAAAAATTCCAGTTAATTATCAGCCCTATCAAGAAATAGCAAAATCCAAAACTATAAATACTCGATATTTGCCACAACCAGAAAAATTCCAAACTTCTCCCCCAGCCCAGGAAAATACTTCTAAAAATACCCAGAAAAAAGTAGAACATCCTCATCAACAAGTTTCTCCACGTTCAGAACAAGTAGCACAGCAAAATCCTGCTAAAAATACTCAGAAAAAAGTAGAATCTTCTCGTCAACAAGTTTCTCCACCACCGAAAACTTCTGCTTCTCCACGTCCAGAAGAAGTAGACGCGAAATTTCATAATTGGGAACTTGATGAGGAAATAGCGCGAATGAAAGCAGAAATGCGCTCGCCTGGTTCTCAAAGCAACAAACAGCAAAATACAACTCAAAATAATAAAGCACCAAATCCCCCCAAAACGCAGATACAAAAAGATAAAATTACTCATGCCTACAGCATTTTAGGATTACAACCCAATGCTTCTTTAAGTGAGGTGAAACAAGCTTATCGAACTTTAGTAAAAAAATGGCATCCAGATTTATTTGTGGGTAAACCACAACAACAAAAACAAGCAGAAGAGAAAATGCACTTAGTGAATGAAGCTTACACAATTTTGACTGAGAGTTAAGAATTCTGAATTCTAAATTCAAAATTTAGAATGCAATCAGCAACACATTATTGGGTTAAGACGCGATGAATCGCATCTCTACAAATGGTTTGTTTGTCGGATTATATTGGTATTAGATAAAATTTATTCTGAATTCTCAAGAGATTTCATCCTAATTTCATTTCTGGTTGCGAAGTTAGTAAGTAAATATAGAATTAGGAAACTGTTGGATAAAACTTATGCAACTGCTATCTTTGAGGAAGGGTTTTTTAGCGTTAAGCTTTGTGGCGATCGCTTCAGTGAGTGGGTTACTCACAGCCTGTTCCAATGCTGCTTCCCAGAACCCAACGCAAACTCCAAACACAACTCCTACCAATGCTAGCGACAACCACACGAATCACAGCATGGGAATGGATTTAGGCCCAGCCGATGCTGACTTTGATTTACGGTTTATCGATGCGATGACACCGCACCATCAAGGGGCTTTGGAAATGGCGAAGGTTGCACAACAAAAATCCAAACGCCCTGAAATCAAAAAACTAGCAGACAATATCATCAAATCGCAAAACCAAGAAATTACCCAGATGAAGCAGTGGCGAAAAGCTTGGTATCCCAGCGCGGGAAATAAACCAATGGCTTATCACAGTCAAATGGGTCACATGATGGAGATGTCACCTGAGCAAATGCAAGCGATGATGATGAGTCAAGATTTAGGCGCGGCTGATGCTAACTTTGATTTGCGCTTTATTAATGCAATGATTCCTCACCATGAAGGGGCTGTAAAAATGGCACAAGACGCCTTAACTAAGTCTAAACGCCCCGAAATCAAACAATTAGCCCAAGAAATTATCAAAGCACAAGATACAGAAATTAAACAAATGCAGCAATGGCAGAAAAGTTGGTACAAGCAGTGATGTTGTGAGGGAGGTGGCAATACGGTTCGGATAAGCATTTTTCATCTCTGATGTGGGCTGGGAAAAGGGTAAGGGGAAAAGGGAAAAGGCTTGAAATTACCCTTTTCCCTTTTCCCTTTCCCCTTTAACCGAACCGTATTGAGGGAGATGGGGAGTTTTGAATTAACCTGAATTCGATGTACAAGATTTTGACCTCACCCCCAGTCCCCAGTCCCCAGTCCCTTTTACTGCCCTGTCGGGCTTCCTTCTTCCACTGGACGGATAATTGGAGCAGGCGGCGTGACTTCTGGTTGAAAGATTCCTTTCAATGCTTGTTCTAATGTTTGTGCCATGACAATTCGGTTTTCATAAGCCACAACTACTCGCACCAAAGTTGGCAAGCTATTTTGTGTGGCTTCTAGATAAATTGGCTCGACGTACAACAGCGATTGCTCAATGGGAATTACTAGTAAATTTCCTTGAATGGCTCTCGAACCTTGGCGATTCCACAAGGAAATTTGCTGAGAAATTACTGGGTCTTGGTTAATTCGCGCCTCGATTTGCTCTGGTCCGTAGACCAGTCTTTCTTTAGGAAAGATATACAACAATAACTTACCGTAATTCACGCTATCCGATCGCGCTGCCAACCAAGCAATTAAATTAGTCCGCTGTCTGGGGGTGTAGGGCAAAAACAAAATAAATTCTTCAAAAGTTACATTAGGTAGACCAGTAATCAAATAGTACGGTTCTACCGGACGGGGTTCGCTACCATAAATTTCGTTAGGAATCTGCCACTGGTCTTCACGGTTATAAAATACTTGGGGGTCGGTCATATGGTAAGTCATCAACCGCTCAGATTGAATTTTGAACAAGTCTTGAGGATAGCGGATATGATTGCGGAGAGCGATGGGCATGGCACTGAGCGGTTTGAAGGTGTTGGGAAATATCCTTGACCAAGTGGCCACAATCGGATCGTTTCGATCGGCAATATAAAAGTTAACGATGCCGTGGTAGGCATCAATTACTACTTTTACAGAGTTACGGATATAATTTATACCCTCGTTAGCAGTATCTGAGTAAGGATAGCGATCGCTTGTTGTGTAGGCATCCACAATCCAGTAAAGGTAACTTTTACCATTTGGGTAGTCTGGATTGGTATTGTTAGGATTTGCATCAGCAGTCACCAGATACGGGTCGCTGTCAAATTGCAAAAAAGGTGCGATCGCCTGAATTCTTTGCCTGATATTGCGCCGGAATAGCACTTTTGTGTCTGGCAAAAAGTCCCGTGTCAAGACCATTTGCCAATCTTTCAAATACGTGGCAAATAGCAAGCGACGCCATACCGAACCAATTTTAATGCCACCCCGTCCATCGTAGGAGTTATAAACATTATCGCTACCACTGGGATAGTCCAATTCTCTAACTCTTGTACCAGTCATTACATAAGTATTAGTAATTTCACCGTAATAAATTCGCGGTTTTCCAATGGGAATACTTTCACGAATGCCCACACTGGAAGTTGTCAGGGCGCTACTATCGCCACTAATATCTTTGACAAAATATTCTGGTAGCCCACCCGCCCCCACTGTATTTACTGGGCTAACAGTAAAACCGAAACCGTGGGTATAAATTAGATGGCGGTTAACCCAAGTTTGAGCCTGCTGTGGTACGGCTCTGTAGTCTAATTCTCGTGCAGCAATTAGTACCTGACGCCGTTCTGTTGCTTCAGCTATTTCTTGTTTCGGGGCTGGTTCAGGAGCAGATGGCCGGTCTGAATTGACCTCTGTTTTCAGAGTATAGCGATCGATATCCGCATCGGGGAACCGATAGTATGGACGAATTTGTTGTAACTGACGGTTGGTTTCTAACAATGGTCGCTCATCCCAAAGGCGGATATTGCGAATTGTCAAGTCATTTTTTTGAATATCAGCTTCAGTTAATGTTCCTTGGGGGTTGAAGGTTTTAGCATCGATCGCCTCTAAATCAAATGCTTGGCGAGTTAAGGCAATGGTACGCTGAATGTAAGGTTGCTCTCTTTGCAATTCATTCGGTTCCACAATTAAATATTGCACTACAGTAGGTAGAACAACGTCAGCGGCTGGAACTAGTACCAAATAAATGCCTAATCCGTAAAACACCAAGCGGCGATACCGAGATTTGGGTTTCCAGAACAACGTTCCCCAAAGTAAGTAAAAGGCGATGCCAAGAGCCACAACAGATAAAATCGTGTAAGCTGGCAACTGGGCTGTGACATCGGTGTAACTAGCGCCATAACTAACTCCACGGTTAGAATATACCAGTTCGTAGCGGCTCAGCCAGTAACTCAAAGCTACCAAGAGCATCAACAAGCCACCTACACCGTATAAATGACGCTGCTGCTCTTGGGAAAAACCAGGAAAAATTCCCTGACTTAAACTGTCACCCGACAGGAGATAAGTTAAGGCGACGGCGACAAAGCCATACAAAAATAATCCCATCAGCCAGAGTTCCAGCAGTTGCCAAAACGGTAAGGAAAATATGTAGAAGCTGATATCCTGACCAAATAAAGGCTCAGTGCTGTTGAAAGTAGTAGGGTAGAAATATTGCAGTACTTTTGCCCAGTTTTGGAATAGTATCAATCCAAAAATCGCACTCAAGACAATAGCGATCGCTGCGAGTAAAAAACCTGGATAAATTAAAATAGCGATCGCTCCCCCGATAATTAAGCCAAGATGCCAAGTTTGAGAGACAACCTGGTTGGAGAGTTGCCAGATTTTCTCTGGTCGAAATAAGGCGGGAATCGGTAAACTAGTGCGATTAACTGGAGAATGCCAGTAAGAAAGAGCAATTTGACCGTAGTGAGCTACCATTAACCCTGTTAACAAGCTCAGTATCAAAGCTAAGGGTAACAACCAGCGTAATTTTAATGGTTTTAAGCCTTGGGCTTGGGGTGCTAAAATGCGATCGCTTCTTGCATAATCAGGACTGAGAAAGTTTTTGAATTCACTCTCTAGTTCAACTTCCTCAATCTTCAAAGACCGGGGATACTTCAGCCGTTGTGCCAAAGCAAGGTTTACCAGTAGATAGGCAGCACTTAGGGTAGCTACCACTCCCCACAAAATCCCACGAGTCAATAGCCTGACTAAAAATACTTGCAGGTAGCCGACTTCTTGAAACCAAAAAATTTCTGCTCCCACACGGGAACCCAAATCCAGAAGTAGCCATAACCCCAGGAATATGATTAATACTCTAAAGCTCCATTTCCAGAACATTCTGTGGTAGCCAAGCTATCTGCAAAGCAACTATACACTTTACAACTATTAGAGCAGAAAGCCCACTAACAAAACCTTGAAATTCCAAAAAGATTTCAAGGTTTTGTGTTCTTTAGCTATGGGGATGTGGGAGTGTCAATATTTTCAATAGTTGAATTTACTCAAAGTTTATCTAGTTCCCTAAGAAGACTGCCGCCACACCGGAACGGCGTAGCGGCAGGAGGATGTCAAATTGCACTACTGAGCAATAAATCCTTCGGGTCTGATGGCGTCTTCTAAATCAACTCCCATCAGGTTTGCTCCTTGGATGTTTGCATTTGTGAAATTTGCCTTTTCCAAGTCTGCGTTTTGTAAGTTTGCCGCTTGTAAATTTGCTCCCAGGAAGCTAGCCTTTTCTAGATCTGCATCAAATAGGTTGGCTCCCGCTAAGTTTGCTCCTGCGATGTTTGCCTTGCCTAAATCTGCTCCTTGTAAGTTGGCTCCTTGTAAGTTTGTTTGCTGTAAGTTCGCTCTTTCAAAATCTGCTTTTTGTAAGTTCGCACCTTGCAAATTTGCTGCTTGCAAGTTTGCATCCTTAAGAACTGCGCCTGTTAAATTACATCCGACACATTCTTTTGTTGCTAGTAAACGTTGAACGTTGGCTGCTACAGATTCTACTGGTGCTGCAACTGGAGGTATTACTGGAGTTGGTTCCAACACTGGTGATATTACTGGAGTTGATTCTAAAGCTGGTTCTGATGGTGTTATTGTTTGAGCTTTAGCACTGGGCTGATCGAGTAGTGAAAATGTTGCTACAACTACTACAAATAGGGCAGTTACGAGCCACTGAGTTAATTTTTTTGAATTTAGTTTATTCATCGTTTGCTTCCTGTGATAATTTGCAGTGTTAGATTTGCTTTTGTAAGAGCCATCAATAATGTGCTTTATGTTCACTTTAGATAAATTGATTGATAAGAGCAAATATTTTTTTTATTTAAAAACATAAATTCAAGTGATTAAAAAACTATTGGACTGGGAAGTGGATTAGGGATGCAGAGAATTTGAAACTCTGCAAAGTTGGCTTGACAGGCTACTAGATTTAGAAACCGATCCCCAATCCAGAATCTAAAATCCCAAATCCAAAATTGTATGACCACCGTGGCGATCGCTTCATAACTAACTACCAAGCATTGCCAAACTAGGTAACAGTCGATAGGTTTCACTTTTAATCAAAATAGACAATCCCAGCCAAATTAAGACAAAGGGGAAGATTTTTCGACCATACCGAGCTAGAACAGGTGCCATCAGAGGATTACGGGTCAAGTTGTAAGACAAGAAGCACCACACTCCAACAGTCAAATAACAAACAGATAAAATTACACCTAAGCTTGGAAGGCTGGTAGTAGCGAACAACGGCACATAAATCCCGATGTTATTTCCACCATTGGCAATGGTAACTGCGGAAACACGGTAAGTTTGGGGATCGCGGATGGTTGCCAATAATGATTTCTTCTGCCGCCCAGATTTACTAGGAGAGGGTAAGTTAATTGACACATCTTGTACTGTCTCTCCGTTGTCTTCTCGACTCATGAAATTACTGATACCAATGGCGATGGGAAGTAAACCTAGTAACCCAATCCAGGTACTAGGAATAATCAAACCACCGAAGAAACCAGGGAGGCTAGCAAAGACTAATGCAGTAAATCCCAGAAATTCACCGATAACAATATGCTTGGGGCGAAAAGTGCGGTTGACTTTTCCGAAGAAAGCCGTCAAATATAAATTGTCGTCAAAGGTGGTTGCGAAAGCGACAGAGATCCCAATAATTACTGTACTGATTAGCCAACTCATGGTCATTACTCACAATAATTCAATGCTGTTTGTCTTAAATCCTGACTCTGCTTTTGGATGTGATGGCAGTTCAGGATATTTTTTGACCGTTCTTTCTAGCGACAACTAATAGAGGTTCGCCAGTCAGTAGTCAATTGCCCAATCTCTAGAAGCGATGCCTACAGCAGTAAACTACGCCTCCAATCAAATTGGTAATTTTTTTTCTCAGCAAGGTACCTTGGGAGTTCATGCAGTCAATATTATGACCTTTGACCCAATAAGAGCAAATACTCTTGTTTTTTAAAATGATAAATTAAAGTGATTAAAAGAGAATTCAGAAGTCAGAATTCAGAATCAGAAGAAGCTTTGCAACTTTAGTCGTGAGAGTGTCAAACGAAATTCTGGTTGCAAATGCGTTGGTAGGCGTATGAAAAAGAGGGGGAAAGGGGAAAGGGGAAAGGGGAAAGGAACCAGCAATTTCAAAACAGGGGTTTCAAGGCATGGAGTCGGCAATTTTTATCGCACTATGTATCTCCTCAATCTTCTTTTTTGTTCTGCATTTTTCAAAACAGGGGCTTTATACCTTGTGGTGAAAAGTTTTTTCTTCCTCCCTTACCCTTTCCCCTTTCCCCTTTTCCCCTTCTATGTATCTCCTCAATCTTCTTTTTTGTTCTGCATTTTTAAAAACAGGGGCTTTATACCTTGTGGTGAAAAGTTTTTTCTTCCTCCCTTACCCCTTACCCCTTACCCTTTTCCCCTTACCCTTTTCCCCTTCTTGGTACAGATGTACGCCCCTACGTTAATTCTTGGATTGCAAAGATTTTTGTCAATGTATTAGTAATGTTTAATTTTTTTAACAATAAATCATTCCAGACTGAGAAGTCATAAACAAAAAACTCCATGCCACTTGCTCTGTGGAGTTTCCTGTCGCTTTCAATGAATAACTGCTCAAGCACCACACCAAATTTTCAATTTGGTGCACTACAATTAGTGGCGGGTCTAAATCTCCCATTTCCTTGCTCTAATTTCTGAATTCTGAATTTACCAATTCTGAATTCTTATTTTCAACTCGTAATTATGCTAACTAGTGTTGACCGTCTATTATTTGTCCGGCGAGTCCCAATTTTTAAGGAATTGCGGGACGATTTTATTGTGCGGCTGACTTCAGTGATGAATGAATTGTCATTTCCAGCTAATTACACGATTTTTAGGCAAGGGGAAGAAGGGCGATCGCTCTATATTGTGGTATCAGGTCGTGTTAGAGTTCATATTGGCAATAAACAGCTGGCAGAGGTAGAACAGGGAAAATACTTCGGTGAGATGGCAGTATTTGATACTCAACCCCGTTCCGCCAGCGCCACCACTTTGGAACCTTGCGAATTTCTAGAGCTGACCCAAGAGCAATTATATGATGCCATTGAAGAAACTCCAGATATTGCGGTGAATATCATTCGTGAGCTATCCCGGCTGATTCGCAGATTGAACGATGATATGAATGTGACTTCTTTGCCAAGTTAATCATCTATAGAAATAATACAGCAGTTTTCTTTTGCATCAAGTACAAAGTCACTGGTTTTGAGGCAGGAGGCAGAAGGCAGCTATGCTGGAGCCAGAAGAATAATTTGATTTGTGAATCCTTGGTTCTGTACCTCATTTAGTTGCAAACTGCT
>JAVRCH010000167.1:0-69103 GCA_034530795.1 Nostoc sp. DedQUE12a
ATTACCACTGCCTCCGACGGGGTTTTCAGTGCCACTGCCTCCGACGGGGTTTTCAGTGCCACTGCCTCCGACGGGGTTTTCAGTGCCACTGCCTCCGACGGGGTTTTCAGTACCAGTGCCTCCGACGGGGTTTTCAGTGCCACTGCCTCCGACGGGGTTTTCAGTGCCACTGCCTCCGACGGGGTTTTCAGTGCCACTGCCTCCGACGGGGTTTTCAGTGCCAGTATTTACAACAGGAGTTTGAGGCCTAGTCGTGGTTCCATTAGACTCAACAGAAACATTATTATTCGGCGCAGTTGTATTGTTATTGTTACCGCGTGTAGTCTGCTGCTCAGTATTTGAGAGGATTTGCCCCGTTTCTTCAAAGGAGTTTACTGGAGAGTCATCTGCTACAGGAACTACCGAAGAATCATTTGTTACAGCATTGTTAGTTGCGGTATTTGAAGGGCTACTAGTTAACTCTAAGAAAGATGGGTTTTCAACTACTCCATTACCTGTTACTGGCGGCTGTGCTTGTAAAGCCGCAGTAGTTTCAGCTTGAACGCTGGCGATCGCTGGATCAGCATTAGGTGTAGCATTTTGCCTATTTAGATCCAGTCCTCGAACCAAATCGCTAGTTTGATAAAAATTTCTCAGGTCAAAATCGTATAAACCCTGAAATTTGCCTTTGACTATAACCATCAGCTGTCCTGCTTGCAGCACCTGAGTTTGAGAAGCTTCCTTGTTAGAAACTTCAATGCCGCTATTTGTCAAGGCACCTACAACTGTAGTATCTGTTTGTTGGTCGTAGCGTACAAATAATGCTGAACCACGAATTGCCGCTGCTGCACTTGGAGTTTGTATACGTGTTTGCCCTCTTCCTGGTGGTATAAGCAACAACGCGGTTCCGTTTGACAGTCTAAAGCTGCGAGTTTTGGGTAAAAATTGAAAGATTGCCTGTTCCCCTACTCTTGCCAATGAACCGTCGTTAAATCGCAAGTCTGCTAGAGAAGCTCGACCAGTTGACAAACCATCTCCAGGAATCATTGCATCTGATTTTTGTGCAGGACGCTTCTTGAGTTTGTTTTTGGGTATTAGTTGTACCAAGTTACGGAGGTTCTGAATCTCAGCTCGTGTTAGAGGAGTTACAGCACTTGCGCGATCTGGTAAAGGCAGTACTACAATTCCCCATAAACCAATTACTAACAGTGGTAACGATCTATTAAACATAATCTGATAACTTTTAAACTTCATGTAATACCAAATACACTAATGCTTTAACATGTGACTAATTGTTATAGCCAGTTATTTCAGGTAAATTTTATTTGCATTTTAGTCTACAATTTAAAAAATAAAATGAACAACTAATAAGTATATGTTTACTTTATTTCAATTTCGACTCTAAAACACAAGTTTCATGCAATCAAGTCCAGAGCGAGTTTAAAGGTTGATGTTCAATATCAATAATTAAATGAACAATAATTTAAAGGATATCTAATTATTTTTCATTATCTCAACAAATGAAAATTTTTTAGATACCTATTATGAGCTAAATGTCTAGCCGCACTTCATTGTCGTTCTTCTATTACTCTCATAAAAATATTATGAGAAACTCCTATAAATCCTTTGCTAGATTCTCCTCAAGCTAAGAGAGCCGATGATTAACATTAAATTTGTTGAAAATTACTGTCAATGGTACAGTAGATAATTTCTAGAAACTAGAAGTTTCAACGTGATAGAAGAACGGTAAGTTAGGTCAGCACAATGAAAATTAATTTTTTATATTCATAATTTGTCATTCTTTATGAGTAAGCGTTTGAGGAATGTTTACATTTTGTAATTTAGTTCTGTTGGCTCCTGTGTATGTTATTAAACAATAATTGAGGAAACTTGTATCAGAAAAGATGATTATGGCAAAAAAATCTGGGAGTAAATCCGAAAAACAGGAATTTGGCTTGGTAGATATCAGTATATACCTAAAAAGCTGAGCTACATACACTCAATTGTATTTTTAAGTAGGAACTTATGATACAGCTTCTAGGTCTACATTCGCCAAACGCCCTCAACGCAATCTAACAGATGCGATTCAAAAATTGGAAAAATTTGTTTTTTTGGATTTTGTTAGCTTCCAGTTGTGGAAGCTGGTTTTGCATCAGAGTAGATGCGGCAGAATCTCCAAATCATGATTTGGTATCAATCGACCGCACCCATTCTTCCTTAACTTCTCCACCAGACGCTATGCTGACAACACAGCAAGTAGGGAAAGAATGGCCGCCACAGAATTGGGTACTGGGTAGTGGGTATCGGAAAAGAAATTCTTTGAAGGTTTGGTTGGGGTATGAATCCCCAGTTTCGAGTTCAAAAATTGCATCTTTAGCAACCACAGAGCTAACTTATCAGCAATGTCAGGATTTAGAACAAGACACAGTTAACTTTTTGTGTAAGGACTTGAGTCAGTCCCAGAGTCTGGATTTGCAGATGCCGTTAAATTTGGCACAGAGAACACCAGAAGTTACACAAGCACAACCAACACCAAATCCAGAACCAGGGAATACTCCAGAAGAAAATGACCCGCCACAGCTAGAATCTCAGCCAAGTAATTTGCCTACGTCTGTTCCAGACTCAACAGACCAATTGTTGAATTTACCTGAGATAAATCGTTCTCAAAAACTAGAAAGGTTAAGAAAGCTACTGCAACAGCCAAAACAACCGCCTGAGTCTGATATCGATCGCGAATTGGGATTACGAGTCCGCTTACGACCCCTAGAACAACAGCCACTTCCACCGCAGCCTGTATCTAAGTTTAAGCCCATCGGCTATCTACAGGCGCGTGTTGGTTACTTCCAAACGACTAATATTTTTTCCTCAAAAAACGATCCCACAGAAGATGGTTTAATTATTTCTGGACTGACACTAGCCTCTGCATATTTCCCTGTAGGATCTAAAACTTATTTGAACGCCTCAATTGATGGCAATATAATTCGTTATCTAGATCAATCACAATTTCATTACAACCAGCTAAGATTTAATCTCAGTCTTTACCAGCAGCTATCGCGGCGGATGTATGGAGAAATAAGTTTTAGCAATCACCAGTTATTTTATGCTAACAACAGCGATCGCCCCAATAGCTTCAAAGCAGGCGATCGCTTTTTAAACGAAAACTCCGTGCAACTCTCTTTCGGACGGCGAGATCCCTTAAGCTCAAAATTAACGCTAGATAGCTTCTACGAATTGAGCGTCAGTTTTGCCGATCCTCAAAGTCGCAGTCGCATCATCAATTCTTTTTGGTTATCTCTAAACTATTACTTGCAAAAGCCTCTCCAAGTTGGTATCGACTACCAAGTCAACTTTTCTGACTTTACACAACGCGATCGAGAAGACCAATTTCATCGACTATTCGCACACTTAAATTACCGAATATCTAATATTAGCAGCGTGAATGTCCAGACTGGAGTCACTTTGGGTAGTTCAACCGCTCAAAACATTGATTTTGATGGCTGGTTCTTCAGTATTAATTACAATTTGCAGCTAGGTCGGTTTTGAAAAAAGTGAGGAGAGCTGGGAGTTGGGAGTTAGAGTTTTGATTCTTAACTTATAACTCCTCACTCCTAACTATAAATAAGAAATCCAATCACTCCAGCTACCAGCATAAAGTTTACCTTTGTTGATGTTGGCTAATTCTAGAGAAAGTAAATTCACACAAGCGGTAACGCCAGAACCGCAATAAACTAAGATTTCTTCGGCTGTTTCTATATTCTCCCAGCGACGGCGTTGTTCTGCTTCGGGGAGTACGCAACCTGAAGAATCTGTAACTTCTTGCCAAGGATAGTTAACCGCACCAGGAATATGTCCGGCAATTTTATCAATTGGTTCTCGTTCACCTCGGTAGCGATCGCTTTCTCTCGAATCTACCAACACCACATCTGGCCTATCTTTACGGCTTTTTACCGCTGTAATATCTACAACTTTTTCTATTTGTACTTCAGGTACAAATTTCGCCATTTGCGGCCCAGGAATAACATCTGTAACAGGATAGCCAGCTTTTTGCCATCCGCTAAAGCCTCCATCAAGTACTGCTACTTGTTCGTGCCCTAGATAGCGCAACACCCACCACAAACGAGCTGCAAAGGCAAAGCGCGAATCATCATAAGCTACAACTAGGGTTTTTTGGTAATTTATCCCAATTGCTGCAAATTTGTTAGCGATATCATTAGGATTAGGTAAAGGATGTCTCCCACCATGCTTACCCATTGGACTAGAAAGATCCTGATTCAAATCTAAGTAATATGAACCATTAATATGGCTTGTTTGATACTGTTGTTTTCCAAGTTGTGGATCGGCTAGAGAAAAGCGACAATCCACAATGATTACTTGCGGATCTTCTAGATGTTCAAACAACCAAGTTGGGGAAACAACAAATTGGGAATTGGGCATAGGATGTCAGGAGATGGGGAGATGGGGAGACAAGGGGACTAGGGGAGTAACTCCGAGCGTCAACAGTCAGCGCTCCAAATTACCATGACCAATGACCAATGACTAATGACTAATGACTAATGACTAATGACTAATGACTAACTTAGAAAATTTTACACCTAAGCTCACGGCAGATGGTTCGTTTACTTTTGTTTCTCAAGAGTTTGGTGAATCGTTTCACAGCCATTATGGTGCTAAGCAGGAGAGTTTTTTCAAGTTTGTGGAACCAACTCAACTGGCTACGGCAGCGCAAAAACCAGTTTTGCGGTTGTTGGATGTTTGTTATGGTTTGGGATACAACACTGCTGCTGCTTTGCAAACAATTTGGGCAGTGAATCCTAATTGTAATGTTGAAGTAATTGGTTTAGAACTGAATCCAGTAGTACCACAAGCTGCGATCGCTCATAATTTGTTCGACAACTGGAACTACAACTATATTGAAATTTTGTCCGAATTAGCTTTTGAGCATCAAGTACAAACAGCTTGTCTGAAAGCAAAATTACTCATTGGTGATGCCAGATCGGCGATCGCCATAGTACGTGAGTCAAATTTCTTGGCAGATGCAATTTTTCTCGATCCATTTTCACCTCCACAGTGTCCCCAATTATGGACTGTTGAATTTATTGAACAACTGTCGTTGTGCTTACACGAAGATGGTTTATTAGCCACCTATTCTTGTGCTGCTGCTGTACGCACAGCACTTTTGTCTGCTGGCTTGGCTATCGGTTCTACGCCACCGATGGGTAGGCGATCGCCTGGTACTTTAGCAGCACACATAAGAGGATGGAAAGCAGAACAGCAGGGGAGCAAGAAAGAGGAATTTCCCTTATGCCCTTCTTCTTGTCCTCTCTCGCAAGCGGAGAAGGAACATTTACTAACTCGTGCTGCCATTCCCTACCGCGATCCCCAATTAAGCGATTCCAGTAAGGCTATACTTACGCGGCGACAACAAGAGCAACAAGCCTCTTCCTTAGAACCTACCTCTCATTGGCGCAAAAGGTGGCTATCGGCAACGCAAGGCAGGGATTTTATCGGAACTTGTTTGTAGTTGGCTAGGATTGACTAAAGCTCTTGCCCTCAGTAGTTGATTCCAAAAAACTGAGATATTTGCCCCATAAATTCTGATTTCGTTTTTTAATACTCAAGCAACGAGTTTTTTCCACCCAAATAACTTAAACTATAATAAGTAGCTAATATTACATCTTTCTTAACAGTATTTAAATGTTGCTATAACTGAGTAAGTAAAAATGTCTATACCTAATGATTACCACCATCACTACCAACTACCAGCCGGGGATTTTGCTTGAAAGGACTAAATCACAAGCTTTTTTGACGCTGGTACGTAAAAAATCTCCGTAAAAAGCCTGATTTAACATTTGTACTAATTTATGATACTGGAATTAGAACAAAAAATTTGACTACAAAATACTCTTTATTCGTAACATAAAAAATACATACAGTGAAAAACCCCTCTCGGCAGCTTCACATAATATATAAACTCTATGGAAAGCCTAACTCAGATACAGTCAAATACTAAATTTGTTTTTCAAATCTGACACTGTTAACTTGCGAAAATAATTGGAGTGCCTTTGTGATTAAATGGAAATCCAACCATAGAGGCTTGAGAGAAGAAATTGTTAATGGGTCAAACCCCCTGAGCAAAGTGAAAAGTATCGGTTCAAATCATGCCGTAGGATCGCAAAATATAGAGAGTTATTCTTTAGGGGTATCTCAAGAAGATTTGATGCTTGAAGATGACCAAGCAGTATCTTCTTGGATAAAAAATGATGTTAATTTAGATCGAGATTCGTTGGTCTCTAAAACACTACAAGCCAAGGGTTCCAAAGTGAATGGGTTTGATTTAGATCCACCAAAGGTTTTAGTGGTTGATGACCATGCGGCCAGTCGCATGACTGCTGTTGCCCTCTTGGGGATGGAAGGATACGAAGTAATTGAGGCTGAGAGTGGTTCTATTGTTGTGGGATTGGTAACGCAAAAGCAGCCAGATTTGATATTGCTGGATGTGATGATGCCGGGAATGGATGGATTTGAAGTCTGTCAATTACTTAAACAGGATGAACAAACCAGACTAATACCAGTAATTTTTATTACAGCATTAAACGACAGGCGATCGCGTATTCGAGGCATTGAAGTTGGCGGAGATGATTTTCTCACCAAACCTTTTGACCGTGTGGAATTGGCAGCGCGTGTCAAGTCTTTGGTACGGCAAAAGCGTCTCAACGAAGACTTAGATCATGCCGAACAAGTCCTGTTTTCCATTGCCATGTCTATTGAAAGCCGTGATCCCAACACAGGCGGCCATTGCGAACGACTGGTAAATCTGGGACAAGCTTTTGGTGAATACCTCAATCTTTCACGCTATCAAATTCGGGATTTGATGTGGGGGGGTTATCTCCACGATATCGGCAAGGTGGGTATTCCCGATGCAGTGCTGCTGAAAAAAGGCCAACTCACCCCCGAAGATTGGCAGATTATGAGGCAGCACGTTTTAATCGGAGAAAAAATTTGCCAGCCACTACGTAGTATGCGGGGTGTAATTCCCATTATTCGCCATCACCACGAACGGTGGGATGGGTCAGGCTACCCCGATCAACTCAAAGGGGATGATATTCCTTATTTGGCACAAGTCTTTCAGTTAATTGATATTTACGACGCCCTAACCAGCGAACGACCTTACAAAGAAGCTATGACCAGAGAACAAGCACTTTCAATAATGCTAAAAGAAGCTGATTCTGGTTGGCGCAATGCCAAACTAGTGCAGCAGTTTGCTGAATTTATTCTTTCTTGTGACGAAGAATAGAGTGAACTACCTACACTTCCCTGACAGGTAGTGTAAGCTTTCCAATTCATTTTGAATTTTGAATTTTGAATTAGTATTACTCCTTTGCCCATTTCAGTGTTCTATGATTAGCTGGTATGATTTGAGCCTAAATCTTGAAATACCAACAGCATTAATCACAATTTTAATGATAGCTGATAGCTAATTATGGTAGTTGTAGCAATTTTAGCAGCCGGACGCGGCACACGGATGAAATCAAGCTTACCCAAAGTTTTACATTCTTTGGGTGGGCGATCGCTAGTAGAGAGAGTTCTCGAAAGTGTAGAACCTCTTTCACCCTCACGGCGAATCGCGATCGTCGGGTATCAGTCCGAGGAAGTGAAAACTGCTTTGAATTCAATCCCCAACTTGGAGTTTGTGGAACAAACTGTGCAATTGGGAACAGGTCATGCTATCCAGCAATTACTTCCCTACTTACAAGATTACAGTGGGGATTTGCTCGTACTGAACGGCGATTTACCTTTGATACGTAGCGAAACCCTTCAGGAGATGTTACAAACTCACGCCCAAAATCAAAACGCCGCTACTATTCTCACCTCACACCTACCTGACCCCACAGGTTACGGGCGCGTTTTTTGTAACGATGAAAATATCGTTGAGCAAATGGTCGAACACAAGGATTGTACCCCTGCTCAAAGAGAAAATCACCGGATTAACGCCGGGGTTTATTGCTTTCGCTGGGAAAATTTAGCTAAGGTACTTCCTCACCTAGAAGCAAACAACGCCCAAAAAGAATACTATCTCACAGATGCCGTGACTCAGGTCGGGCAAGTAATGGCAGTGGATGTGAAAGATTATCAAGAAATTCTCGGCATCAACGATCGCCTGCAACTGGCAACAGCCTACGAAATTTTGCAAAAACGTATCAAGGAAAAATGGATGCTAGCAGGTGTCACCCTCATCGACCCCACAAGCATCACCATTGATGAAACAGTGGAGTTAGAACCAGATGTAATTATTGAACCTCAAACTCATCTGCGGGGAAATACGGTAATTAAAACCGGAAGTCATATTGGGCCGGGAAGTTTAATTGAAAATAGCCAGTTGGCTGAAAATGTCACAGTCCACTATTCAGTAGTGACAAATAGTACTGTAGAAGCAGGTAGCCGAATTGGCCCCTATGCTCATTTGCGCGGTCACGTACAAGTGGGTGCTGGTTGTCGTGTGGGGAATTTTGTGGAATTGAAAAATACGCAATTAGGCGATCGCACAAATGCGGCACATTTGTCGTATTTAGGTGATAGCGTTATCGGCGAACGGGTGAATATTGGTGCTGGTACAATTACTGCCAATTACGATGGCGTTAAGAAACACCGGACTAAAATAGGCGATCGGACAAAAACGGGTTCCAATAGCGTTTTAGTGGCTCCACTCACGTTGGGAGATGATGTCTACGTAGCTGCTGGTTCCACTGTTACAGAAGATGTGCCTGATGATTCTCTAGTGATTGCCCGTAGTCGTCAGGTAGTGAAATTAGGTTGGCGAAGAAAAAGCGTTGAAAATGAGACCACAGATCAACACAAATAATTCATCGCTGTTAATAGCGATTGATTTGTGGTTTGAGAGCATAAATCAGGATTTTTGCAATTTGTCTAATCTAGCTAGATTAATAGTACAGCCAAAATCTCAATATACAACATGGAAGAACTGCTAGAACTTAGGCAACTTCTAGAACAAGGCAAAATCCATGAGGCGCTGCTGTTGGTGGATGAGTTAGAAGAAATGAGCCTGAGTGACAAAATCAATAAAATTGATAGTTATGGCGTAATTCTACTCATCCATTTAATTAAACAAAAGGCTGAAAAATTTTCTACTCGCTCTTGGGATGTTTCTATAGAAAATACGGTGCGGGAAATTAACAAAATAAACAAGCGCCGCAAATCTGGTGGTGTGTACTTGAATCCAGCAGAATTAATGGATATTCTCCAACAAGGATATCAAGTCGCACTCAAAAGAGCAGCGCTAGAAGCTTTTGAAGGGCGTTATGAAGCCCAAGAATTAGCTGGAATGTTTGACCAGCAAGACATTTTGTTCGAGGCGCTGAAATTAATTCAGCAATAGCCTACTAGTTCATTGTCTGTCCATTCCAACGTGTCACCAATATTTTCGCCGTTGTGGTAGGCGGCGAGTAAGATTTCGCTAGTTTTACCCCAAGCGATCGCCCCACTAGCATCTAAGGCGATCGCTCCTAAATCCCGTTTATTCTGGTACGCTTCCCCAAAGGATCGCTGCATTGCATCCTTGAGAGACATCCCATCTGTAACACGCACCACAATCTTGGCTGCTAAACACTCATCAATAATATCTTCCCCAATACCCGTACAACTAACTCCAGCTTCTTTAGTAGCATAGTTACCTGCTGGCATAGCAGAATCACTTACCCGCCCGATGCGCTCAAAGCCCTTACCGCCAGTGGAAGTACCAGCAGCTAATTTACCATAGGCATCTAAAGCTACTACGCCGATGGTACCCCGACCAGCATTACTGGTTTCTACTAGTTCAGGTTCTGCGATCACGTTAGCCATCGTGCTTTTAAAATTATCCTGGCGTTCTTGAATCCACTCTTGCAATCGTAAATCAGTTAAAGCGTTATAGCTGGGAATTTGCATTTCCCGCGCTAATTCAGCAGAGCCGAAATCTGACAGCACCCTATCTGGCGAGTTTTGTAAAAATTGTGCCAAGTCAATGGGATTTTTCACCCGCGAGACATTAATTACACCACTAAATCGCCCTAATGCGCCATCCATCAAGGAAGCACTCATACGGATTTGACCATCAGATTGCAGTACCGAACCAGTACCAGCATTAAAGCGGGGGTCATCTTCCAGCATTTGGCAACCCTGTATTACCGCCTCTGACGCAGTTATTCCGCACAATAGCAGAGAATAGACTTGTTCTATTACTATATGGAGCGATCGACGTACCGCTTCCAATCCTCCTTTACCCTGGAGAGAACTACCAGCCCCGCCATGAATAATTAATTTAGGTTGCACCTGTGACTTCATCGATCCTTTGCGCTATTTGCGTCTGTGTTGCAGTTGATTTGATTGGGTATCGGGCATGGGGGATTAGAGGTGTGGGAAGAGAGGGAGGTGTGGGAGGTGTGGGAGGATCGGGCAAGCTCATTAGGTGTGGGAGGATGGGGAAGAAATCTTTCCCCCCACACTCCCCACACTCCCCACACTCCCCACACTCCCCACACTCCCCACACTCCCCATCTCCCTAGTCCCCAGTCCCCAATTCTTTATTCGCTTCAGAACGGCGACGACGACAACGTTCTGAACAGTATTTCACATCTTCCCAGCAATCTTGCCACTTTTTACGCCATGTAAAAGGACGTTGACATACCGGACAGATTTTTGTAGGTAGGTCAGATTTAGAACGAACACGTCCCATATAAATACTGTCTAAATGAGAATTTGATTTCTGAGAGTGATGGAAAATAATTATAACCAGTTTGCTACGAAGGGAGGATATATTGAATGAATAAATGTCATGTCAATCTCTCCCAAGACTTATTTTTGGATTATACTGGTGCGGTAGAGGTCAGTATTGAGATTAGTACCATAGTCCGGTTATTTACAGATTGAATAGATGATATCGCCTGTATTGCGATCGATTAGTAATAAATTTTTATAGTCTCTGCTCTGAATTAAATTTTGAAACCAAGGTTGATATTGAGCATGAAAGCGACTGTATGCATTACTATCGGCAGCATCTAAAATTTGAGGTTTTTGTTCCAAAGGATAGCAATTAGCAGCAATTTAGTAATGCTGGAGATATTTAGCAGGTTGGCTTACAGGACGATAATTGCTCAAACGAAGTTCTCTAAAAAATTTGTCAAAAATATTGGAAAAATTTATTTTCCTAATCATTTGTTAGAGACTTTTCCCACTCTGGGCAATTGATTTAGGATTCAATTCTTGAAATCCTTGATGCAAATCAAATATTCCGGCAACTATCATCCGGTTTTCAATGATTTATCCTTTAGGAAACTAAATCAGAGAAAGTACTTAGTCTATTTAGCGTGCAGGAAGTTTACTAAAGATTTATAACGTTTTTGTGACTATAACTAGGAAATTTAGCTCTATCCGTCTGAGTTTTGCAACTGGTGGAGGAAGAGAGCGATCGCTAAAGCCTAATCGAATTTCACTAATGAAGGGCTTCTTTGTTACAGAGTTTAAAGTATTCCCTGCCTATTAGCATGGCTGTTATGCTGTCAATTTTTCTGGGAAAACTAGCTTTATTAGCAAATTATTATATTTCCGAGATTTTATGGAAATTCCTAAAATATCTGCCTTAGGAAACTTTGTGGCAGGGCAGGCGCATGAAATTAATTACTCGCTTGTTTTGATTGCTGGAAATTTGCAACCTACTCAAGATGAGGTGTTTCATGTCGGCAATTAGCTTGAAAAAGATTCTTAATAAAGAAGAGTTACCATCTTTCCTTCGGGGCTTGGTACATCAACTCAATATCGCAATTGATATTGAGTTGGTAGACGGCACGAAACTAATTAGTATTGGTAAGCAAATATTAGAAAATCGATATCCAATTGAGGTTTCAGGGGAAACCATCGGTTGGGTTGTTGGCGACGAACAGGCAACTTTAGTGGCAGCTTTGCTCTCATTTTTGGCAAAACAAGAGGCTGAGAAGAAAATACTCGCAAAAGAATTGCTAGAAAGATACCAGGAAATTGATTTATTTGAAGATATTTCGACTCAGTTGACAACGAGTTTGGATAGGCGACAAATTGCCCAACTCGTGCTTCAGGAAATGAGCCAATTGATTGAATCGTCAGCAGGGATGATTTTACTGCTAAGTCCCGATGCTGCTGAATTTGAAATCATTGCCGAATTTGGAGTATTTTTTCGGGAAAATCAGCCGAAACCGGGTCAGGGAATTATTGGCAGTATTGTGCAATCAGGGCGGGCAGAACTCATCAATGACGTGCAAGCTGATTGTCGATTATCGGGAAAGAAAAACATCAACGCTTTGATTTGTGTACCTTTAAGAGCAAAAGAGCGGGTAATAGGAGCGATCGCCATTGGCACAGACAAAGCTTACTCCTATAGGGCTGAACACCTGAAACTTGTAAGTATTTTTGCCTCTCAAACAGCGATCGCCATCGAAAAAGCTTTGCTTTACGAACAAAGCACTCAAGCAGCTATGGAAGCAAAAGCCCAGACACAAAAACTTCAACAAGCTCTTCAAGACTTGCAGCTAGCACAAACTCAGTTAATCCAAAGCGAAAAAATGTCTTCTTTAGGGCAACTCATTGCTGGAGTCGCCCACGAAATTAACAACCCAGTGAACTTTATTTGCGGCAATTTAAGATATGTTGCAGAGTACGCCCAAGACTTATTAAATCTGCTGCAAGATTATCAGAAATTTTTACCTGTGGCTCCCCCAGATTTGCAATCAGAGCTAGACAATATCGATTTGGAATTTATCATGCAGGATCTTCCCAAACTGCTGGATTCGATGAAACTGGGTAGCGACCGCATCGTGGAAATTGTCCAATCCTTAAAAAACTTCTCCCGCCATGACGAAGCCCAAATCAAAGCTGTCAACATCCACGATGGTATCGACGGGACGCTGATGATTCTTCGCCATCGTTTGAAAGCCTCTGGTCACCGTCCGGCAATTGAAATCGTCAAAGACTATGCCAAACTTCCCCTGATTGAATGCCACCCAGGACAGTTAAATCAAGTTTTTATGAACATCTTGGCAAATGCCATTGATGCCTTAGAAGAGTCATTAGTCATTAGTCATTGGTCATTAGCATCAAACGAATCACAAATGACAAATGACAAAGCGCAAAGTCTGAGCCAAGGCTTCCTTGGATCAGAACTTTGTAAGAGAGGACAAATGACATTCCCGACCATCACCATTCGCACCCAAGCCTTAGACAACGAATGGATTGTAATTCGCATTGCCGACAACGGCCCGGGTATGAAAGAAAGCCTCATCCAACGCATCTACGATCCTTTCTTCACTACTAAAGAGATTGGTAAAGGAACTGGGTTAGGTATGGCAATCAGCCGCCAAATAGTTGTAGACAGGCATGGGGGAATTCTCAAATGTCGTTCTCAATTGGGTGAGGGTACAGAATTCTGGATTCAAATTCCGGTGAACTATTCAGTGGTAGAAACTTCACCAGGGCAAAGTGAGACAAATTCTGCTTCATCCACTCCTACAACGGAACTATGCCCCACCACCGATCCTGAGGGCTTCATTCCATCAACAATACCAATGCTCAAACCAGCAGATTTGCTCATCCGCCATACTCAACTCATCCAGCGACTTTCCCAACATAGTCCAGACCTTGGTAATGCACCACCCGATCAAATTTACCAACTATTCCAACGCCACCCAATTTCCTTAAAGCTTTATGCCACCTTGTTGTCTTGGTTCTGTTGCGATAATCCCACCCACCTAAATGACTGAGGAAACCTCAACCATGTCTAGCCAAGTTGATGAATACTACCGTCAGCTATTTGAAAAATGTCCAGTTGGTTTAGTACTGTCTCAGCTCGATGGGACACTGATTGACATGAATCCTGCTTATGCGGCGATCGCGGGGCGGACTGTTCTAGAAACCCTGAATCTGAACTACTGGGAGATGACGCGCCAAGATTATGCCGCCAAGTCAGCAACCCTAGAAAGCCTAGAACGGACTGGTCGCTACGAACCTTGTGAGAAAGAGTACATCCACAAAGATGGGCATTTAGTTCCAGTGAGGCTTTCGGAAGTGTTGGTTGAGCAGAATGGGGAGCGTGTGATTTTCTCAACTGTCGAGGACATTAGCGACCTCAAGAATACCCATCAAAACAGCCAAGAGTCCGAAAAAATCTTGAAACGGAGCGAAGTGCGATATCGTTCTTTAGTGACAAAAAACACACAAATTATTTGGGTCAGTACGCCAGAAGGAATTTGCTTTGAACTGGAAAGCTGGATTGCTTATACAGGTCAAAGTTTAGCGGAAGCTGAGAATGGAGGGTGGATTAATGCCGTTCATCCTGGCGATCGCGCCCACACCGCAGAAGTCTGGAATGCCGCCGTCGCCAACCGCAGTCTTTATCAAACTGAATACCGAATTCGTGGCAAAGATGGTAATTATCGTTACTTTTGGGTCTGCGCTGCCCCGGTAATTGAAGAAGATGGTACCGTTCGGGAGTGGATTGGCACCTGCACCGATATTCACGACCGCAAGCTGGAAGAAGCCGAAAATCAGCGTATTAAAGAACGATATCGCACTTTAGTAACTACTACTTCCCAAATCATCTGGGGGGCTACTCCAGAAGGGCTGGGAATCAGTAGTGAAATGCTGACTTGGATAGCCTACACAGGTCAGACGGAAGAGGAAGTCGGAGGTTTCGGCTGGTTAGATCCAATACATGTTGACGATCGCGCCCACAGCGCAGAAGCTTGGAATACTGCTGTGGCAAAGCGATGCATCTACCAAACCGAATACCGACTACGTGGTAAAGATGGCATATATCGCTACTTCTCTGTTTGTGGTGCCCCTGTCTTGGAAGCAGATGGTACTATTCGGGAATGGATTGGTACTTGCACTAATATTCACGATCGCAAACTAGCAGAACAAACTCTGCAACAGAGCGAACAACGGTTTCGCTCTCTGGTAACTACTATCTCACAAATTGTCTGGGTCGCTACACCTGACGGATCGGGGGTTCCCAGCGAAATGCTCAGCTGGATGGCCTACACTGGTCAAACTGAAGCAGAATTTCAAGGATTGGGCTGGCTCGATGTTATTCATCCCGATGACCATGCGCATACCGCAGAAGCTTGGAATACGGCTATGGTAAACCGCAGTTTATATCAAACCGAATTCCAATTACGTGGTAAAGATGGTACATACCGCCATTTTTCTGTTTGTGGTACCCCTATTTTGGAACCAGACGGCAGCATCAGAGAATGGATTGGCATCTGCACTGATATCCACGATCGCAAACTCGCAGAAGCAGAAAATCAACGGTTAATGGACATGTTGAATCATTCCAGCGATGCTGTCATTGTGCGCGACTTCACCAGCAACATTATTCACCATTGGAGTCAGGGGGCAGAACGGCTCTACGGCTGGAGTTGTCAAGAGGTGAAAAACCGGGCCATTATCCATGACCTGCTACACACAATATTTCCTAAACCGCTAACTGAAATCCAGGCTGAGTGTTTACGGCAGGGCACTTGGGAAGGCGAACTGCAACATAGTACCCACGATGGCAGATCGATTATTGTCCAAAGTCGCTGGACAGTGCAAGTGGATGCATCCGGTCAACCCTGCGCCACATTAGAAATCAATACTGATATTACTGCCCGCAAACAAGCAGAAATCGCTCTGCGACAACTGAATCAAGAGCTAGAAGCTAGAGTTGCAGAACGGACTGCTGCTTTGGAAAATACCCTAGCAGAAGCCCAGGGTTTAAACGCCATTTTACACAACTTAGCAGATGGTTTGTTAGTCACGGACATCACCGGACAAATTACCCATTTCAATCCTGCCTTTTTAGCAATGTATGGATTGACGAGCAACGCCCTCAAAGGTAGCTATCGGGAATTACCAATATTTGGTTTAGCAGATTTAGTTGAAAAAACTCAGTCCCATCCCAGCGATGTGTTTGCTGCTGAAATTAGCCTAGCAAAGGAACGTATCGGTCAGGCAGTAGCCACCGCCATCTTTAAAAGAACCACTGACAATGAACCTCAGGCCTGCTTTGGTTCGGCATTGCTGATTCGAGATGTGACTGCGGAAAAAGAAATTGACAAGATGAAGACCGATTTCATCTCCACAGTTTCCCACGAACTACGGACACCACTAACTTCTGTTCTTGGTTTTGCATCCATCATTAAAGAAAAGCTAGAAACCGATGTGTTTCCCATGCTTGCTAGCGAAGACCGCAAGCTTCAGAAAACAATCAAAAGGGTAGGTGACAATCTCAACATTATTGTGTCTGAAGCAGAACGGCTGACATCTTTGATTAACGATGTTTTAGACATTGCCAAGATGGAAGCAGGTAAAGTGGAATGGCAAATGCAACCCCTCGATCCAACTGAGTTAATAGATTGGGCAACTACTTCCACAGCAGCGTTGTTTGAAACTAATGGTTTAGAGTTAATCACCGACATTGAACCAGGATTACCTCAAGTAATAGGCGATCGCAATCGTCTACTCCAAGTCTTAATCAACTTGATTTCCAATGCTATCAAGTTTACTGAATCCGGTTCTATCACCTGCCGCATCAAACAACAGAACAACGCCATTTGCATTAGCGTTATTGACACAGGCGTTGGCATAGTACCCGAAGACCAGCCAAAAGTATTCGAGAAATTCCGGCAAGTTGGCGACACCCTCACCGACAAACCCAAAGGCACAGGCTTAGGATTGCCCATTTGCAAACAAATCGTTGAACATCACGGCGGTAGAATCTGGGTAGAAAGCGAACTTGGCAAAGGTAGTACGTTTTCGTTTATCATTCCCATTTACACCAGCGATCGCAAAAGCAGTGCCAAACTGAATCTAGATGCTTTAGTAAAACAACTCAAAGAACACGTCATTACCACAGCTGCTGTACTCAACGAAAATCGCAAAACCATTTTGGTGGTAGATGATGATGCCAACATTCGAGAACTACTGCGTCAACAGCTAGAAAACGAAGGCTACAACGTTCGGGAAGCCAAAGACGGCATGGATGCAATTCATCAAATCAAAACAGCTCGTCCCGATTTGATTCTTTTGGATGTGATGATGCCTCAAATCAACGGCTTTGACGTAGCAGCTGTTCTGAAAAACGATCCTCATACCGCAGATATTCCCATCATTATTTTGTCAATTATTGAAAACAAAGAACGCGGTTACCATATTGGCATCGATCGCTATCTCACCAAACCCATCAACACAGAAAAACTGCTTGGTGAAATTGGCTTACTACTTTCTCAAGGCACTTCTAGTAAAAAGGTATTGGTAGTTGATAAAAATGCCTCAACTTTAAAAACCCTATCAGATGTGCTACAAACTCAGGGATATAACGTAATTGAAGCTTCTAATCCTCAAGAATGCATCCATAAAGCTTTGTCAGCTAAACCTGACATGATCATTATTGATTCTATCTTTTCTCAAGAAGCCGATTTGGTAGAAACCCTACGCTTTGAGAAAGGCTTGGAGAATGTATTCTTCATTATGCTGTCCGATCGCTAATTAAAACAATGGGGAGATGAACAGGGGACGCAGGGGAAAAGGTTAATGGTTCGACAAGCTCACCAACCGGTTAAAGGGAAAAGGAATAAATTTAATCTTTCCCCTTTTCCCCTTACCCCTTTCCCTTTCCCCATGCCCGATGCCCCATACCCTATACCCCAATCCTATGACTCAAAAAATTCTCATTGTTGACGATGAACCCAATATCTTGATTTTGATGGAACAAGCTCTAGAAGATTTAGAAGATGAGGGGGTTGAACTTTTAACTGCTAAAAATGGTGAAGAAGCTCTGGAAATTATTAAAACTGAAAAACCAAACCTGGTTTTTCTTGATGTGATGATGCCTAAAATGAATGGTTTGAAAGTTTGCCAGATTGTAAAACACGAACTGCAAATGACTGACATTTATATCATAATTTTGACAGCAAAGGGACAGGAATTTGATAAACAAAAGGGAATTGAGGTTGGTGCAGACTTATATCTAACTAAACCATTTCGTCCTAAAGAAGTACTTGAAAAATCAATAGAGGTGTTGGGCTTTTGATTACATAAAAATTCAGAATTCAAGAGCAAAGCCGGAGACACTCCGCCTCTGGTCAGAATTCAGAATCAATTAGTAGGAATTTATATGTCCTTCGTTGATAGTTGACCAAATAATTCATAATTAATACAGCAGTTTGCAACTAAATGAGGTACAGAACCAAGGATTCACAAATCAAATTATTCTTCTCCCTCCTGCCTGGTTGTTGAGCGTAGTCGAAACACTGCCTTTTGCCTCCTGCCTCAAAACCAGTGACTTTGGACTTCATGCAAAAGAAAACTGCTGTAATTATGAATTTTGAATTGGTATGACTCCTGAATTCTACTGTTTAAGAGTCATTACTTGCTAACGGCAAAAGCAATCGGCTAACTACCCGATTATCGGGTAATTGATAGAAATTCAACTCTCCTCCTAGTTCTTGCATGAGGTTTTGGCAAATTAGCAAGTGTAAGCCTGGTGGTTGGTTGAGACTAGAGGGAGCAAGGACATCTTTGAGTGGATTTTTATTTAACTCTGTTAGTAGCTGTGGTTCGATCGCACCGTTGTGTGTAATCGACAGTTCTAAGAATGTCTGATGACCAGTCCCCACTCTCACACCGGAATCTAGCCGAAGTTCCGATGGATTTTTCTTTGCATCTGCGGATTGATGGTCAGTTAAACGCCGACACCAAATGTCAATTCTGCCACCGATTGGAGAACGGTTACAGGCATTAATTAACAATTCATGGATTACCAATTCAATTTTCATGATATCGCCTGCGATCGCCATTGCCGGTTGAGCATTGGCGTTAGGAACATTTTTGGATAACAAACAGCTTTTTGGCGATTCTCCATCCTCAATCGGTTGTCCCAAACCATGCACGCCAATCCAGAGTTTTTGTTGTTTGAGTAAATTGTCGATGCGTTCGAGCGATCGCTTTAATAAACTGGCTATGGGCATAGTTTCCCAACTCTTGTGTAGTTGCCATTGCTCTAGTTTTAGCAATCCACTCATGGAGGTGGCTGTGTGGTCTAACTGTCGTAGTAGCAACTGGTAGCGCATCTGAGCCAGTTCGTTTCCAGGAATGCCTAGATCGCGTATTTGATTGAGAGACACCGCTGTTATTCTTTGAATTTCTTCTAGGCGGCGATGTTTGTACCAGTTAAGTTGTCGTAATTCCTCGGTTGTCGACTCTAAAAGTTGATTAATTTGCTTTTGGCGACGCCACCAAGCTAATTGAGAAATCAAAGTTGCTGTCGTATTTAGGCTTTGTTCTGACCAGTGACGCTCTTGAGTGTCTGCCAACAAAACTACAGCTGTGGTTTCATGTTCAGTATTAGTACGTAACGCCATAATAAAAATTTGGCCTTTATCTGGCGTATTTAACCATTTCCGAGTTTCTGGAGGTAAATCATCTACCTTCAAGGCCAGGTAACCTTCTGTATCGAGTGCCCACTGAATTAGTGCCTCATTTCGGGTGGAAATTGATGCACCAGCAAAAATTCCAAATTGGCTACTGGCTGTTACTCCAGGTATAATTTCTGCCCAATCATCACCAGCCGACCAAGAAAAGAGTACCGCTAGGGGACAGTTGAGAATCGTTGCTATTTGTTCTAGTACCGTAGATTCTAGATCCTTTTTTCCAGCCTCGATTTTTCTGTTGTAGGATTGTGGCAAAATCTGTAGGCATCGCTCAAATGCTTGGGAAATTTTTTGCTGGTGCTGGGTGCGGTTGTGCAATTGCCACTGACGAACAATTACACCTATTTGCTGGCTTACAGCCCAGAGTAATTCTTTTTCTTGAGTTGTCCAACACCGATGGCTTTCGTGAGCGATGATTAAAATTACTGGTGGTATTTGGCCCTGGAGGCATTTACAAATAAGTAGCGATCGCATCCCATTTTCTAACAACAAAGCACGCCAGTTAAAGAACCGCAAATCTTCATCTAAGTTCTCAATTTCTACCGCTTCATTGGAACGTTGCAACAGTTGTCCATCTAATTCTTTTAGAGTATCGAAGGCAAATTTCAACGGTCGGCGATTATGGGGCTGACTTTGATAAATAAATTGATAATTATTCTGTTCTGAATCATACTGTAATAGCAAAAATCGGGTAGCAGCGAATCGAGTTAAAACTTTTTTTGCAGAAATTTGTAAGGTTTCCTGAAGTTCATATTCGCTATAAATACCTTGGGCAACTTGACTAGTAAGTTCAGCATCTTCTTGAATTTGTTTGATGGTGCTTTCGCTATTTTCGTTAGGAACAATTAGCGAGATTAATCCAGCTGCGCCTTGGACAAAATTTTTATCTGTTTCTGTCCAAATGCGGGGTTCATTACTTTCCACTGCCAAAAAACCCAGCAAGTTTTTTTGCCAGATAATTGGAGCAGCCAAGAGCGATCGCACTTTCAAACGTTGTAGCAATTTTGCTGTAAAATGACTTTTTAAGGAACTGCGGGCATCACCAATGGAAACAATTTGGTTAACTGACAAAGCATAATAAAAATCGCTCAATTCTTGCACTGTCATTCCTGCTGCTGGCTGAGTACTAGAGTTAGGATCGATTTTTACAAGTTGATTGCTCATACGACACCAAAAATAGCGCCCTTCCCGCTCAAACCAATAGATATTTGTCCGGTTGGGAGAGACAAATTTATGGGTTGCTTGCACCGCTGCTTCTAGTTTTTGATTTAATTTAGTGAGGTTGCGTAAATTTTCTAGCAATTCTAATAATGGCTCATCAGTTCGCTTTGCTTGCTTTTGCTGCAACTGTATTTCATGTTGATAAAGCACTGCGCCAAGTTCGCCTAAAACCATCATCAAACGTGCTTTTGCTTCCCCTGCCAGCAGGTAGCCCCAGCGTTCTGAACCTAGTAGCAGCAAACCTAAGCAACGGTCTTTATAGCGAATTGGGATAACAATTGTTCCTTGAATTTGGAACTTTTCTGCAATTTTTTGCCATTCAGCAGCGCGGGTTTCAGCTCGCAAATCAGCTACTCCCAAGGGATGCTGCTCAATAACTATTTGCTCTAATAAATCCCCAGGACTAATAACAATTTTTTGGTGTAAAAAGCTTGTATCTTTGCTAGGAATTATACCGCCTTTACCAAATAATACGTGATTCAGGCGATCGTAAAGAGCAATCCAAATTAGTTTGTAGTCAAACTGTTCTTGAAGATAAGAAATAATAATTTGAATCAGAACATCAACATCATCTTCTTCCCTGAGGCTCTGAAGGACACGCCCCAATGAAAGGATCTGCTGTTCAGCGGCTATAGTTTTTTGCGGCTGCCCCATCTGATTTATCGTTTTACATAACTTGTAATATATAAGATGCCCAGAAAAGCACTCTGAATAATATTGCCACAGGTATTAAACTAGTTACGAAAACAGTTATTAACAGCTTAATAGTGAAATACAAAAGGTTTTAATTATGAAACAACGCAACTTTCGTACTATCGAGACAAACGGAGTTAGCCTGAGGACAGTTGTTGAGGGTGAAGGGCCTCTAGTAATTTTGCTTCACGGTTGGCCTCAATGCTGGTATTTGTGGCGTCACCAAATCGACCCGCTTGTGGAAGCAGGCTTTAAGGTGGCTGTTCCCGACCAACGAGGTTACGGTGGCAGCGATGCCCCAGAAGAAGTTAATGCTTATGACATCATTCATTTAACTGGAGACGTTGTTGGCATTGCTGATGCCCTTGGATATGCAACCTTCACTGTTGTCGGCCATGACTGGGGTGCGCCTGTAGCTTGGAACACAGCATTGCTACACGAAGAACGAGTCAATGCTGTTGTTGGTATGAGCGTCCCCTACTCTCGTTACCCAGTGGGAGAATTGACGAAACAAGAAAATTTTGGAGATCAGTTTTGGTACATGGTATATTTCCAAAAGCCTGGGATTGCTGAAGCTGAATTTGAAGCCGACATCCGTCGTTCGTTGCGGATGATTTATGGTATGGGTAGTGGCTCTAATTCTGAAGAAATTTTCTTCAAACCTAAACCATCAACCTCCGGTTTTTTAGACGGGTTAATCGATCCTGTTGAGCAACCTTCGGGGGTAACCCAAGAGGATCTAGATTATTATGTAGAGCAATATAAACGCAGTGGTTTTCGTGGGGGATTAAATTGGTATCGCAACATTGACCGGAACATGGAAATTACCCCCCAACTGGAAGATAAAAAGATATCACAACCCGCATTGTTCATTGCTGGTGAAAAAGATGTGGTACTCAAGTTTCCTGGAATGAATCTTGATGAAATGAGCAACTTGGTTCCTAACTTGAAAAAACAAATTATCATTCCTGGTGTCGGCCATTGGGTAAGCGTAGAGTCTCCTCAAGTAGTTAATGAAGCCTTACTGAGCTTCTTAAAAGATTTACGTTCTCAAAACTAAATCCTCTAAACCCGTAACTGACTCGAACGAAATTGCTACTTGGGTGAAGTGAAGACGCGATTCATCGCGTCTCTACAAAATGGTTTATTTGTCGCATTGTGTTTTTAAATTTGCATAAATTCAGAATTCTGACTTCTGAATTCTGAATTCTCTCTAAATAAAGCTAATGGATATTTATCAAGTTGCAATTCGTCCACTGTTTTTCAATCTGGTAAAAGCAGACCCGGAGTGGTTACACCAGCAGACAATTCGCAGTTTGAATTGGCTATCACAAACAGGCAATTATCCCCCTGGAAGTTGGCTAAATCATCGTCTACAACAATCTTTGTGTTTGTACGATTCACGCTTAGAACAAAATTTGTTTGGGCTAAAGTTTCCCAACCCTGTAGGTTTAGCTGCTGGGTTTGACAAGGATGGCGTTGCTGCTAATATTTGGTCTAGCCTGGGTTTTGGCTTTGCAGAATTGGGAACTGTAACTTTTTATCCCCAGCCGGGAAATCCTCGCCCCCGTTTGTTTCGGTTGCCGTTGGATAAAGCTGCTCTCAATCGTATGGGCTTTAATAATAGCGGTGCAGCGGCAATGGCAGCAAGATTGTCACTAGAAAAACAGGAGTTAACTCGGTTAATACCCATAGGAATAAATTTGGGTAAATCTAAGGTAACTCCTCTGGAAGCAGCAGCACAAGATTATCTTGATAGTTTTCGCCTACTCAAAGATTTGGGAGATTATTTTGTTGTTAATGTATCTTCCCCAAATACACCAGGACTACGATCGCTCCAAGATGCCGCCATGCTCGGTGCCATCTTAGAATTATTACAAACAGAAAATAATTCACAAAAACCGATTTTTGTCAAGATAGCGCCAGATTTAGAATGGGAAGCGATCGCTGACATTATAACTCTTGCTAAAACCTACCAACTAGCCGGAATTATCGCCACTAATACTACTATCAGTCGCGATAAACTCAAAACCCACATAATTGAGCAAACTGGCAAATCACCCCAGTCAGAAGCTGGCGGAATTAGCGGTGAACCATTGCGCGATCGCTCCACTGAGGTAATTCGTTTTATTTGGCAGCAAACTCAAGGAAAAATCCCCATTATCGGCGTTGGTGGCATTTTTTCCCCAGATGATGCTTGGGAAAAAATTATTGCTGGTGCTAGCTTGATCCAAGTTTATACAGGCTGGATTTATGAAGGCCCACTGATGGTACGCCGAATTCTTAAAGGTTTGCTTTCCCATTTAGAACAAAGCGGATTAAATTCCATCAGCGAAGCTGTGGGTTTAGAAGTAAAAAGTAAAGCCTGAAACTTCTTTACTTTTGCCCTTTGCCTTTTGCCCTTTGCCTTCTGCCTTCTTATTCTTCCAGAGGGAAAAACTCTTTAGTTTTTTCCGAATACGACCAGGCGATACCATCAGGGTCTCTGCTGCGACTCCACTCTGGAAATTCCGGGTCATTTCGGCGTTTATAAACTGTGCTGGAATAGACATTTAGCCGCTTGGCTAGTTCAGATTGAATTAGAGAGCCAAAAACTAATTGTTTTTCAAGCGTTCGTGTAACTTCGTTATGGGTTGGCTGTGGGGGTGCTTCAGTTTCTGGTTCTTCCTCCTGTGCTATGGGGGGCGGTGGTGCTAAAAGCGATCGCGCAGTTTTGGTAACTGGTTGGGCAGGAAGTTGCTTGACAGGCTCACTACTGTCAAGAATGTTGCCCAAAATACTGCCAGTTATAAAGTAATAATACTGACTATCGTCTTCAGAATTTACGATACTAGCGCCAAATTCCTGAGCTTTAGTATCTAAGTAGCGTTTTGCCGTTGTTCCAGGAAAATTACCCCTGATTGCCAAGTCCATTGGTGTCAGTTTGCCCTGATTTTCCCGAACCAACTGATGAAAAATTGGGTTAACTCGCTGAGTCCACTGTTGCCATTGATATTCCTGCCAAAGCCTGAAGCCAATTACCAGCACAATTGCTGCTAGTAAAATTCTCCACGTGGCAACCAGGAAAATAATCAAAAACGAGAGGGGCAAAAGTATAACGAGGAAAGCCTTACCGTTACCTTCTATGGATTTTTCACTCATGCCGATTTTTGCCAAGTGAATTTTGGAAAATAATATTATTATATTGGCAAAAATTGGGACGTTTTTTTGTATAGTTTGGCAAATTTTCTGGCAAAAACTTTCCTTGATAAGTGTTGTAGTTACCAAAACCCAACAAATTGAACAATATTAAGTGAAAAATCCGGCAAAAATGATTTGCCTGGTGTGGTGAGGTGTAGCGATGCCTGCGGCGGGCTACGCCTACGCACCTGGGTAGACTAATACAAATAAATTAGCTTGCCAAACACTTGACATCCAATGCTACAAACATTACATTAATAATACAAGCGATGTTCATCAAGGAGTTAGCTTTCCTTAGTAGTGGATAGCTCAAATAATAGAGTGCCCATCTTGCCTGTAAAGGCCGACACATCGAGGGTTATCGCATACATATAACTAAAACACCCTTGATACAACTTCTGGAGATGCAGGTGAAAATCCTGCTCCACTAAACCAAATTGAATTTTGAGTTAGGAGTTAAGAGTTAAGAATTAGGAGTTGAAAGTTTTCAATTCAAAAATTTCAAACTCCTAACTCCTCATTCCTCACTCCTAACTTTATATGTGGTGGATAGCTCAGTGGATAGAGCGCCTAAATATCCTTATTCACCCCTTGCCTGCAAAGGCCGACGAATTGAGGGTTATCGTTTGCCAAACGGGAGGTCGCGGGTTCAAATCCCGCTCCACTACACCAAATTGAATTTTGAGTGAAGAGTTAGGAGTGAGGAGTTAGGAGTGAGGAGTTGAGAATTAAAAGTAGAAAGTTTTCAATTCAAAAATTTTTAACTCCAAACTTCAAACTCTTAACTCCTAACTCTTAACTCCTAACTTTTAACTTTTAACTCCTAACTTTATATGTGGCGGGTAGCTCAGTGGCAGAGCGCTAAAACATCCTTGTTCACCCCTTGCCTGCAAAGGCCGACGAATTAGGGTTATCGATTGGGTTCGAGAGGTCGCAGGTTCAAATCCTGCTCCGCCACCTTTCATTTTTGCCTGCAAAGGCCGGGAGATGAAGCGATGAATTACAACTTCTTCACTAAAAAGAAAACAACTACACCACAAAATCAGCCTATCCCCGGACGGGAAGCCGAGATGATTCAAGGACGTTCCGGTGGTTGGATGTTTAATGCTGGCATTTGGAAAATGCTGCGCCGTTGTCTTTTGGTTGGCACAGCAAAAAGCACTTACTATGCTGGCAAACAAGAATTAACTGAAGATTTTGTGGCAGTTGTCAGACAAGCTGTTGCTGAAAATCCCGGCCGTGTGGCAGAAGAAATTCTCTATGCCAGCGATGGACGCGCCATCAATAACAGTGCGCCTATCTTGGCTTTAGTTTTGCTGTCAATGGGTGAAGCACCAGAAGCAAAACAAGCATTTGGTGAAATTTTCCCCCAAGTTGTCCGCACAGGTAGCCACTTCTACGAATGGCTGAACTACACCAAATCTCTGCGGGGATTTGGCAAAGTGGTGCGAGAAGCTGGTAAAACTTGGCTCTCACGGGAAGATGTCAAAGGTTTAGCTTATCAACTGTTGAAATATCAACAACGTCAAGGCTTTACCCACCGAGATGCATTGCGGTTGTTCCATGTTAAACCGCCTACAGAAAATCACCGTCAACTATTTGAGTGGGTGGTTAGAGGCTGGGAAGAATTGCCAGCAGACATTCCCTCAGAAGCATTGGCGCAGATTTGGTGGTATGAGTGGCTGAAGCGGAACCCTACCCAAACCCATGAAGCTATTTTGCAAGGACGCCTAACCCACGAAATGGCGGCACCTGTGGGTAAAATGGACAAAGCTGCTTGGCAGTTGTTATTTCAGGAAATGCCAATAGGTGCAATGTTGCGTAACCTGGGTTCTTTGACTGAACTGGGTGTATTGCGAACTGACGAGGGCGCCAACTTGGAGCGAGTGGAAGCAGTTCTCAACAACAAAGAACATCTGCGTAAAGGTCGCATTCATCCGATTGATGTTTTGAAAGCACTCAAAACATATCAATCTGGTGGTAGATTAGGACGCAGCCAGAAAACTTGGAACCCAGTTTCTCGGATTGTAGACATTTTAGAAAAAGCAGTTGAACTTTCTTTTGATGTTGTGCAACCCACAGGTAAAGTCTTCATGCACGCTGTAGACGTTTCTGGTTCTATGGGTAGCTTGGTTGCAGATATGGGGCTGAGTTGTTGTGAAATTGCCACCACAATGGCACTAGTAACAGCAAAAGCAGAGAAAAACTACATGATTCGCGGCTTTGCTACGGAATTCCGGGAATTGGATATTACTGCCAAAGATAGTTTTAGTTCTGCTGTAGCGAAAGCTAGGAATCAGAACTTCGGCGGAACTGATGCATCTGTGGCTTACGACTGGATGATTAAAAACAAGTTCAAAGCAGATGTTGTCTGCTTTTGGACTGACTCAGAAAGCTGGGCTGGTTATAAGCATCCAAGTCAAGCACTCAAGGAGTACCGCAAAAAGGTAAATCCTGAGGCTAAGGCGGTGTATGTCACCTTGGCGCCTTACCAGATTACCTTGGTAGATCCTCAAGATCCGCTGTCTTGGGATTTGGCAGGATTCGATCCGGGTACGCCTCGCATTATCCAAATGCTGGCTACGGGTGAATTGTAGAGATTTATGGAGGATAAAGGAAAACTTTATTCTCCTTACTTCATGGCGGGTTACCCTTGTTCGCAACTTGCCTTTCGGGGACGAAGAATTTAGGGTTATCGGTTACATCTCCACCATTTTGGGGATTAGCGGGTTCAATTCCCGCACCCGCCTTTTTTTATTCACGCGGAGGCGCAGAGGCGCAGAGAAGAAGGCTATTTAATTTTTGAATGGTCGTTTTTCTATTTCAGCGATGGGTAAGAGTAGGGTGTCTTCGATGTGCGATCGCCAGTTTTTTACAAGCACAACGTAAATATTTGATACAAAATTATATGGCGATCGCTCATCACCTACTCAATTACCAAATCGTTAATTAAATAATGTTCCCATGAAATCGATAATTGGTTTCCAAAAGATACCAGTTAACACATAAGGAGCGTATTGTAAAAGCGGTAGACTGGTCTGCTTCGATGGCTTCAGGGGTAAACATTCCAACAGAAAAGGCACTATACAGGTGAGTGCATAAGCAGTTGGTAAGGCTATATGCCATTCAGGAGTAGCTTTTCCTATGGGGCTAGAATAAATACCCAACATAATAAAAGAAACCATTAAAAACTGCTCCCATAAAAACCAAGTTTGGGGCGGTAGAAAATAAACTAACTGGAGAAAGCTTTTGTTGTCTATTTTTTGGCGCATTCCCAATAGTACAGCCCAAGTCGCAGCCCCAACGATACCATCATCTTTCAGTCCATAAGTTCTTTGAAAGCGTTTAACGCCTCTTTCAGTTTCACGACTAAAATACCCGTCGGGTTCTTTTTTGAAAAATCCTTCTTCATTGAGAATAGTTTGCAGTTCCTTAACAGCATCCTGTGATTTTGGAGACATACTTTTTTGATTACGGTAAAGCCTTGGATAGAAAAGGCAAGCCCAACTTAATGGCCCAACTACTCCATCCACCTGAAGATTATTGGCTTTCTGAAAATTTATTACAGCTTCTTCTGTTTCTAAGTCAAATTTACCACTAATATTTGAGATAAAACCCTGAACTTTTAGTTGCTCTTGTAGTTCATTGATTGATTCCTGTGTAGAGTTTGGCGAAAAGCCTCGGTATAGTATGGGACGTTTATTGAATACACATACTTGTTTTTCTTCTGGGAAATAACGCCGAGATTGTTTGAGTCCAAACAAGAAGGTTAAAAAGCTAAGTGCTTTATTTGTCATAATTTTTTAGAAGTTGTTGATTTATCTGGAGCAACTCCTAGCTATTAAAGACTAAAATCGATTGAGAGATCTACTAACATTCACTATTAACAGCAACTCAAAAGTTACAAAATTGTTAATACTTGTAGATTTAATACTTTTTGATAGAATATGTCAAAATTTTGTCCGTTAAAATGTTCATTATAAAACATTTAATGAAAGACAAATAGGCGGTATTTATGTCAGATCAGTCAGATGGTGGGAATCTGTCGGAAAAGTGGTATAAAAAAGTTTTACAAGACTGGGATATAGATCGTTTACTGACTGACTTGGAGTCTAAAATTCAAAAGCGATACAGGCAAAATTCTAAGAAAGACTTGTTACTTGGGTTGCTATGTGGGTATAGCTTGACAAAGATAAGTAAGGACTTGTACAGAGATAAGGCTGGTGTGAGAGTGGGATTAAGCAATATCTATCGAGATATTGAAACTTTGACAGGAGAACAAGACAAGAGTGTTAAGTCAAGTAACCTTGTTAATATTCTAGAGAGACATGGATATCGCATAGGTGTTGCTGGATCTGATACCAATAGCCGATCTATCCCCCATAATCTGCCATCGCCAACCTACACAGAATTTATTGGTCGCGAGGCAGATATGAACAGGCTACTGGAACGCCTTTTGCCAAGGCATGGCGCTCATATGATCGTGCTAGATGGCATTGGTGGCGTAGGTAAAACAGCGTTAGTGTTAGCAGCGGCTTACCTGTGCTTAGAAGCTAGCAATCAAAACAGTTCTGATGCACCTAAATTTGATGCGATTATTTTTACTTCAGCCAAACAACAGGAACTGATTCCCGGTATGATTTTACAACGGCAGCAAGGACAGCGTAACTTGCGCGAGATTTTTCGGGTGATTGCTGATGCCTTAAGCGACTCTACTATTATTCAATCTCCTCCCAATGACCAATTTGACCGTGTACGCCAATGTCTTTCTAAACAACGAACGCTTCTGATTGTTGACAATATGGAAACTATAAAGGAGGAGGACAGGCATGAAGTTATAGAATTCCTATACAATTTACCTATTTGCGTCAAAGTAGTAATTACTACTCGCGAACGAATTGCCCTGCTGCCAATCAGTCTGCGAAACTTGCCCCTGAATGAAGGTTTGCAGTTGATTCAGCAACAAGCTGAAGAGAAAGATATAAGCATCAACGATGAGGACTCTAAGCAGCTATACGATCGCACTAACGGAATCCCTCTGGCGATTGTATATGCGATCGGTCAAGTATCTAGTGGCTACTCCCTAAACTCGGTACTGGCTCGATTAACCTCGGCTACAGGTGATGTAGCTCGTTTTTGTTTTGAGGAATCAGTCCAGGGAATAAAGGGAATCAAAGGACAACCACCCCACAAGTTACTCATGTCACTGGCGATTTTTCCTGACTCTGCTATACTCACTGCTGTAGCTGAGGTTGCTGGACTAACAGCCGCTCCTGATGATGTAAATAATGGCTTGGCACGTTTGCGGCAACTTTCCTTTGTGAATCTGAACCCAGAGACTAAACGATACGAAATGCTATCTCTGACTCGTGAGTATGCCTTAGAACAATTAGCTGCTTACCCAGATTTTGAGAAAGAAGCACGGAAACGGTGGGTGAAATGGTATCTAAATTTTGCTTACAGATTCGGCGGAGAAGATTGGGAAAACTGGATACATTACGACAGGTTAAAGGAAGAGGAAGGAAATCTGCGCGAAGTACTTTATTGGTGTAAAAACCAAGACCACTATGCAGAAGTTAGGGATTTGTGGTTGCTCTTAAACCATTATGCGAATCTCTATGCTTATTGGGATGATCGCCTCGATTGGTTGCAATGGCTCATAGAACAATCAGAACGACGGGGTGAATGGTCATCTTTAGTCAAATTCATGATCCGTAAAACCTGGCTGCTGATTCGGGAGTGTTCATCTGAAAGTCTGAAAAAAGCAGACGAAATCTTACAACAGGCATGGGTTTTACGCGATCATGCAGATTCATGCGTTCAAGCTGACTTAGCCGAAAGTATAGCTAGGCTGCAAATCAGACAGAATAATTATCAAGATGCACGCCACTGGCTGAAGATAGAAGAAAAATTGGTAATCGAGGCGAATCTAGAGGAGCAACAGCACATCCGCTATTTTATTCCTGTTTTTTACCATCGAGCTGAAATCTTTTATTTAGAAGGTGAATATATTTTAGCAAAGAAGCTTTTTCAAGATGTGATGAAAAGTGCAGAAAAAATTAGTTGGCATCGGGTGATTAATTCTGCTCAAAATTGGCTAGGTGATATTGCAATTGAACAAGGCGATCGCGATGAAGCTCACAAGCTTTTAATTCAAGGTTTAAGGTTTGCCGAAAGCACCAAGAATAAACGGCGTTTGGCTCGCTATCAACGTTCTCTTGCCTGTTGGGAGAAAAAGTGGGGAAGCCCAGAGAAAGCCCGTCAATTGTCAACTCAAGCTATTAATAGTTTTAAAGACTTGAGAATGACACGGGATGCACAGGAAATGCAAATTTTCTTTGACTCACTGTAATCATTTGCAAACAAAGTATGTCCAGTTTTTCTACTGCTTGGTTGCTACCTAAAAGTACGATCGCATACCCACCCGTCAAAAGCGATCGCATTCTTCTTTCTAAGATTAAGCGATCGCCTTTATCATGCCTTAATTGTATAAATATATACTTAGATAAAATACAAAAATCTTTATTAAGAATTAGCAAGTTTTAGTCAGAATAGGTTATGCGTAATTTTAGTAATAAACAGCATTCTAGAAAATCATTCTGAAGATGAGGCTGTTATTTATTGTGGAGGGGATAGACTACGCTCAAGGAAAAGCGATCGCCAACATCGACCTCTTGTAGAATGAGTATGTTGTCTGTTCCACAACAAAATGTCATGTAACTTAGCAATAATGGGGCGATCGCTGTTATTTTTGTAGTAATTGCAGTTCAAGCGGCAATTTGCTACATATCAGCTTGTTTCAGTATCGATTTGTCCACCCAAAGACAGTAGATCAAGTTTTGTCTGAATAACTATAAGGGATTAAATAGCTCTGCTTTCCAAAAAGTTGAAAAGGAACAGATTTTTATGACATTTGATTATGATTTGTTTGTCATTGGTGCTGGGCCTGGGGGATTGGCAGCAGCTAAAAAAGCAGCTAGTTACGGCGTGCGTGTTGCCATTGCCGAACGAGAAGCCCTTGGTGGAACTTGTGTAAATCGTGGCTGCGTTCCCAAAAAACTGATTGTTTGTGCTGCTGACTTCGCCTTGCACAATAAAATGGCCTACAGTTATGGGTGGAGTGATTGTCCAACATACTTTGACTGGACATTATTTATTAAATCTGTATATAAGCACGTTGACACCATCAACGAATCCTATTTTCAGCAATTGCAGAAAGCTGGAATTGAAATAATTTCTGAACGTGCCAGTTTTATCGATGCCCATACTATCAGTGTTGGTGAACGCAAAGTTACAGCAGACAAAATTCTAATTGCTGTGGGTGGCCAACCCCTTAAACCCAATATTCCAGGTATAGAATATGCCATCACATCCCGCGAAATGTTTCAGCTACCCTATCTGCCGAAACGTTTGGCAATCATTGGCGGCGGCTACATTGGTGTAGAATTTGCCAGCATGATGCACGCTTTTGGCTGTCAGGTGACGCTAATTGAAAAAGAGAAGATGATTTTATCAGGGTTTGATGATGACATTCGCTCTAATGTGCAAAAAGCTTTGAGTAAACGCCCAATTAAGTTATTCACCAACACCACCGTCCAAAGAATTAAATATTCAGAAGAGTCTTTGTTGTTAACTATTAATAGTGAGAGTAGAGAAATAGTTGCAGCAGATACTATTCTAGTTGCCGCAGGTTACAGTCCAAATACTAAAAATCTAGGCTTGGAAAATGCCCATGTTGAACTTGGCGAACGTGGTGCAATCAAAGTAGATGAATACAGCCGCACCAACCAAGAAAATATCTTTGCTGTCGGTGACTGTACCAGCCGCATCCAATTGTCTCCTGTGGCTAAGGCAGAAGGTATTGCCTTTGCCGATACAGTTTTTGGCAACAAGTCACAAAAACTAAATTATGATTATGTCCCCTCTGCTGTTTTTTGTCGTCCAGAAGCGGCTAGTGTGGGCATGACTGAGGCCAAGGCACGGGAAAAATTTGGTGAGTCTGTAAAATGCTACTACAGTGAATTCCAACCATTGTTTTACCAGCTAACCGAAAAAGATAAACAAGCAACCATCAAGTTAGTAGTAAATGGTGATTCTGAGGAAGTTTTGGGTGCTCATATGGTGGGTGAAAATGCAGCAGATATCATTCAAAGTCTTGGTGTTGCAATTCGCAAGGGCATTACTAAGCAGGATCTAGATGAAACAATAGGCATTCATCCCACGGCAGGAGAAGAATTCTTTTCGTTAAATTGAAGGCGCAGGGAGAGGAAGACGCGGGGACGCGGGGAGGGGGAGACGCGGAGAATCAAGAAGAAGTAGGGAGTGGGAGAAACTCTGATGCGTTGAAATTATCAAATTTTCTCCCAACTTTCCCGCGTCTGTGTCAAGTTGTTTCTGACGATCTTGGTGGGTAAGATTTTGTCGTAACGTTTAATTCATCTAAAGTACTCATCGATGAGTCATGTTGTAGCATTGGGTATCCGCTTTGGGAATTTAGCAAATCCCCAGAAGCAATAACTTCCAGAGCTTTCAGAGCCTCCAATGCAGACTGATATCGCTGTCTGAAGTCATCCTGCACCATTTTACTGAGAATCTGAGCTAAAGGCTGACTCACCTGCGCTCGATCGCTCCATTTTACCTGTCCTTGGGCATCTCTCTCTAACTCGCGCGGTGTGATACCAGTCAAGGCTTTAATCCCAAGCATACCCACTGCATAGATATCACTACTGTATTGTGGACGGCCGAAACATTGCTCGGTTGGTGCGTAACCTTGAGTTCCAATACCGATGGTAAAGGCAGTTTGGTCTTGAGGCTCTAAGTGTGTGGCGGCGACTTCTTTAACTGCGCCAAAGTCAATTAGTACGAGTTTTCCGTCTGAGTGTCGCCGGATGATATTGCTAGGTTTAATATCCCGGTGAATCACGTTGTTTTCATGGACAAATGTTAATGTTTGCAATAAGTCTTTGATGATTTTGATGACTGCAATTTCTTCAATTGCTCTGCCTGGTGGCAATTCGTGGCTCAGAGGATGACCAAGTATGTATTCTTGTACTAAATAAAATTCTTCATCTTCTTCAAAATACGCCAAAAGTTGCGGAATTTGAGGATGAGTTCCCAATTTTTCTAGTGTTTGTGCTTCGGAATTAAATAAACGTCTGGCTAGTTGCAATCCCCCTGGTTTAGTGTTGCTTGGTTTTAGTTGCTTGACAACACATCGCGGGTTACCAGGACGTTGGGTATCTTCAGCAATGTAGGTTTCACTAAATCCGCCTGCACCGAGAACTTTGACAATTCTGTAGCGTAGAGCCAACATTTTACCTGATAAGGCTAAATCTCGTTCTTCAATTAGGTCTTGCAGGTCATCTTGTTGGCTGATAATTTCTTGAACAAGGGGAGAAGTTTTATATTTTTGAAATATGTCTACTAATTGGCGTTTTCTAATGTTTTCTCTGACTGCTGAGGTTCCCAGGTAACTCAGTCCACAACAAGCGATCGCCACCATTGGTACGCTAGTAGGGAAAATCAACCCATCGTGGACAAATAATCCATAGCTAATTCCTAGCCAACTACCAGATAAAACTAGGCTATAAATAAATCGATTCAGACTATGCTTATTTCTACTAATAATTAATGCTGAAGTGCCTACTAAAACTAACACAAACAAACCACGCAATGGCGGAGTTGGAATTTCTTCGCTGATGGCTTTACCTGTCATTAAAGTGGCGATGGCATTGGCGTGAATTTCTACCCCCGACATCGGTTCGGGACTGTTAGTAGCTGCTACTGGATAATAATCATTGTTTAACTTATCTGTTGAACCAATCAAAACAATCTTGTTTTTGAATACTTTTCCCTGCTGCAAATAAGTATTCCAATTTTCTGGATCGAGTACGTGCCAAAAGGGTATTTGTTCAAATGTTCCCGCAGACCCCCAAAAATAAATGCGATCGCCTTTTGGTCGCGGATAATTTACTTGCGCTGCCCTCAGAACTGCTTCATCAAAGGAAGGTAGCTTATTTGTAAATAAATTTTCTTCATCTAACAATTTGGGAAACTCACTTGCCAATCGATGAACTTTACCATCCACCTCCACAGGGAAATTAACTGAACCAATGGACACTGACCCTGTGTGAAACATCTGTTGTGGCGGTGTCAGTTGCGTAAACGACCCTTGGTGCGTCTCGAAATTTTCGTAGAGAGCTGCTAAAGCAACTTTGCTACCATATTTTTTCAGTGCTGCTTGCAGTTGGCGATCGTCATTAGGCCCATAGCTACTCGGTGTATCAAAAACAAGACCTACTGCTACAGAACGAACACCTGCTTTCATTAATTTTGTAATTACCTGGGCATATGCAGCACGTTTGTAAGGAAAGGATTTCAGTGTTTCTAGGTAGGCATACTGTTGCGGATCTGTTTTATAGTACTGTTCTGGAACTGATATTGACTGATCGTCTATTGCTAAAACTACGATGTCTTCTGGAGGAACAATCGGCCCGCGCACTTGAAAAAAGTGAGAAAGTACCTGATTCTCCATCAATTGAACTAAATCGCAACCAGAAGCAGTTAGTAATGCTGCGCCTATTGCCCAAGTCCCAGCTAGTAGATGACCTAAGCGAACTATCCACCTAGACTGTCGTGCCGCTGCTGTAGATGTAACTTTCGTAGGTTTACTGGGTAGTCTGTTGGCAGCAGAGACAGAGTTTTTGGTTAAGGTAGATGTAGATTCTTCTGCCATATCGTGTTACTGATTGATTTAAGTTCAACATTTTTATTTATTCAGACCACCTTCTTACTACAAGCACATTGAAATAAGACTTAAAATGTTAATCTTATACATTTGTAAAGTATCTTCTATTCATCAAGAAACTTCGCTTAGCAAAGTTAGCCCCCAAGAGATTATTTCTCAGGCACTGCCTAAGTTATTTCTTGTCTGTTGAGTGAGTTATAACTAGTGATTGTCCCACAGATTGGAACTAATATACTCTACCTGTACACTTGTTTACTGTGAGATTTTACTCCAACGTAACCAACAGGTATACTCTCAACTGGGTGCTTTACCAGAAAGTGTTACAAGTCTGTCTTCTGCCTTGAGCGCAACTATTGGTATTCTCCAGAAAGTATGTCCTGATACTAAAAGCTTTACTTATAGATAGGCATTAACTTATATTCTCCCTTGAGCTTATGCCATACCTCTTTAGGAGTAAACTTTAGTGTTATACAGCTATGAATGCTGTTAATGGGACAATTTTATTGGTAGATTTTGATTACAGGGTGGCTCTTGCAGTACCGGAGGTGAATAACGCTTAGCACCCAAGTTCTCAACTCTAATGTTGCAGCCGTTTTTATGCTTTGAAACAGCTAGCATTAAAGCTATAGATGAAAAGCTACTTTATAGATATTAGCAAACAAGGCATTTGAAAATTGCTATAATCTATTGTTCCATCTAAATTCATTTATATTATTAGGTGTAAATTTGTATGGGTTCTCCAATGAATCGTCTGTCTATTTTTGTAGACGGAAACAATATGTTCTATGCTCAACAAAAAAATGGGTGGTTTTTTGACCCGCGACGAGTCTTAGAATACTTTAAACACGAGCAGTCAGAAACAACATTAATCAATGCATTCTGGTACACTGGCTTAAAAGACCCACAAGATCAACGAGGTTTTAGAGATGCTCTAATTAGTCTGGGATATACAGTTAGAACTAAAATTCTTAAAGAATACTATGATGATACTTCTGGTCGTTATTCGCAAAAAGCTAATTTAGATATTGAAATTGTTGTCGATATGTTCAATACAGTAGACCAGTACGATCGAGTGGTATTATTTAGTGGTGATGGTGATTTTGAAAGAGCAATAGAACTATTACGTTCCAAAAATACACATATTACAGTAGTATCAACAGAAGGAATGATTGCTAGAGAACTACGGAATGCTACGGATAGATATATAGATTTAAATGATATCAGAGATCAAATAGAAAAAACCGATGGCTAGTAGATTTAACAATTATTTACAAAGGTAAAAGTAAAAATTAAGTTTGATGATATTTTGCTCGATAACTAAAAACTAAACAACAAAGTGCAAATGACAACTAAAACTGATAAAATCCTGATTTTTGATACCACATTGCGAGATGGAGAGCAGTGTCCAGGAGCAACGCTGAATATAGACGAAAAATTAGTCATTGCCAAGCAATTGGCAAGGCTAGGTGTCGATATAATTGAGGCGGGGTTTGCTTTTGCCAGTCCCGGAGATTTTGAAGCCGTTAGCAAGATTGCAGAAATTGTAGGAACAGAAAACGGGCCTGTAATTTGCAGTTTGGCAAGGGCGATTAAGGCAGATATTGAAGCTGCTGCCGAAGCATTAAAACCAGCAGCTAAAGGTAGAATTCACACATTTATTTCGACTTCAGATATTCATTTAGAATATCAGTTGCGGAAGTCACGGGCAGAAGTTTTAGCGATCGCCCAAGACATGGTAGCTTATGCTAAATCCTTCATGGCAGATGTGGAATTTTCGCCAATGGATGCAGCTCGTTCCGATCCGGAATTTCTGTATCAAGTTTTAGAAGCTACCATCGCTGCTGGTGCAACAACAATTAATATCCCCGATACAGTTGGTTACATCACCCCCAGTGAATTTGGAGCGATTATTAAAGGTATTAAAGAAAATGTCCCCAACATCGACCAAGCGATTATTTCAGTTCACGGTCATAACGATTTAGGCTTGGCAGTTGCTAACTTTTTAGAAGCCGTAAAAAATGGCGCACGGCAACTCGAATGCACAATTAATGGTATTGGCGAACGTGCTGGAAATGCATCATTAGAAGAATTGGTGATGGCGTTGCATGTGCGGCGACAATATTTTAATCCTTATTTGGGAAGACCAGAAGAATCTCAAGAACCCCTGACAAATATTGACACGCGTGAGATTTACAGAACTTCACGCCTAGTTTCTAATTTGACAGGAATGCTAGTGCAGCCAAATAAAGCGATCGTTGGGGCAAATGCCTTTGCCCATGAATCTGGAATTCACCAAGATGGGGTGTTAAAAAATAAACTCACCTACGAAATTATGGATGCCCAATTGATTGGCTTAACAGACAATCAAATAGTTTTGGGCAAACATTCAGGAAGAAATGCTTTTCGTACCCGATTAAAAGAATTGGGTTTTGAATTGTCGGATAGCGAATTAAATAAAGCATTCGTCAGATTTAAAGAAGTTGCAGATAAAAAGAAAGAAATTTCCGATCGCGATTTAGAAGCGATCGTTAACGATGAAATCCAACAAGCGCCAGATTTGTTCCGTGTAGAACTGGTGCAAGTTTCCTGTGGTAGCAACGCCCGTCCTACTGCTACAGTTACTCTGCGTACCCCAGAAGGTCAAGAATTAACCGATGCAGCGATCGGTACTGGGCCAGTGGATGCAGTTTACAAAGCAATCAACCGCGTGGTGAATGTACCCAACGAATTGATAGAGTTTTCTGTGCAATCAGTAACAGCAGGTATTGACGCCATTGGGGAAGTGACAATTCGTTTGCGTTATGAATCCAGAGTGTTTTCTGGTCATGCAGCGAACACAGATATCATCGTCGCATCAGCGCAAGCTTATGTAAATGCCTTAAATAGGTTGTATGCAGCATTACAAACTCAACAAAAACCAGAAGGCGTATCTGCACAGAAAGTGTAAAAAAACTTCTGTCTTGATTTGCAGTTAGTTGGAAAGCATAAGTAGGGTAGTACACGATGTGCTGCCCTATTTATTTTTCTATATCCTGAATTCTGGATATTATAAATATTCTTTACTTTGTATATTTTCTGATTTACCTAATATCCAGAAAATTTTATTCTGAGAAGGGATGTTTATTATCAATCAAATTGTATGGTTAGCGAGAAAACGACAGAATTGCCACTTTGGGTACAAGATAGAGAGATAGTCATTGCTCATGATGAAGAAGTACAGTGGCGGGAAGGAAAACGCCCAGATTATTCGGGCGCTAATGAAGTTCTTCATCAAGAGAGAAAATTTCATCATCCCGAAGGTTCTTTAGAAGCGATCGCTCAAAATTTAGTCCGCACTTTTGAAATGGAAGCTTCTCATAAATCTAATCCCCAACAATGGCTTTCCATTGTTAGTGATAAATTTAAAATGAGTAGCAACGGCGGAGAACAATATACGGCTCAAGATGTTGCAGAACAAGGAACTTATAACTTATTTATTGGTGAAACCGAGCAGTATAGCTCCAAATCCGAAACCTTTGAATCTTCATTTGAACTTTTTCACACAGCCTTTCCTAATGGCTTTCTTTGGGAATTAACAGAAGTGCTTTCGGGACCACCTAGTGTTACCTTTAAATGGCGACATTGGGGAACATTTAGTGGTTCCTATAAAAATTATGCACCTACTGGCGAAACAGTAGAAATAGTAGGAGTTAGTATTGCTCGTGTCACTGATGATTTGAAAATTGAGTCTTTAGAACATTATTTTGATAATAATGTTTTTCTGCAAAAATTAACCAGTGGTGGTTGTCCCTTCCATTCCTAAAACTAGAATCATCCCTAATTTTGATTTAGTTGTAGTTGTAGGGTGTGTTATGCCGGAGGCTAACGCACCACCATCAATAATCTATGATGAGCTACGGAATCCATAGCACACCCTACAACTTGGAGATTTTTTTATTGGAAGTTTTCTAGCTATGCTCCAGCATTATAAATTACAGCAGATTGGAAGTTGGTGAGGTACAGATCATAGTAGGAGCGCACAGCTGTGCGCCCCTACCCGTGTACTTCATTTACCTGAAAAACCCTGTATTTATTTTATAATGCTTGATTTTGTTCAAATTATCCAGTTTAAATCTAAGTCTTATTAATTCTGGGTTCTGAATTCTTCCTGAGGATTTAAACGCATCATGATTCTTTCCGGCTCAGTCAAATTTTTAAACCCATAACGCCGATAAAGTCCATGAGCATCTCTTGTGCCTAACATCCACCTTTCAACATCTTGCAATTCTGGATATTCTAAAATATATTCTACAATCCATTTGCCTAAACCCTGTCCTCGGTAAGGCTCCAAAATAAAAACATCTTTTAATAACGCAGAAGTCGCATAATCAGTAATGACTCTTGCAAAGCCAACTTGTTGTTCGCCTTCATACAATCCAAAACATAAAGAATTTTTGATTGACTTTTCTACAATCGCTAACGGGATATTTTCGGCCCAATAAGAAGTTTGTAAAAAATCATGAATCATTTCAATATCTAATTTAGACTTATCAGTATTGATGTAAAATCTATGTTTTAACTCTTCGTTCATATATGGTTTAATACTTGAAAACTTAATAATTAATTATATAACAATCTTAAATCATTCGTAAAAACAACCTATTGCCTATTGCCTATTGCCTGTAGGTTGCAATATTCAGATGATGAAAATACTGAACCATTAGCTGCAAAGCAAAAGCTATATTCAGTGTTCAAACGTATGGGTGCATCTAATATTGATTATGAATCAGCCAACCACAAAATCTTGGCAAGAAGTTCTCGCTGCTTTTAAAAAAATTTGGGGTTATGAAGATTTCCGTCCGCCACAGGGAGAAATCGTCAGCAGTTTGTTAGCACAAAAAGATGCGCTGATTATTATGCCCACAGGTGGAGGTAAGTCGATTTGTTTTCAACTTCCCGCACTACTACAAACAGGATTAACTTTGGTCGTTTCGCCCTTGGTGGCGTTGATGGAAAATCAAGTACAGGAACTACGAGAAAACCACCAAAAGGCAGCACTTTTGCATAGTGAATTACCTTCATCTCAACGCCGTGCAACTCTGCAAGCTTTGGAACGCCAGCAGCTAAGATTACTGTATTTATCGCCAGAGACTTTGTTGAGTGCGCCAGTGTGGGAAAGATTATCTCATCCGCAATTGCAAATTAATGGTTTGATTTTGGATGAAGCCCATTGTTTAGTGCAGTGGGGTGATACTTTTCGCCCAGCTTATCGCAGACTAGGGGCGGTACGTCCTGCGTTGCTAAAATCAAAACCACCAGGAACAAAAATCTGCATTGCTGCTTTTACCGCTACTGCTGACCCCTTGGCGCAAAAAACTATTCAAACAGTTTTACAATTACAGCAACCAGAGATTTTTCGGTTAAATCCCTACCGTTCTAATTTGCATCCCAGCGTTCGCATTGCTTGGACGCCACGAGGTAGAAAACAACAATTATTAAAGTTTATTCAAAATAGACCGCAACAATCAGGCTTAGTTTATGTTCGCACCAGGCGAGATAGTGAAGATTTAGCTCAATGGTTAGCAGACATGGGTTATTCTACAGCGAGTTATCATGCAGGATTAGGTGCAACAGAACGCCGTGCAGTAGAAGCTAGCTGGTTAAGTGGCAAAATGCCCTTTGTGGTTTGTACCTGTGCGTTTGGGATGGGGATTAACAAAAGTAATGTTCGCTGGGTTATTCACTTTCAGCCGCCACATTTGCTTTCAGAATATGTGCAAGAAATCGGCCGCGCTGGAAGAGATGGGAAACCAGCCGAAGCGTTAACGCTGGTGAATGAACCTACGGGGTGGTTAGATTCAGGAGATAAGCAAAGACAGCAGTTTTTTGAACAACAAATGCGATCGCAACAACAAATAGCGCAGCAACTTATGAAAAAATTACCAAAGCAGGGAGAAGTGAACCTAGTAACTCGACAATTTCCCGAAGCTGCTACAGCCTTAGCTTTACTCCACAGCAACGGTCAGTTAAACTGGCTTGACCCTTTTCATTACACCATTGAAGAAAAAGCGAAAAATCAGCCAGTGACGCAATTACACGCCGCCAAACAAATGCATAAATATCTCACAAGCAAGCAGTGTCGCTGGCAGTTTTTGTTAAACGCCTTTGGTTTTGGCAAAGAAGCAGCCAACTGGCGTTGCGGACATTGTGATAATTGCTGTTAACCCTGGTTTAATGTCACCTGTCCCCTATCTCCCAATAAACTTGGGTTAATGACACTTGTCAGAAATTTCGTTCGTGTTTGTACAGATATTGCAATGCAACCTCTCTACTTTGGGAGTATTGCGTATTTTTGAGTATCAAAGATTCGTTCACGAGTATCATATCATGTCCGGTTAATTAGTTATGATTCCCACGGTGATTGCACCCCACCCCTTAATCCCCTCCCCGCAGGCGGGGAGGGGAGACAAAGCGCAGCTTTGGCGGGGTGGGGTTCTTGCTGTTTAACAAGCAATCAAGCTGACATGATATCAAAGACTCGTTCACGAGTATCAAAGACTCGTCGCCGAGTATCAAAGACTCGTTCGCTAGTATCAAAGACTCGCCGCCGAGTATCAAAGACTCGTTCACGAGTATCAAAGACTCGTTCGCTAGTATCCAAGACTCGCCGCCGAGTATCAAAGACTCGTCGCCGAGTATCAAAGACTCATTCACGAGTATCAAAGACTCGTCGCCGAGTATCAAAGACTCGTCGCCGAGTATCAAAGACTCGTCGCCGAGTATCAAAGACTCATTCACGAGTAAACGACTACGCTAGACTGGACATTATAATGCCCACCTTAAAAACAACTCATCTAAATTAAAGATACAAATCATTTTTCCGTCTTTGTTTACCTCTTTTATTTCCCTGCTAGGTTCACCCAATAGGATGAATTGTCATTTTCAGCAGCAAGTAACAATGGGATAGTTAGCATAATTCGTAATTGCTACCTCACTGATAAATCCGTTTCCTCGAAACTAGGAAAAATATTTGTCTTTTTCTCTAAATTTATTTAGAGGCATGAAACCTGAATAAATTAATTACGAATTATTCACTCAAGTAGAGGATAAAAATATGTCATCTGCAACAGCAACCTCACTGCCACCGCTAATTCCGCGTGAAATTCTCTTTGGAAATCCCGAAAAAACTAGCCCAAGATTATCGCCAGATGGCAAATATTTGGCATATATCGCTCCTAATGAACAAAATGTCTTGCAGGTATGGTTGCGAACTGTGGGACAAGAAGACGACCAAATACTAACTGCGGACAAAAAACGCGGTATTCGGGTTTTCTTTTGGACTTATAACACCAATGAGTTGATTTACATGCAGGACTCGGACGGTGATGAAAACTTTCACCTCTACTTAGTTAATATCGAGTCAAAGATTGTCCGCGATTTAACACCATTTCAAGGTGTAAAAGTAGGCTTTGTAGATATAGACCCTAAATTTCCAGACCAAGTACTGGTAGGTTTGAACTTAAACAATCCCCAAAAGTTCGACGTTTACCGTATTAACTTAAAAAATGGTGCGGTGGAGTTTGACACTGACAACCCCGGTAACATTATTAGCTGGACAGCTGATGCTGATTTCTTAGTACGTGCAGCAACAGCTAGTACCCCTGATGGTGGTTACGATTTGTTATTACGGGAAACTACAGAGAAAGAATGGGAAGTTCTGCGCCATTGGGGGCCAGAAGAAGAAGGAAGTCCTGTTAGCTTTTCTGCTGATGGCAAAACACTTTATATCGAAGCCAATCATGATGCTAACGCCCAACGTCTGCTAGCTGTTGATTTAAACACCCGTCAAGAAACTGTCATTGCCCAAGATGAGCAGTACGATCTTGTGGGTGTAGTAATTCAGCCAGTGACGCGAGTTATTGAAGCAGTTTCTTTCTACAAAGACAAGCAAGAATGGCAGATAATTGACCAGAGTATCGCCGCTGATTTTGAAGAGATTGCCAAAGTCCGTTCTGGGGAGTTCTCCATAATTAGCCGCGACTTAGAAGATAAAAACTGGCTAGTGGCTTATAACACTGACGATGGCCCAGTTTATTACTATGCATACAACCGAGAGTCAAAAACTAGCACTTTCCTCTTTAGTAACCAACCCAAACTCGAAGGGTTGCAGTTAGCTTCAATGCAACCGATTTCCTACGAGGCGCGGGATGGTTTGACTATCCACGGTTACCTGACTACCCCTGTGGGAATACCTAGCCAAAATTTACCAACAGTACTGCTGGTTCACGGCGGCCCTTGGGCGCGGGATACCTGGGGTTTAGATCCCCAAGCGCAATGGCTAGCTAATCGTGGTTACGCTGTTTTGCAAGTAAATTTTCGGGGTTCCACTGGTTACGGTAAGGCTTTCGTGAATGCGGGAAACCGGGAATGGGCTGCCAAAATGCACGATGATTTGATTGATGCTGTTAACTGGCTAGTGGAAAAAGGTATTTCTGACCCGCAAAAGATTGCAATTATGGGCGGTTCTTATGGTGGTTATGCGACCTTGGCGGGATTAACTTTTACACCAGAAATTTTTGCTGCTGGTGTGGATATTGTTGGCCCCAGTAACTTGATTACTTTAATCCAAACCATACCGCCTTATTGGGAACCACTCAAGGCAATGTTTTATCACCGTGTCGGTAATTTAGAAACAGAAGAAGAGTTTTTGAAATCGCGATCGCCTTTATTTTTCGCTGACAAAATTCAAAAACCTTTACTCATCGGTCAAGGTGCAAACGATCCGCGAGTGAAACAATCAGAAAGCGACCAAATTGTTAAGGCAATGCAACAAGCTGGTTTACCAGTGCAATATGTACTTTATCCCGATGAAGGACATGGTTTTGCCAGACCAGAAAATCGCTTGCATTTTTTTGCGATCGCTGAAGAATTTCTCGCTAAATATTTAGGCGGCAGATTTGAACCTTTGGCAGAGATTCCAGGTCATTCAGGCATAGTTAATTAAGCTCATTTCACCCCTAAAAAGGTATGGGGTTTAATGTTGACTGTTGACGATCAACAGTCAACACAATTAACAACGTAAATGTTGAAGTCATCAACAAAATGAATTGCAGGAATTCCTTCGGCATGAATTTGCCCCGTATTACTCCAGCTAATTTGAGGACGCCGAATAGCGATCGCCATAGCTCATCTCGTAACACATCCCATAACTCAGGTAGCAGACAGTCAGACTGCTTATGTTCCAATACAGTTCAGTTAAGCATTTCTACTCTTTCTTCTCTCTGTGTTCTCTGCGCCTCTGCGGTTCGTAAAACAAGAGTTTTGGCCTTAAGTGAACCGTATTGGCTTATGTTCTTGCTCAACCTGCTCCCTAACTGCTGCTGGACTCTCAAAAAACCGAATCTCTGGTTGCGCTAGTCCCGCAAACTTATACAATGCTCGAATTGCGATTGTTGCTTGCTCCACATCCACAGGAGTACTGCTGACATCCTGCCATTGATTTTGAATCTGAGAGATAATAAGTTCTGTTTCCGGCGATGACAAGTTTTCAGGTACACTGTCTCCTTAGGCGTTCAGGAAAAACTTTGCAGCCAGCCAGGTAAAGATAGCAGCACAAAACGGACTAATTATCAATGCTGCAACCAACCATATACCAAGCCATGCCACGCCACCCATCGACCCTGCCCCAGCAGGTGGTGTGTTGAGATTACTTACCCACTCAAGTACCCCAACAAGATACATTGCAGCGATCGCCCCGAATATCACCCCAGTTAACCAGGCGATCGGTAGCAACAGCAACATCCACCCCCAGCCCACTTTTGTCCATGCTTGATAGCCAATCCATAAAGATGGTCCCAAAAACAACACAAGCAATACACCTATTAGAGCTAAATGCATAGTTCTTTATCTCTTAAGTAACCATCATGAACTGCGTACACCAGAACGCATGAAAAAACTGTTTGTAAGCATGAATACCCAAGCATAAGTATTACGCTTAGGGTTTACAAGCAATTTCTTCCAGTTCTGTTATAACCAGCCCAAACAATTTTTACTAAAACCTGATTCAGTAATATTAGGCAACGGCATCGCTCACACTGCTTTCTCCAGCGTTGAGTACTTGCTCTGTGGTTAGTGTAATTCTCTTAAGATTAGACTTCTTGCAGAAGTCGGGGAAAGGGGAAAGGGAAAGGGGGAAAGGTTTGGTATTTTCCTTTCCCCTTTAACATGAGTCCCTTTTCCCACAAGAGTGCAAAAAACCCTTTTATTTTCAAGGCAGGTCTATTGTAGAAGCGATCGCCCAAGAGTTTCTTGCTAAATATTTAGCTCGACTTTATAAAATCGCATCACCAGCATTGCTTTTTCCAGCGTTGAGTATCTGCTCTGCGGTTAGCTGTGATTCTGGGAAGATATTAGAAATAATTAATCTATTTCCGGCAAATCTAGTTTCTTCATAAAGCCCATCAACTAATATTAATACGGTAATTGTGTTATTTTGTGGGTCAACAATCCAATATTCAGCAATTCCCCTTGCAGCATACTCGGAACGTTTGTAGCGATAGTCCCGATCTTCGTTAGCTTTGCCAGGAGAAACAACTTCGACAACTAATGCCGGAGGTGGCATATCTAAAGTAATTGTAGATCGCTTCGCACTTTCTAAAGCTGTTGCAAGTTCATCCGTCAGGACAACTAAGTCAGGAATGCGAGTTGTCGCACGAAAACCAGCGACAACAATTTCAACTTTGTTACTTAACCAATTTATTGGGACAAACTTGAGGAAATTTACCAGCAAAAAGAGAGATATCTGGACATTTTTTGGGCTTTCAGGTGGCATTGCAACTAACTCACCTGCCACTAATTCATACTGGCTATCCGTGCCATCGTCATAGTTCAAATATTCCTCAAGTGTTAGATATTTGCCAGCGATCGCACTCATACAGAGTAAAGGAAAATTGCCTACTGAATTAAAAATTTACTGATATACAATTAGTGGCGGGTTTAAATCCCCCACTAATTGATTCTGACTTCTGAATTCTGAATTCTGGATTCTTCTTTTTAAAGCGATCGCTTACTTAAAATTGTTGCAAAAAGCGCAAATCGCTGGCATACAAACGACGAATATCATCGATTTGATGTAATACCATTGCAAAGCGTTCTACACCAAATCCAGCAGCAAATCCAGTGTAAATTTCTGGGTCATAGCCCACGGCTTTAAGTACATTTGGATCGACCATACCGCAGCCCATTACTTCCAGCCAGCGTCCATTCCACTGTAAATCGACTTCAGCCGAAGGTTCAGTAAACGGGAAATAACTGGCGCGGAAGCGAATAGGTAAATCGCCAAATATTGCTTGTAAAAATATTTTAATTGTGCCTTTGAGGTCTGTAAAAGTTAATCCTTCGTCAATGGCTAAAAGTTCTATTTGATGGAAAACTGCTGAGTGAGTAGCATCTACATTATCTCGCCGATAAACTCGCCCTGGAGCCACAACCCGAATTGGTGGTTCCTCTCTTTCCATGTAGCGAATTTGCACTGAGGAAGTGTGAGTCCGCAGCAGATTGCCGTCTGGCAAGTAAAAAGTATCCTGCATATCACGCGCTGGATGGTCGGGCGGGGTATTAAGCGCCTCGAAATTGTAGTAATCTGTTTCCATCTCTGGCCCTTGAGCGACGGTGTAGCCCATACCGACAAAGATATCCAGCGCCCGGTCAATAATGCCATTCAGGGGATGAATCCGACCTTGGGGGCGGTAAATTCCCGGCATACTGACATCAAGAGTTTCAGCCTCTAGCTGGGAACGAATTTGCGCGGCTTCCAGGGCGGCACGTTGTTGGTCTAGACTAGTTTGCAGGGACTCTTTGACTGTATTGGCGATCGCCCCAATTATCGGTCGTTCCTCTGCACTCAGCTGCCCCATACTTCGCAACAGCGCCCCCAGTTCCCCTTTCTTGCCGAGATAACTAACTCTGAGTTCTTCTAGACGTTCTAGGGTATCAGCTGCGGCGATCGCTTGTTCTCCTTGGTGCCGCAGTGCTAAAAGTTGAGCTTCTAAATTGCTAGTCATTAGTTATTAGTCATCAGTCATTGGTCATTAGTCATTAGTCATTAGTCTATAGTCAAAAGCCGTGAACTGCTCGATAAATAAAGTTATACCCATACATTAGCTCAACCAAACAAACCAAACTTCTATCTATTAGTTCGAGAACATAGGATAAATAAATGTGTTTTTTTGCTTGATACTTGTGACGACTGTCATTGACAAATGACTAATGACCAATGACAAATGACTAATGACTAGTGACCAATGACCAATGCCTATGAAATTACTAATTAGCAACGATGATGGTATTTCTGCTATGGGTATTCGTACCCTAGCTAACTATTTAGCACAAGCAGGGCATGATGTTACAGTAGTTTGCCCAGACCGAGAGCGATCGGCAACTGGGCATGGATTAACTATGCACCAGCCAATTCGCGCCGAAATTGTGGAGTCATTTTTCGATCCGGCTGTAAAAGCTTGGGCTTGCGATGGTACGCCTTCAGATTGCGTCAAATTGGCACTGTGGGCTTTGCTAGATAGTCCCCCGGATTTCGTTCTCTCTGGCATCAATCAAGGTGCCAATTTGGGAACTGAAATTTTATATTCTGGCACTGTTTCTGCGGCAATGGAAGGTTTAATTGAAGGCATTCCCAGTGTAGCGATGAGTCTTATCAGTCATACCTCAAAAAACTTTCAACCTGCTGCTAAGTTTGCCAAAATTCTCTTAGACCAGTTAGCCCAAAAACCACTACCCGATTTGATGTTGCTTAATGTCAATATTCCTGCTGTTGAGTGGGAAGAAATTGCTGGAGTGACTCTCACCCGTCAAGGAGTGCGGCGTTACATAGATGTATTCGATAAACGAGTCGATCCTCGTGGAAAAACTTACTACTGGTTAACTGGAGAAGTCATTGAAGATGTGGAACCGCCAATGGGATTAAATTTACCGCAAAATGTACCTATAGATGTACATGTTGTACGTAATAACTACATCAGTATAACTCCCTTACAGTACAATCTTACCTACGCAACTGGACTAGATAAATTATCTGAATGGGAATTCAAATTTCCCTGAATCATTGAATTATTAGGAAAGAATTGGAATTAATTAAATGCATCACATGAAAATGTAGGCTATAACTTAGGGGCACCCTAGAGATAACGGATACATATACATCTGAAAAAGTTAAAAATGATAGCCTAGAGTACCTCATCGATATTTACACAATCAGCCGGAAACAGGGTATGCTGTTTTACCAAGAAATATTCCCTTTTATCATCTCCCTAACAAATTCGGCCAGACAGCATAAACTCAAACCAAACACGTAACAATTTTTTCATTTATCGCCCGCTCAGTCCAGCAAGCAACACCCATGTCTAGGATAGAGAATCAATTTACCGTGCAATTTTGGGGAGTTCGCGGCAGCATCCCCAGTCCAGGGCCACACACCGTTCGCTACGGCGGTAATACCCCTTGCGTTGAGATGCAAGTGGGCGGTAAACGCTTAATTTTCGATGGTGGCACGGGACTACATGTATTGGGGCAATCTTTATTGCGCCAGATGCCGTTAGAAGCTCATATATTTTTCACCCACTCCCACTGGGATCACATGCAAGGTTTTCCCTTCTTTGTTCCAGGGTTTGTTAGGGGGAATAACTTTCATATTTACGGCGCGATCGCTCCTGATGGTTCTACCATAGAACAGCGCCTCAACGACCAAATGCTCCACCCGAATTTTCCTGTGCCCTTACAAATAATGCAGGCCAATTTAAGTTTCCACGACATTCGACCGGGGCAACCAATAGATATCGATGATATTACCGTGGAAACGGCACCTTTAAATCATCCAGGTGAAGCCGTAGGCTACCGTGTCAACTGGCGCGATGGTGCTGCTGTTTATATTACTGATACCGAACATTTTCCCGACCGACTCGACGACAATGTGCTTTGGCTAGCTCGTAATGCCGACATTCTAATTTACGATTCCACTTACACTGACGAAGAATATCACTCACCAACATCCCCGAAAATCGGCTGGGGACATTCAACCTGGCAAGAAGCTGTGAAAGTGGCACAAGCAGCTAATGTCAAAACTTTGGTGATTTATCACCACGACCCAGCCCACAATGATGACTTTTTGGATCGTGTAGGAAAACAAGCAGCTGCGAAATTCCCTGGTGCTATCATGGCACGGGAAGGAATCGTACTTCAAGTTTCCACCTCAGCTTCCTTATCAGAATCTTTTCCTGTTAGCAAGTTTTCTGTCTAAAGGTTGCGATTGCAGCAATTGTAGATTTTAGATTAGATTGGCGATCAGAAGCTATCAGCAGGAGATTATATTGGGCATGGGGCTTATGGCATTGGTTATTCACTTTGGACTAATGACCAATGACCAATGACCAATGACTAATGACTAATGACTGATAGCTAAAATAAACCTAAAATCTCAAAATCCACGTGCTAAATTTGTCTCAAAATGGGTGTTCTGTGTGGGTTGCTTCTTCCAGTGAAGGGCTACTAACGCCGACTGCTGTTGCACTTGGCAAATTTGATGGCGTACATCTTGGTCATCAAAAGGTAATTGAGCCAGTATTGCACGCTGGTGGTCAGTTGTTAGTAGCTGGTAGTCCACAGTCTAATGAAAATGAACAACTGGCAAATCAACAATATATTTACTCGACAGTTGTCACCTTTCATCCCCACCCACAGGAATTTTTTACGGGGCAACCCCGGACTTTGTTAACGCCACTCGATGAAAAAGTCCAGCAATTGCGATCGCTTGGAGTAGAACAACTGGTATTATTACCCTTCGACAAAGAATTATCTGCCTTGACACCTGAAGAATTTGTCGAAAAAATTCTCGTCCAACAACTCCAATGCCAGCGAATTAGTATTGGGGAAGATTTTTGTTTTGGCAAAAAACGCAGTGGTACTGCTAAAGATTTGCAATTCTTCGCCGCCAAATACAATATTCCTGTCACCATCGTTCCCTTACAAACTTATACAGGTGACTCAGCTACCCAAAGCAGTTGCACCAGTGATGCTTCAAGTCAGGACGCCCGCATTAGCACTTCATTCATCCGGCAAACCCTTGAGTGCGGGGATATCGAAAATGCAAATCTCTTACTAGGACGCCCCTACACCCTCCTTGGTTTAGTCGTTCAAGGACAGCAACTAGGCAGAACCATCGGCTTTCCTACCGCTAACCTCCAGCTACCAAAAGAAAAGTTTTTACCCCGCCAAGGAGTTTACGCTGTGCGAGTTTTCACTCCCAGTGAAACACCAGATGTATCCCCTAGTAAGAACTTAGGCGTTATGAATATCGGTAACCGCCCAACTGTAAACGGTGTTTGTGCAACAGTGGAAGTACACTTGCTCAATTGGTCTGGTGATTTGTATGGTAAAAAACTGGCTGTAGAACTAGTCAAATTTTTACGTCCCGAACAAAAATTTCCCTCTCTCGAAGCCTTGAAAACACAAATTCAACTCGACTGCATAGCAGCTAGGCAAGTTCTGAGTGTTGAGTGGGAACAATAGATAGGGCAGGGCATAGGGCAAGCAGGAAGTGTGGGAGGGGTGGGAGGGGTGGGAGGATAGGGAAGAAATCTTTCCCCCTCTCTCCCCACACTCCCCACACTTCCCCATCTCCCCAGTCCCCAGTCCCCAGTCCCCATCTCCCCATTTCCCACACTCCATGAGAGAAAAAATTGACGCTTTAACACAAAATCTGACTCTTACCATTGTTGGTAAAAGTGAGGCAATACGCTTAGTACTAGTAGCGCTGCTAGGTAGTGGTCATGCCCTCTTAGAAGATGTCCCTGGTGTTGGCAAAACCCTGCTTGCTAAATCTCTAGCTCGTTCCGTTGATGGCAAGTTTCAACGGTTACAATGCACCCCTGATTTATTGCCAACTGACATCACTGGTACGAACATCTGGAACCCAAAAAGCGGCGAATTTACTTTTCTTCCTGGGCCAGTCTTTGCCAATGTGGTACTTGCTGACGAAATCAACCGCGCTACACCCCGCACTCAGTCGGCTTTGCTGGAAGTTATGGAAGAACATCAAGTCACAGTCGATGGTGTCTCTCGTGCAGTTCCCCAGCCGTTTTTTGTCATCGCTACTCAAAACCCTATCGAGTATCAAGGCACTTTTCCTCTCCCGGAAGCGCAAATGGACAGGTTTATGCTGTCGTTGAGTTTGGGCTATCCTTCCGAATCAGAAGAACTCCAGATGCTACAAAATCTCCAAAATGGCGTCAAGGTAGCTGATTTGCAGCCTTGTATTACCTTGGCAGAAGTACAGGAATTGCGTGGTCTTTGTTCTCAAGTCAAAGTGGCAACCTCCTTGCAACAGTACATCCTCGAATTAGTGCGGGCGACACGCCAAGATGAGGAAATCGCCCTTGGCGTCAGTCCACGCGGCACCGTAGCATTACAACGAGCTGCCCAAGCACTAGCTTTTCTATTAGGGCGTGATTATGCTATTCCAGATGATGTGAAATTTCTCGTTCCTTATGTTATTTGCCATCGCCTCATTCCCAGAGGAGGACGCAACGCTAGAACTGTTGTTGAGCGATTATTGCGCTCAGTTCCTATTCCGTAAAAAGAATTTTACAGATATAGCAGGCAATAGGCTTAAAAGTCTATTGGTGTCGGGATTTTACCATCGGTTTATGTCCTAACGTAGCTAGCAACTGCTATATCTTTGTAACTTTTTTCAACGCAAAGGTACGCAGAGGTTTTCTAAAGATAATTCGCTATATCCCAAAATAATTAGGCGCATCTTCATACAGAATTAGTTAGTTAAAAATCCGAGAGAAATTTTGGTTTTTGGTTTTGCGAACCTGCTGAGATTTAGCCGTGTTAAAATATCCTAAAAATTCAGGTGGATAACAGATGAAAGCGATCGAAGTTACTGGCAAAATTGACTCTCAAGGAAACTTAATTTTAGATGAGCCGATTCAAGGAACGAATTATCTTCATCAGGTTCGGGTAATTGTGTTGGTTCCAGAAGCAACAGACGTAGAAGAAGTTGACCCTGACGATACACCGATTGAAGAGATTAAAGCTAGTTTGAGAAGAGCCTTGCAGCAAGCAAAAGCAGGTCAACGCCTACCACTATCAGAAATGTGGGAGGGAATTGATGCCGAATGAACAGCCATCAGTATTTATCGATTTAACTCCTGAGTATAAACAAAACTTACGTGACCTTTCCAAGAGATTTCGCAATATTCGCACTGATGTTCAGCCGATTATTGAGCAATTACAACAGGGAAATATTCTTGGAGATAGAATTGCTGGCATTGGTGAAGAGTATGTTGTTTATAAGGTGAGAGTTCGCAATAGTAATATCCAAAAAGGTAAAAGTGCTGGTTATCGATTGATTTATCAAGTTGAGTCAGCTACAAGTATTTTGCTATTAACGATTTATTCCAAGTCTGATAGAGAAGATATTGGTGTCAATGAAATTATAGATATTTTGGCTGATTTTTCTAGTGAGTCAGGTTAAAACTACCAAGAGATTTTTTCTGGGATAATCAGCAGTAGTATGCTCTAGAAATATTTATAAATATTTATATTAAATTTGATGTACCCTGGAAATGCGATCGCTATATTTATTCCTGAACAAAACTACTTAGACGTAATTTGAAACACTTCTAATACTCCGTAAGTCCTATGATTAACACAAGCGCCACTTCTAAAAATCTGGGAATGTGAGGAATGTCAATTTTTGTTAAGCGGAAATCTCGTGATGGCGAAAAGCGATCGCTAAAGAGCGATACTCAAGTGCTACGACAAACCGCCGACCGCGAATTCAAACGCCAATTTTTCGGTTTACTCTTGGTAATTATCACCTGGAGTCTAGCTATGGGCTGGCTTTTAGCGTTGGTAACTAACGCCCAAAGTGCCACTCCTCCCGCCGAAATTGGCACAGTTGATGTCATACCTCCACAATATCAACTAGGACAAGAACTCTATTTAGAAAATTGCTCTACATGCCACATCGCCTTACCACCAGGCGTTTTTACCACCCAAACTTGGAAAAATCTCCTGGAAGACTCACAGCACTACGGCGCACAACTCAAGCCTTTAGTCGATCCGCCCCGCATTCTAGTGTGGAAATATCTTTCGACTTTCTCGCGTGTCAAACTCAACGACGAAGAAATACCCTATCGCCTGAATAATTCCCGTTATTTCAAAGCTTTGCATCCTGGTGTTAAGCTACCACGTCCTCTTGAAATTGGTAGCTGTGTGAGTTGTCATCCCAGTGCTAGCGACTACAATTTCCGCCGCCTTAGCCCAGATTGGGAGAAATGAGTGGGATGAGGGGAGATGGGGAAGTGTGGGGAGTGTGGGGGGAAAGAGAATTAATGCTTCCCCATCCTCCCACCCCTCCCACACCTCCCACCCCTCCCACACCTCCTGCTTCCCTCATGCCCAATGCCCCATGCCTTGGCCCCATCTGGAGGCAAAATGATACTATGAAGAAAGAGTAAATATAAGATAAGAGTTAAAACCAATCATTTAAGAAACTGATTGACTAGTTTTTCTCCTGTTTTTGAGCGAATTCTCATTTTATACCCATCCACAACTAAGACTGTTGAGTGGGTTAAATGTTTATAATCAATGCCAAATCTTTAATTGCCATCCCCCTTGATTCAGTTCGATAACCTGCCATGCTAAAACTTTTGTTGGGCGATCCCAACGCTCGTAAGCTGAAAAAGTACCAACCTTACGTTACTGAAATTAACCTTTTAGAGGAAGAAATTAATACTCTTTCTGACGACGAGTTAAAAGGTAAAACCGCAGAATTTAAACAAAGACTCGCAAAAGGCGAAGCTCTGGATGATATTTTGCCAGAAGCTTACGCCGTTGTCCGAGAAGCAGGACGCCGAGTCTTAGGCTTACGGCATTTTGATGTCCAACTACTTGGCGGTATCATTTTGCACGTAGGGCAAATTGCTGAAATGAAAACGGGTGAGGGTAAAACATTAGTAGCCACCTTGCCAAGTTATTTGAATGCCCTTACTGGTAAAGGTGTACACGTTATTACTGTGAACGATTACCTGGCTCGTCGGGACGCTGAGTGGATGGGACAGGTGCATCGCTTCTTGGGGTTGAGTGTGGGGCTAATTCAGGCAAGCATGACTCCCACTGAACGCCAGAAAAACTATAACTGTGATATCACTTATGTGACGAACAGTGAAGTCGGCTTTGACTACCTCCGGGACAACATGGCCACAGATATGAAAGATGTGGTACAACGCCCGTTTAATTACTGCGTCATTGACGAGGTAGACTCGATTTTAATTGATGAGGCGCGGACACCCCTGATTATTTCAGGACAGGTGGAAAGACCTACAGAAAAATATCTGCAAGCTGCTGAAATAGCACTGACTCTTAAAAAAGATGAGCATTACGAGGTAGATGAAAAAGCCCGTAACGTCTTATTGACAGATGAAGGGTTTGCAGAAGCAGAAAATCTTTTGGGAGTAACAGATTTATTTGACCCAGAAGATCCTTGGGCGCACTTTGTTTTTAATGCCATCAAAGCCAAAGAACTTTTTCTCAAAGACACAACCTACATTGTCCGCAATGGAGAAGTGGTGATTGTGGATGAATTTACCGGTCGAGTACTACCCGGACGGCGTTGGAGTGATGGACTACACCAAGCAATTGAAGCCAAAGAACACGTAGAAATTCAGCCAGAAACTCAAACTCTAGCGACAATTACTTATCAAAACTTGTTCTTGCTGTATCCTAAATTGGGTGGAATGACAGGAACGGCAAAAACTGAAGAACCAGAGTTTGAAAAAATTTACAAACTTGAAGTTACAGTAATTCCCACTAACCGGGAAAGAAGACGCCAAGACTTATCTGATATGGTCTTTAAGAAAGAAACAGGCAAGTGGGGAGCGATCGCCAGAGAATGTGCCGAAATGCACGAACTCGGTAGGCCAGTATTAGTAGGAACAACGAGTGTAGAAAAGTCTGAGTATCTCAGCAGATTACTCAAACAGCTAGAAATTCCCCACGAATTACTCAATGCCCGACCGGAAAACGTGGAACGGGAAGCAGAAATCGTCGCCCAGGCAGGACGCAGAGGTGCTGTGACCATTGCGACGAACATGGCGGGAAGAGGTACAGATATTATCCTTGGTGGTAACTCCGAATACATGGCGCGTCTGAAGCTGCGGGAATACTTAATGCCTCGCATCGTGATGCCAGAAGATGAAGATGCCTTTGGCGTTCAAAGACCTGCTGGATTGCCTACAGGACACGGCGGCGGTCAAGGTTTTGTCCCTGGCAAGAAAGTTAAAACTTGGCGGGCTTCACCAGAAATTTTCCCCACCCAGTTGACAAAAGAAACAGAACAGCTCCTTAAAGACGCAGTAGAAGTTGCAGTGCGGGAGTATGGCGATCGCAGTTTACCGGAATTGGAAGCTGAAGACAAGGTAGCTGTAGCTGCTGAAAAAGCTCCCACATCAGATCCGGTAATTCAGAAATTGCGGGAAGCTTATAAGCGCATTAAGCAGGAATACGAACAATTCACCGAGCGAGAACATAATGAAGTAGTAGAACTCGGTGGTTTGCACGTCATTGGTACAGAACGCCACGAATCCCGGCGGATTGATAACCAGTTGCGCGGACGCGCCGGACGACAAGGCGACCCTGGTTCGACAAGATTCTTCCTGAGTTTAGAAGATAACTTACTGCGGATTTTTGGTGGCGATCGCGTTGCTGGTTTAATGGAAGCCTTCAACGTCGAAGACGATATGCCCATCGAATCGGGAATGCTAACTCGCAGTTTGGAAGGCGCACAGAAAAAAGTTGAAACCTACTACTATGACATCCGTAAGCAGGTGTTTGAGTATGACGAAGTGATGAATAATCAACGTCGTGCTATTTACGCCGAACGCCGTCGGGTGTTAGAAGGTCAAGACTTGAAAGAACAGGTCATCAAGTACGCTGAAAAAACGATGGATGACATCGTTGACTACTACATCAACGTAGACTTGCCTTCCGAAGAGTGGGAGTTAGAAAAGTTAGTTGAGAAAGTCAAAGAATTCGTCTACTTGTTATCGGATTTGCAGGCTACTCAACTAGAAGATATGTCTGTGACTGAGATTAAATTCTTCCTCCACGAACAAGTAAGGATTGCTTACGACCTCAAAGAAGCACAAATCGACCAAGTTCAACCAGGACTCATGCGTCAAGCGGAACGTTTCTTTATCTTGCAACGCATCGATACTCTGTGGCGAGAACACCTGCAACAAATGGATGCTTTGCGTGAATCAGTGGGATTACGCGGTTATGGTCAAAAAGACCCATTGATTGAATACAAGAGCGAGGGCTACGAACTGTTCTTGGATATGATGGTGAATATTCGCCGAGATGTAGTGTATTCGTTGTTCATGTTCCAGCCGCAGCCGCAACCTGTGGTACAAGCGTCCTCAGAGATGGTGTAATAAACATTGTAGAGACGGCGATTCATCGCGTCTCTCGCTTTACATAAGTAGTGAAAAGATTTCATGCACAAAAGACGCAGAAGCAATAAAAATGCTTTTGCGTCTTTGTTTTTTATTATTTTAGATTTTGGAACAAATCTAAAATTGTTAGACTAAACCGCCAGCAGCTTGAAAACGAGCGCGGGCACGTTTGAAGGCTTGATTTGCTTGGATTTGTGCTTGGCGATCGTCTGCTGGCACTTGACCCAGACGAGCTTCTGCTTGGTTATACGCAGCACGGGCTTCTTCAAGGTTAATTTTATCACCACGTTCAGCGCCGTTAACGAGAATTGTGACTTCATTCTCTTCCACTTCGGCAAAGCCACCCAAAAGAGCGATCGCTTGCCAACTTTGATTTTTAGCGGCACGGACGCGCATCACACCTGTATCCAGGGCGGTTAACAGAGGCGCGTGTCCAGTTAAAATACCTAACTGACCGGTAGTGCTAGGCAAAACTACTTCTTCCGCTGGGGCATCCCAGACTGTTTTATCTGGGGAAATTACACGAACGGTTAATGTCATTTGTCTTTTGTCCTTTGTCCGTTGTCTTTTGCAATTGCCATTAGTCATTAGAATTTGCACTAATGACTAATGACTAATGACTAATGACTAACCTTTGATTTTTTCAGCTTTGGCGATCGCTTCGTTAATATCGCCCACTAAGTAGAAAGCCTGTTCTGGCAGGTCATCCAACTCACCAGACAGAATCTTTTGGAATCCTTTGATGGTGTCTTCCAACTTCACGTATTTACCAGGAGAACCGGTGAATACTTCTGCCACAAAGAACGGCTGAGACAAGAAGCGCTCAACTTTCCGCGCCCGTGCTACTACTAGACGGTCTTCTTCAGACAATTCATCTAGACCGAGAATAGCAATAATGTCTTGCAGTTCTTTATAACGTTGCAGAGTTGATTGCACCGCACGGGCAGTATTGTAGTGTTCGTCACCTACAATGTTGGGCTGTAGCATGGTGGAAGTTGAACCCAGGGGATCTACCGCTGGATAAATACCCTTAGCTGCCAAACCGCGAGACAGTACTGTTGTTCCGTCCAAGTGAGCGAAGGTGGTTGCAGGCGCGGGGTCGGTGAGGTCGTCCGCAGGTACGTACACCGCTTGAATTGAGGTAATGGAACCCTCTGTAGTGGAGGTAATCCGCTCTTGCAGTTCGCCCACGTCAGTACCCAATGTGGGCTGATATCCTACCGCTGAAGGCATCCGACCAAGGAGCGCTGATACTTCTGAACCTGCTTGCACAAACCGGAAGATGTTGTCAATAAACAGCAACACGTCTTGTTTGTTGACATCGCGGAAGTACTCTGCTACCGTCAATCCCGACAGACCAACCCGCATTCTTGCTCCGGGTGGCTCGTTCATCTGACCGTAAACTAGAGCAATCTTCGATTCGTTGAGGTTGTCTTTGTTGATAACCCCAGATTCAATCATTTCGTTGTAGAGGTCATTGCCTTCACGGGTACGTTCGCCCACACCAGCAAAAACAGATACTCCACCGTGCTGAGTAGCGATGTTGTTGATCAACTCCATCATGATCACGGTTTTACCAACACCAGCGCCGCCGAACAGACCAATCTTACCGCCGCGTCGATAGGGAGTCAGGAGGTCAACAACTTTAATCCCAGTTTCAAATACTGAAGGTTTGGTTTCCAACTCAGTGAATTTGGGAGCAGAGCGGTGGATGGGTAAGGTGGCCTCAGCATTTACAGGCCCTCTATTGTCCACGGGTTCGCCAAGGACGTTGAAAATCCGACCCAAGGTCGCTTTACCAACTGGCACGCTGATGGGAGCGCCTGTATCGACGACTTCCAGCCCACGCACTAAACCATCGGTGGAACTCATAGCAACAGTCCGGACTTGGTTGTCGCCCAGCAATTGCTGTACTTCAACAGTGAGGTTGATTTCCTGTCCAGCTTCGTTAGTGCCTTTGATGGTCAAAGCGTTGTAGATTTGAGGCAATTTCCCGCCGGGAAATTTAACGTCTACAACTGGACCAATGATTTGGGTAATGTAGCCTATGTTTGTTTTTTCTGCGGTTGTGACCATGCTGCGCCTAATGATTGAAGCTATATTTCAGATAAGGTCGTTGAAGACATAAGATTAAGCAATGTCATCTTTCAGGTTAGCACTGAACGCCCCCCCTCTACGCCATAAATTGATTCTTAAGACTGAGGTTGGGGATCAAAAATTCGCCTCAACTGTCAAAATGGCTTGGAGAGAACAGAAAATACTTGAAATTGCAACTTTTTTAACTATCAGAATTAAAACTGCCATGTCAGGCGATCGCTAACATGGCAGTTTTCAAATTAAGTTGCTAATAAATTTATGCTTTTATTGTAATTTTCTGTTGTTTACGCTTGTTGAATGAACTTATACCAAAAGCACCGATGGCCAAGATACCCAACATAGTCGTGGGTTCGGGAACAGATGCAGTTGCTGGACTCAAAGAAATTTTGAAAGCACTCTCACCAAAACCATTGCCAACCCCACCATCCCAAGTATTTTGGGTCAAGAGACTAAAGTCAGATCCGTTGTTGTAAAAAACAAAGTCTCCTCCTGAGTACACGTTTTGAGATGTAATAGCACCCAATCCTGCTAGACCAGAAGTTCCATCAAAAAAGTTTGACGCGCTCAGAAATGCTACGTACTGCTTACCGGAGGTTAAACCAATTCCGCCTGTATTAAAAGTGAACTGCTCGAAGCCTGGTGCATTAGTAGTTGATTGAGGCCCGCTCTGGTACAAAATGGGGCCTGTTGCTTTAAAACCATCCCACTCAGCTACATAAGCTGCAAAATCTACTACATCCGGCTGCCCATCAAAGTCATTCAGGAAGAATGTGAAATCATTAAGAACATTGTCGCTACCTACGGTAAATGTCTGCCCGTAAGTGGCGGTGTTAAATTCACCAAACTCTATGATAGAGTCTGTCCCATTCCAGCTTGGTGTTGTATCAATAACTGTCTGTGCCTGAGCAGTTCCCGCTACGCCCAAACCAATTATCACTGCTCCGGTTGTAACAACTGATAACTTTTTTATACTAGTTGCATTAATCATATATTCCTTCTCCAAAAAGGTACGTGTATCGTGTCAACCTACTTTTAGTAGGTCGTATAATCACGAATATTATTGGTAGCTGTTATTGATATACAAGTAATTTCGCTGAGGTTAGTTAAAAATTTACATTAGACCCATCCGCAACTTGACAATAGCGAAATTTTCAAAATACTTTTAAAATAAGCATTTTTTACTAATTTGTCAGCGTAAAAGCTGGACAGATATATATTTTTTTATGTAAAAATACTATATAGTACTTTTAAACAAGTACTAAAGCGTCTAAAATAGGTTAATTTTGTAGCGATCGCACTCAAATCCTAAGACTATCGAAGAGTAACTTTTTTTAGGGAAAAAATATACAAAAAATCTGCCCTCCTAGCGATCGCCACAAAGAGCAGTACCATGCCATTTCATTCAAATAATTAATACAAATGCTCTCAATGACATTCCGCAATTGGGTCAAGCAGTAATTCTACAATCATGGTTTTATAATATACATTTACACTGGTATTAGCGAACCAAACGCTACATACTATAAATATGTATTTAAGTCAATAACAAAGAGCTATATTAACTTCTTTTCATACCTTGGATAGATCGATTTCATGAAATCTATGCATAAACTACATTTGCAAATTTCGTGAATATTCATAAGATAAAAATATGTACAAAAAGCAGAAAGTCCCAGCAACTGGCTTTTGGCGAACATAACTTTTCAAGAAACTGTTTCTAGTTCAGTCAAGCCACTTTCGCTTTATCCTCACACATCCACCGAGCAATAGCTTATGAATTTCTCGTTAGCGCGACAATATTTTTATCAGGAGATTCAGCAGTCTGACGAGGAAATTGATTTAGCAAAAGCAGCTTTGTATATTGCACAAGAGGAATATCCAGACTTAGATCCAGACGAATATCTTAACGCCCTTGAGACAATGGCATGGGAACTGCAAGAACGCCTACCCCAGCAGCGATATCCTCTGCGGATGATTCAAACTATTAATCAATATATCTACGACGATTTAGGATTTTCTGGTAATAAAATTGACTACTACGACCCACGCAACAGTTATTTGAATGATGTAATTGACAGACGATTGGGTATTCCCATTACTTTGGCGTTGGTTTATTTAGAGGTGGCACGACGGCTTGATTTTCCGATGGTTGGTGTAGGAATGCCGGGACATTTCTTGATCCGCCCGTATGTTGCAGATATGGAAATTTTCGTCGATGCTTTCAATGGTGGTGAAATAATATTTGCCCAAGATTGCCAAGAAAGACTATCTCAACTTTATCAGCAACCGATGACGCTACAACCAGAATTTTTAGCTGTGGTAACTCATCGGCAATTTTTAGCAAGGATGCTAACAAATTTAAAGTTTATTTACCTAAAACAACAAGAGTTAGAAAAAACACTAGGAGCAGTTGAAAGAATTTTACTGCTGTTTCCCGATCTAACTTTAGAATTACGCGATCGCGGTTTGATCTATTATCAACTAGGCCACTATCCCCAAGCCCTAAACGACTTACAAACTTATTTAGTAAAAGTTCCTAATGCCAAGGATGCACCAGTGATTCGGCGGCTACTGGCCGAGTTGGGAAAGGATGAGTAGGGAGTGGGGGAATAAGGGGAAAAGGGCAAAGGGGAAGGGGGAAAGGCGAAGGAAGATTGCTCCTTTTCCCTTTAACCTTTCCCGTTTTCCCTACCTGAAGGGTTTTGACTAAGGCTACTTGCCGAGTGGGGGAATAAGTGGAAAAGGGCAAAGGGGAAGGGGGAAAGGCGAAGGAAGATTGCTCCTTTTCCCTTTAACCTTTCCCCTTTTCCCTACCCGAAGGGTTTTGACTAATGACTAATTTTGTTCTTCTGCGACTCGTTTGAGGCGGCGTAACTGGGCTTCCATATCTTGTTTTGTCCAAGATGCGGCAAAGGTTTTGAAACCCCAACTTACTAAGGGGTTAGGAACATCGAACTCAAAGCGGTTGAGTAGGAGTGTTCCTTTTTGTGTTGGTTGACATTCCCAGCGATCGCGCCCTTGAAAAAATCCCTGAAACTTCCATACTACCAAACCCGGCTGTCGTTCCACAACTACGCTGTTCAAAGTAGGTTGGAGTAGAGGAATTTGAATGATAAAACGACTTTGACTGCCTAAATCGGTACTCCAGACTTCGCCCACAGGTTCGCAACGAAGGACAGGATTCAGCCAACGGTGCATAAGTGCTAAATCAGTAATACAGCGTTCGACTACCGTGGCTGTAGCGTTAATTTGAATCGATTGTTCCAGTACTTGGGACATTCCAGATCTTTTAAGCTGTTGCTGCAATTAGAGTAACGCAAAATGGGGCATTGGGTATGGGCATTAGTTATAATTCTTCTGCCTGACTCCCTCATCTCCCGACTCAGTTTTTGACATTTTTTTTGATAAAACCAAAAAATCTTGACTATATAAAACAGACAATGAGTTTACGGGTAATTTGCTGGTAAATTGATAGGCAAAACACTAGTAAACTTACTGGGATGCAAAATTATGCAAGGAGTTACCCCCATTCGCAAGTTGGGAACGAATGGATGGTCTGTGGGTGGGTATTCGGTACTGGCAAAGAAATCTTTTTACAGCAATTTTCAGCTAAATAGACCTCACAATAGGGGCAGAGCATTACTGTGCCCCTATGACAGATGTAGTTCAAATACATGAAAACTGCTGTTAGATTTGGTTCGAGTATAAATCAACATACTTATTTTTCCAGTACCTAGTCCCCAATCCCCAATTCCTAGTTCAAATCAAGCTACCCGATAAGTATTTCAAGTGTTTTTGGTGAATTAAAAGCTTAATACTGGAAACCATGAACACAACTTGGCAAGGAATAAACCAGTTGATAGATATTAGTTTATCGATGAGGGTACAGCAATTTTTGGCACAATCGCCGAGTCTGCAAACAGGTCAAACAGCAGTAAACGAAGGTGTCGCTAATGTGCAAGGAATTGTTGAACAGTTGATTCTGTTTATGCCCCGTGTGCTGGGGGCTGTGGTAATTTTGTTTGTAGGTTGGCTAATTGCAGCGATCGCAGCCACAATAACACAGAAAATTCTCAACCGCACAAACATAGATAACCGGATTGCAGCAGGCATAACAGGTCGTCAGGATGTTCCTCAGGTGGAGAAGTTAATCTCCGACTTGGTTTTTTGGAGCATTATCTTACTGACGGCGGTAGCTGTTTTACAAACACTGAATTTAGAGATCGCATCTCGACCGCTGAATAGTTTTCTTGAGCAACTTATTGGCTTTTTGCCAAAGTTGGTTGGTGCTGGAATTCTTTTGGCAACTGCCTGGGTATTAGCTAGTGTTGTCAAAATTGTTAGTATTCGTTTATTACAGACATTTAATCTGGATGAGCGTTTGAATCCGCAGCCTCAAGATAGCGTGCCCAGCCTCAATCAATTGTCTCTAAGTGAAACCATTGGCAATGCTTTGTATTGGTTTATTTTCTTACTATTTCTGATTCCGATTCTGGATACTCTCGGACTCAGGGAAGCTTTAGAACCAGTACAAGCTCTAATTACAAAGATTCTGGTAATTCTGCCAAACATTTTAGCAGCGGCGCTAATTGCGGCAGTTGGCTGGTTTATAGCTAATGTAGTGCGGCGGATTGTGACGAACTTGCTAGCAAGTGCTGGTATCGATGGTTTAGGTAGCCGATTTGGATTATCTACGACTGCGGGAGTGCAATCTTTATCGAGTATTCTCGGTACGATTGTCTATATTTTGATTTTGATTCCTGTGGCGATCGCAGCCCTTGATGCTTTACAAATTGCAGCGATATCAGTGCCGGCGATCGCTATGTTACAACAGGTTCTCAACGCTGTACCTGCAATCTTTACAGCTATAGCAATTTTGATTATTGCCTATTTCCTGGGACAGTTTGTAGCAGATTTAGTTACAAGTATCCTGACTAATTTAGGCTTTAATAACATTTTCACTGTATTGGGTCTGACAACACCTACTAGGCGAATCGTCATTTCCACGGAATCAACAGAACCAACAGCCCCTCCGATTCCCACCCGTACTCCATCGGAAATTGCAGGCATTGTTACCTTAGTGGGTATTATGCTATTTGCAACGGTGGCAGCGGTAAATATCCTGAATATTCCAGCCTTGACAGCCTTAGTTTCTGGTATTTTGGTTATATTCGGGCGGATTTTGGCGGGTTTGGTAATATTCGCCATTGGTTTATTCTTAGCAAATCTGGCTTTTAGCATTATTACCAGTTCTGGCGATCGCCAGGCACAGATTTTAGGACAAGTAGCGCGGATTTCTATCATTACTTTAGTCTCAGCAATGGCACTGCAACAGATTGGAGTTGCTAGTGATATTGTGAATTTAGCCTTTGGACTTTTATTAGGTGCGATCGCTGTTGCTATTGCCCTAGCTTTTGGCTTAGGAGGTCGTGATATTGCCCGCGAACAAGTTCAAGAATGGCTCAATTCTTTCAAAGGTAGAAGCTAAAAGTTGATGAAAGTGCAATTTCGTCTGTAAATTTGAGAAAATGCACCCTTAAGTATCAATAGTGGAGTAAATCTATCGATAATTTTGGCTAAAAGGTTGAAATTTACAGTTTAGAAGCTCGGAGTTTGAGTGTAGAACTTGACATTTTAAGTTCTATACCTCAAGTTCCGAGTTTTAAATATAGCAGGGAACAGGCAATAGCCAACAGATTTACAAGAATCAATAAAATCAGGTGCAATTTTGATAGATGGCAGAATATGACAACCTTTGTAAAATACTCGCAGAAAAATATCCCCGTGATTTTATCCGTTGGTTATTAAATCAAGAACCGCGAACAATTGAAATTTTAAAAACAGAATTGAGCATCGAACCAATTCGCGCTGATTCTGTTACCTTGCTGCAAACAGAAAATCGGATTTTACACCTGGAATTTCAAACCAGAACCCAATCCCAAAAACCAATTTCTCTGCGGATGCTAGATTACTATGTTCGATTGACACGAAAATATCAAGTCCCTGTGACGCAGGTAGTAATTTTTCTGCAACAAACAAATGACGAAATCGCTTTTACTGAAGAATATGTTAGCGAGGTTACAACCCACCGCTATCGAGTTATACGGATGTGGGAGCAAGATTCAGCACTATTTCTTAGCAATCTGGCGTTATTACCTTTCGCACCATTAACACAAACAGATTCACCCCAAGTGTTATTATCGCAAGTTGCCCAGGAAATTGCTAAAATTCCAGATGTTGAGACTAGACAAAATACAGCGGCATACACAGAAATATTAGCGGGGTTAAAGTTTAAGCAAGATTTGATTCTGCAATTATTACGGGAGGCAACTATGCAAGAATCAGTTATTTATCAGTATATTTTGCAAAAGGGAGAACAAAGAGGAGAACAAAGAGGAGAGCAAAAAGAAGCTTTTCGCTTTTTAAACCGTCAATTAAATCGGCGATTTGGAGAAATCGATTCGTTAATTATTGATAAAATTCGAGTATTATCTACTGAACAATTGGAGCAATTGGGTGAAGCCTTTTTAGATTTTTCAAATATATCTGATTTAGTTGCTTGGCTTGAACAAAATACAAGCAGTTAAGTAAGCGGTGGCAAAAATTAAATGTATATTAACAAAAACAAATTGTGAGTAGGTATCTTGAATTGTTGGTGTGCGTTGCGCTTGGCGACAACGCACCCTACATTTATAGGCATCACTTTTTCAGTTTTACTTTGTGGAGCAATTCGTCTTTAATGCGGTTGAGAATTGAAGTTTCATCAAGGTTTGTCAAAATCCGATTAATCACTGCTTTTGGCCCATCAGGCCCCCAAGTTGCACCGTTGGCTAAATAAACTTTGGTAACTTGTCCGATACCGTAAGAAGAAACACCAGCGACTCCGGCTTGGGTCACGGCTACGGATATATAAGGGGCAAAAGCAATACCAGCGGTAGCGGTTGCAGAGATACCAAGTAAAGTTTTTAATCCACTCAAACCTAAGTTTGCTAAAAGTTCGCTGGCTCCAATGCCGCCCATACTCAAGGCGATTTTTTGTAGCAATTGTACGGCTCCTGCTTCGGTCATGGAGAAGCCATAGAGTTTAGATAAACCTAAAATTAGAGCAATATCAATTACAACACTACTAAGAATATCTACCACAGTTACGGGATTAAGAGCGATCGCCACTGCCTTAGCCATCACTGCTTTCCAAATCAACTGATTGGCATTCTCCTCACGAATCATCAATTTTCGCTCTATCAATTGCTCATTTACAATGTCAGCATAAAGCATAGTATTGAGAGCAACTAAGGCTTTACCTTCACGGTGGAGAATCTCCAAAATTTTCAGCTTCAGTTCTTCAACTTGAGCATTACCCGAACGCAACTGTATCCCTCTAGTACCATCAGGACGAAAAACCGCAGTTTTCACCAATGGAGATGCTGCTGCCATGACAATTTCAAGAGGTGTGAGTAATTCGCGCACCCTTTCATCGCGGATTTTGTGATAAATTGCCATGCGATCGGCTTCTGGATATTGGTCTACTTTGTTAAACACCAGAATTATCGGTTTCCCAGCTTCCCGCAATTGAGAAAGGGCAACATGTTCTATCTTCGTCATATCACCAGATATGACAAACAAAATCAAATCCGCTTGTTTAGCAATCTGTTCAGCCAGTGCAGCGCGAGTTGCACCATCTACTTCATCTAATCCTGGAGTATCAATTAATTCCACCTGTGATTGACCAACACCAGGGAGGGTGACTCGCAAAGCACGTTCAGTTTCCCCAACTGCTTCTTCGCTAATACTCCAATTCACTCTTTGTGCAGCACGGGTAACACCATGCAGCGGCCCGGTTTCAAATACTGTTTGTCCAACCAAAGCATTGAGTAGCGAAGACTTACCACGTCCCACCATCCCAAAAGCCGCAATCTGCACCACCATACGGTCTAACTTGCCCAGCATGGTTTCCAAATCAGTAATCTGGGCCTCCAGTCCCGCTTTTTCTTGAGGGCTGAGGTCAAGATTAGTCACCAAATTTCGTAGTGCCGTTTGTGCTTGTTTATAGTTCAGTTCCGTTTGAATATCTTCAAAACTGAAAATGGCACTATCTAGTTCTTCCTCCCAACTAGGTGAGTTGCTGTGATGAGGTTCGGGTAATGTGGAAGTCATAATTTAGATTCTCGGTTAACCTCGCTATTCGATCCTAGTTATTTTTAACAAGGAATGGGGAGTGGGGAAATCCTTTCAAGAGCTTGATGAGTTTTTGCCAACGTCCTTTCTAACTTCGTGATTCATTGGCTAGTACAACAGACCATGCGATGGCGATTCCACATCCTGCTAAGGGTATATTCCGCCATCGGACTACGAACTTATTGCCAATCTTCGTTGTGTCCGGTGCTAAGGCTATTTGTTCCACGGGTAAAAACCTACACCCGTCAGTTCGCTTCTAGTTCCATCCTATTCCCCGTTCTCCATTTAATTACTTCTCCCCGTCGTGGATAGCCCTTCGACTATAAGAGATGGAGTATAACAAGAACCATTCCAATCAGCATCGTTGCCGAGTGTAACTAATTGCTTGAGAGCTGCGTAGACATTACCTGCAACCATCGTATCCTTAACGCGTCCAATTACATGACCATTTTGGACGCGGTAGCCTAAATCAACGTTGATCGAAAAATCTCCAGAAATACTACCGCCATTACCCAGCATTTGATCCACAATTAAGCCATCATCCAGCTGTTCAATCAACTCTTGTAGCGATAACGACCCTGGCTGGATGATAAAATTAAATAAACCAGGGGTAGGATAACTGCCTAAACTAGGGCGAAAACCATTTCCAGTGGTGTGAGTATTTAGTTGCCGACCGGTGGTGCGATCGCCATAGAAATGCTCTAAAGTTCCGTTTTGGACGAATACTAAAAATTGAGTCGGACTCCCTTCATCATCAAAAGGGCAACTGTAAGGGCCAGCTTCGGGATCTTGGTAGAGGGTGAGGCTTGGTGCCATGACTAGGCTACCCAAGCGTTCTGCCCAAGGGGAAGCTGCTTCTAAAACTCGTTTGCCATTTAAAGCTGCTTGCACAGTACCCCAAAGCATATCGGCGGCTTTAGAAGTAAACAAAACTGGGACGCGGCCATTGGGAGATGCAACATTTTCTCTTGCCCAAATTAACCGCTGTAAAATTTGGTTAGCTAATTTGTCTGGGTGGAGTTCGCCGCGCTGGGTTTGACCATCAGAAACACTCAAAAAATCATCACCGCGCACCCATTCTGCCGATATGTAGCAACTGAGGGTAGTGTCAGTGTAGTGGCAATCTAAACCTTTAGTATTGACTAGCCTAGTGGTTTCAACATCACATTCCCAATCGCCATTGCAGACAACATCAGGATAGGCATCGCGGATGAGTGCGATCGCTTCCTTGCCCCAATCTACCAAAACCTCTATCGGCACACTTTCCCCTAAATCTGGGTAAGATGGCTGAAAATTAGAGCCTAATTCCACTGATTCCGGCTGATTTAGTTGACTTAAAGCCAAAGCTTTTTCCACCATCACTGGGGCTGGGACAGAACCGTAAGCCACCGTCAGTCCTGGACGCCCATTTCGCCAAAGCCGCAGCGCTGTACCTTCAGATTGGCTGGTTTCTAGCTGCTTGAGTCGGTTTGCCTCAAAAAAAACTGGACGAGAAAGCGAATGCGACTGATACACCTCAGCGGCTTCTGCTCCAGATTTTATGGCTAGTTCCAGCAGTTCTTCTGCTAGTGTATCTTTTGACAAATTTTCAGAACCCATGACCCTTAGTGAATTGTGGATTTTGAACCGCATATCAACGCCAACAGACGCAGATAATTATCCAAAAAAATCATCAGCGCGTCTTTGCAATTGCAATTTTCAACCACAGATCGACGCTGATAGACGCAGATAATTATCCCAAATCATTGTCATGTCTCAACGTTTCTTGGGCGATCGCAATTTTCGATCGTTGGGCATTGGGCATTGGGCATGAGGGAAGCAGGAGGTGTGGGAGGTGTGGGAGGTGTGGGAGGTGTGGGAGGGGTGGGAGGTGTGGGAGGGGTGGGAGGATGGGGAAGCATTAATTCTCTTTCCCCCCACCCACCCCCCCCACCCCCCCCACCCCCCCCACCCCCCCCAACCCCCCCACCCCCCCCCCCCCCCCCCCCCCAGCCGCCCCCCAAACCCCC
>JAVRCH010000168.1:0-27415 GCA_034530795.1 Nostoc sp. DedQUE12a
GGTTTTGGCTTTTGCTGTGGGTTGGGTTGTGGTTGTGTTTTTGGGTGGGTTTGTGGTTTTGTTTGGGGCTGGGTTTGTGGCTGTGGCTGGGGCTGTGGCTGGGGCTTGGGCTGGATATAAATTACAAAAATCTTTTAGCAAGGCTCATACTTTTCTAATTTTAGCTAGCACTTCTAATCTAGGCTTGGGTTTGGGATGGTTAGGACATAGTATTTTTAATAAAGGTTCATAGCTTTATCATCTAAAGCTAACTGACAAAAGATTTTGTAGCTGTTGTATCGAGTAGAGAAGCAATGTCTAAGGACAAGCCGATGCACGTCTAGATACCTTTAACCTTATACCAAAATATAAAATTTCCGGCTCAATACCAAGTGCTGGTTTTAAAAGCGTTGTTATGAAACATAAGCTAGCTAAATAAACTGATATCTACATTAAAATAATCCGCTAACGCTTCTGCTTGAGTTTTACTAATGGTGCTGCCATTAACAATTTGCAAGGCAATTTCCAATGAACCAATTACCTCAGCTAATGCTTCGGTTGTAGTATCGTGTGCGTCCATCAGATGCACTAACATCGAATTGGGTGTACCTTGGAGAATTGGGTAATGGGTTTCTTCAAACTGCTCAATTAAAGTCACCAACAGTTGCAACAGCATTTCTTCTTCTGGTGTACGATTGGGACGATGTTCTAAGGTTAATGCGAGTGCGTAGACGCGAAGCGGCTTGTCGAAGACATCGCTTCTTCGTTTTCTGCATCCGTGGTAATGATTCTTGGCTGATACTCGGCTAGCAATTTACCATAAGATTCTGGACTAAAAGTACGGGTCATTTTTCCATTTATCCGTCTACACCATATTTCTCTAAAACTTAAGCGATCGCTATTTAAATGTTATCTTTCTTCTATTGGTTCACTACCTAACCAAGAATCTCCCGATTTGAATTCGGGAGAGTGTCAAAAAACCCAAATGTATTGTCTCTATCAAGCAACAACCTCTTGCTTAGGCTTCCGCGCTGGACGCTTGCGTTCGCTGCGACGAACGCCCCCTGCCATTTTGTACTCATCGCTATTCTTGCCATACTTTGCAGCTACGCTGACTAACACATGTTCTGTTAATTCCATCAGCGACTTTTCCTCTAATTCAAAGGCTCCCTGAGTTATATCCACGGTGGAGAGGCTGGAGTTATAAGCTTCTAACTTGTCCTGTGTTTTTTTGATGGCGGTGGCATAGGTGTCAATAGTGACTCCATTACCTAAATCTAAGGTGGGACTAATCGATTTCAAGGCGGCAATTCGACGCTGTGCCCTATCAACTACTTTAGACCCACGTTTTCGACGTGACATAAATAACTTTCCTTTTATTAATCATGCACTAGGATAAAAACTGACTTATATCCTTGTCTTTACACCATTAGGATAAACAAAATCGAGGTGATTAACACCCGCAATGTTCAGTATTTTATAAAATATTTAATACAAAAGAGATTATATTTATTAAGTAAGTTTACTGATACTTATCCGAATTCAACGAACGCTTGCCCGAATTCAACGAACGCTTGCCTGAATTCAACGAACGCTCGACCGAATTCAACGAACGCTCGACCGAATTCAACAAACGCTTGCCCGAATCCAATAAACGCTCGACCGAATTCAACAAACGCTCGACCGAATTCAACAAACAATGAAAATTCGCTACTAATTAATGAAATGTTGTACTTAGTTTTCTTGTTGCTGATATTATTTCAGGTAATAATACAAGTAAATTAGACTACTTCTGTCTATCTAGTTTCTCTTGGATAGCATCTCTACAGAATTGTGCAGGGTCTTCTTGTGCTTTCACCTCTTCCTTCATCCGTTCTGATACCCGAAAGCTGAGATTTGCTATCAACGGTTCTTCTCTATCAGTTTTTATAGGCTCAAAATTTTGTGGATTACCCTTGGGGTTAGGCATTGTTGAGAGATGTAAATAAGGCTTGATACTTATGCGTGCAAACCAATAGAGTTTTAAATCGGTAGGGACGTAAGCCTGGAAAACTTGTTACCTACCGATACCACTTTTGAAAATGGTAATTCTATGTTTACACGATCAGAACTCGAAATCAAAACCATTGCTGAACTACGTTTGCTGTGTGAGCGTTATGGATTACGGCCGACTGGGAAATCAGTGCAGAAGGTAAGCTATATCACATTATTAATTGCATTTCCAGCGATCGCACTTAACCAGCTACAAGAAGGGAAAGGATTACGAAGATTATCGTTTGGTAGTTTTCAGTCCATCGGCGCGGCACTAGATGAGATGAATTCTCCGACCGCCGAACAAGCAGCATTAATCAAGGCAAGCTTAGAAGGCAAGTATTTGAGCGCACCTAGTCGCTGGGAGCAGGAGAAACTGCTTAACCTGTACAAAGCTAAACTGCTGCTAGAGCAAGTTATGGACTTGTTAGCGGACTAATTTTATTACTAGCCTCGATAATCCTTCTGTCAGTCCTCTTATTAGGGGACTTTTTTTAGTAGCTATTGCCAAATACTTAAACTTCTGGTTCAATGCCGAGCGATCGCAATTGTGCAATCAGAATCTCATTTCGTTGGCGTTCTTGTTCAGCGCGTTGGCGTTCTTGTTCAGCGCGTTGGCGTTCTTGTTCAGCGCGTTGGCGTTCTTGTTCAGCGCGTTGGGATTCTTGTTCGGCTCTTTCATCGCCAGTCAACAACAAATTACCTTGTAAATCCCACCAACGCAACCAAGGTAATTCGACATTTTGATAAACTCCTTGCCAAATACCTACCTCAACTCCTAAGCGCGTAATCGAATAATGTCCGCGTTCATTTGCTGTTAATAACTGATATTGTCCGCCAATTAATTCATACATTTCCAAGCTGGCTTTCTTCACTTCATATATGCCATAAAAAGCTGGATGAATTACCTGTTCATAAATCCAAAATTTGCCCAGCCAAGGGGTTTTATCTCGTTCTTCACTACCATTCCCAGAAACAAATTCCAAGGCAATTAATGGGGCAATAAATTCTCGCCACAATACATAAGACCTCCGCGTTTGTCCATCGAGCAACGGTGGTACATTTGGTACATAAAACCAATCTGGTGCTTCTGCTCCTTTTTCTGGTGGGTCTGTCAAGCGCCAGTAAATACCTAAATCCTGACCGATACAATATTGACCGTCAGGATGTAATTGTTTGAGGATGGGTGTAATCGAGTCAGTAAGTAAGATGCTTTGCGGATGCTCTTGCCAATTTTTCACAAATGTGCCATTAGATTCTGGTAGCTGCGTATGGTCAGGGAAAGGAGTCAGGTCTGTAGATAGGTCGGTTGCAGAGGTCATAAGGTATCCTCGCGCAGGAGTGCGGTTTGTTGTTGATTTTAGCAAGCACAGACCTGTCTGAAAAAACTAGGTATTTTAGCCTGCGGGAATATTTCACAAAGAGCGATCGCTATTCATATACTCTTACAGTACGCGCAGTAAGCTGGGAATACTTTCTACCGCTTCCAGACTCTCAATTTCTGCCAAAGCTTGCCGAAAGTTGCCTTCACGCACATCATGGGTCACAACTACAATCTCTGCTAATTCGCCTTGAAAACCAGTTTGGACAATTGACTCTAAGCTAACCCCGTAGTTACCAAAGCAAGTACCCAATTTTCCGATAACTCCAGGCTGGTCATTCGTGAGGAAACGCGCATAAAACCGAGTTATCAATTCTGCCATCGGCACAATTTGGCTGTATTCGTGATGTCCGCAAGCTAATAATGGATTCAGCGCAGCGATTTCGGATTTATTTAATTCCTGAGTACTGACTCTTTGCGATTTTAAACTAGCAGTTAAATTCAATATATCTGAGGCTACAGCACTGGCGGTTGCACCAGCACCAGCACCAGGGCCGAAAAACATTACTTGCCCAATGGGTTCTCCTTCCACAAGAATGGCATTATAAACCCCGTTAATACTAGCCAAAGGATGCGCTTTCGGCACTAAAGTCGGATGAACTCTCACCGACAGAGGAGACAGGGAAAATGTCCCCGCGTCCCCGCGTCCCCTTGTCCCCCCATCCTCTTGTGAGGGTGCAATTCTATTAGCGATCGCTAACAATTTAATCACAAATCCCAATTTTTCGGCGTAGGCAATATCTGTTTTGCTCACTTGCCGAATTCCCTCGGTATACACATCTTTGAGGTTGATACGTCCACCAAAACCCAAAGATGCCAGGATGGCAATTTTATCAGCTGCGTCTAAGCCATCAACATCGGCTGTGGGGTCAGCTTCAGCATAACCCAAGCGTTGAGCATCAGCTAAAACATCGCTGAAGTTGCTGCCTTCTGTTTGCATCCGGGTGAGGATGTAGTTAGTAGTACCGTTAACTATGCCAGTTACAGTATGAATGCGGTTAACACTTAAAGACTGCTTCAGGGGTTGAATTACCGGAATTCCACCACCCACAGCGGCTTCTAACATGACGTATACGCCAGCTTGATTGGCTGTAGTGAAAATTTCTGCACCATAGCGGGCGATTACTGCTTTATTGGCAGTGACTACATGTTTGCCATTATTTAAAGCTTGGAGGATGAGCGATCGCGCTGGTTCTAGTCCGCCCATAACTTCGACTATTATATCTACTGCTGGGTCGTTGACAATAGCTTCTAAATCTGTAGTTACTACATCCGTAGATAATTCTACTGTACGGGGTTTATTGAGCGATCGTACTCCCACCCGGTATATTTCTATTTCTTGCAACAACGGGTGACGCCCAGTTTTATCTTGTAACAACTGCACTGTACCCGTTCCCACGGTTCCTAATCCCAGTATTCCTAGTTTCACACCCACAACTTTTGCACCCAATTTCACCAACAACAATTGTAGGTAGAGCATATAACGCCCTACCTACTGATTATCCTTCTTCGTTTGTCATTTGTGTTTTGTCATTTGTCAGTTGTCCTTTGTCCTTGGCAAAAAACCAATGACCAATGACCAATGACTAACTTAGTAGGTTTCTACGTGCCAGCGATGATCTTTCTTAAGTTGCTTCTGGTAATCACTCCAGGTGACGCCTTCTTTTGCAGCAGCAGCTGTTAAGGCTGCATCGATACCATCTTCCATACCGCGCAAACCGCAGATGTAAGTGTGGGTTTTTTCATTTTTAATTAATTGCCACAATTCATCAGCATGTTCGGCTACGCGGTCTTGAATATACATTCTACCGCCTTGAGGATTTTTCTGTTCCCGGCTGATGGCGTAGGTGAGACGGAAGTTATCAGGATATTTTTGTTGAATTTCTTCCAATTCTTCCTTATATAGAATGTTTGGACTTGTAGGTACGCCAAATATTAGCCAAGAAAATCCTTTAAATTCGTAATCTGGGTTAGCTGCTCTTTCAGCATCTTTGAACTGACGCCACAGGTAAGCCCGCATTGGCGCAATACCTGTTCCGGTTGCCATCATGATAATATTGGCTTCCGGGTCGTCGGGTAACAACATTTCCTTACCCACTGGCCCTGTAATTTTCACATCTTCCCCAGGCTTGAGGAAACACAAGTGCGTAGAGCAAACACCGTAGACTGTTTCGCCAGTTTCTGGGTGCTTATACTCCAGTTGGCGGACACACAGTGATACCGTCTTATCATCTACATCATCGCCATGACGAGTTGAGGCAATGGAATACAGTCTGAGTTTTTCAGGCTTGCCGTTCTTGTCTAATCCTGGTGGAATAATGCCGATACTTTGACCTTCTATGTACTTGAGATCGCTACCAGACAGGTCAAACTTGATGTGCTGAACAATACCAATTCCGCCTTCTTTGACTAACGGCTCATTAGATATTACCTTGCCAATAAACGGAGCATTGGGACGGTAAGTGTTAACAGGAACGTCACCTTTTTTGGCTTTCGCTTGAGTCATGGTGTTGCCTTTCTTGTCCTTGTTCTTTAGCTGTTCTTCAGCTTTAACTTCAGTGTTACTATTCACAGGTGTGGCTTTACCATTAACTTGCCCTAAAGCAGCTACGGGCTGAATGCTAACAATAGTGCCGCCTAGACGAGTGATACGTCGCATTTCTTGATTCATGCGGTTGTAAGGCACTTTGATGAACACACTGCCACTTTTACGAATCGGGTAGTTCGTTTGATCGGTTTCTTCACTCTGACGCAGACCTACCACTTCATAGAGGAAGACGCGGCTACCTAATTGTGTGTTGGCAGCACCCTCAACAGCACCTTGATTGTTCATTCGTTCTACCACTCCGATATTTACTTAACCGTTTTTCAAAAAAAAACTATTCCCCTACCTTGCCAGCTTTAGTTTACCGGATTTTCGTTTCACAAAACTGGCTTTTTGGAAAAACGGCATCATTTATCGATGCCTTGCTAAGTACACTCACCGAAGACATGCAGGCATAGTAAAAAACACACCTGTTCACCTTCTAAGGTAAAGGATAAGTCTTTTGGAGAATGTTAATAATGAATCAATTTAATCTTTTCTTCGTTAACTACCACCGATACTTTTTTGCTAACTTTTGTCTACAAATAATAATGCTGCACAAGACAGGACAGGGCGTATCAATCGATGCACTTAAAAGCATCTTATCCTTGGCCTTACTTGGCGAAATCTACTACTCTCATGAAATATTCTTAGCTATATTTATTACTTCCTCATGTCTAACTACATGACTAGTACAACTTGAGCTAGGAACATAACGGCAGAGAGAATCGTGATTTAAGCAACTATAATCAGTTTTACTTGATGTGAAAAATCTGTCAACCTCTATCAGTAGGTTGCTATTACAGTTTGTAATTTTACTTTCGGGTTTCACCCTGAATCGAATTACTGCTAATCCCTGTGTTTTTTGAGGAAAAGCATCTGCTTACTGCATCTTTCGGAATTTCCTCGCTATTAGCAAATTTATTTGCTGTTTGATCTATACTTGTCTACCTTTAAAATAGGGAGTAGGGACTAAAGGTGGGGAAAAGAAACTTTCATTGCTTCTTGTGAGCGCAACTGATGGAGTCTCTTGCAATATTCAATATAAGAAGTTTGTATTAAGAGTATTTTCACTCAGTGGTTAAAGGCGATCGCCTAAATGCATATCTGGTTAGAATTTAAGCTGTCAAGAGCATTTCAAGGAGTACATCTTTTCGTCTTGGCTGTTGACTGTTGACGATTCACAAGTTAACCATCAGCCTCAACCAATTCAAAACGTAATAGCTTACTATTTTTGTCAATGAATCGTTGAATGTTAAGAACACTCAGACACTTATTAATTTACACCCAAGAATTTTACTAATGCAAGTTAGGGAGTCATTCGTTGGATAGATTTTGGTCTTAAATATCTTGAGCCTTTAGGCGCTATAGAACTTCAGAACGTCAAAAACTTTGCCCAAGAAATTAATTATACCATTACAACTCCATCGCATAAAGTCACAACTAGCAGACAACAGAGCAGTGCAACACTTACGGGTATTATCGATCCCTCTTTGGAAATTAACAGATCAATCATCAAAATGATTAGTGAACCAAACTAATTCTTGTTGATATCAAATCTTGTATGGGATACCCCCTTCTGTTAAAATCAAATATACCACTAGGATTAAATACTTACCGGCACTTAAGATTCAGGCTAGTCTGATGAGTAGCAACTTATGAGTTTTGAGTTTGTTGTCTACTTATTGATGTCTTATAGCAGTGCTGGGTAGCAAGAACGCAGGATAAACCAAAGCGGTAAACTCCTGGCTTGAGAATCTGCTGTGTGAAAAATTATTGACACAACTTTAGTATTTAGAGGAGATTTATGACAAGTAAGCCGGAACGCGTGGTACTGATTGGAGTAGCCGGAGACTCTGGTTGCGGTAAATCTACGTTTTTGCGTCGTTTGATAGATTTATTTGGTGAAGATTTAATGACAGTCATCTGTTTGGATGACTATCACTCCTTAGATCGCAAACAGCGCAAAGAAACAGGAATAACTGCGCTAGACCCCAGGGCGAACAATTTTGACTTGATGTATGAGCAAATTAAAGCGCTCAAAAACGGTCAAGCGATTGATAAGCCGATTTATAACCACGAAACTGGCTTAATCGATCCGCCAGAGCGGGTAGAGCCAAATCATATCATAGTGGTTGAAGGGCTGCATCCTTTATATGATGAACGGGTGCGATCGCTAATCGACTTTAGCGTTTATTTCGACATCAGTGATGAAGTCAAGATTGCCTGGAAAATCCAGCGAGATATGGCTGAACGCGGTCATCGTTACGAAGATGTCCTAGCACAAATCAATTCGCGCAAACCTGACTTTGAAAAGTTTATCGAACCACAAAGAGAATTTGCCGATGTAGTTCTTCAGGTATTACCCACAAACTTGATCAAAAACGACACTGAGCGCCGAGTTTTACGGGTACGTATGCTCCAGCGGGAAGGAAAGGAAGGCTTTGAGCCAACTTACCTATTTGATGAAGGATCGACAATTAACTGGACTCCCTGCGGACGCAAACTCACCTGTTCTTATCCTGGTATGCAACTGTACTACGGTTCAGATGTCTACTACGGTCGCTACGTCTCAGTATTAGAAGTGGATGGTCAATTTGATAACTTAGAAGAAGTCATTTACATCGAAACCCATCTCAGCAATACATCAACCAAATATCAAGGTGAGTTAACTCACTTATTACTCCAGCACCGTGAATATCCAGGTTCCAACAATGGAACTGGTTTTTTCCAAGTGCTTACAGGTTTAAAAATGCGTGCTACTTATGAACAGCTGACAGCTAAGGAAGCAAAGTTAGCAGTTCAGGTTTAAAGCAGCAGGTTTGTGTCAAAGCTTGCAGGGGCACTTTTCGGAATGCCCCGCTTTTTTTGTATTCTTCAAAACGTTTTGCGTAGAAAATAATTAGCTTATATTGTATCTTCCTTACTTGTAGTTAGTAGTTTTAATCGATCTTCAAAAGACACTAACGACTCCGGTATAAATGTTGTTATGATTTCATAAATTAGGTAGCTGAACTAAATACCATATTTAGTTAGCGAAAATACTCAAACAAGGAGGAACAACCTTTGTCTCGTCGATATTTATTTACCTCCGAATCAGTCACTGAAGGTCATCCAGATAAAATCTGCGATCAGATTTCTGATACCATTCTTGATGCCCTACTGACACAAGACCCCAGTAGCCGTGTTGCTGCTGAAGTAGTAGTTAATACTGGGTTGGTGCTAATTACAGGTGAAATCACCACCAAAGCCAATGTAAATTTTGTCAATCTCGCCCGCAAGAAAATTGCCGAAATCGGCTATACAAATGCTGATAACGGCTTTTCTGCCAACAGCACCAGCGTTTTGCTAGCTTTAGACGAACAATCACCTGATATTGCCCAAGGCGTCAACACCGCCCAAGAAACCCGCCAGCAAGATAGTGATGAACAATTCGACACAATTGGCGCTGGCGACCAAGGTATAATGTTCGGTTTTGCCAGCAACGAAACACCAGAATTGATGCCATTGCCCATCAGTCTGGCTCACCGCATTGCTCGGCGATTGGCAGCAGTTCGCAAAACAGGTGAATTGTCATACTTGCGTCCTGACGGCAAAACCCAGGTAACTGTAGTTTACGAAAATGGACGTGCTGTAGGGATTGATACCATCTTGATTTCCACCCAGCATACAGCCGCTATTGGGGAAATCACAGATGAAGCGGCAGTACAAGCCAAAATTAAACAAGACCTTTGGTCAGCTGTAGTTGAACCTGTTTTTGGCGACATTGACGTTAAGCCAAATGACGAAACACGCTTTTTAGTCAATCCCACAGGCAAATTTGTTGTTGGTGGCCCCCAAGGAGACTCTGGTCTGACAGGACGGAAAATAATCGTTGATACCTACGGTGGATATTCACGACATGGCGGCGGTGCTTTCTCTGGCAAAGACCCCACCAAGGTTGACCGTTCTGCTGCTTACGCTGCTCGCTATGTGGCAAAGAATATTGTTGCTGCTGGGTTGGCAGAAAAAGTTGAAATCCAACTTTCTTATGCTATCGGTGTAGCACGGCCAACCAGTATCTTAGTGGATACCTTTGGCACTGGTAAAGTAGACGAAGAAACCTTGCTGGAATTAATCAAGCAGCACTTTGAACTGCGTCCAGCTGGGATTATCCATACTTTCAACTTACGCAATTTACCAAGCGAACGAGGCGGACGTTTTTATCAGGACGTCGCGGCTTACGGTCACTTTGGACGGAGCGATTTAGACTTACCTTGGGAACAGACCGATAAAGCCGAACTATTGAAGCAGGCAGCAAATGAGTTACTTTCGGCTGCTGCCGCTCAGGTATTAACTTAAACTTGTACGCTAAATTGCATAGTTCAACTCGCTATAAAGACGCGGGCAGGCAAAGATGCAATTTCAGTAACGAGCCTTACCAAAAATTAGCTTGTTTATCTGAGGGTATTGTCAGAAATTGGCAATACCCTCATTTATCGATAGGGTGAGGCATCCTTGTTTCCTCAACGGCCGATTTCGACATCTTCGAGGATGCTAAGTGCATCGGGGACACGACGGTTGCACTCCCGACCGAAAGCTGCGATCGCCCGCGGATGAGCCAAGAATAACTTCGACTTGCGCCTACGGGTAACCAATTCATCAAGGTCATCGGACTGGCCGATGAGTCTCTCAAATGCTTGTTGGGGCAACGACAAAACTATGGTTCTGGTAATTGCTTTGAGGGTGTACTGCCAGGTGTCCTCGGACTGGGCTACAGTTTCATCGCCGAAATGGTCGCCGTCAGCTAGTACATCGTAGACGATCTCTTCACCATAGTTGCCAACACCAATCTTGTTCACCTTACCACGAGCAATCAGAATTATGCGATCGGCGGGCTGACCAATCTCAACGATTACATCGTCTGGGGCGTACTCTTGCTGCTGAAACTGGTTTGCTAAGCTGGTCAAGACATCAACTTCGCCAAATCCCCGTAGTAAGGGCAATTCAGTTAGTTCTTGGGGAATTACCTGCACTGCTGCTCCAGTATTGCTCAACCGACGGTTGACTCGAAAAGTGCCACCTTTGGTCTGTACCCACGGCAACAACTTCAATAACCACCGGGATGTAATTTCCTGAGTCTGCGGTGCAGATTTGGCCGTTGTCGCCAAATTACGCGCCGCCCCTGTACTCAAGGTTAACCGGGGCTGCTGATTTTCTGCATCGATATACTCTCGAATATCTATTGTTGCGTTGTTTGCACAATCAAACTTTTTCACAGTTATAGAAAAAAAGCAATAGATGGAATGAATAAATTAAGCAGATATTTAAATCGAAAATTGAAAAATTACAAGACAGTTAAGACAGTTAAGGCAGATAGTTAAAATATTTAAGACAGTTATTAAACAATAATTACTAATTGTAAATCTTTTAGTAATAAAAGAAATCCCTCTACCTTTTTGATGAAAAAATTACAAGGCAGAGGGTTTGATTTCTCTTAATATTTTTGTAGGTGCAGGTTTAGTGAAATTCCTTGCAAACAACAAGTTTTTAATTAAAAATCCACTAAAACCTATGTTGTGTTTATTTGAGCCTGCCTGCTGAGTTTCGCCTAGTCCCAATCAGGAATCTCGGCATCTTCTCCACCAATACCGATTCCAGTGTTAAATATTTCGGCATCAGTGAGATTGAGATCTTTCATTGATGCTTTATACACATTAGAATCATGAATCGTAGCGCGAGTGAAATTTACCTCGTTGAGATTGGCTTGCTTCATGTTCACATTGGTGACATAAGCTGATGTTAAGTTAGCACCTGCCAAGTTAGCACCAGTCAAGTCTGCACCTTCAAGGTTCGCCTCTACAAGGTTGGCTCCTTGAAGTTTAGCTCCTCTTAAGTCAGCACCAATCAAATGAGCGCCACTGAGGTTGGCCCCCGATAGATCGCACTGGATACATTCCCCAGTCGAAAGCAGTTTTTGTAAGTCCTGCGGATTTTCAGCTCTAACCGAGCTAATGAAAAATAGGGGAGTTGCTAAGGCTGTGGCCGCTAATAGCTGGAGTTTCATAATTTTCCCCCTTGATTATCAAGTTGCGTCCGTTCTTTACCTCACACTTCTATTATCTCACCAAACTTCTTCTGCTTACAGATTGACCTGGCAAGTTTCTTGTGTTAAAGAACCAAGGATGAGGGAAAAACAAAAAATCCGATTTATTCTAATTTTTGCCTATTTTACTGGAATAAACCTGGAAAATCGGCTGTCATTAAATTAGTGTTAAATCTTTTGAAAAACTTACACTAATCAGCGAAGTTTTGCTCGATGAATAGGTATTTATACTTTGAAGATTAACCCTTTAGTTTAAGCTTAACAAATAGTCTCAGTCTTAGTTTGAAGAAATTCTGACATATACTGATTTACCAATTCTGGCTGTTCTTGTTGCACCCAATGACCACAATTAGGGATGTATTTAATTTGAAAGTCCCTCACATAGGCTGTGGTGTCATAGGTTAGTTCCTTGCCAAGGGCAGTGTCATTTTCTCCCCAAATCATTAGCGTTGGTACTTCCAAGATTCCCCGATTTGGATTGATGATTCTCTGGTCAAAAATGTTGCGGTAATAGTTCAACATTGCTGTAAGAGCACCGCGTTTTGCAGCAGCATCTTTATAGGTATTAATATCTGCTTGCGTAAAAGCATTTTTATTAACTGCTGTGCCTTTGAAAGCCGTTTCAATTGCTTGGTAATCTGAAGATTGTAAAAGTAATTCTGGTATCCACGGGAGTTGAAAAATAAATATGTAATAACTACGTAGTAATTGTTGGGGAGTACGTAAGCCTTGGGCAAATTTGGCAGGATGAGGTAGGTTAATGATAATTAATTGCTCTATCATTTCGGAATGGGCATAGGCAAAATTCCAAGCGATCGCTCCTCCCCAATCATGTCCAACTAAAACACATTTTTCATATCCTAATCCTTTAATTACCCCTTCAACATCTTTGATAAATTCATCCATGACATAAGCTGATTTATCTGTTGGCTTATCACTATCGTTGTAACCACGCAAGTCAAGAGCAACGACTTTAAAATTTTGGGCAAATTGTGGTATTTGATGCCGCCAAGAGTACCAAAATTCAGGAAAACCATGCAACATTAACATCAAGGGGCCTTCACCTTGGGTAACGTAGTGTAGCTTTACCCCATTGGTAGTTATGTATTGGTGTTGCCAAGAAGCTTCTATTACAGACATAATTAATACAATTTCAGTGTTATAAAACAGTAGAGTAAGACTAAATTATAAGATTTTTTTGAGTAAAGCAACATCTGTTGAAAGACAGTAGTAAGATAGCAATTTTTCTGAGAACTCGCTTGATATTATTAACCTTAGTATTAGCATTCATAGCCAAGGAATGCTTCCCTTTCTTGAGTATCAAAGGAAAAGGCAACACCCTATTCAACTTAGTAGAAAGAACTTAATTTTTCGTAACCCTCTCCAGTTATAAAAACTTCTATTCTGCGTCAAGATAAATTCAGCCGCAGGATAGGTATTTTCAGAGAACATTTTTTTTACTATTCGAGCTGCACTTTTAAATCTAAGGCTGAATTTAAATAATCAGCTTTTATTGTGTTTGGCGATTTTAACTTGTCATCTTCAGCATCAACAAATCGCATTTAACACTCATGCAACCCTAAGTTTTCCCTTCTCAATTGCTGCAATTTTGCTTTGTATGATACAGCTTTATCTTAGGAGAACATTGATTATGTCCAACTTCAAAATATTGTCTACTGGTTTAGTAGCGATCGCTTTATCTCTGGCGACTGGTTGCACGCCAACTGCTCAGCATGACCAGAATACAACTTCTGAAGTTCCACCTGTCAGAACTGAGCCTGTGCAAGCAACTGAGAGTCCATCACCATCACCAACTACTACACCAGGACAAAATAACCTCAGTTCACTAGACAGAGAGTTTATAAATCAAGCGGCTCAAGATGGTTTAGCAGAAGTTCAACTAGGACAAGTAGCCTCACAACGTGCAGCTAGCAACGCAGTGAAGCAGTTTGGACAGCATATGGTTCAAGATCACACCCAGGTGAACAATCAACTCCAACAGTTAGCAACTCAAAAAGGTGTAACGCTGCCAAAAACTCTTAACAATGAAAATCAGCAAGTTAAGCAACGGTTATCTAAACTTTCTGGTGCCCAATTCGATCGCGAATATATGAACCACATGATTCAAGCTCATGAAAAGAATGTCGCTGCATTTGAAAATCAAGCTCAACAGGGACAAGATTCAGACGTGAAAGCATTTGCGGCTCAAACGCTACCAGCTCTCCAAAAACACCTGCAAGAGGCTCGTTCCATTGCTAATCCTGGAACTGCAACACCAACTCCAACCACTACACCAACTCCAACCACTACCCCATAAGTCTAAAATTCGCTCGTTAAGGAATCACGATATCTAAATTCTGAAAATGACAATAATCGAAACGCGTGGTATCTGGCTGACCACTACTGGTAGTCAAGTTCTCAGATCTAAGGAAGGTATTGCCCAGGCAATGGATTTTCTTGCTGAGACGGGATTTAATGTCGTGTTTCCTGTTGTTTGGAATCAGGCAGTAACTTTGTATCCTAGTCAAACCATGCGACAGAATTTTGGGGTTGAAATTGACCCCATGTCTGTAGGACGCGACCCTTTAGAGGAAGTGGTGGTAGAGGCGCGAGGAGTTGGATTGAAAGTTATTCCTTGGTTTGAATATGGTTTTGCCAGTTCTTACAACTTGAATGGTGGTATTCTTTTAGAGAAAAAACCAGAATGGGCTGGGCGCGATCGCAATGGTAATTTACTCAACAAAAACGGCTTTGAGTGGTTGAATGCCCTAGACCCGCAAGTGCAGGAATTCCTATTGAACTTAGTACTAGAAGTTGTCAAAAATTATGATGTTGATGGTATCCAAGGGGACGATCGCTTGCCAGCATTCCCCTCTGAAGGTGGCTACGATCCACTAACTTTAACACGCTATCGTCAGGAATTCGATCGCGACCCGCCATCAAATCCCAAGGATACACAATGGCTACAGTGGCGGGCAGATATTCTCACTGATTTCTGGGCGCATCTGTATCAGCAAGTCAAAGCAGTGAATCCTAATTTATTAGTAGCGATCGCACCTAATATTTATGATTGGGCTTTTGTGGAATATCTGCAAGACTCGCCCACATGGCTCAATCGGGGAATAGTTGATATAATTAGCCCGCAGATTTATCGACGTGACTTTAGTAGTTATCAGGCGATCGCCGATCAACTGGTAAATCAACAGTTTACTGATGCAAATTTGTCAAAGTTAGCACCAGGAATTTTGATGAAGCTTGGCAATTATTGTATTAGTCCAGAATACTTAATGCAAGCAATTGAATACAATCGGCAAGTTGGTATTCAAGGTGAAGTATTCTTTTTTTATGAAGGGTTGCGAGAAAATAATAATGCCCTAGCGAAAGTTTTGCGAAATGGGCCTTATGCTAAATCTGCATCGTTTCCCACTTTATCAGATTTGAGTCAAAGTAATAAGAGAAATAGAAAGTCAGCTACAATTTTGCAACGAGTGGCGAGGTTTTTAAGAAATTTTTAGCATTACCGATGAAAATTAGAGTATGATTAAGAGTCTGGAATTAAGAGGTAAAAAGGAACGGGCAACACTTCTGTTTTCTACTAGAGGCTGCGCCCTAAGTTACCAGACGCTGCGATGGCGCAGCTTTGCCACTCCGTAGAGGCTGGTAAAAGACATTGATATCTGGTGAGACTAAGTTTGCATAGTTCGCCGATTTGCAATCTGCTGTATCACACACAAGCGCTTCAGGTGTAGAGAAGTAAGATAATTGCAAGCCTCAGAACTAAAATCTGCCAGAAAACCTATTTGCTGAGTAAATTGGGATATAGAGACAGAAAAATTTTCTGTGTAAACTTTACCAGCAAATGGTATGAAAAAATATTATCAAGATTTTTTAATTCGTAATTGGGTGCAAAGCGATCGCACTAGAGCTGCCCAAGTAATCAATTATGTATTATCAGAATACGGTTTGGGTTGGGAACCAAACGGTGCTGACCGAGATGTGCTGCAAGTAGAGGAATTTTATTTAGACACTGGGGGCGAGTTTTGGGTAATTGAACACCAAAGCCAGTTAGTAGGAACTGGGGCATACTACCCCGTTCAACGTGGCGAGAAAGCAGTAGAAATCCGCAAAATGTATCTTTTGCCCAGCATTAGGGGTTTAGGATTGGGGAAATATTTGTTACAACAGCTAGAAGGAGCGATCGCAGAACGTGGTTTTGAGCAAATCTGGATTGAAACTGCCAGCGTTTTAGTAGAAGCAGTCAAGCTATATGAAAGCAACGGCTACAAACCAGCAACAGGAATAGAAACAAAACGCTGCGATCGGGTCTATTTTAAGTCATTGGATATAGGGCATGGGGCATAGGGCATGGGGCATAGGGCATGGGGGGCCTCCCCAAGTGGAGGAGGCAGTGCGGTCTTGGGGGTTTCCCCCATGAGCAACTGCCGTCAAGTGGCGTCATGGGGCATTGGATTAATGACAAAGGACAATTCTAAATGCACATTTGGACTCAAAATCTGACAAGGTTACTTAATCTTTTTCTCCAATCCCATTGCCCACTGTGCCAACGTTCAACTTCCCAAGAAATTTGTGATAACTGCACTAGACAATTGCAAAAATGTCAACGTCAAGACTCAATTTCTCTGTGGAAAGAACCACTACCAGTATTTTGTTGGGGTGAGTATGGGGGTATAGTCAAAAGGGCGATCGCGGTGATGAAATACGAAAATCAACCCCAAATAGCCCGTCCTTTGGGGCAATGGTTAGGAGAATCTTGGTTATTGAATTCACCCAAGCGAAATAGCCACGCTGTAGTAGTTCCCATCCCACTCCACGCTAGCAAGCTGCATCAACGTAAATACAATCAAGCTGCCTTAATAGCACAAAGCTTCTGCGAAATAACTGGATTAAAATTGAAACTAAATGGATTAACAAGAGTGCGACAAACCCAAGCCCAATTTGGTTTGTCGGTATCTGAGCGAGAACAAAACTTGGTTGAAGCTTTTGCTGTTGGGCAAGAATTTCGCCATAGTCCTCCAAATGTCCCAGTACTGTTAGTGGACGACATTTATACTACTGGTGCTACTGCCAGATCTGCTGTGCAAACACTTCGTGAGTATGGAATTGTGGTCTTAGGATTAGTAGCAGTAGCCACTACCGTCAAAGACGAATCAATCGAGAAATAATGGCCAACCTTGGACACAAAAGTGTATGGGTTGACAAGTTTACCTTATTTTTGCGGAAAAATTGCTTGAAATTTATGGATAAAGCTTTTGCGGCGGGTTTAAAACAATCGATCGTTATTCCTGCCACGTTGCTGGCAATAGTTACAAATGCAAGTGCAGCCTTGGCTCAAAATAAGTTATATAGTCCAATTCCCTTATCTAACAGTACTGAATTTTCCGATAGCCTTTCAGATAAAGACATTCCCACAGGCCAAGGTGGATTTGCCCGCGATTACACAGTCAAGCTAGAGAAAGGCGATAATTTAGCAGTGGATCTATCGTCCGAAAGCTTTGATAGCATTATCACACTGCTAGCACCTAATGGTTCAACTTTAGCAGAAAATGATGACGGCCCTGATGGTAGTAGCAATTCTCTACTATTTACTCGCATCGTAGAAACAGGGACTTATGTTATCCGCGTCCGATCTTTTGGAGAAACTGGGGTTGGGGCTTTTAAACTCAAAGTGACAAAATTGCAACCGATTAAATGAAGTGAAGTTAAAAGTTAGGAGTTAGGAGTTATGAGTTATGAGTTATGAGTTAGGAGCTATGAATTTTTAACTGTTTACTCCTCACTCCTCATTCCTAACTCTTAACCTCCCACAGCAGTCAATACACATAGAAATAGGGCTTCAGTCCACTCAACGACAGCACCGTAGGTGTCTCCTGTGTGTCCGCCTAATTTGTGGTTGAACCAGGCGGCTGTGAAAGTGGCGATCGCACTTCCAGCAAGTATCATTGCTATTGGTAAAAATAACTGCTGTTTATCCATTAGCCACACTAAACTACTCAAACTCAACAGCAACAACAATCCCGGTAATAAATCTTTGTAAGAACGAATGGCTTGTTTGTGAAAAGCACCTTTGCCAGTTGGTTTTAGGTAAGGATATCGAGCGATGGCTATTTGCTGTCCCCAGCGTCCCCAACCACAAGCAGCCATCAATATCAGCCAACGGTTTTCTGGTATGTCCGTTAAGGCTGTTATCTTTAATAGTACTAAGGCGATCGCTGCCATTGCCCCAAAGGCACCTGTGGCGCTATCTGCCATCACCTCCAATCGCCGATTTGCATCGCCCACTGCTAAGCCATCGGCAGTATCCATTGCCCCATCCAAATGCAGTCCTCCAGTTATGGCAATCCAAAGACTGACTACCAACGCACTACGAGTTAGCACTGGTATACCAATGTAATTCATCACCGTATCTGCTAACCCTAAAATTCCCCCAATTATCAACCCTACAATTGAAGCAAGACGCGCCACTCCCCGAAAGTCTAATCCATTCAAATACGGCAAAGGAATAACTGTGTAAAATATAATACTCGCTGCCAAATCGAACAGCAGGTTTTTCCACCATTGTTGCTGTTTCATCATTTGAGTTACATTGTTAATTGCTCGATAACAGTCTGAGTTTCAGTAGAAATGACATCCGGAGACTTTAAAGCTTTAAATAAGATTTACTTCCATTAGAGATTATCCCTGAAAATTTTGTTATGCTGTTCTCAGTGGTAATCCAATCTTTAAAAGTGCCATTTTATACAAAAAGCCGCTGAAAAACGTTACAATTCCATCAAGGAGCAAAATTCGTGTTTTGTATTACTTAACGAGAAATTAGTTGATTTCGACTTGGGCGATAGGTGCAAAACTCCACATCTTTAAATTGGAGGATATCCAGCACTAACGCAGATTTTAAGTAAAGCCTCAACATGGTAAAATGCCAATAGTGGAAAGGTAATCAACCACTGAAAAAAGTCTATTGCTATCTAAGAAGTAGACGGTTGTCAATAGACGATTGCCCCACAAATGATATTTTTTAAGATATTAGGGAGTAAATTAAGCTATTCAATATGACTGTTTAGCCTATGTTTTCTACTCTCCGTAGCTCAATCGCTATTTCCCTATGACTCACCATCTACCCGACACCAGCATACCAGCTCCGTGCATTGTGAACGCGGGCATCATTGTGAATAAGCTCGACATGCGGCGATTGCTGACAGATTTAGGTCGAGTCCACTACATCTACACCCAAGAAGATAATGTACTGAGCGAGGGTGAAGGGGATGTGATGGAAGTTTTTGCCAACCCGCAAAGGTCTACCTTAGTGGCTAACCACGCACTATATTTGAATGTTTGTAGTTTTGACTATTTAGAACTCAAACAATCGTCGGAACAAGAAACTTATTTTGATTTGATGCAAGAAGGAGTGTGTCTGAGGTTGATTCCTCGGTCAACCCCTTTGCAAGAACGACGGGAGCGAAGCTTCAATGTCAGCGCCATAGAAGCGATGATGGAGCAAGTACTTTCAGCTAGATGGGATGCAGAAATTGACGATGACTGTTCTGATTCTTTCTAAATTAAGCTAAAACACTCGTGGGGGCTGTCCTTAGTTGTTCGCAAAGGATAGTCTTGACTAGAGAATATGTAACTTAGACGCCGTTAGCTGAGCAACTGTTATATAAATTTTATGTAAGGCTGCGCTTTATTGATGTAGGGGCAATTCATGAATTGCCCCTACATCATGTAGTTTTGCGTAGGTTCTATAAGCGCATCTTCAAAAATTCAAAATGGTATGAGTGCCAATTTTTCATTTCAATGTCTTGCTTGCTGTAGTCAGACAAAAGCTAGAGCAGGAGTGTTTTTTACCCCTCATGGCCCTGTAGAAACCCCAAGATTTATGCCAGTGGGGACGCTAGCAAATGTCAAAACCATCACCCCTTCTCAGCTACGAGATACTGGGGCACAGATGATATTATCGAACACTTATCATCTTCACTTGCAACCAGGAGAAGCGATCGTTGCTGGAGGTGGTGGATTGCACAAATTTATGGGTTGGAATGGGCCGATGCTCACAGACTCCGGTGGGTTTCAGGTCTTTAGTTTAAGTGAAATGCGGAAAATTACTGAAGATGGCGTAACTTTTCGTTCGCCCCATGATGGGCAAATTATTAACTTAACACCAGAACGCTCCATTGAAATTCAAAATACTCTAGGGGCAGATGTGATCATGGCGTTTGATGAATGTCCGCCCTACCCCGCTACTCGCCAAGAGGTAGAAACTGCCACCGATCGCACTTACCGCTGGTTAGAACGCTGCATAACAGCTCATCAACGCACTGACCAAGCGTTATTTGCGATTGTCCAAGGAGGCGTATATTTAGATTTGCGCTGTCGTGCTGCTGAAGCTTTGGCTAAGTTGGATTTGCCGGGATATGCCATTGGTGGGGTGAGTGTGGGAGAACCACCAGAATTGATGGCTGAGATTGTCAAAGTCACAGCACCACTTCTACCTCCCGAAAAACCACGTTACTTGATGGGTGTGGGTACTTATCGAGAAATGGCCATCGCCATTGCCTCTGGCGTCGATTTATTTGATTGTGTAATCCCCACGCGTTGGGCTAGACATGGGACGGCAATAGTTCAAGGCGATCGCTGGAATTTGAAAAATGCAAAGTTTCGTGAAGATTTTGCGCCCATAGATGAAACTTGTCCTTGCTACACTTGTCAAAATTTCAGCCGTGCTTACGTATCTCATTTAGTGCGATCGCAAGAAATTTTAGCTTACACCTTGTTAAGCATTCACAATATTACTGAACTAATTCGCTTTACCCAGCATATTAGAGAAGCAATATTAAGCGATCGCTTTACCACAGAATTTGGTCATTGGCTTGAGGGAGATGGGGAGATTGGGAGATTGGGAGATGGGGGGAGAAATAACTAATAACTAATGACTAATGACCAATGACCAATGACTAATGACAAATTACCAACGACCAAACCATGTTAAGATATTTCTCAATTATTAACGCTGTGTTGGATAGGTGGATTTAAACAAACATGGAAGCAGCACTTTTATTAGCAAAACTGCCTGAAGCTTACCAAATCTTCGATCCTTTAGTGGATGTTCTCCCAGTTATTCCCGTATTCTTTTTGTTGCTCGCTTTCGTTTGGCAAGCAGCCGTAGGGTTTAGGTAAGTTAATTGATTTTTCAATCTTTTTATTAGGACAGGTACAATGCCTGTCCTATTTTTACGATCTATATTTATAAAATTAACATTTATTAATATTTTGTAATGAATTATTATAATAAGTAAGATATGAGTCAAGCCATGTCAATATTAAGCCTTGAAAGCCAAGCCGAGAGTCAAGGAGGAATCAACTATGGGTAATATCAAATTTGTTAAAGAAAATAAAGAAGTAGTGGCGGCGGATGGTGCAAATCTCCGGCTCAAAGCGATTCAAAATAACATTGATATATATACATTGATTGGCAAAATGACCAATTGCGGTGGCTACGGTCAATGTGGCACTTGCATTGTCGAGATAGTGGAAGGACAACAGAATCTTTCGCCCCGTACAGATGTAGAGAACCGAAAATTAAAGAAAAAGCCGGAAAATTACCGTCTTGCTTGTCAAACTTTAGTAAATGGCCCTGTCAGTGTGGTTACAAAGCCTTAAGTTTTTTGAAATTATCCTTCGCTAGCATTTAAGCAAGTAAAAAATTTCAGCCAACTCTGCCATCGATGATGATATCCTAATGTTGTAGATTGGAAATTTAAGAGAGGCTTTCTTGCCATGCAAGTTAATGACCTGGGGTTCGTAGCGAGCATTTTGTTCGTACTTGTGCCCTCTGTGTTTTTATTAATTCTGTACATCCAAACTGCTAGCCGCGAAGGTGGAAAAGATAGTTAAGAGTTTGTGTATAAAATAAAAACCCCACACTAATAATGTAGGGGTTTTTATTTATATACGTGCCCAGTAGTAGAGACAAAATCTGGCTTATTTATTATCTAAAACAGATTTCAACAATCGTGAAGTAAACCATCTAGGTCTGGTAGCTAGGACGAAAGCGTATTCCAATTCTGTTAGCGCAGCGAGGCGTAGCCCATTCTGGATTCTGAATTCTGGATTCTGAATTCTGGTATAAGTCCTACATTTTTAATACTCAGCACTCTTTGCCTTAAGCGATGGTTCGTGCTAACAATACTGGACAAGTGGCATTGACTCGAACATAATCAGACAAAGAAGCACCAATGAGTCGGTCGATATCAACAAAACTCTTAGCGATGGATGGACGACGGTCTGGAGAACCGAGCAATAATAAGTCTACATTCAACTCCTCTGCTAACCGACAAATTTCTTCACCAGGTTTGCCACTGCTGATATAACAACGAGGTTTGATGCCGTATTTTTCAGCTTCTACAACTGCGGCTGCCAAAACTGGATTTTTATCGGCAGTAACCTGAGTTATTTCTGATTTTTTACCGCCAAAATCTGTAGCGATATTTGCCAAAATTAACTCACCACCCTGAATGTCTCGCAACAAAAATAGTGCCAATTTCAAGCAGTTTTTCGCAGCATCAGAATTGTCTATTGCCACCATAATGCGCTTAATTCTTTTGACATAAATGTCATCCTTAACAAGCAGCATGGGGCGAGAAGATAGCTGAAAAACATACTGGCTGACGGAGTTGGATAAAATCGATTGTAGCCGCTTGAGTCCGCGTGAACCCATAATAATTAAATCAGCGTCGATTTCATCAGCTACTTGACAAACGACATCCTTGGGGTCACCTTCGCGCAAAATTGAAGAAACCTGGCTAGGATCTAAGTTTAAAGTTTGAATAGCATTAGCTAAAATTTTACCGCCATCTTCCCATTTAGCTGTCATAGTAGCAGCAGTGCTTTGAGCAGGAACAACATGCAAAACTGTAACTTTTGCAGATTGAATTGAAGGGATTTCTTTGAGGGTTTTGAGCATTTCTTCCGCATGTCCCAATCCCGATACAGCCAGCAAAATTTTTTGTATCATCGTTCCGTGATTTTGTTAAGTTTACTTTTGTTTTCGTTATGATTGCTTGCTTGAGGTCGGGTTTTCACCGCCTTATTTGAGAATCTAGTTAGTAAGTTGGGACAAATATATTTTGTTTTTAGTATTAAACATCTAAACAAATGTTTAATTTTATTTGCACCTAGTTACTTAATTTCTCAACTAGACTTCTAATGATTAAGCATACTCTCAATTTAGCTTGATAAACTTAATAAATTATGATGTTAGTTATTATTTTTAATCTATATTAATTTTTTTTAATTAGAGGTTAGTTAAGTATTGCAAAGAAATACCAAACCAATCCTTGAGGAACATTTATTTAGTCCAACTATATGGTATTGCAGAATTCAGAATTAGAATAGGCTCTCTGTGTAGTTAGCATGACCTAAAGGGTATAGTTCACACTTATTGAAATATCCTGTAGTAAATTGTTACGCTTTGTCTTTTGCCAATAACTAATGGCTAACCCACACTAAGTTTTTCAAGTCAGGATAATTCACCAATTAACCGTCTTCAGGGCACTCCAGACGCCGCTACAATAGTACCACTAGAAAGGATTATGCCCAAATTCAGTGATATTATGACCTCTGCTACAACTGTAAAAACTGAGTACGAAGCGATTATTGGTCTAGAAACCCATTGTCAACTCAGTACTAATACCAAGATTTTCTCTACTAGCTCTACCGCGTTCGGCGCTGACCCCAATACTAACATAGACCCGGTTTGTATGGGTTTACCTGGGGTTTTACCTGTACTAAATCAAAAGGTATTAGAGTATGCCGTCAAAGCTGGTTTGGCGCTGAATTGTCAAATCGCGAAATATAGCAAATTTGACCGTAAACAATATTTTTATCCAGATTTACCGAAAAATTACCAAATTTCTCAATATGATTTACCGATCGCGGAACATGGTTGGTTAGAAATTGAGTTGGTAGATGCTGATGGTAACCCGACTCGCAAACGCATTGGTATCACGCGTTTGCACATGGAAGAAGATGCGGGAAAATTGGTACACGCAGGTAGCGAGCGCCTTTCCGGTTCTTCCTATTCTCTGGTAGACTACAACCGCGCAGGTGTACCGTTAGTAGAAATTGTCTCGGAACCAGACTTGCGTTCTGGAATCGAAGCTGCTGAATATGCCCAAGAACTACGGCGGATTGTCCGGTATCTCGGCGTCAGCGACGGAAACATGCAAGAAGGATCTCTACGTTGCGATGTCAACATTTCCGTGCGTCCGGTGGGACAAGAGAAGTTTGGCACCAAAGTAGAAATTAAAAACATGAACTCCTTTAGCGCCATCCAACGCGCAATTGACTACGAAATTGAGCGGCAAATCGCAGCCATCGAAGCAGGGGAGCGCATCATCCAAGAAACTCGCCTGTGGGAAGAAGGCGCACAACGCACAAGTAGTATGCGGGTGAAGGAAGGTTCCAGCGATTATCGCTACTTCCCCGAACCAGATTTAGCACCGATTGAGGTGTCAAACGAACAGTTAGAAAAATGGCGTAGCGAACTACCAGAATTACCAGCCCAAAAACGCCATCATTACGAAAATGAATTGGGGCTTTCACCTTATGATGCGCGAGTGTTGACAGAAGATCGTCCTGTATCAGAATATTTTGAAGCAGCGATCGCTGCTGGTGCAAATCCCAAAGCTGCTGCTAACTGGATTACTCAAGATATCGCCGCATACCTCAACAAGCAAAAACTCGGTATCACTGAAATCGCCCTGACTCCCAGCAATTTAGCTGATGTCATCACCCGCATTGAAAACGGCAAAATCAGTAACGCCCAAGCTAAAGAAAAGCTGCCAGATTTACTCAGTGGTATTTCTCCAGAAAAAGCCTTTGCTGGTCAAGAACTAATTACAGATCCTACCGTACTAGAACCCATCGTTGATGAAGTCATAGCCGCCAATCCCAAAGAACTAGAAAAATATCGCAACGGTAACACCAACCTCAAAGGTTTCTTTGTCGGACAAGTTTTGAAAAAGACAGCCAAACGTGCCGATCCGAAGCTGACTAACGAATTGGTGGAGAAAAAGCTCAACGGGTAGAGTGGGGACTGGGGACTGGGGAGTGTGGGGAGTGTGGGGAGTGTGGGGAGTGTGGGAAGAGAGGGGAGTGTGGGAAGAGAGGGGAGTGTGGGGAGTGTGGGAAGAGAGGGGAGTGTGGGAAGAGAGGGGAGTGTGGGGGAAAGAGAATTAATGCTTCCCCATCCTCCCACACCTCCCACACCTCCCACACCTCCCACACCTCCCCATGCTACCTAAGTATTTTCCCGGTGCTTCTTCACAGAATCTTCATAATAGAACTGGTGACAACCCTCATACCAAAAATGGTATGCTCTGGTAAGTAGATGCACCCTGATGATCTGGAGAGCGACTTAAGTAGCTCTCCTTTTTCGCATTTTAATTTCGTCATAAGAAACGTAAAAATAATTATGCTAACGGCCAAGTGGTGCATTATTATTTATTGCCATCAGCAAATAAACTCACAGTAAAAGCAACTAGAAAGTAGGGAGTAGGGAGTGGGGAGATAAGGGAAATGACGGAGATGCCGAGATGAAGGATCAGCAAAAGCAGGGGAGAATAACTCTTAACTTTTAACTCCTAACTCCTAACTCTTAACTTTTAACTCTTAACTCCTAACTCAGCACTCAGCAGGTTGTGGGGGACAATCATGGCAGATTGGCAAAAAATAACAGGTGGCATCACAGCACCAAGGGGGTATCAAGCGGCGGGAATTACCGCAGGGCTGAAGCCTTCGGGGTTGCCGGATTTAGCTTTAATATTTTCAGATGTGGAAGCGATCGCAGCTGGTGTATTCACCACTAGCCAGGTGAAAGCTGCTTGTGTGGAATATTGTCGCCAACGCTTGCAAGCTAAACATAGCGCTCGTGCTATCCTTTGCAATGCCGGACAAGCAAACGCCGCTACAGGAAATGAAGGCTGGATAGATGCTTTAGAATCTGGGATGACAATAGCTCAAGCACTGAACATTCCTTCTGAATCCGTGTTGTTGGCGTCTACTGGGGTGATTGGTCAACGTATTAAGATGGATGCTTTGCGAAGTGGGATTCCCAAGCTAGTAGCAGCATTATCCCAAACAGGCTCAGATGCCGCCGCAGGTGCGATTATCACTACAGATTTAGTCACAAAATCCATTGCCTTAGAGACAACTATAGGCGATCGCCCCGTGCGAATTGGCGGTATTGCCAAAGGTTCGGGCATGATTCACCCCAACATGGCAACCATGCTGGCATTTGTGACTTGCGATGCAGCTGTTTCGCCAGCCCTTTGGCAGCAAATGTTAGTTAGGGCAGCTGATAGAAGCTTTAATTCCATTACCGTGGATGGTGACACGAGTACTAACGACAGCTTAATTGCCCTGGCAAACGGTCAATCTCGCACCCCAGCAATTACAGAAGTGGGTGCAGAGTCAGAGAGATTAGAAGCAATGTTAACAGCAGTTTGCCAGCATTTAGCCAAAGCGATCGCTCGTGATGGTGAAGGTGCAACCTGTCTCATAGAAGTGGAAGTGACTGGTGCCCATGATGAACTCTCAGCCAGACAAATAGCCAAAACCATCGCAGGTTCTTCCTTAGTTAAATCTGCAATCTTTGGACGTGACCCCAATTGGGGGCGTATCGCCGCCGCCGCCGGACGCGCAGGTGTGCCCTTTGAGCTAGAAAATCTGCAAATTAAGTTAGGAAATTTCTTAATGTTAGAAAATGGGCAACCATTACCATTTGATCGTGCAGCAGCCAGCGCCTATTTGAAACAAGCAGCTAAGGGTGCTTATCTCGAAGAGGATACAGTATTAATTTCCGTCAGCGTTGGCAATGGTCATGGTACAGGTAAAGCTTGGGGTTGTGATTTGAGTTATGACTACGTGAGGATTAACGCAGAATACACCACTTGAAGAATACAAAATTCAGTTTTGGTAAGGTGCGTTGACCTTTGGGATAACGCACCTTTTTTATTGATTTTGCTTGATAATCCAATACGGTTCAGTTAAGGGAACTCCAAGAAATAAATTATCTAATATAGCAATCCGATTTGATTTCTGAACTTATTTGCGTAGGAGGCAATAGGCAATAGTCAAGAAGTCTCTTTGAGTTGTACTGAATTTTTTCAGAAATCAAATATGAGTCTTATATTGTGGGGTGGGCCGGAAAGCCATTGGTGTCAACTTAACGTCAAACCCTTGTAAAGATGTGATATTCAGCTATCTCACTTACCATCAAGATCCGCGTTACCCCACCCCAGTTTTGTCTAAAGCCAAAACCGCCCCTCCCCAAGGCATC